>CAZYBF010000072.1:0-14557 GCA_964645525.1 uncultured Beijerinckia sp.
GCCGTGCAGATGACCTTCGCGCCGATGACGTTCTTGGCGATCTGGATTCCGATCGCGCCGAGATTGCCGCTCGCTCCCATGATGAGGACCCATTCGTCCTTCTGGAGTTTGGCGATGTTGACGAGCAGGTTCCAGGCGGTCGGCACGTGGCGCATGACGACCGCGGCCTCATGGAAATTGAGGTTGGCGGGCAGCGGACGCACGACGGCGGAGGGAATGCACACGAGCTCGGCGAATCCGCCGGGACGTTTGATGCCCATCATGCCCTTGGGGCCGGCGTAGGAGTCCAGCCCGTCCTCGGCGACGACGTCGACAGGCATGGTGCCTGCGGCGGCCACGCGGTCGCCGACCTTCCAGCGCGTCACGCCGGGGCCGACCGCATCGACGACGCCGGCGCAATCCACGCCGGGAATGCAGGGCATGACAGGCTCGCGCTGGGGCTGCGCGCCGCGGCGCAGGGCGACGTCGAGCACGCGGTTGACGGTGGCGGCATGGACCTTGATGCGCACTTCGCCGGCGCGCGGAACGGGATCCGCCATGTCCTGATAGCGCAGGACCTCAGGCGGCCCATATTCATGAAAGACGGCGGCCTTCATTTTTTCCCCCCATGTTCGATTGACGCAGGATTCGCGTAAAAACCCGCGCGCCGCAAGCGCAAATCGCCAGCGGGCGCGCGCGGGGCTTATCCCAAAAAAGAAACGGCCGGGCTTTCGCCCGGCCGCTCCTGTTCGTTTCGTTCCGGTCAGACGGAGGGGACGAGGCCCTTCAGCGCCGGCACCCACTGGCCGAGATAGGTCGGCGGCCAGGGAATGGTGAGCAGCTGGTCGAACACGATCCAGATGAACACCGTCAGCAGCACGGCGTAGGGCACCACGATGCTCCACCGCTCCGGCGCTTCGATGCGCATGTAGATGATCACGAACAGAGGCACCGTCGGGATGAGGCCGATCACCGCCATGGAGCCCATGAAGGCGAGCAGCCAGCCGAAGAACACCGCCGCACGGACCGCGATCTGGTGCGCCGGCACGTGGGCGGTGTCCGACTCGAGGTCCATGTGGATCTTCGTCTCGGCCTTCTTCTCCACGGAGGCCTGAGCCGCCGCCGCCAGACCCAATTCAACCTGATCCTCCGGCTTGCGGAAGACGTCGTTGAGAAGGCTGATCGAGCAGAAGAACAACGCAAGGCCGCCCACGATCAGCGGAACGATCTTGGCGCTGAAGTTCCACGACGTGGCTTCCCACACCATGTAGCCGATCACGCAGATCAGGAACACGGAGAACAGGTTCTGCGGCCGGAAGTTCGGCGCGCCGAAGCCCGTCAACATGCCCTTCACGCCGCCATGGGCGCGCACGTCCGCAATCAGCGGCCGCAGCAGGCCGACGAGCGCGAGCCCGAACAGACCGACGACGATCGGGCGCTGGAACCAGGTGACGCCGTAACGCTGGATGGAGATGAAGAGATAACGCTCCACAATCTCACCGAGCACGAGGCCCAGCACCAGCGGGGGACGCGGGAACTTCATCTGCTTCATCGTCCAGCCGAGAATGCCGAAGGTGAGCAGCGTCCACAGGTCGCCCCAGTTACGCGCGCCCTGGAAGGCGCCGATGTAGATGATGCCGAGGGTGGCCGGCATGATCAGCGTGTAGCGCAGCGTCGCAAGACGCGCGAACCATTCGGAGAACAGGTAGCACAGACCCGCGCCCACGATGTTGGCGAGCGCGACCGACCACACCATCGCATAGGTGACGTGGAGGTGCTTCGACAGCATGTCAGGGCCCGGAACCAGGCCGTGGATCATGAAGGCGCCCATGAGGATCGCCATGCCGGCGGAGCCGGGCACGCCGAACGCCACGGTGGGGACGAGCGCGCCGCCCTCACGCGAGTTGTTCGCCGATTCGGAGGCGATCACGCCGCGCACGTCGCCGCGGCCGAAGGTCTGCGCGGCGCCCTTTTCAGTGCGCATCGCATGGCCGTAGGCCAGCCAGTCGACGACCGCGCCGCCGATGCCGGGAACCGCGCCAAGCGCGGAGCCGAGCCAGGAGCAGCGAAGAACCAGCCACCAATGGGTGAAGCAATCCTTCGCGCCCTGCCACATGCCGCTGCGGTCGGTGCGCGCCATGTTGCCGGCGATGGCCGTGCGAGCGATCGCGAGGTCGGCGAGCTCAGGCAGAGCGAAGAGGCCGAGCACGATCGGAACGAGCGGCGGGCCTTCCCAAAGGTAAAGCGTGTCGAGCGTCCAGCGCAGGGTGCCGGTCTGCGGATCCGAACCGATCATCGAGATCAGCAGGCCGAGGCCGGCGACGGTGAGGCCGCGCAGGGGCGTGTTGCCCGAGAGCACGGCCACCATCGAAATGCCGAGCACTGCGAATGATAAGAGCTCTGGAGAGCCTATATACAACATGATCGGCCGCAGAATGGGCAGCGAAATGCCCATCAAGATGGCGCCGAAAATGCCGCCCAGCATGGAGGACATATAAGCGGCCGACAGGGCGCGGCTGGCTTCGCCGCGCTTGGCCATCGGCAGGCCGTCGAGCACGGTGGCCGCAGAACCTGCGCCGCCTGGCACGCCGAACAGAATGGCCGGGATCGGGTCGCCGGTCGCTGTCGTTGAGCCAAGACCCAGAAGAAGGGCCATGGCCGCCACGGGGTCCATGTTGAAGGTGAAGGGGAGCAGCAGCGCGGTGCCCGCGAGGCCGCCGATGCCAGGGAGAATGCCGAGCACGAGGCCCAGAATCACGCCTGTCAGAAGCATAAGCAGACGCCAGGGGTCTGCGATCATGACGAAGGCCGAACCGGCCGCGTCGAGCATACTGACTTCCATTTTACCCGCCTTTCGGCTCCTGCCCGGCTTGATGCCAGCAGCAGGATTTCCTTAGTCTCGTTTCCTACGACTTAGAGGCCGCTTGAACGGCCTTGAGGCTTTTGTCAGCCTTCTTGAACCTGGCCCGGCGGCCCGCGCGCGTCGAAGCTTCGGACTGCGACGGCGTCGCGCCCGAAGACGACGACGTCGTTCGGGGCGGCGA
The DNA here is from genome assembly GCA_964645525.1 of uncultured Beijerinckia sp. Classification (GTDB taxonomy): domain Bacteria; phylum Pseudomonadota; class Alphaproteobacteria; order Rhizobiales; family Beijerinckiaceae; genus Terripilifer. The sequence goes on from CAZYBF010000072.1 coordinate 3,024, forward strand.
AATCGAAATTAAGCAGGGAATCGGCGACGGCGGCGATCGCATCGTCGCAGCACTTGTCCTCGCGCGTGGGCGCGCCAGGCGCAATCGCGGATTCAGCCAGCTCGAACGGGGCCGCGCGCAGGCAGGCCTCCTCATAAACGCGCGGCTGCGCGGTCGTGACCATGGAGGCCAGCGATATGAGGACGAACAGCGCAAGGCTGAAGGCGACTATGGTGGGGGATTCTGTGGCGTCGTCGCGGAGGGTGAGGCGCATGGCGTATTGTCGCAAATTATTCGCTGTGCGCCGCTGTCACGCTGGAGCATTGCTTCAGCCTGACAATAACCTGTCTACAGGATGCGACGACGCAAACTTTCTGCTGACCTCCCCCTTCCTCGCCTACTCCGCGCGCCCTCTTGTTTTTTTGAAGGTAGACGCCCGAGTGCTCTAGGTGTCGCAAAATACGACGAAAGAATCAACCCGGTTCCTTCATCGGGCCAAACGCCTCCGCGCAGCCGCAAACCCGGTCACACGAACTCCGAAAGAGCGAGCGCGGCGCACACGAGCGCGGCTATGGGCGCGACGAAGGCGGGCAGGCGGAGAGCCGAGGGCGGGGAGCAGGGGTCGCGCGCGACGCGCATGGCGGCGAGATCGACCGCGACGAACACGCCGAGCGTGAGCACGTTCGACAATGTCAGCAGACGTTCGAAAGGGATGAGCAGCGCGACCCCCAGCACGAAGACGCCCGCCGCAAGCGTGGCGAACACCGGCGTGCGCGTGCGCGGCTCCACGCGCGCGAGAAAGGCGGGCGCGCGCCCATGCCGCGCCATGCCGAAGTAAAGACGCGACAGCATAATGATCTCCACGAGCGCGCCATTGGCCACCGCCAGCGCGCCGACCGACGCGAAGACGACCGCCGCAGGCCCCGTGAACAAAGCAAGCAGCGGATTGTCGCCGCCCGCCGCCCCGCCCCAGACGACGGCGGCCGAGACAAGCGCATAAAGCACGACGCTGATCGCAACCGCGCCCAGGATCGCGCGGGGCACCGCGCGCGCGGCGTCTCGCGTCTCCTCGCCCATATTCGCGAGCGCTTCGAACCCGATGAAGGCGAAGAAGGCGATGAAGGCGCCCGCGCCCACGCCGCCCCATTGCGCAAGGCCCTGCGGCGCGAAAACCGACAAGTCGTAGGACGGCGCGCGCTGCAGGCCCGCGACGACGGCGGCGAGCAGGCCCGCGATTTCAAGCACGCCGATCAGCGCCGCGAAGCCGGCGCTCTCGCGCACGCCGAAAGCGGCGAGCGCGGTGAAGGCGAGGATCAACGCAGCCAGCGCCGCAGCGGGAGAAACCGGAAGGAACGCGCCGGCGAATTTCACCGCGCCGCTGGCGATGGAGGCCGCCGCCACGCCGACCGCCACCGTGAGCGCGACGCCCGTGAGCCGGCCCATGAGGGGCGAGCGGAAGCCCTTCTCCACAAACAGCGCGGCGCCGGCCGCATGGGGCCAGCGACTCGAAAGATCCGCATAGCACAGGCCCGTCAGCGCAGCGGCGAGGCCGGCGAGGAGAAAGGAAAGCGGAGCGGCGGGGCCCGCCCGCGCGATCACTTCGCCCAGCGCCACATAGACGCCTGCGCCAACGACCACGCTGACGCCATAGGCGGTGAGCGCCCACACGCCCAGCACGCGCGCAAGCGCGGCGTCAGGCGCGGACGGGTCGCTGCCTCTATCGGTCATGCGCCTGCATCGCAGCCGGGAGACTTATTGGCAACCTGAAGCGCTGCGCTTTCGCGCCGCGCGCGCGAAAGTTATGATGGCGCGGGAGGCAGGCGCGCATGGACGAACGGACGGCGATCGACGCGGGCGAATATGACTACGTGATCGTGGGCGCAGGCTCCGCAGGCTGCGTGCTCGCCAATCGCCTGAGCGCGGATCCGCGCAACCGCGTGCTGCTGCTGGAGGCGGGCGGCAAGGACGACTGGATCTGGCTGCACATTCCCGTGGGCTATCTGTTCGCGATCGGGAATCCGCGCGCGGACTGGATGTTGCGCACGCAGGCGGAGCCGGGCCTCAACGGACGCGCAATCGCCTATCCGCGCGGCAAGACGCTGGGCGGGTGCTCGGCGATCAACGGCATGATCTACATGCGCGGACAGGCCGCCGATTACGACGGCTGGCGCCAGATGGGCCTGCCCGGATGGGGCTGGGACGACGTGCTGCCCGTCTTCAAGAAACACGAGGACCATTTCGGCGGCGCCTCGCCCCTGCATGGCGCGGGCGGCGAATGGCGCGTGGAGGAGCCGCGCAACCGCTGGGAGATTCTCGACGCGGTGCAGGAGGCGGCCGAACAGGTCGGCATTCCGCGCACGCGCGACTTCAACGGCGGGGACAATTTCGGCTCCTGCTATTTTCCCGTGAACCAGAAACGCGGACGACGCTGGAGCGCGGCGCGCGGTTTCCTGAAGCCGGTCCTGCATCGGCCCAACCTGACGCTCATCACCCATGCGCATACGCAGCGCGTCGAAGTGCGGCAGGGGCGCGCGCAGGCCGTGCGCTTCTCGCGCGAGGGCGCGGTCTTCGAGGCGCGCGCGCGCGGCGAGATCGTGCTGGCCGCAGGCGCGATCGGCACGCCGCACATTCTCGAGCTCTCCGGCGTCGGCGACGGGGCGCGGCTGTCCGCACTCGGGCTCGAGACGCGCGCCCATCTGCCCGCCGTGGGCGAGAATCTCTCCGATCACCTGCAATTGCGCACGATCTTCGAAATCGAGGGCGCGCGCACGCTCAACGTCGATTACGGCTCCTTGTGGAAGCGCGCGTGGATGGGGATCGAATATGCGCTGTTCCGGCGCGGGCCGCTCACCATGGCGCCCTCGCAACTGGGGATTTTCGCGCGCAGCGACGAGCGCTTCGCCACGCCAAACGTCGAATTCCACGTGCAGCCGCTCTCGCTCGACAAGTTCGGCGACCCGCTGCACCCCTTCCCTGCGATCACGATGAGCGTGTGCAATCTGCGCCCCACGAGCCGCGGCGGCGTGCATGCGCGCACGCCTGACCCCAATGACGCGCCGCTCATCGCGCCCAATTATCTTTCAACCGAGGAGGACCGGCGCGTCGCCGCGCAATCCATCCGCCTCGCGCGCCGCATCTGCGCGGCCCCCGCGCTTGCGCGCTACAAGCCGCGCGAACGCCTGCCCGGCCCGCAGGCGCAGGACGAGACGGCGCTCGCGCGCGCGGCCGGCGATATCGGGACGACGATTTTCCATCCCGTCGGCACGGCGCGCATGGGCGCGCCCGACGACCAGGGCGCCGCGCTCGACGCGCGATTGCGCGTGCGCGCGGTGGCGGGGCTGCGCGTCGCAGACGCGTCCGCTATGCCGACGATCACCTCCGGCAACACCAATTCGCCCACGATCATGATCGCGGAAAAGGCCGCCGCCATGATGCTGGAGGATGCGAAAGCCCGCTGAGCCGCCAGGCGAGCGCGCCCGGAACCGCCCGCCTGCGCGAACGTTGGCGCAGCACAGGCCGCCGGCCCGCTCAGACCACGCCCGGAAAATCCGCAGGCATGGCCGGGCGCAGCGGCGCCCGCTCAGCCATGCGGAGGCTTTCATGAACAGCATCATCTATGTGGTGGGCCTGATCGTCGTGATTCTGGTGATCCTTTCCTTCCTCGGACTGCGCTGAGGCGCGCGCGCGGAGACATTTTGCGCGCGCCCGCATCGACCAACGGCTCCGGTCGTGCGATACATGCGAATCATGGCGAGCCGATTCCCAAACGACGATCCCGGGTTCGGAGTTTACGTCCACTGGCCGTTCTGCCTGTCGAAGTGCCCTTATTGCGACTTCAACAGCCATGTGCGGGTCGGCGGAGTGGACGAGGCGCGCTATGTCGCCGCCTTCCGCGCCGAACTCGCCCACCGCGCCGCGCTTGCGCCCGGCCGCACGGTGAAATCCGTCTTTTTCGGCGGCGGCACCCCCTCGCTGATGAAGCCGGAGACCGTGGGCGCCATTCTCGAGGCGATCGCCCAGAACTGGGCCATGGCGCCCGACGCCGAAATCACGCTCGAGGCCAATCCCACCTCCGTCGAGGCCGGCCGTTTCAAGGGCTATCGCGCCGCCGGCGTGAACCGGGTGTCGCTCGGCGTGCAGGCGCTCAACGACGCTGACCTGCGCGCGCTGGGACGCACCCACACCGCCGCCGAGGCGATGATGGCGGTGGGCGTCGCCTCCGCGATTTTCGAGCGCTTCTCCTTCGACCTGATCTACGCCCGCCCCGACCAGACGCCGGAGAGCTGGCGCAAGGAGCTCACCGAGGCGACCAAGCGCGCGGGCGGCCATCTGTCGCTCTATCAGCTCACCATCGAGCCCGAGACGATGTTCGAGCGCCTCGCGCAGGCGGGCAAGCTGAAAATCCCGCCGCCGGAGACCGGGCGCGCGCTGTGGGACGTCACGCAGGAGGTGACGAGCGCCGCCGGCCTGTTCAATTATGAAATCTCCAACCACGCCGCGCGCGGGCAGGAGAGCGTGCACAACCTGCTCTACTGGCGTTATGGCGAATACGCCGGCGTGGGGCCGGGCGCGCATGGGCGCCTGCTCACCCCGCGCGGGCGCCTCGCCCAGTCCACCGAGCGCCATCCTGAAATGTGGCTCACCGTGGTGGAGAGCGAGGGCCACGGCCTCGTGGAGGAGGACGCGCTGTCGCGCGAGGAGCAGGGCGACGAATTCCTGCTCATGGGCCTGCGCCTTTCCGAAGGCATTCTGCCGGCGCGCTATGAGGCGATCCGCGGCAAGCCGCTCGACGCGGCGCGCATCGCCTCGCTGATCGAGGACGGCATGATCGAACACGCGCCCGACGGCAAGCTGCGCGTGACGACGGAAGGTTTTCCCGTGCTCGATTCCGTCGTCGCGGATCTGGCGGCCTGAGCGCTCAGCCCGCGCGCTGCGCCGCCCAGCGGCGGAAGAAATCCCCCATCAACCCATAGGCGCGCCGGGCCTCCGAGAGGCGCGCGCTCAATTGCATGAAGCCGTGATGCAGGCCCTCGTGCACGTTGATGTCGAAGGTCGCGCCCGCGGCCTCGAGCTTGCGGGCGAAATCCACGCTGTCGCACAGCAGCGGATCCAGCCCCGCCGCCGCAAGATAAATCGGCGGCAGCCGCGCGAGCGTCGCTTCGCTCGCGAGCATGGGGGAGACGAAAGGCTCGAAGCGCAGCGCGCCGGGCCCGTCGCCGCCGGGAACATAGAAATCGAGGAATTTCTCCATGCTCGCGCGGGTGAGGCCGTGGCCGGTTCCGAAACGGCGATAGGAGGGCGTGTCGAAATCGCAATTCCACACGCCGTAGAAGAACAGGCCCATGTCGGGGCGCCGGCGACCCGCCTCGCCTTCGCGCAGGATCGCGGCCAGACCCAGATTGGCGCCCGCGCTGTCGCCGGCCACCGCCAGCGGGCCGTCGAACCCCGCCTCCGCGCCGGCGCGCTTGACCACATAGCGCCAGGCGGCGACGGCGTCGTCGAGCGGCGCGGGATAGGGATTTTCCGGCGCCAGCCGATAATCGACCGCGAGCACGCGGGTGCGCGTTTCATTGGCGAGCGCGCGCGAGACGCGCGCATGGGAGACGAGGCTGCCGAAGGTCCAGCCGCCGCCGTGCAGATAGACGACGCAGCCCGGCTGCGCGTTTTCAGGCGTGACGAGGTCGCAGACGACGTCAGGCGCGCCGGCGAGGCCGGGCGCATGCACGCGCGCCACGCTCGCCACCGGCTCAAGGTCGCCGTCGAAGCGACGCGCCGCCTGATCGCGCACGATCCTCTGCTCGGGCGGGGACATGCGCGACTGATCGGGGAGCTTTGCGTCCTCCGCCTGCAGGAAGCGCCACAGCGCCTCCATCTCCTCGCAGCGTTGCGCCTGCGGGGAAAGAAGCCGGTTGAGATCGATCTTCGCGAGAGGGGACGCGGCGGCGGTCATGTGAGTTTCACCTTATGTCGGGCGACGGGAATCATGGCGCGCACCTGCGCCACGCGCGCGGGGTCGATGCGGGCGGCGACATAGCCCACGCCGTCGGACGCGCGCGCGGTCACATGGCCCCAGGGATCGACGACCATGGAATGGCCCCAGGTAGCGCGCGCCTCGCCGCCCTGCATGTGCAGGCCGGTCTGGCCGGCGGCGCAGACATAGGTCTGCGTCTCGATGGCGCGCGCGCGCAAAAGCGTCTCCCAATGGTCCTTGCCGGTCTGCAAGGTGAAGGCGGCGGGCAGCGCGATCATCTGGGCGCCGCGCGCCATGAGCGCCTGAAAGAGGTCGGGAAAGCGCAGATCATAGCAGATCGAACAGCCCACCGTGACGCCCTCGCAATCATAGGTCGCCACCGCATCGCCCGGACGCATGGACGCGCTCTCATTGTATTGGCGGCCGTCGGGCGCGGTGATGTCGAACATGTGGATCTTGCGATAACGCGCGATCTCCTCGCCCGACCGGTTGAAGACGAACGTGGTGTTGCCGACGCGCTCCTCGCCGGGAATGCGCTCGAGGATCGAGCCGCCGTGGATGAAGGCGCCGCAGGATTTCGCCAGATCGCGCAGCATTGTCCAGGCCGGCCCGCCCGGCTCCTCCGCGGCGGCGAGCTTTTCGCCGCGCGTCCCGCCCATGAAGTCGAAGACTTCCGGCAGGCAGATCCAGTCAGGCCGCTCCTCGCGCGCCGCCCGTTCGATGAGGGCGCGCGCGGCGGCGAGATTGGCCGGTTTGTCGGAGCCGGAGTTCATCTGGATCAGCGCGACTTTCATGCCCTCGTCCTCCGCCGGCCCGCAAAGCGTGCTTGGATTATTTGCCGCGCTCGGCGAGCCATTTCTTCATCATGGCGATTTCGCCTTCCTGCGCGGCGACGATCTCCTGCGCGAGCTTGCGCACCTGCGGATCCTTGCCGTGCTGGAGGACGATCTTCGCCATGTCGATCGCGCCCTGATGATGCGGGATCATGCCGCGCAGGAAATCCGCGTCGGCGTCGCCCGTGAAGGCGATGTCCATGTCGCGGTGCATCTTGTCATTGGCCGCCTTGTAGGCCTTCGTCGCCGCGCTGTCCTGCGCGGAGGCGGCGGCGCCATGGCCTGCATGACCCGAATGGCCCGAATGGGAGCCGTGGCCGGCGTGCTGGGCGAACGCGGGCGCTGCGCCGGCGAGCGCAAGGGCGAGAACAAATGCTGCCGTCTTCATGGATCGCTCCTCTGATGCGGACTCACTTCTTGTAGAGATCGCCATAGGTCTTGCGCAACTCGGCCTTCTGCACCTTGCCCATGGCGTTGCGCGGCAGTTCGGGAACGAACAGCACGCGCTTGGGCAGTTTGAACTTGGCGAGCCGCGCCTCGAGGGCGGCGAGAACCTGCTTCTCGTCCGGCGCGCCCTCCTTTTTGGGCACGACGACCGCCGTGACGCCTTCGCCGAAATCGGGATGATGCACGCCGATGACCGCGCTCTCCACCACGCCCGGCAATGCGTCGATCTCCGTCTCCACTTCGATGGGATAGACGTTGAAGCCGCCGGTGATCACGAGGTCCTTGTCGCGGCCGACGATGAAGACATAACCGCGCTCGTCGATCTTGCCGAGGTCGCCGGTGATGAAGAAACCGTCGGCGCGGAACTCGGCCGCCGTCTTCTCCGGCATGCGCCAATAGCCCTTGAACACATTCGGGCCCTTCACCTCGATCATGCCGATCTCGCCCTGTTTGAGCGGGGCGCCGGTCTCGGGATTGGTGATGCGCACGGACACGCCGGGCAGCGGGAAGCCCACCGCGCCGGGCACGCGATCCCCGTCGTAAGGGTTCGACGTGTTCATATTCGTCTCGGTCATACCGTAGCGCTCGAGAATCGCATGGCCGGTGCGCGCGGTCCATTCGCGATGGGTCTCCGCCAGCAGCGGCGCCGAGCCCGACACGAACAGGCGCATGTTCTTCGTCGCCTCCTTCGTGAGGCCGGGATGGGCGAGCAGGCGCGTGTAGAACGTGGGCACGCCCATCATCGCCGTCGCGCCGCGCTGCATGAGCTGCAACATGAGATCGGGATCGAGCTTGGGCAGGAAGAACATGGAGCCGCCCGCCAGCAGCAGCGTGTTCATCGCCACGAACAGGCCATGGGTGTGGTAGATCGGCAGCGCGTGGATCAGCACGTCCTTGTCGGTGAAGCGCCAGTAGTCGACGAGCGTGAGCGCGTTGGAGGCGAGATTGCCATGGCTGAGCATGGCGCCCTTCGAGCGTCCCGTCGTGCCCGACGTGTAGAGAATGGCGGCGAGATCGTCCTCGCCGCGCGCCACATCGGCGAACGTTTCCTGCTCGCGCTTCGCGGCCTCCACGAGCGAGCCGTCCTCGCGCACGCCCATGGTCTCCACATGGGCGACGCCGGCCTTGCGCGCGGCCTCAAGCAGGGAGTCCTTCTTCTGCGGCTCGCAGACGAAAACGCGCGGCTCGGCGTCGGAGAGGAAATATTCGATCTCGGCCGGCGTGTAGGCGGTGTTCAGCGGCAGAAACACCGCGCCGGCGCGCAGGCAGGCGAGATAGAGCAGGATCGCGTCGGGCGACTTGTCCACCTGCACGGCCACGCGGTCGCCGGCGACGACCCCGCGGGCGGCGAGCGCATTGGCCATGCGCGCGGAGCCGGCGGCGAGATCGGCGAAGGTGAGCTTGCGGCCTTCCGGCGTCTCCAGAAAGGTCTTGGAGGGCGCGGGCGCGCGGCGGGCGATGAGATCGTAGAGATAGGCGGGCATGTTCCCCCTGGGGCGTTGTTCGTGCTGTCAGGCCTTGCCCGCCGCCGGGGCGAGCCGGAGCCGGGCGTTGGCCTTCAATAATCTGCGGACCGCCGGGGAGGCAACGACTTCGCCCTGATTGGCGAAGGCCTCGTGGTTCTCCTCTATGCGCTCGAGATCGTAGAGATAATTGACCATCAGCCCGGCGCTCTCCGCCAGTCCCTTCTCGGAGACGTCGCCCAGCCAGTCGATGCGCTCAAGCCGCGCGCCATTGCCCAGATGGAAGCGGGCTACGGGGTCCACCGGCTTGCCGTCGGCGCTGCGGGCCTCGAGGAAATAGGCCGCCGCCAGAGGCTCCAGCAGGGCCCGGGCGCGGGGCGCGAAATCGGGATCCTGCGGCCATTCGGGATCCTCCAGCCCCTCCACCGCCTGCCGGTCCTCCAGCGGCCATTGGTCCATGGGCTGGGCGCGCAGCCAGCGCATGAAGCCCGGCACGGGCGAGAGCGTGACGAATGTGTCGAGCCGGGGCAATTCGCGGCGCAATTCCTCCACCACCTGCTTGATGAGGAAATTGCCGAAGGAGACGCCGGCCAACCCCTGCTGGCAGTTGGAGATCGAATAAAAGACGGCCGTGCGCGCGTCCTCCGCCTTCAGCGACGCGCGGGGCAGGGCGAGCAGCGGCTGGACGGCGCCGGGAATGGCCTGCGTGAGCGCCACCTCCACGAAGATCAGCGGCTCATCGAGAAGCGCGGGATGGAAGAAGGCGTAGCAGCGCCGGTCGGGCGGATCGATGCGGTTGCGCAAATCCTCCCAGTCGCGGATCTGGTGCACGGCCTCGTAGCGGATGATCTTCTCCAGCACGACGGCGGGCGAGGACCAGTCGATGCGGCGCAACACAAGAAAGCCGCGGTTGAACCAGGACTGGAACAGATGCACGAGGTCGCGGTCCACCGCCTTCAGGTCGGGATGCGCCTTGAGGCGGGCGATGAGGTCGGCGCGCATGGCGACAAGCGCCGCCGTGCCGCCGGGCGCGCGGTTGAGCCGGCGGAAAATCTCCTGTCGCCGCGGCTCCGACGCATAGTGCAGACGCCCCGCGCATTCATCGGTGGGCGCCTGCGTCCACGCCTCCACGGCGCTGGCGAGGGCCTTGGCGTCGGGGCCGAAACGCACCGCGAGCGCGGCGTAGAAACTCGTGCGGCCCGCCTCGTCGAGGCTTCCCAGAATGTCCAGCATCTCGCGCGCAAGCGCGGTGCCCGACGCCTCGCCGCGCCCGGTGAGCAGACGCTCGCATAATTCCGCAAGCCCGGCCGCGCGCATGGCGGGATCGACCGAAGGCGCGGGAAGGCCAAGGAAATTGCGGCCGCGATCCGCGATGACGTTGAGCAGGTCGGACAGGAAGGCTGTGTTCATGGCGTCGCCCCGGGCTTCGAGGGAACAGGTTAGAACGGGCGCACGCGAGCGTCATCCCTTTCAATCGTCCCGCTTCGCCTCGCAGCCGGACCAGTCTATGCTTGCGCGATGAGCCAGACTGAACAGCCCGACCGCCAGCCCAAGCAAGACGACTCAAACCGTCCCGCCGACGACGCCCACGCGCGCGCAAGCGCCCAGCTCGCCTCCCCCTCCTACCGCCTCGCTGCGCTCGACCAGGATTTCCTGCTGTCGGATTCCATGCGCGGCGTGCGCTTTCTGCTGGAATACGCCAAGGCGGAGATGATCCTGCGGGATTGGTCGATCCGCTCCACCATCGTCGTGTTCGGAAGCGCGCGCATCCGCGAGGACGCGCCGAGACGGCAGGCCTATTGGTATGCGCAGGCGCGCGAATTCGGGCGCATCTGCTCCCAGAAGGGCGGCGCGCTCGACGGGCACGCCGGCGTGCCGCGCGACAATGTGATCGCCACCGGCGGCGGGCCGGGCGCGATGGAGGCGGCCAATCGCGGCGCGCAGGATGCGGGCGCCCCCTCGATCGGCTTCAACATCGTCCTGCCGCACGAACAGGTTCCCAATCCCTATTCGACGCCGGAGCTGACCTTCCGCTTCCATTATTTCTCGATGCGCAAGATGCATCTGGCCATGCGCGCCAAGGCGCTCGTGGTGTTTCCCGGCGGCTTTGGAACCCTCGACGAATTGTTCGAAGTGCTCACCCTCGCCCAGACGGGCAAGGCGCCGCGCGTGCCGGTGGTCCTGTTCGACAAGGCCTATTGGACGCGGATCGTCAATTTCGAGGCGCTGGCGGAGGAAGGCATGATCGAGCCCGCCGATCTCGACATTTTCTGCTTCGCCGACAGCGCGCAGGAGGCATGGGATCATCTGGTCGCGCGCGGCGTGCTGGCTGCGCGCGAGCCGAAGATCACCTGAGCGAACGGGTTTGCGCGCGCCGCGCATGGCGCAAGAAAAAAGGGCCGCCCCGGAAGGAGCGGCCCCTTGCGTTTCAGCGAAAGCGCAGCGCGATCACTCGCCGGCTTCGTCCGCGGCCTTCTTCTCGGCCTTTTGCTTGGCCTCGAGGTCCTCGCCGGTCGTCTGGTCGACGACGCGCATGGACAGGCGGACCTTGCCGCGATCGTCGAAGCCCAGCAGCTTCACCTTCACCTTGTCGCCTTCCTTCACGACGTCGGTGGTCTTGCCGACGCGCTCGGTGGAGAGCTGCGAGATGTGCACGAGGCCGTCCTTCGCACCGAAGAAGTTCACGAAGGCGCCGAAGTCCATCGTCTTCACGACGGTGCCCTCGTAGATCTGGCCGATCTCCGGCTCCTGCGTGATCGACTTGATCCAGTTGATCGCAGCCTTGATGGAATCGCCGTCGGAGGAGGCGATCTTCACGGTGCCGTCGTCCTCGATATTGAT
>CAZYBF010000073.1:0-4740 GCA_964645525.1 uncultured Beijerinckia sp.
GTCCGCGCGCGTTCAGCCGCGACCGCTCATGTCAATAAGGTGGACGAGTGGCGCGACCTAGGGGAATCGAACCCCTCTTTGCTGCGTGAAAGGCAGCCGTCCTAACCGATAGACGAAGGTCGCGAACCTCGCAGCGGACCAGCCGACGCGAGCCGCGTCGGTATAGGCGGGCCTCGCCCGCTTTGCAAGCGGCTCGTCCTGCAGGGCTCTTCTTGCAGGAAGCGCGTCCGCGCCCCCCGCGAAGCGCTAGCCGCGCGCGGCCTCAGGGGCCCGCATCGGCGGGGGCGGCGTCGAGAACGCGCATCTGCACGCGCTCGCGTCCGCCCCAGGAATCGATGGTCAGCGCGCCCGCCACGTGCAGGCGCTCGCCGCGGGCGCCCAGAAGCGCCTTGCCGAGCGGGCTTTCGGCCGCGCGGAAGGCGATCGCGTCCAGCCGCGAACGATCGCCCGATTCGAGGCGAAGCCGCACATGGCCGGCTCCCACCACGCCCACATCGGCGACCCGATGCGCCGGCAGGGCGAAGACGGGCTCCGCATGGCCGGCGCCGAAGGGCCCCGCCCGTTCGATCTCGTTCACGAACTCCGGGCGCGCCCCGCCGGCGGTGATGGCGGCGTCGATGGCGAGCGCCTGGTTCAGCCGGGCCCGCGCGACCGCCTCGCCCAGGGCCTCCTCCATAAAGGCGCGGAACTCCCCCAGCCGGTCGGCAGAGATTGTCAGGCCCGCGGCCATGGCGTGTCCCCCGCCCTTCACCAGCAGGCCCGCATCGGCCGCCGCGCGCACCGCCCGGCCCAGATCGACGCCGGGGATGGAGCGGCCGGAGCCGACGCCAAGCCCCAAGCCCACGCCTGCGCCTGCGCCCGCGCCCACGCCCTCGTTCAGGGAAATGGCGAAGGCCGGGCGCCCGAAACGCTCCTTGAGCCGCGCGGCCACAAGCCCCACCACGCCGGGGTGCCAGCCCTCCCGCGCGGTCACGATCACCGGGCCGCCGTCCGTCAGACCCATTTCGGCGAGCGCCTCCCCTTCCGCCTCAGCGACGGCCGCCGCCTCGATGGACTGGCGCTCCCGGTTCAGCCGGTCGAGATCCTGAGCGATGGCGTTGGCCTCCGCCTCGTCGCGCAGCAGCAGAAGCTTGGCGCCCAGCGCGGCGTCGCCGATGCGCCCGCCCGCATTGATCCGGGGGCCGATCAGAAAGCCCAGCGCATAGGCGCGCGGCGGGCCGTTCGCCCCCGCCACGTCGAACAAGGCCCGCAGCCCCACGCGCGCGCGGGCGCGCATCACCTCAAGCCCGCGCAACACGAACGCCCGGTTGAGCCCGCGCAGCGCGGCGACGTCCGCGACGGTGGCCAGCGCCACAAGGTCCAGCATGGCGAACAGGTCCGGGGCCGGGCGCTCGGGCGTCCAGAAATCCACGGCGCGCAACGCCCGGTTGAGGCCGACAAGGGCCATGAAGACCACGCCCGCCGCGCAAAGATAACCAAGCCCGGACAGGTCGTCCTGCCGGTTCGGGTTCACCAGCGCCAGCGCGCGCGGCAGATGTTCGGGCGCCAGATGGTGGTCGAACACGATCACGTCGAGGCCAAGCCTGTGCGCCTCCTCGAACGGCTCATGGCTCGTCGTCCCGCAATCCACGGTGACGAGAACCCGCGCACCCCGCTGGGCGAGCGCCCGGATCGCCTCGACATTGGGGCCATAGCCCTCGAAAATCCGGTCGGGGATATGGATGATGTTCTCCACCCCGCAGGCGTTCAGGAAATCGCTGAGCAGGGCCGAGGAACAGGCGCCGTCCACGTCGTAATCGCCGAAAATGGCGACGGTCTCCCCGCGCTGGACCGCATGGACAAGCCGCGCCACGGCCTCGTCCATATCGAGCAGGGTCGAGGGGTCCGGCATCAGGCTGCGCAACTTGGGGTCGAGGAAATCCACACATTCCTCGCAGCCCACGCCCCGCCCGGCGAGCACCCGCGCAAGCGCGTCCGGCAGGCCGTGCTGCTGGACCATGGCCTGCGCGAGCGCCCGCCCCTTGGGGTCCAGCCGGTCGCGCCAGGGCCGCCCCAGAACGGATCGTTCGACCCGCAGGAAGGCGGGCTCGCTAGCCAAGGCCATGTTTGCGGCGGAGGGGTCCATGACCCATCCTAGCCCGGCCGCCGCCGCGGCGGAACGCCGCCGGGCCGGCTCTCCACTGGCGAAATCCGCCGAAGGCTGCTATCGGAATGGCCGCGAACCGCACGAAACGACGGACTGGAGCCCCATGAAGACCCCCGCCCGCCTGATCGGACTGTCGGCCTGCCTTTGCGCCTTCCCGTTCACGCTCTCCCCCGCGCACGCCCAATCGTCCGCCGCCTCGCCCTCGCTCATCGACGGCGACTGGACGGTGACGGTGCGCGGCAATCTGGGCGCGACGCCTGAATATCCCGGCGCCGATTCGCTGCGCGCGCGCGCCTTCCCCAGCATGAGCCTGCGCCGCGCAGGCGCGCCCGAGCGCTTCTCCGCGCCTGACGATCCAATCTCCTTCGGCCTGCTCGACCTCGGCGCCTTCCGCGCCGGTCCGTCCTTCCGCTACGTGGGCGCGCGCAAGGCATCCGATCATCCTGAGCTCGTTGGACTCGCCAGCGTGCCCTGGACGCTTGAAGCCGGCGCCTTCATGGAGTTCTGGCCGAGCGAATTCATGCGCGCGCGCGTGGACCTGCGCTACGGCCTGCGCGGCCATGAAGGCATGACGTTCGACATGGCGGCCGATGGCGTCTATCGCGCCGGCGCCTGGACGATGGCGGCGGGCCCGCGCCTGAGCGTCGCCAGCTCCGCCTATATGAACGCTTTCTTCGGCGTATCGGCGGCTGAGGCTTTCGCCAATCCCACGATCGCTCAGGCGTTCGACGCCGAAGGCGGGCTGAAGTCCGCCGGCGCCGCCGCCTCGCTGGGCTATCGCTTCTCGCCGCAATGGGCGGCGACCGGCTATGCGCGCTGGGATCGCCTGATCGGCTCGGCCGCCGACAGCCCGGTTCCCAAGGCTTTCGGCTCGCTGAACCAGTTCACCTTCGGCGGCCAGGTCTCCTATTCCTTCGACGCGCGGTTCTGAACCGGGTCGCAGACGAAGGCGCGCAGCCGGTCGGCGAGCGCGCCCTCGTCCTTGAGCTCGCATTCCCACACCACGAGCGTGCGCCAGCCGCCCGCAGCCAGCGCTGCGAGATTGCGCGCGTCGCGCGCGCGGTTGCGGGCGATCTTCTCGCGCCAGTAATCGGCGTTGGCCTTGGGGGCGCGGGCGCCGCGGGCGCAATCATGCCCGTGCCAGAAACATCCATGCACGAACACCGCCTTGCGCGCGCCGACGTAAGCGACGTCGGGCCGGCCGGGAACATCCTTGCGATGCAGGCGGTAGCCGGGCGCGAAGGCGCGCAGCAGCCGGCGCACGACGCGCTCAGGCCCGGTGTCGCGCCCGCGCACCGCGCGCATGACGGCGGAGCGGCGCGGATCGGGCGGCTTCACGCCGCCGCCTGTCCAAGCGGGCGACGCAGCAGCGGTTCGAACAAGCTGCGCGCGAGATGGCGCACGACGGGAGGCGCCACGCCGTCGCCCAGAAGATGATAGGCGTCGGAATAGCGCGCGGGCAGAGCGTAATCCTCCGGCAGGCCCATGAGGCGCGCCGCCTCGCGCCCGGACAGCAGGCGCGAACGCACCTCGCCCCCTTCCACGATCAGCAGGAACTGCCGGCTCGACCCGCCGCCGGGCGTACGAAGGCAGCCCGCCAACCCGTCGAAGCGCACCTCCGCGCGCTGAACCTTGCGGCCCTGCGCATCCTTGCGCGTGCGCCGGTAAAGCGCGCCCACCTGCAGGCCGCCGCTCGCCAGCGCCGCGTCGAGCTTGGCGCGATTGGCTGAATCCATCATGTCGATGAGCCGGCGCGTCTCATCCGGCGAGCGCCAGCGCACGTCGGCGGGATCGCGCTCGAGCAGATCGACGAGGCGCGCATTGGTCTGCGCGGGCGCGGCGAGGCGCCACCAGCGCCAGGCGCGCTTCAGATCGTCAGGCATGGAATCGTGGGCGCGCAGAAGCGCGGGCGGCGCGAACGTCGCCTCGGGCCCCTGCCCTATGAGCCCGGCCGGCGGTTCGAGATCGGCGCGCAGCGCGATGACGAACAGACGCGGGCGCGATTGCGGCGTGAACAGCGCCGCGTCCACCACCAGCGCGCCGCAGGCATAACCAAGGTCGCGCAGCGCTGCGCAGAGCGCGTGAAAATCGCGCCCCTTGTTGGAGGACAGGGCGCCCACGACGTTTTCAAGCGCCAGCAGTCGGGGCGCGCGCCCCTGTGCGCGCAAGCCCGCGATCAGGTCGCGAAAGCCGAAGAAAGCTCCCGAGCGCGCGCCGCCAAGCCCGGCCTGCGCGCCGGCGAGCGAAAGGTCCTGACAGGGAAACGACGCCCAGGCGAGATCCGCCACGCCCGGCAGGTCGTCGCTCGACAGCGCGTGAATGTCGGCGCAGCGCATTTCGCCCTCGCCCCAATTCGCCGCATAGGCGGCCGCCTTGCCGGAATCGAAATCATTGGCGAACAGGCAGGTCCAGCCGTCGCTCAGCCCCGCGCGGACCATGCCGCCGCCGGCGAAGAATTCGTAGAAAGTCAGCCCCTGCATGACCCCGCCGCCCTGACGGCTCGACCATAGGCGCCCGCGCTCGCGCCGTAAAGCGCGGGGGCGGGGCAAGGGGCTGGGCAATGGGCTGGGCAAGGGGCTGGGCAAGGGGCTGGG
>CAZYBF010000073.1:4840-14478 GCA_964645525.1 uncultured Beijerinckia sp.
GGGCTGGGCAAGGGGCTGGGCAAGGGGCTGGGAAACCCTGCCGGCGCCGCTAGAATGACGCGCAGGGCCGTCGCTGGTGAAGCGCCGGCAGGGAGGGAAAGATGCGCATATCCAAAGCCGCCTTCGGCGTCGCCATGGCCGCCGCGGCGACATTCGTCGCGCCTGTCGCCAGCGCCCAGAGCCCGGAAGAATTCTGGCGCAGCAAGCCGATCGACTACATCGTGCCCACCTCGCCCGGCGGCGATTACGATCTGCGTTCGCGGCTGATGGCGCGCCATTTTCCGCGCCATATTCCCGGCGCGCCCAATGTCGTGGTGCGCAACATGCCGGGCGGACTGGGCATCGCGGCGGCCAATTATCTCGCAAAGGCGGCGCCGCGCGACGGCTCCGTCCTGCATACGATCTTCCAGAACATGCCGACCCTGCAGGCGATCGGCGCGAAGGAAGTGCAGTTCGACGTGCGTGAGTTCGGCTGGATCGGCAACACCACCAACACGCCCAACGTGGTGAACTCCTGGCACACGACCGGCATCACGAAAATCGCCGACGTATTCGAGAAAGAGCTCGTCGTGGGCGCGCCGGGAGCCGCCTCCACATCCGCCATCTATCCGCTCGCGATGAACGCGGTGCTCGGCACAAAATTCCGCGTCGTCACCGGCTATCCCGGCGGCAACGACGTCAATCTGGCGATGGAGAAAGGCGAAGTGGGCGGGCGCGGATCGAACGCCTGGCATTCGTGGAAGAGCGGCCATCCGCACTGGCTCGCTGAGAAGAAGATTCACATCCTCGTGCAGGTGGCGCTGGAACGCGCGCCCGACCTGCCCGACGTGCCGCTCATGCATGAGCTGGCGAAGAACGACGAGGACCGGGAGGTGCTGAAGTTCATCTCCTCCGACATGGGCATTTCGCGCGCCGTCGTGACGACGCCCGGCGTGCCTGCGGATCGCCTCGCCGCCCTGCGCGCCGCCTTCGACGCGATGATGAAGGACAAGGATTTCCTCGACGAAGCCGAGAAGCAGAAGATGGACATCAGCCCATCGTCGGGCGCGCAGGCGCAGACCGTCGCAGAATCCATGCTGAAGGCCTCTCCGCGCGTGATCGAACGCGCACGCGCGCTGATCGCCGGCCCATCCGCCAAGTAAGCGTCGACGTAGGCGGCCGCATACCGCGAAGCGCTGGCGCATCGCTCAGCGCTTCGCCTCCTCGTCCTGCGCGACGATGGGCGGTTCGACGGCGGCCAGACGCTCGCCCACATGACTGAGCGCATGACCGCGCTTGAGCGCGCTCTCCAGCGCTGCAAGGTCCGCGCGATTGCCGGCGGCGAAGTTTTTAGCGCCCGATAAGGGCGTGAAATCGCGTTCGCTGTGGCGCGCGCCGCCCTCGCCGCGAAACACCATCAGGCCGCGCGACGTCGCCACGACGTCGCCGCGCCGCAACGTCGGGTCGCGCAGGAACTGGCCGAGCGGCCCGGGCAAGACCTCAGGCGGCGTGTATTTCGGCGGCTTCTCGTCGGCGGATGCACGCAGCGCGCCGCGCTTTGGCGCACGCTCGCCCTCGCGCCCCGGAAGCGCCAGACGCGCAGGCGCGCGTTCATATCCATAACCCGGCTGATAAAGCGGCGGCGCAGGCGGAGCCGGAACGAATTGCGCGCCGCGGCCGAACAATATGTCAAACAAACTTTGCGCGCGCGCCGTTCCGCCAGTCCCGGCGAGCGTCGCCCAGACGCTCACGCTTGCGATGAGAACGCACATCGACAGCCGACGCGGAAGCGCCCGCTGCAAGAGGGGACGCATGGCGCGCTCCTTGGCTTGACTGGCTCGCCACCGTCAACGCGCAAGGACGCAATCCGTTGCGCCGCCGTCAATAAGTCGGAAAGAGGGAAGTCTCGCCGAGCGGCGCCATGTTGCGCGCGAGGACGCGCGCGGTCCAAATCGGCGTCCACCCGCGCGCATCGATAACTTGGACCGCGCGCGTCCCCGCGCGCATCGATAACTTGGACCGCGCGCGTCCCCGCGCGCCCTTGGACGAAAACGCGCGCCGCTCAGTCGAGCCGGAACTTCGCCATTTCGCGATGCTCGCCCTGAATCTTGCGCACGGTGCCGGTGACGGAGCGATAAATCACTGTCTCCGTCTCCACCATTTCCGCGCCGAACTTCACGCCCTTGAGCAAGGCGCCGTCGGTGACGCCGGTCGCGCAGACGATCACGTCGCCGGCGGCGAGCTCCTTCATGTCGTAGATCTTCTTGGGATCCTTAATGCCCATTTTCAAAGCGCGCTCGCGCTTGGCCTCGGTGTCGAGCACGAGGCGGCCCTGCATTTGCCCGCCCACGCAGCGCAGCGCGCCCGCCGCCAGCACGCCTTCCGGCGCGCCGCCCGTGCCGAAGTAAATGTCCACGCCGGTCTGGTCCGCCTGCGCCGTGAAGATCACGCCCGCCACGTCGCCGTCGGTGATGAGACGCACGGAGGCGCCCACGCGCCGGCAGGCCGCGATCAGCTCCGCATGGCGCGGGCGGTCGAGGACGAGCGCGGTGATGTCGCCGGGCTTCACGCCCTTCGCCTTGGCGAGCGCGTGGATGTTTTCTTCCGGCGAGGCGTCGATATGCACGACGCCGGCGGGATAGCCCGGACCGATGGCGATCTTGTCCATGTAAACGTCGGGCGCGTTGAGGAGCGAGCCGGACTGCGCCATCGCCATGACGGCGATGGAGCCCGGCATGTCCTTCGCGCACAGCGTGGTGCCTTCCAGCGGATCGACCGCGATGTCGACCTTAGGCCCCGTGGCGGTGCCCACGCGCTCGCCGATGAACAGCATGGGCGCCTCGTCGCGCTCGCCTTCGCCGATCACGATCGTGCCGTCGATGGGCAGGCGGTTCAGCTCGCGGCGCATGGCGTCCACGGCGGCCTGATCGGCGGCCTTCTCATCGCCGCGTCCGCGCAGCCGCGCAGCCGCCACCGCCGCGCGTTCGGTCACGCGCACCAGTTCGAGGGTGAGGATGCGCTCGATAATGTCCTGCTGCTTGATGACGAGGTCGGTCATGGGGCCTCCGAAAATCGGTCTGATGAGAATGTTCGATGGATTCGCTTACGCCTACTCGCGCTCGATCCGGATGACTTGCGGCTTCTCCGCGATATAGCCGTCGCCCACGGCGGCCTCCAGCGCCTCGCGGATGTTGGCTTCGGTCGTGGCGTAGGTGAGAAGGACCACCTGCACCGGCTGGCCGCTTGCGCCAGACGCGCCGCGCCCGGGTGATTTCTGCATGATGCTCTCAAGCGAAATGTTCCGCTCGGCCATGCGCATCGCGATATTGGCGGCGGCGCCCGGCCGGTCGTGCACGGCGAGGCGGATGTAATAGCCGCCCTCGTGCCGCTGCATGGCGCGGCGCGCAGCGGTCTCGAGCGTCGCGGTGGGAAGGCCGAAGGGCGCGGAGCGGATGCCGCGGGCGACGTCAGCGATGTCGGCCACGACCGCGGAGGCGGTGGCGTCGCCGCCTGCCCCCGGCCCCACAAGGGTGAGTTCCTTCACCGCGTCGGCGTCGATGGTGACGGCGTTGGTCACGCCCATCACCTGCGCGATGGCGGAGGACTTGGGAACCATCGTGGGATGCACGCGCTGCTCTATGCCGTCCGCGGTGCGCTGCGCGACGCCCAGAAGCTTGATGCGATACCCGAGCTCATCAGCCGAGCGCAGATCGTCGAGCGTGATCGCGCGAACGCCTTCGATATGGATCGCCTCCGCGTCAACCTCCACGCCAAAGGCGAGCGAGGTGAGGATGGCGAGCTTGTGCGCCGTGTCGAACCCGTCGATGTCGAAGGTCGGATCAGCCTCGGCGTAGCCAAGGCGCTGAGCGTCGGCGAGACAGGCCTCGAACGACAGGCCCTCGCGCTCCATGCGCGAGAGGATGTAATTGCACGTGCCGTTGAGAATGCCATAGACGCGGCTGATCTGGTTGCCGGCGAGCCCCTCGCGCAAGGTCTTCACGATGGGGATGCCGCCCGCCACCGACGCCTCGAAGGCGAGCGCTGCGCGCTTTTCTTCCGCAAGGCGGGCGAGCGCCATGCCGTGTTTGGCGAGCAGCGCCTTGTTGGCGGTGACGACCGACTTGCCGGACGCGAGCGCGGTCTCCACCGCCTTGCGCGCCGCGCCCTCGTCGCCGCCCATCAGCTCCACGAAAACGTCGATGTCCGGCGAGGCCGCGAGCGCGACGGGATCGTCGAACCAGCGCGCGCCCGAAAGGTCGACGCCGCGATCGCGCCCGGGGTCGCGCGCGCTCACGCCGGTGACGACGATCTTGCGCCCTGTGCGGGCCTGCAAGGCGGCGTCCTGGCGGACAAGAAGACGGACGACCGAAGCGCCGACAGTGCCGAGACCGGCGATGCCGACGCGGAAGGAGGTGGACATTGGCTTCAAGACCCGGAATCAGGACCGCGACAAACTGCGCGTCGGCAGCGCGCGGTTCATGACTCATTTCACGGCGCCGATCAAGGAAACCGCGACCCGCCCGAACCGTCAGGCCGGCGGAACATGCGGAAACGTCAACGCGATCCTGAGGCCCGCGTCCCAGTCCGGGTCAAGCGCGAGCACGCCCCCGTGCATGTCCATCACGCGCTGACAAAAGGGCAACCCCATGCCTACGTCCATGCTCAAGTTCGCGCTGCGGCGGGCCGGCGCCTCGCCGCCCGCGGTCGCCTGCTCGAAAAACTGCAGCGCGCGGGCCCGCAACGGGCCGGGCACGCCGCGCCCGTCGTCGGTCACCCGTACGAGCACGCCCGCATCCTCGACGACGCAATCCACATAGACATGCGGCGCCGGGCCCGCATGGCGCAGGCAATTGGAGAGCAGTTCGACGAACATGTCGACGAGCAGCGACTTGTCGCCGAGGCAGGCCTGCATCGGCCCGAAAGCGAGTGTCGCGCCCACGCGGCGGGCGTCAGGCTCCAGCGCGGCGATGGCGAGCGCAAGCGGCTCCTCAAGGGAGAGCGGGGCGAGCCGCGCCTTGGTCTTCGCGAGCCGTTCGTAGCGGGCGAGCGCGGCGGCGATGCGGCGCGCCTTCGCGGGCCCGTCGGATCGCGCAAGGCTGCGGGCGGCGCCGCGGGCGAGCGCGGCGAGATCGTCCGCAAGGCGCGCCAGCCGCGCCTCCTCGCCTTCGATCCGCCGCCTTCGGTTCGCGCTTTCGGTGACGTCCTCGGAGAAGACGAAAGCGCCCCTGATCTGGCCGTCGGCGTCGCGCCAGGGCGTCTGCTCCCAGCGCGTCCAGACGGCG
This sequence comes from uncultured Beijerinckia sp., assembly GCA_964645525.1. Lineage (GTDB taxonomy): Bacteria > Pseudomonadota > Alphaproteobacteria > Rhizobiales > Beijerinckiaceae > Terripilifer. Next base: position 10,102 of record CAZYBF010000073.1, read on the forward strand.
GCGCCTTCGCGGCCCGATTTCTCGATGCGGGCGACGGGCGTGGCGTTGTCGATGGACATGCGCAGAAACTGCGCGCGCTCGGCGGCGGAGAAGGCGCCCGCGTCCTCCCGCTGCGTCTCGGCGCGCAGGGCGTAAAGCGCGCGCCATTTCTCGGACGCGACGACTTCGCGCAGGTCGCGGTCGATCACCGCCACCGCCACGGGCGCGCGTTCGACGAACAGGGCGAGAAGATCAAGCAGCGGATCCTCGCCGCGCGCGCGTGGCGCCTGCCCTGCCGCGCTCTCGTCCGCAAGGCGCTGACTGCGTTCGCTCTCCTTGGCCGCCCGCAACATGGCGAAGCGCTCGGCGGCGTCGATGGAGACGACGGCGAGCCGCTCGCCGCAACCCAGACGCATCACGCGGAAGTCGCAGGAGCGCGCGCCCAGGCGCACCGCCGGCAGATCTATGGGCGCGCCGTCTTCCGCAAGCCGACGCAAGGCGTCCGACATGCCCACGAACAGCGGCGAGTCCTCAAGCGCAGCGCCCGGCGGCGGCGCCCAGTCCGCAAGGCCGTGCGTTTCGCATACGCCGCCGGAGCGGTCGAAAACGCACACGCCCAGCACGCCGGCGCGCATCAATTCACCGGCATAAGCCGCAATGACAGTCGTACGCACAGGCTCGCTCATGTCCGCGCCTCAAAAATGCGCGCCGCAAGCGCGGCGAAAAGATCACGCACGCCCTCGCCCGTGCGCGCGCTGGCGCGCACCGCGCGCTCGCCGTTGAAGGCGGGCGCCTCCACGCCGCTGGCGAGGGCGAGATCGATCTTGTTGAACACCGGCACCGCGACGCATTTGGGCAGGCGGCTCGCGCAGCCCTCCAGAAGCGGCCCCATGCGCGCGATGGTCTGCGGACGCGTCACGTCGCCCACGACCAGCGCGCCGGACGCGCCCAGCGAATAGGCGCTGTTGAGAATGGACTGACCGAAGTCGCCGTCCGTATCCCAGATGACGAGCCGGGCCGCGTCGCCCTTCGGCAGAGTGACGTCGTGGCTGATGATGTCGACGCCGATCGTCGTCTTGTAGTCGCTCTCGAACCTGTCGAAGGCGAGACGGCGCAGAAGCGACGTCTTTCCGACCCCGATCGGACCCAGAAGCATGATTTTCGCGACCAGAGGCATGCGCGTCACCGTTGTTCGCGTCCGCGCTGCGGCGGCGCGCCCTTCGGCGCGGACGCGGACGCAGACGCGAACACGGACTTGAGGGTGATCTGAGATTGCGCCAGTCTTGTGACCACGACGTAACCGCCGCCGGCGGCTGCGCTGGCCGCCGCCCAGACCGCCTCCGCGTCGCTCTTGGATCCCACCAGCAGGCGCAATTCGATGCGCCGCTCGCCATGATCGACCGCAAGGCCCAGCGGAATGACGGCGGCCTGCGGCCGTGCGACGAGGAATTGTTCAACCGCCTGCGACACCGCGCGCTCGATCCGCGCACGCTCAGCCGCCCTCCAGACAAAGGCGCCCGCCGCCACGCACAGGATCAGCGCAAGCGCCTGCGCGACCCGCCAGGATGTGGGGGCGCGGCCTGGCGCGCGCGCCTGCGAAATGTCCTCCGCCGCAACCGCGAGGGCGGCCTCATCGACTTCCGCGCCCGTGCGGCGGCGCACGAGCAATTCGACGAAGCGCGCGCCCAGCGCGCGTTCCTGAACGGGCGAGAGCGGCGCATCGGTCTGCGCGGCCGCGATCAATTCTCCGCTCATGCGCAGATAGACGCGCCGTTCGCCGAAATCGAGCGCGCGCAATTGGCGCTCGCCCAGCGCGTCGCGCGCGAAGGCGGTGATGGCGGCGATCAGGCCGCTCATCAGCTCGGTCCTTTCAGCGCCGCCGCCGCCGCGCCGCCAATGCGCGACCGGCAAGCCGCTTTCGCGCTCGAGCAGAAGAATTCTCTCCACGCGCGCCGGCGTGCAGTCGCGGCCGGCGCGTGCGTTCGCGCGGCCGAACCAACCGGTTACGCGCCCGTCGATCCGCTCGAACAGGTCGAAGCGCGCCATGCGCGCCAGCGGCGAGGCGACGGGACGCAAGGCGTCCGCCACAAGGGTCGGGTCCGCGCGGCTTTGCAGCGCGAGCGCGCGCGAGGCGGTCGGCCCGATCGCCTGCGCCAGTTCGCGCCCACGCTCCTCGCCTGCGTGCGCAAGGGCGCCCGGCAAAACTTCGGCGACCGCGCGCTCAAGCGCTGTGTCAGCGCCAAGGCGCGCGTGCAGCGCATCGAGCCGCGCGAGATCGGCGGGGAACAGAAGCCGCCGCAGCGCGGCCATTTCCTCGCTGCGCCGGTCGGCGTCGCGGCCCGTCCGGTCAGGATGCGGACTTGGGGTCTCGCCCATGGCTCACGCGCCGTCGCGCCGCGCAATGCTGAGTATCTGCGTCCCAATATGCGACAGGGCGGAGCCGATGCCCTGCGTCGCCTCGAGATAGCGCCGCTCGACCGCAGTGTCGCCATCGGCCACCCGCGCCTCGAGATCGGCGAACAGGCGCATCATGTCGGCGCGCAGCGCGGCGACGCTCTCCTCGAGCTCGCGCAACCGCGCATAGGTCTCGCGCCGCGTATCGCCGAACAGAATGTCGCGCACCTGTTCGATCTCGCTGTCCTCAGGCGCATCCGCCGCGTGCGCGGGCCCGTCCTCGAACGGCTCGTCCCATTCGCTCGTGGGATCGCCGAGCCTGTGCCTTGCTTCGTCGCGCGCGCGGTCCTCGCCGGAATTCACGCCCGCCTTCGTCTCATCGTCGAACATGCAAGCCTCCTGTCGCGCGGGACGCGGTCCTGCGTCCCAATTTGGGACGACATTCGACCACGCCCGAAAGCAGGGAGCGAGCTGCAAGGCGCGCGCCAGCGCCCCAGAAAGCGCAACGCGCCCGAAGCAAGCCATGCTTCGAGCGCGTCAAGATTTTGCAGCGTTTGATTTAATTCTGGCGACTAGCCGCGCGCTTGCAATTGCACGACGTTGTGGAGACTTTCCTCAGCCGTATCGAAAAAACGTCTGATGCCGCGCGCCGCCTGACGAATGCGCTGTTCGTTCTCCACCAGCGCGAGTCGCAGATATTCGTCGCCGTGCTCGCCGAAGCCGATGCCCGGCGCCACCGCCACGTCCGCCTTCTCGATGAGCAGCTTCGAAAACTCGAGCGAGCCGAGATGACGGAACTTCTCCGGGATCGGCACCCAGGCGAACATGGAGGACGTGGGCGCGGGAATGTTCCAGCCGGCCTGCGCGAAGCTCTCCACCATCACGTCGCGGCGCTTCTTGTAGATGGAGCGCATCTCGGCGATGCAATCGTCCGGCCCGTTGAGGGCGGCCGCAGCGGCGACCTGCACGGGCGTGTAGGCGCCGTAATCGAGATAGGACTTCACGCGCGCCAGCGCCGCGAGCAGGCGCTCGTTGCCGACCGCGAAGCCGATGCGCCAGCCCGCCATGGAATAGGTCTTCGACATGGAGGTGAACTCGACGCACACATCGTTCGCGCCGGGCACCTGAAGCACCGACGGCGGCGGGTTGTCGTCGAAATAGACTTCCGCATAGGCGAGATCGGACAGGACGAAGATCTCGTGCTTCTTCGCGAAGGCGACGAGGTCCTTGTAGAAGTCGAGGCTAGCGACCATCGCGGTCGGATTGGAGGGATAGCACACCACAACCGCGATCGGCTTGGGAATGGAGTGCAGCACCGCCTTTTCGAGCGCGACGAAGAAATCAGGCGTCGGCTCGGCGGGTACAGAGCGGATCACGCCGCCGGCCATCAGGAAGCCGAAGGCGTGGATGGGATAGGACGGATTGGGCACGAGAACCACGTCGCCCGGCGCGGTGATCGCCTGCGCCATATTGGCGAAGCCTTCCTTCGAGCCCAGCGTGGTGATGACCTGCGTGTCGGGATTGAGTTTTACGCCGAAACGGCGCTCGTAATAGCTCGCCTGCGCGCGGCGCAGGCCCGGAATGCCCTTGGAGGCGGAATAGCGGTCGGTGCGCGGCTTGCCCGCGGTCTCGATCAGCTTCTCCACGACATGTTTGGGCGCCGGCAGGTCAGGATTGCCCATGCCGAGATCGATGATGTCGGCTCCGGCGGCGCGGGCCTTGGCCTTCAAACGGTTGACCTGTTCGAAGACGTAGGGCGGCAGGCGCTTCACGCGATAGAAGTCCGTCATCTTGGCATCCGCATATTGCAGGGTTTCCGGTCGGCCCCCGGAGGGGGCACCTTGTTATCACTTCTTTTCGTTAACGCACTTTTTTCTTCTTGGCGGCCGGGGCGCAGGCGATGGCGCAGCCGGGGCCCTTTTGCCCGGCCGCGGCGGCGGCGGCGAGCGCGGCCGCGGCGGCGACGGCGGCGGGCGCCGGCCGGGGCCCGCCAAGCCGGTCGTG
>CAZYBF010000074.1:0-14292 GCA_964645525.1 uncultured Beijerinckia sp.
AAAAAACCCCGGAGCGAGCTCCGGGGTTTCAAATGTTCGGGAGGCGCGGCTTAGTGCGCGAAACCCTTGCGCACGTCGGCGAGGCCGCGCTGCACGAGGTCGCCGGCAAGCCCGTCCTTCATCTGCGCGCGCAGCACCGTTTCGGCGGCCTGCACGGCGGCGTCGGCGGCGGCCGCGCGCACAGCGCTCGCCGCCTGCGATTCCGCGATCGCGATCTTGGATTCGGCCTGCTGCGTGCGGCGGGCGACGAATTCGTTCATGCGCGCGGCGGATTCAGCGGCCAGCGCCTCGGCCTCTTCCTTGGCGGCGCGCAGGATGGCGTCGGCCTCAGCCTGCGCCTGCGCGGCCTTGCTCTGGTAGGAGGCGAGCACGGCTTCCGCCTCCTCGCGCAGACGGCGCGCCTCGGCCAGTTCGTCGGCGATCAGCTTGGCGCGACCGTCGAGCGCGCCGGCGATCTTGGTGTGGACGCCCACATAGCCGAGCAGGAGCACGAACAGGACGAAGCCCAGCGCGACGAAGAAACTCGCGTCGAAATGCATGGCTCTCTCCTCAGACCTTCGCGCCGGCGACGGCCTGCGCCACCGCCTTGGGATCGGCCTCGCGGCCGGTGATCTGGCGCACGATGGCGCCGGCGGCGTCCGCAGCGATGGCGGAGACATTGCTCATCGCCTGCGCCTTCGACGCGGCGATCTTCTCCTCGGCGGCGGCGATGCGGGCGTTCAGCTCGCTCTCGAGCGCCTTGCGCTTGGAATCGGTGTCGGCGGCGAGACGCTCGCGCAGCGCCTGCACATCCTTCTGGACGGCGGCTTTCGCGTCGGCGAGGGTCTTCTCGTAATGGGCGACGGCGTCCTCAGCCGACTTCTGGGCGGCGGACGCGGCTTCAAGGTCGCCCTCGATGCGCAGGCGGCGCACCTCGAGGATCTTCTCCACGCGCGGCAGCGCCACACGCGACATGATCCAGTAGAGCGCCCCGAAGGTGATCGCGAGCCAGAACAATTGCCCCGCGAAGGTCGAGACGTCGAACGGCGGGAAAGGCCCCTTGGCGGCGGCGTTGGCGCCGGGCTGGGCCGCGGTGGCGGCGATGGCTTCAGTGATGAACATCGTGCAGTCCTGGGCGCAAGAGCCAGACAAGAGCCGAAAACGTGAGAGGCTGAACGCGGCTCCCGACCTGCGGGAGCCGCGCAGAAAAGTTCGTCAGACCACGAACAGCAGCAGGATCGCCACGAGGAACGCGAAGATGCCGAGACCTTCCGCGAGCGCGGCGCCGATGAACGCGCGGCCGAACTGACCGTCGGCGGCCGACGGGTTGCGCAGCGCGCCGGAGAGGAAGTTGCCGAAAATCGCGCCGACGCCGATAGCGGCGGCGCCCATGCCGATGGCGGCCAGACCGGCGCCGATATACTTAGCTGCTACGGGATCCATGTCGAACTCCTGTTCGATTGTGAGAGGGCGACCGTCTGTTGTTCAATATTTATCAGTGGCCCGGGTGGATTGCGTCGTTGAGATAGACGCAAGTGAGGATGGCGAACACGTAAGCCTGCAGCACCGCCACGAGCAGTTCGAGAGCGGTGAGCGCGACGACGCCCAGAAGGGGCAGCGGCGCAAGAGCCGCCCAGGCGCCAGCGCCGAGCAGCATGGCGACGAACCCGCCAAAGACCTTAAGCGTGATGTGGCCCGCCAGCATGTTGGCGAACAGACGAACCGACAGCGAGATCGGGCGCGAGAGGAAGGAGATCACCTCGATCAGCACCACGAACCACAACAGCGCGGGCGACACGCCCGACGGCACGAACAGATGCAGGAAATGCATGCCGTGGCGCGCGAAGCCGTACAGCAGCACGGTGAGGATGACGAGCGCCGCGAAGGCGAAGGTCACAACGATCTGGCTGGTCACCGTGAACGTGTAGGGCACGAGGCCGATCAGGTTCGAGAACAGCACGAACATGAACAGCGAGAAGACGAAGGGGAAGAAGCGCATCCCCTCGTTGCCGGCCGCCCCGCGCACGGTGGAGGCGACGAATTCATAGGCCATTTCGGCGGCGGCCTGCAGCCGGCCCGGCACCAGCGCCTGCGTGCGCGTGCCGTAGACCATGAGGCCGAGCACCGCGAGCATCACGATGACCATGAACAGCGAGGCGTTGGTGAAGGAGACGTCCTGACCGAACAACTGGATCGGAACGATCTTCTGCACTTCGAATTGATGGATCGGATCGATTGCGTTTCCGGCGGAAGCAGCCACGTCTTCATCCTCGATTAGCCGCGCAAGGCGCGAGCGCGAAAACCCTCACGAGCCGCCGCGGCGCGGCCCTTGCGGGCCTGCGGCGATCCGATACACGTTCCAAAAGCCGGCCGCGGTTCCAAGCGCCAGGAAGACGATCAGGAACAACGGCTTTGTCGAGAGCCACCCGTCGAGCGCAAGCCCGATGGCCACGCCGACGATCAGTCCCGCCACGAATTCAGACAACACGCGCACGCCCAGATTGAACGCGCGCCCCGTGGCGCCTGCAGAGACTTCGTCCAGCGGAGACCGTTTCGGCTCTTCAGCCCGCTTGTGCTCAAGCGCGCCTTTCAGCCGTTCGAGACGCGCTTTCAGCGCCTCGTCATCATCCGTATGGCGTCCGGAATCCGTCATTGCGCTCTCCTGTGCGACGGGCGCAGCCGCGCCCTGGCCGAAAGCGCCCGACGAGCTGATCCGAACCCAAACGAAGAATGTTGGGAATCCGTCAGACTTAACCCCTGCGAGCGCGCGCAACATAGGAGCGAGGCCGAAAAGTGTCAAGCGCGGGCGAATAACAATAAGTATCTGATTTAAATGATTAAATTGGCCCTGATCGCGCGCTGGTCCAAACGTCGCACGCCCGCTCCCGCCTCAGATCACCCAATCGTCGGCGCCCGGCGCGGATTCGGCCGCGATGTCGCGCTTGACCTGAGCCGCAAGCTCTTGAGCCGCCAGCGACCCGCGCCGGCGCGGCCGCTCGATCTCGACCTTGCGCACCGCGCGCACCTCGCCGGGCTTGCCGCCCAGCGCCACGATACGGTCGGCGAGATAGACGGCCTCGTCGATGTCATGGGTGACGAAGATCACCGTCTTGCCCATCTGGCGCCACACGCGCAGCAATTCGTCCTGCAGGGATTCGCGGGTCGCCACGTCGAGGGCGGAGAAGGGTTCGTCCATCAGCAGGATCGAAGGACGCACGGCGAGCGCGCGGGCGAGCGCCACGCGCTGGCGCTGTCCGCCCGACAATTGCCAGGGCCAGCGATCCGCAAGATCGGCGAGGCCGACGACGGCGAGCGATTGCATGGCGCGCGCCTTGCGCGCGGCGCGGTCGAGCGGCGTCTTCTCAAGGCCGAAGGCGACATTGGAGACGACCCGCCGCCAGGGCAGCAGGCGCGCGTCCTGAAAGACGAGCGCCATGGGCCGCTCCGCAGCCGGATCGGGCGCCACGCGCACCTTGCCCGCCGTGGGCTGCGCGAGACCAATGAGCACGCGCAGCAGCGTGGATTTGCCGACGCCCGACGCGCCCACGAGCGCGACGAACTCACCGGGCGCCACCTGCAGGTCGAGCCCGCGCAAAACGTCCGTGCGCCGGCCGTCCTGATCGAAGGACAGGGCGAGCCCCTCGATGTCGATCACATGGGCGGCGGGCTTCGCGCTCACGGCTTCCATTGCATCAGCCTTCCCTGCGCCGCCATGAAGATCGCGTCCATCAGGCCGTAGAGCGCCGCCATGGTGAGCATGTAGACGACGACGATGTCGGTCGCGAGCAGGCTCGAGGCCTGCATCATGCGGCTGCCAAGACCGCTCACGCCGAACAATTCCGCGGCCACCACCGCCATCCACGCCTGCCCGAGCGCGGTGCGCAGGCCGACGAGAACGCCGGGTGTCGCAGCGGGCAGAAGCACTTTCACAAGCCGCTCAAGCGGACTTGTGAATCCGAACGCCTTGGCGACCTCGACGAGATCGCGATCGACGCCGCGGATCGCGCTGTGGGTCGCGAAATAGACGATCCAGAACACGCCGATCGCGATGATGAACACGGCGCCCGACGGATTGACGCCGAACCAGATGATCGCGAACGGCACCCATGCGAGGCCCGGGATCGGCCGCAGCACGCGGCTCACCCATGCGAACAGGCCCTCGGCGACGCCCGACATGCCGGTGAGGATTCCAAGCCCCACGCCGGCGCCGGCGCCCACCAGCAGGCCGAGCATGTAATGGGAGAGGCTGAGCCCGACGGACTTCAGCCAGATTCCGCTGGAGAGTTCGCGCATGAACGCCGCCGGCAGATCCGACGGCGTGGGCAGCAACATGCGCGAGGCGAGACCCAGCCGCGGCGCGGCCTCCCAGACAGCGAGGAAGGCCAGAAGACCGAGCAGCGGCAGGAAGGCGCGCAGCCACGAATGGCGGGCCGACAGGGCCATGGACGATATCTCCGCGAACGGGGCCCGCTTACTTCGAAGCCGCCTTCAGGAAATAAGACGCATCGAACAGGCCGTCGAGCGGGACGTCCTTGTCAAGCGTGCCGATGGAGACCTGATAGGTCTGCATCTTCTGCGTCGCCTCGGTGATGGTGCGCGGATCGGCCACGAATTTCGTGGCGGGCGAGGCCAGCGCCTTCAGGATGGTGGCGTTGTCCACGATGCCCTTGCCGAGCGCCGCCTCGATATGCGGCGCGACGCGCGCGGGATTCTTCTGGATCAGGTCGATCGCTTTCACCACCGCGTCCACGATGGCCTGCGTCGCCTGCGGATTCTTCTGAGCGAAAGCGCCCGAGACCGCCACCACCGTGCCAGGCTGGTTGGGGAACATCGCGCCGCCAAGCGCCACGATCTTGATGCGCGGATCACGCCCCTGAACGATGGCGACGGTGGGCTCGCGAATGGTGGCGCCGTCGACCGCGCCGGCGAGCAGCGCCTGCTGGGTCGCGTCAATGCCCATCGGCACGACCTCCACGTCCGCCTTCGCGGTTTTCGTGACCTCGTTCAGCCAATGGGTGAGCGTGGTGTGCGGCACCGATCCCGGCGGCTGGGTGGCGAGCTTTGCGGGCCGGCCAGTCTTGGCGCGAAACGCCTTGAAGGCCTCCGCGGGCGCCACGCCATCGGCGAAGAAGGCGGCGAGCGGACCGCCGGCGGCCACCGTCATCTCCTCCACCGCCGTGGCGGTGACGACGCGCACGTCCACGCCGCGCGAACGCGCGACGCCCAAAGGCGCCACGCCGGCGATGTAGACGTCGAGCGTGCCGGAGGCGAGCGCCTGAATCATGTTCGGGCCGGACTCGAAAGTCGTGAAGCGGAACTCGACGCCGCCCGCTTTCAGAAATCCTTCCTTGTCGGCCACGAAGGCGGGCGCTGCGCCCAGAATCGGAATGTAGCCCACGCGGGCGGTGACCGTCTGGGCGCGCGCGGGAGCCAGCGCCAGCGCGAAGACGAAGGCCATCGCGGCGAGCGCGAGAACAGCGCGCAGGGCGCGCGAAAAGAATGACGGAAAAGCGAACATGACGGCGGGCTCCGAATTGATCCCCGGAAGCTAGCGGATATTTTCTATTTTGAAAATGTGTTTTTTAATAAATCACATTTTCGAAACGTAATAAGCTCGTCTGGACAGGTCGCCCGCGCGCTTCTACGGTCGCCCGACCCGCGGAGACACGCGGGAAGGGAGGCATGGCCCCATGGGCCGAGTGGACCGTTGCTATAACATCGCGGACCTGCGCGAGGTCGCCCGGCGGCGCCTGCCCAAAGGCGTTTTCGAATACATCGACAAGGGCGCGGAGGATCAGATCGCGCTTGGCGGCAATCGCGCCGCGCTCGACGCCTGCAAATTGCTCAACCGCGTGCTGATGGACGTCTCCGACGTGCGGCTTGAGACGCAGGTTCTCGGCGCCCCCGCCGCCCTGCCCCTCGTGATCGCGCCCACCGGCATCGCCGGGCTCACATGGCATGAGGGCGAGTTCGAACTCGCCAAGGCGGCCGGGCGCGCGGGCGTTCCCTTCACGCTCGCCACCGGCTCCAACACGCCGATGGAGAAAGTGGCGCAGGAATCTGGCGCGCGCGCCTGGTTCCAGCTCTACATGTGGCGCGAGAAGGAATTGTCCTATGAGCTCGTGCGCCGCGCCGCGAAAGCAGGCTTCGAGGCGCTGATCTGGACGGTGGACATCGGCCACGGCGCCAATCGCGAACACAACGCCCGCAACGGCTTCTCCACGCCCTACAAGCTCAACGCGCGCTCCATCGCCGACATGCTGAGCCATCCCGAATGGCTTGCGACCGTCATGGGCCGCTATCTTCTGGCCGGCGGCATGCCGGAACATGTGAACTATCCCGAGCAATACCAGTCGCGGTTCACCGGCGGCGCCTCGCGCAAGGGCGGCCACGCCACCTCGCTGCGCGCGGATAAAGTGTCGTGGGAGGACGTGGATCGCCTGCGCGACATCTGGCCGGGCAAGCTCATCGTCAAGGGGATCATGCGCGCCGACGACGCCGAGCGCGCGATCGCCCATGGCGCGGACGCCATCGTCGTGTCGAACCATGGCGGACGCAATCTCGACAGCGCCCCCGCGACCATCGACGTGCTGCCGGGCGTCGTCGCCGCCGTGGGCGGCAAGGCGGAGGTGATCGTGGATTCAGGCGTGCGCCGCGGCGCGGACGTCGTGAAATGCCTCGCGCTCGGCGCCAGCGCCGTGCTCACGGGCCGCGCGACCCTCTATGGCGTGGCGGCCGGCGGGCAGGCGGGCGCGGAAAAGGCGCTCGCCATCCTGAAGGACGAGATGAAACGCACCATGGCCTATATCGGCGTGCAGCGCACGCACGAGATCAACGCGGACGCAATCTGGCGCGGATGAACGCGCCGTCGGGAGGGAGACCCATGAAGACAACGATGAGACACGCACGACGCATCGCCGCCCTCGCGGCGCTCGCAGCGACGACAGCAGGAGGAGCCATGGCGCAGACGCAAACCATCGAGGCCGTGATTTTCGCCGGCGCCAGCGCGACCCCCATCTATGTCGCACAGGCCAAGGGCTTCTTCGCGCGCGAAGGGATTGAGGTGAAAGTGACGCCGACGCCCAATTCGGGCTTCCAGATGTCCGGCCTCATCAACGGCAAGTTCCAGGTCGCAAGCACCGCGCTCGACAATCTCATCGCCTATCAGGAAGGTCAGGGCACGGCGAAGACCGAGCGCCCGGCCGACCTCATCACCATCATGGGCGGCGCCTCCACCGAGCTCGCGCTGATGGCCCTGCCCTCCATCAAGAGCGTCGCCGAATTGCGCGGCAAGGAATTCGCGCTCGACTCGCTCTCCACGGGCTACGCCTTCGTGCTGCGCAAAATGCTCGAGAAGAACGGGCTCATGCCGTCCGACTACAAGTTCGTCGCGGTGGGCGGCACCCGCGAGCGCCTCGAGGCGCTGCGCGCGGGCACGATGGCGGCGGGGCTCATCAGCGAGCCTTTCACCACGCAGGCCAAGAAGGAAGGCCTCTCCTTCCTCGGCGAGGCGGTGAGCAGCGTGGGGCGCTATCAGGCCACCGTGCAGATCGCCAACCGCTGGTGGGCGAAGGAAAACGAGAAGGCCATGGTCGGCTATATCCGCGCCATGATCTCCGCCGTGGACTGGATCTACGAGCCCGCCAACAGGCAGGAGACGATCAAGATCCTCGCCGAAGCGGTGAAGATCAGCGAGGCCGCCGCGACGCCAAGCGTGATCGGCCTCACCGAGGGTCAGGGCCGCTTGTCGCCCAAAGGCGCGCTGGACGTGGAAGGCGTGAAGACCGTGCTGCAATTGCGCGAGCAATATGGCGAGCCGCAAAAGAAGATGGGCGCGCCAGAGAAATATTACGACCTGACCTATTACAATAAGGCGCTCGGCAAATAAGCCAGCCTTAGCCGACGCGAGAACGCCCCGCCCAGCGGGGCGTTTTCATTTTCAGCTCATGCGCGCGCTCACGCCTCCACACGCATGACGCGGCCTTCGCGCGCCGAGCGCGCGATCGCCTCCAACGCGCACACGCCGTGCACGGCGTCGGCGAGCGGCACGGGAAACGCGCGCGCGCCTGTCACCGCATCCGCGAAAGCCTCCATTTCGAGACGCTGGGCGTCCACGCCCGGCAGCGTCTCGTCCGCCTCGCGCCCGTCGACCGTGCGCAGGCGAAAGCCGCGCGAGCCGCGCGCTTCCGCCCAGCCCTTCGAGCCGAACACCTGGAAACGATGATCCTGCGCCGTCTCGCCCACGCCCGCCAGCGACGCGCTGGCGCCGTTGCGCATGCGCAGCAGGACCGCCGTGCAATCGGCGAGATCATTGTCGGTGACGTCGCTGCGCGCGACGGCGAAGGCCTCCTCCACCGCGCCCAGCGTTTCGATGGAGAGATAGAGCATATGGTCGGCCAGCCCGCCCGGCGGCGCGCTCGCCGGATCGCCCTTCCAGTCGCCGCGTTTGAAGCGGTGATAGCGATGCACGCAGAAACTGCCCTGCGCATGCAGGAGTTCGCCCAGCGCGCCGGCGGCGATCTCCTCGCGCAGCCGCGCCACATTGGGCATGAAGCAACGGTCGTAGCCGAGCGCCATCACAAGCCCGCGCGCCTGCGCGGCCGCCTGCAGGGCGCGCGCGTCGGCGCCCGCAAGCGCCATCGGCTTCACGCCCAGCACATGCTTGCCCGCCTCCAGCGCCTGCAGGGAATGGAGCGCATGCAGATGCGCGGGCCCGCAGGAGACGACGCCGGCGATCGAGGGATCGGCGAGCACGGCGGCGTAATCGCTCGTCAGGCTCACGCCCATGGCGGCGGCGAAATCGCGCGCCTTCTCCGGACGCGGCGCGACGGCATGGGTCACGCGCACGCGCTGCGAGACGCCGTTGACGGATTCCACGAGTCGCTGACCGTAATGGCCGAGCCCGACCATGGCGACGTTGAGCATTTGAACTCCCCCTTTTCGCCGCAGTCTACGCGCGTGCAGGCGCGCTGCATACTGACCCCTGCCCCCGCGCATGGTATGGAACGGCGGGGGCGCCCACGGGAGCCACGCCCATGACTCAGAAGACGACGCGCAACATGGCGACAGAGGCGACGGGCGAGCGGGAGACGACGCAAGCGGCGCGCGCGCAGCCCGCCGGCTGGAGCGCCCGCACGATCGAATGCGCCGGCTTCGCCATGCAGGCGCATGAAAGCGGAGCGGGAGACGACGCGCTGTGTCTGGGCTTCGCCGATCCGCCCGCCTGCCGGATGCTGGAGGACCTCGCCGCGCGCCTGCGCCTGAGCGCGCTCGCGCCCGCCTGCGCGCCGCTGGAGGGTCCGCCGGATTTGGACTCGACGGCGCTGGCCGCCTGCGCGCTCGCCTGCGCGCATGACCTCGGCCTCAAGGAATTCGCGGTTCTGGCGCGCGGCGACGCCGACCACGCCGCTTTGCGGCTCGCCTTGCGCGCGCCTGAGCGCGTGCGCGCGCTTTGCCTCCTCTCGCCCGATCTGCATTCCGGCGACGGCGCGGCGGGCGATGCGGAGCTGCTTGAATCGCTCGCGCAGGTGCGCGCTCCCACGCTCGCCGCTTTCGGCGCGCTCGACCGCGCCGCGCCCCGCAACGCGCGCCTCATGCGCGAGCGCCTGCCCGATTGTCGCGTCGCCCTGCTGCACGACGCAGCCGACGATCCCGAAGCCGTGCGCCCCCATGCGCTCGCGCGCATGATCTGCGCCTTTCTGGGCGCTCCGCATTCTTTCTCCGCGACGCAAGATCCAGCCTGGACCCACGGACCCCACACATGAGCTCCCTTCTTTCCGGCGTGCGCGTGCTCGACCTCACCAATGTGCTCGCCGGCCCCTTCTGCTGCTATCAGCTTGCGCTCATGGGCGCGGACGTCATCAAGGTCGAGGCGCCTGGCGCAGGCGACCTCGCCCGACAGCTTGGCGCCGATCCCGCGCTCAACAAGAAGCTGATGGGCGCGTCCTTCCTCGCGCAGAACGCGGCCAAGCGCTCCATCGCGCTCGATCTGAAAAGCGCGCGCGGCAAAGAGATCTTCAAACGGCTCGTCGCCACCGCCGATGTGGTGGTGGAGAATTTCCGCCCCGGCGTGATGGAGCGCCTCGGGCTGGGCGCGGCCGAATTGCGCGCGCTGCGTCCGGGGCTCGTCTATTGCGCCATCTCCGGTTTCGGACAGGACGGGCCGCTGCGCGACAATCCCGCCTACGACCAGATCGTGCAGGGTCTTTCAGGCGCGATGAGCGTGACGGGCGACGCGCAATCCGCGCCGCTGCGCGTGGGCTATCCTGTCGCCGACACTTTGGGCGGGCTCACGGCGGCCCTTGCGATCTGCGGCGCGCTCGTGCGGCGCGCGCGCGGCGGCGAGGGCGAGACGATCGACGTGTCCATGCTGGAGGCGACCCTCGTCGCGATGGGCTGGCAGGTGTCGAACTGGCTCATCGCGGGCGTGGAGCCCAAGCCCCTCGGCAATGAGAACATGACGGCTGCGCCCTCCGGCACGTTCGTCACCGCGCGAGGCGCGCTCAACATCGCCGCCAACAAGCAGGAGCAGTTCGAGAAACTGTGCGCGCTGATCGGCCGGCCGGAGCTCGCCCGCGACCCGCGCTTCGCCGAACGCGAGGAGCGCAAGCGCCGACGCTATGAGCTGAAGGCGGAACTCGAGATCGCGCTCGCCGACAAGCCCGCCGACGAATGGGCGCGGCTGATGAACGCGCAAGGCGTGCCCGCCGGCGAAGTGCTCAGCGTGCCGCAGGCGCTCGCCCATCCGCAGGTCGTCTCACGCGGCCTCGTGCGGCGCTTTGAGAACGCGCCGGGGCTCGACGGCGCGCTCGAAGTCGTGCGCGCGGGCTTTCGCCTGCAAAGCGGCGACCCCGCGCCCGCCGCGCCGCCGCCGCGTCTTGGCGAACATGCGGCCGAGATTCTGCGCGAGCTTGGATGTTCGCCCGCCGAGATCGCGGATTTCCTCGGCGGGTGAACGCGCGCGCCTCACTGCATGGGATCGAGCTTGCCGTCCTTCTGCACCTGACGCCAGCTCACCAGCGCCTCCTGCAGTTTCTTCTTCATGAAGGCGCTGTCGCCCACCACCGGGCTCGCGCCCTGCGGAATGAGAAAGTCCGCGGTGGCCTTGGAGGCGGAGACCTCCTTCGCCCATGCGCCGAGCTTGTCGAGAATGGGCTGCGGCGTGCCGGAAGGCGCCCACAACGCCCATAGCGCGGTCGTGTCGGACGTCTTGAACCCCTGCTCGTTCATGGTCGGCAGATCGGGCCGGCCCGGCACGCGCGCCTCCGTCGTCACCGCGATCAGGCGCACGCGCCCGGCCTTCTCCTGACCCACGGCGAAGGGCACGTCAGCGAAAGCGAAATCAAGCTGTCCCGCCGAAAGATCTGAAATCGCCTGCGGCGTGATCTTGTAGGCGACCGGCGTCACGTCGAGCTTCGCGCCGCCGACATAGATCACCGAACTCGCGAGCGCCACCGTCGTCGCCCAGCCATAGGTCGACTTGGCGCCTTTGGCTTTCAGCATCGCGGTGAGGCCCGCCACGTCCTTCGCCGGCGAATCCGGATGAACCGCCAGCGCGAAACCATTCTCATGCAGCGCGGCGACAGGCACGAGATCCTTCTCCACGTTGAAAGGCACGTCCTTGTAGAGCGCGGTGTTGCCGCCCGTCGTCGCAGTGGAGGCGAGCAGCAGCGTGTAGCCGTCAGGCTTCGCCTTCGCGGCGCCCTCCACCGAGAGATTGCCCGAGGCGCCCGGCCTGTTGTCGATGATGAACGTGGCGCCGCCGGAGACCTTGCGCAGCTCCTCCGCATAGAAGCGCGCGGGAATGTCCGCGCCCGAGCCTGCGGCGAAGCCCAGCAGAACCCGGATCGGCCTGTCGGGATATTGCTGGGCGCGCGCCTCGCCGACGCCAAGCCCTGCAAAAACGCCAAGCCCTGCGACGACGCCAAGCCCCGCGAGAACGCCAAACCCTGCAAGAACGCGCGCGCCGACCCGCCGCGCTGCGGCAAGCAGATGACCTGGCGCTTGGCCGATGATTGCTGCCCTCATGATGGTCTCCTTCCCGAGCGCCGTCTTTTCCCTGACGGCTTGCGGAAAGACTGGCCCAGCTTCACGCCTCTGGCAAGGCGCTCGCGCGCGCTTTATGACCGGGCCCGAGAAACCCACGCCAAGGAGGCACAGCCCATGGACATCCGCCCCGCGCAGGCCGGCGACGCCGAGGCCGCGATAGATCTGGTGCGCCGCTCGATCACGCAATTGTGCCGCGAGGACCATTACGGCGATCCGCTGACGCTGGAGGGCTGGCTCGCCAACAAGAGCGTGAAGAACATGCGGGCGTGGATCGAGACGCCCGGCTCCAACGTCTTCATCGCCGAGCGCGCGGGCGCGCTGGCGGGCGTGGGCGGCTTCACGGGCGCGGGCGACGTGATCCTGCTCTATGTCGAGCCCGCCCTGCGCTTCAACGGCGTAAGCGCGGGCCTGCTGGCGCGCATTGAAGAGCGCGCGCGCGAGATCGGCCTTCCGCGCCTGCGCCTGACGTCGAGCCTGACTGCGCGCCGCTTCTTTCTCGAGCGCGGCTATGTTGAGGAAGAAGACGAAGGCGACATTTTCGCCTCCGATGAGAATTGCGAGCTCACGAAGGAATTGTGAGCCTCACTCGGCCGCGACCGCCGAACCCAGCCCCGCCGCGCTCGCCCCCACGGGAACCTTGCGCGGCAGGCCGAGGCGCTGCCACACGTCGCTCATCGCCGCCACAAGCGCGTCGATATGCGCCTGCGTGTGCGCGGGCGTGGGCGTGATGCGCAGGCGCTCCGTGCCGCGCGCCACCGTGGGATAATTGATCGGCTGAATGTAGATGTGATGACGCTCGAGCAGCATGTCGCTCGCCGTCTTGCACAGCTCCGCATCGCCCACGAACACGGGCACGATGTGCGAGGGATTCTCCATCACCGGCACGCCCGCGGCCGCAAGCGCCGCCTTCGTGCGCGCGACCTGACGCTGCTGGCCCTCGCGCTCGACATTGGACGTCTTCAGCCTGCGCACGGCGGCGTGCGCAGCGGCGGCGACCGCCGGCGGCAGAGCCGTGGTGAAGATGAACGAAGGCGCATAGCTGCGGATCGCGTCGACGATCACCTGATCGGCGGCGACATAGCCGCCCAGCGTGCCGAAGCCCTTGGCGAGCGTGCCCTCGATCACGTCGATGCGGTCCATCACGCCTTCGCGCTCGCAGATGCCGCCGCCATGCGCGCCGTACATGCCCACCGCATGGACCTCGTCCACATAGGTCATGGCGCCGTAACGCTCGGCGAGATCGGCGATGCGCGCGACCGGCGCGATGTCGCCGTCCATCGAGTAAAGGCTCTCGAACACGATCAGCTTGGCGCGCTCGCGCCCCGCCTGTTTCAAGAGCTCTTCAAGATGCGCCATGTCGTTGTGGCGGAAGATCTGCTTCTCCGCGCCAGAACGCTTCACGCCCTCGATCATGGAATTGTGATTGAGCGCGTCCGACAGGATGAGGCAGTTCGGCAGCAATTGCGCGATGGTGGAGATCGCCGCGAGGTTCGAGACCCAGCCCGAGGTGAACGCGAGCGCCGCCTCCTTGTGATGCAGGTCGGCGAGCTCGGACTCAAGCTTCACAAGCGGATGATTGTTGCCGGAAATGTTGCGCGTGCCACCAGCGCCGGCGCCGAAGGCCTGCGCAGCCGAGGTCATGGCGCCGATCACGTCAGGATGCTGGCCCATGGCGAGATAATCGTTGGAGCACCAGATCACGACGTCGCGTGCGGGACCGTCCGCCCCTTCGGGACGCCAGAGCGCATGCGGAAAGCGCGCGACGTCGCGCTCGAGATCCGCGAAGACGCGGTAGCGTCGTTCGTCCCGAAGGCGCTCGATCGCCTGACCGAAACACCGCCTGTAATCCACCATCGTCGGACCGTCCTTGGGGCCGCCCTCGCCCGCTCCCGCCCGCCCCGGCGCGCGCCGGCGGAGGTGGGCATCGGGCTCGGTCTGGGCCGGGGACGAAACGCGCCCATCCAGCCTGTTTAGAATGGCCATAAAATCACATTCCCGTCACAGCGTCGAGCGACCCAATGCCTCACCCTAAGGACTGCGGGCGGCGTTTCTTTGCGCTGGATCAGGTTTCTGGAGCCTGCGACCGCCAAGACAAGGGCCGCGCCTGCGGCAAGGCGCCCTAAAGCGCGGGTCAAGCTTTAGCGCGGCCCGGATATGTGCCATTCTTCCCTTGGGCTTGGGAGCTTCGCCGCCTGCGCGCTCCCAACGGCGCGGGGGCCGCCGGGGGAGTGAAGCGGGGCGGCGCGGAGAGCTCCCCATGTCGCG
>CAZYBF010000075.1:0-13987 GCA_964645525.1 uncultured Beijerinckia sp.
GCGCGAGATAATAGAGCGCTGCGTCGGGATCGGATCCGCGCACGCATTTGTGCAGCGCGCTGATGAGATTGTAATGGCCTTCCTGCGCCTTGTCGTAGATGGGCGCGCGTCGCTGCACGATGTCGGCCAGCCGCGCGGCGTCGAAGGTCTCGCCGGGGCGCGCCGCCCGCCAGATCTCCTCCGCCAGGGTCAGGCTCGCGCGTCCGTCGCCGTCGGCCATGCGCAGCAGCGCGGCGCGGGCGTCGGCGTCGAGGGGCAGGTTTTTTCCTTCCGCCGCCTCCGCGCGGGCGAGCAGCTTTTCGATCGCCGCCTCGTCAAGCGCGCGGAACGTCATGACGCGCGCGCGGGAGAGCAGGGCCGCGTTCAGCTCGAAGGAGGGATTCTCCGTCGTCGCGCCCACCAGCGTGATCGTGCCGTCCTCCATCACCGGCAGGAAGGAATCCTGCTGCGCGCGGTTGAAGCGGTGGATCTCGTCCACGAACAGCAGCGTCGGCCGTCCGGCGGCGCGCCGCTTGCGCGCCTCCTCGAACGTCTTCTTGAGATCCGCGACGCCGCTGAAGATCGCGGAGATCTGCGCGAACTCCATCTGCGCGGCCTGCGCGAGAAGGCGCGCGACCGTCGTCTTGCCCGTGCCCGGCGGCCCCCAGAAGACGAGCGAACCCAGCGTGCCTGATTCGATGAGACGCGTGAGCGCTCCGTCTGGACCCAGGAGATGATCCTGTCCCGCGACGTCCTGCAGTCGTTGCGGACGCAGGCGGTCGGCGAGCGGGCGCGGCGTTTCCTTCTCGAGTCCCGCCGCTGAAAACAGATTACTCATCAAGCACCTGATCCGTTGTCTTCATCCGCTTGCGCAAGCGCGGGCCTGAGTCATTCAGGACACACTGCGCGCTAACCGTCCGCGCTTTCACGCGGCGTTTTTTGAAAATTGTTGCGACTCAATGGTTTTTCACCTTACTTGCAAGAAGTTTCGCGCATGTCGCGTCGCGCGGACGTTTGATCGGGCCCGTCTGCGGGTCCGGGGGACCCAGGGGAATTTCATGCGGACCATCGCACTCGTCACCCAGAAAGGTGGCTCTGGTAAAAGCACCATCGCGTCCTCGCTTGCAGTCGCCGCGCATGAAGCGGGCGAGCGTGTTTTCCTGATCGACATGGATCCGCAGGCTTCGCTCAGCCGCTGGTACAAGGTGCGCAAAGACGCCAGCATCGGATGTGAAGCCATGACGCCGGGCCGTCTGCCGGCCGCGATTTCGGCGCTTGAGAAAGCGGGCGTGACGCTCGTCATCATCGATACGCCCGGCACGGAATCCCCGGTCGCGTCGGCGGCCATGAAGGCGGCTGACCTGTGCGTCATTCCCGCACGTCCCAACGCATTCGATCTGTGGGCGAGCGAATCCACCCGCAAGATGGTGAGGGAGCTGCGCAAGGAATACGTGTTCCTTCTCAATCAATGCCCGCCTGTCCAGCAGAGCGCGCGCGTGGAGGAAGGCGCCAAGGCGCTGGAGGCCATGGGCGGCGTCGTCACGCCGTTCATCAGCGCGCGCGTCGACTTCCAGGAAGCGGCGCGCCATGGTTACGGCGTCACTGAGCTTAATCCCTGGGGCGCCGCCTCGGAAGAGATTCAAAAGCTGTGGGGCTCGATCAAGCGCCGCCTCGCCAAGGTCGCGCCCGGCAAGGCCCGCCGCGCCGCTTGAGGCGCCGCCCATGCCGCATGAGGGGCCGCCCGCGCTTGCGGGGGCGGCCTCAAGCCTCACCCGCCCACGATCGTCTGGAAGGTCTGGCCGCCGCGCTGGATGGTGATGCGCCAGTAGCGCGGGCGCAGCCGCGCGGCCGCCTGCAGGTCCGCCGTTCGCAGGATGCGCTCGTCATTGATCGCCACCAGAACGTCGCCGCGTTGCAGGTTCAGCGCGGCGGCGGGCGAATTGTCGGCCACTTCCGTCACGACCACGCCCTCGCGCACGTCCTCCACGCCGACCTCCTCGGCCACCGCAGGCGACCAGTTGACGGCGGTCACGCCCATGAAGGGCGAGCGCGCGCTGATGCGAACCTGTTCGCGCGGCGGCGTCTCGGGGGCGGGCGCGAGCCGCACGCGCAGGCTCGTCCGCCGGCCACCGCGCAGCACGCCGAGCTCCGCATTGGCGCCCAGTTCGCGCGTGCCCAGACGAAAGCCGAAGGCTTCCGGATCGTCCACGGCGAGATTGTCCACCGAGACGATCACGTCGCCGCGGCGCAGGCCCGCCTGTTCCGCCGGACTGTCGGCGATGACATTGGCGACGAGCGCGCCGGCCGGCCTGTCGAGGCCGAGCGAATCCGCAATCTCCTTCGACACGTTCTGCAGGCCCGCGCCGAGCCAGGGGCGGCGCACGAGCGCGCGTCCGCCCTTCGCGCTCGCCACGACCACTTTCACCATGTCGGAGGGGATCGCGAAGCCGATGCCGACCGACCCTCCGGTGCGCGAATAGATGGCGGAGTTCACGCCCACGAGCCGGCCGCGCATGTCCACGAGCGCGCCGCCCGAATTGCCCGGATTGATCGCCGCGTCGGTCTGGATGAAGAAACCATAGTCGCTGATCCCGGTCTGCGTGCGCGCAAGCGCGGAGACGATGCCTTGCGTCACCGTCTGCCCGACGCCGAAGGGATTGCCGATGGCGAGCACGATGTCGCCGATCTCCAGCGAATCCGAATCCCCGATCTCGATGGCGGGGAATTCGGAGGCGCCGCGAATGCGCAGGATCGCAAGGTCGGTGCGCGGATCGCGCAGCACGATCTCCGCGTCGAATTCGCGCCGGTCGGTGAGGGCGACCTTCACCGCCGTCATGCCTTCGATGACGTGGTTGTTGGTGACGATGAGGCCCGAGGGATCGACGATCACGCCCGAGCCCAGCGAGCGCGCGGTGTTGGATTCCGGCGCGCCCGGACCCTGTCCGAAGAAATGGCGGAACACCGGATCATCGAACAGCGGATTGGGGCGCCTACGTTCGACCCGCGAGGCGTAGACGTTGACGACTGCGGGCGTCGCCCGCTTCACCACGGGCGCGTAGGAATATTGCACCTGCGCGCGGTCTTGCGGCGTCACGCGCGCGGCCGGGGGCGATTGCGCGGCGCCGGAGGAGGCGCCGGCGAGGGCCAGACAGCAGGCGAGGAGAAGGCGGCGAGCGGGCGCCGTCGAGCGAACCATGGCAGTCTCCGTGGCGGACTTTGCGAGCATATAGGGAGCCCGCCGCCCGCACGCAAAGCCGTCGCCGGCCGCGTTCAGCGCGCGTCGACCGTGGGTCCGAAAATCGCCTCGAATTCGCGGCGCATCACCGCGTCCGCCTCCGGCATGGTCACGGGCAGGCCGAGATCCACGAGGCTCGTCACGCCGTAGCGCGGCTGCGCGATGCCGCAGGGCACGATGCCGCCGAAATGCGACAGGTCCGGCTCCACATTGATCGACACGCCGTGGAACGTCACCCAGCGGCGCACGCGTATGCCGAGCGCTGCGATCTTGTCTTCATGATCCGCGCCCTTGTCGGGGCGCTTCACCCACACGCCCACGCGGTCCTCGCGCCGTTCGCCGCGCAGGTTGAAGGCGGCGAGCGTCTGGATGATCCAGTCCTCGAGCGCGCAGACGAAGGCGCGCACGTCCTCGCTGCGGCGTTTGAGGTCGAGCATCACATAGCCGACGCGCTGGCCGGGGCCGTGATATGTGTATTGGCCGCCGCGCCCGACGTCATGCACGGGGAAGCGGCGCTCCACGAGATCCTCCGGGCGGGCGGACGTGCCGGCCGTGTAGAGCGCGGGATGCTCCAGCAGCCAGACGCATTCGGCCGCGCGCCCGTCGCGAATCGCCTCCGCCCGCGCCTCCATGGCGGCGAGCGTCTCCTCATAGGGCGCGAGGCCCTCGAGGACGCGCCATTCCACCGGCGGGGCGCCGGGCCGGGCGGCCATGCGATGGGCGAGCGCGCCGCGCGCAGGCGCGGGGCAGGCGGGAGAGGCCACAGGCGGTCCGGGCGGGGCTTCGCTCATGGGCGATGTCATAGCCCGCCCGCCCGCGGCGCGCCACGTGGGCCTCCGCCGCCACTACCGGGGACTGCTTTCGCTTGTCACCGCCGGATTGATTTGTTAGACGGGCCGCCTGCCGACGGGACGGGCTCGCCCCAAACGTCGGCGGGAGCGGGACTTCGGTCCGGCGCCCCAGATGCGGCCATGGCGGAATTGGTAGACGCGCTAGCTTGAGGTGCTAGTTCCTTAACCGGAGTGGAAGTTCGAGTCTTCTTGGCCGCACCATCTCGATCACCGACAAGTCGTTGATCTTCTAAAAGAAGCCCGCTGGCGCGATCGTCGGCGGGTTCTTTTTTGGGCGCCCCGGCCGCGCGCCGGCGAGTCAGGGCTTTCGCCGACCGTCCAAATCGCATTACAAGCGAAGCGTCAGCCAATCGCGCGCTCCAGCCGGGGACATCCAGCGACATGACCACGGCCGTTCCACAAGATGCGCCGCCGCCCGACCTCGCGCCCCGCGACGAGGAGGGGGAGCTGCGCGCCGATTTCGTCGACGCCGTCACGCAGGCGGTGGAGGCGGGCGACCCCGCGCGCACGCTCGAGCTTCTGGGCGACCTGCACGAGGCCGACATGGGCGCGGTGCTCGAGGCGATCGAGCACGACCTTCGCCCCCGGCTCGTGGAGCTTATGGGGCGCGAATTCGACTTCGCCGCGCTCACCGAGGTCGAGGATTCCGTCCGCGAGGACATTCTCGAGGAATTGCCCACCGAGACCATCGCGGAGGGCGTGCACGAGCTGGAAAGCGACGACGCCCTCACGATTCTCGAGGACCTGCCCCAGGAGGAGCAGGAGGAGATTCTCGAGGCGCTGCCCGCGCTCGAACGCGTCGCCCTGCGCCGCTCGCTCGATTATCCCGAAGGATCGGCCGGCCGTCTCATGCAGACGAGCATGGTGACCGCGCCGCCGTTCTGGACCGTGGGGCAATTGCTCGACCACATCCACGACGCGCTGGGCGAGGAGGCGCCGGATTCCTTCTTCGACGTGTTCGTCGTCGATCCCGCGCATCGTTTCCTCGGCAATGTCTTCCTCGACCGGCTGTTGCGCGCGCGCCGCAGCCAGCGGCTCGACGAGCTGATGGATTCCGAGCGCCGCCGCGTGCATGTGGACGACGATCAGGAGGAAGTCGCGCGCGTGTTCGAGCGCTACAATCTCGTCTCCGCGCCGGTGGTGGACGAGGGCGAGCGCCTCGTGGGCATGATCACCATCGACGACGTGGTGGACGTGATCGAGCAGGAAGCGGACGAGGACATCAAGGCGCTCGGCGGCGTGAGCGCCAGCGAACAATTGTCGGACTCCGTCTGGTGGACCGCGCGCAGCCGTTTCCTGTGGCTCACGGTGAACCTCGTCACCGCCTTCGCGGCGGCGGCGGTGATCTCGCGCTTTGAAGGCCAGATCCAGCAGATGGTGGCGCTCGCCGTGCTCGTGCCCATTGTCGCGAGTCAGGGCGGCAACGCCGCCACGCAGACCATGACGGTCGCGGTGCGCGCGCTCGCCACGCGCGAGCTCACAAGCGCAAACGCGCGGCGCATCATCCTGCGCGAGGCGGCGGTGGGCGGGCTCAACGGCCTCGCCTTCGGCGTGATCACCGGCATGGTGGCGGGCGCCTGGTACGGCCTGCCGGGGCTGGGCGTGGTGATGACGCTCGCCATGATCACCAATCTCGTCTTCGGCGCGCTCGGCGGCATCCTCATTCCCATGCTGCTCGAAAAGCTCGACGCGGATCCCGCGGTCGCCTCCAGCCCCTTCGTCACCACGGTGACGGACGTGGTGGGCAATCTCGCCTTCCTTGGATTCGCCACGCTCTATTTCGGCCTCGGCTCCGCGTGAGCGGCGTCGCGCGCATTAACGAAGCGTTACCGGGTCAACGCTAATTTGCGCGGCATGTCTCCGCGTTGCGTATCCCTGACGCGCCTGCTGCCTGCCGCGGCGCTCGCCCTGTTCCTCGCCGCCTGCGGGCGCGCGCCCAGCCCCACCCTTCTGCCGGAGGACGGCACGGGCGTCGGCGCCTTTCCCGGCGCCGGCAACGAGCATTTCACCGGCCTGCATCCCTCCCAGTTCCCCATCCACGGCATCGACGTGTCCTGGTGGAACGGCGACATCGACTGGCGCGCGGTGAAGGCGTCGGGCGTCAAGTTCGCATGGATCAAGGCGACGGAGGGCGGGGATTTCCTCGATCCGAAGTTCCTCGACAATTGGCGCGGCGCCAAGGCCGCCGGCGTGCCGCGCGGCGCCTATCACTTCGTGTGGTGGTGCCGGCCGGGCCACGAGCAGGTGGAATGGTTCAAGCGCAACGTGCCGCGCGAGCGCGACGCGCTGCCGCCCGTGCTCGACGTCGAGTTCCAGCCCAAGTCGCGCAATTGCCGCAAGAAGCTCGACCGGGGCGAGGTGGTGGAGAAAATGCGCCTCATGCTGCGCGAGATGGAGCAGCATTACGGACGCAAGCCGGTGATCTACGTCAC
Organism: uncultured Beijerinckia sp.; assembly: GCA_964645525.1. Classification (GTDB taxonomy): domain Bacteria; phylum Pseudomonadota; class Alphaproteobacteria; order Rhizobiales; family Beijerinckiaceae; genus Terripilifer. Next base: position 6,498 of record CAZYBF010000075.1, read on the forward strand.
CGTGGATTTCTATGCGCAGATGATGCACCCGAACGAATTCGAGGATTATCCCGTCTGGGTGCGCTCGACGAAATACGAGCCCTCCGTGCATTATCCCGGTCGCCGCTGGGTCTTCTGGCAATACCAGTCCGACGGGGCGATCCCCGGCATTCGCGGCAAGACCGATCGCAACGCCTTCGTGGGCACGCGCGAGCAATGGCGCGCCTGGCTTGCAGGCGGACGCTGAGAAAGGGGGCGCCATGCTGCGCATCTGGGGCCGCACCAACTCGCTCAATGTGCAAAAGCCGCTCATGGCGCTCGAGGAGATCGGCCTGCCCTATGAGCGCATCAACGCAGGGCTCGCCTTCGGCGTGAACGACACGCCGGCCTATCGCGCGATGAATCCCAACGGCCTCGTGCCCACGATCGACGACGATGGATTCGTCTTGTGGGAATCGAACGCCATCGTGCGCTATCTCGCCAGCGCCTATGCGCCCGGCGCCTTGTGGCCGCTCGACGCGCGCGTGCGCGCAAGCGCCGAACGCTGGATGGACTGGCAGCTCACCACGCTGCTCGCGCCGCTCAACGCGATGTTCGTGCCGCTCGTGCGCAATCCGGGCTCGGGGGACCCGGCCGTTTTCGATGCCGCGCGCAAGGCGTGCGAGGCGAATTTCGCGATCCTCGACGAACTGCTGGCGCGCCAGCCCTATGTCACGGGCGATGCTTTCGGCATGGCCGATTGCTGCATCGCGCCGGTGGCGCATCGCTGGCTCAACCTGCCCATCGCGCGTCCCGACCTGCCGCATCTGGCGCGCTGGTTTGCGCTGGCGCGCGGACGCCCAAGCGCGAAAGTGCTCGAACTGCCCTTGTCGTGAGCGCGGCTTTGCGTCTATCCATGGACGCACGACGCGGGCGCCTTTTCGACTGAAGGCGCGCGGGAGCCGGCGCCCCATGTTCTTCCACGCATCGAAATTATTCTGGATCGTGATGGCGCCGATGAACGCGCTGACGATTCTGCTCGCGCTCGCCTGCGTGGGCCTGTTCACGCGGTGGCGGCGCGCGGCCGCGGGCCTCGCGGTCTTTTGCGCCTGCGGTTTTTTCGCGCTGGGCTTCGGGCCGTTCTCCGCCGCGCTCATGCGCCCGCTGGAGGATCGCTTCGCGCGTCCCACCGAACCTGTCGCGGAGCCGGTGGGCGTGATCGTGCTGGGGGGAGGCGTGCGCCCCGCGCTCAGCGCCGCGCGCGAGGGCTTCTCCATCAACGAGGCGGGCGCAAGGCTGATCGAGGCGGCGGCTCTGGCGCAGCGCTTTCCGAATGCGCGCATCGTCTTTTCCGGCGGGTCCGCATCGCTTGCGCCCGACGCGCCGACGGAGGCGCAAAGCGTGCGCCTCATGCTCCCCGCCATGGGCGTGCCGCTGTCGCGCGTGACGATCGAGGATCGCTCGCGCAATACGCAGGAGAACGCGCGCTATGTCGCGCAGATCGTGCAGGCCGACCGGCGCTGGCTGCTCGTCACCTCCGCCTTCCATATGCCGCGCGCGATGGGCGCCTTTCGCGCCGCGGGCCTCGACGTCACGCCATGGCCTGTCGATTACCGCACGCTTGGCGGGCGCGCTGATTTCAAGCTGCGGTTCGATTTGGAGGAGAACGCCGCGCGCGCCACCGTCGCGGTGCGCGAATATGTGGGTCTTCTCGCCTATCGTCTCACGGGGCGCACAAACGCGCTGTTTCCGGCGCCGTGAGCGGCGCGAGGAAGGTTCAATCGCTGCGCGGCAGGCCGAGCCGGTAGACGCCGCGGAAATCGTCCGGATCCACCGGCTTGCCCTTGCGATAGATCACGAGCCGGCCCTGCCGCGCGAGGCCGACGGCGACGCCGCGCACATGGGTGAGCCAATGGCGCCAGGCGAGTTCGTCCTCCCCGCGCGCGGCGGCGTAGGCCTTGGCGGCGTCGGTGGGGCAGATCGTCTTCTCGGGGCCGCGCTCGCCGCAGAGCGCGAGGATCACGTCCTCGAGCCCGGCGCGTCTGGCGGCGCGTGCGGCGTCTTTGTCGCCTGGGGTGATTTCACTCGACATGATCGGGTGATGGAGCCTGCGGCCGCGCCCGTCAAGCCGGACCGTCAGGTTCGCGCGGCGGCGGCTCCCAGCGCAGCGCCTCGCGCGCGTCGGAGGCGAACTGGCGCCGCCACATGACGAGCAGGACGAAAAAGGTCATGCCCATAAAGACGAAGGGGCCGAGGAACCAGCCGAGATAGGCGAGCGCGAAGAAGAAGGCGCGCTGGCCGCGTGTGAAATGGCGCGCCGCCGCCACGCCCATCCGCCCGGCGCGTCCGGCTATGCGCTCGCGTTCGAGCGCGTCGGGATCGCGCGCCTGCGGCGTCGCGCCAAGCAGAATCGCTGTGTAATTGAACAGACGATACGACCAGGCGAATTTAAAGAACGCGTAGCCGAAGATCAGCAAAAGGCCGATGATCTTCAGCTCCAGCACGACGCGCGGCGTGGCGACGCCCAGCGGCAGGTCGGCGGCGATTTTCGTCATGTCGTCGATCGAGCCCAGCAAAGTGGCGCAGGCGCCGATCGCCAGCAGGGAGGTGGAGGCGAAAAAAGCCGTGCCGTTCTGCAGCGAGGCCATGATCGCCGAATCCATGATGCGCACCTCGCGCTGCGACATTTGCATCATCCAGCGCAGGCGATACTCGCCCATCACCCCGTTGACGCCCTTCTCCCCCTCACGGGCGAGCGCCACGTGGTAGATCGCCCAGGCGGTCACGAAGAAGACGAGGGCGAAAAGGTCGATCTGGCTGAAGCCGAACATGGCGCGGTCCATGGATGCGAATCAGCGCCAGACTAGGGCAGGCTGCGTCCGTGGTCACGCTGCGCGCTTGATTTCACGCGCGCGTCGGGCGAATGATCGCGCAAGGTCGGCCGCACAGGAGGGGCTTCCATGCCGCTGGGACTCATCATCGCCAACAAGGCTTATTCGTCGTGGTCGCTGCGTCCGTGGCTGTTGATGGCGACGATGCACATTCCCTTCGAGGAGACCGTCGTCAACATCTACGACGAGCCGGGCAAGAAGAAGCTGCGGCGGCTCTCGCCCACGGGCAAGGCGCCCGTCCTCACGGACGGCGACGTGCGCGTGTGGGAATCGCTGGCGATCATGGAATATCTGCACGAAAAATATCCGGCGAAGAACATCTGGCCGAAGAACCGCGCCGCCCGCGCTTTCGCCCGCGCGATCTCCAACGAGATGCATGCGGGCTTCGTGCCGCTGCGCCAGCATTGCCCGACCAATTTTCGCCGCGCGCCCAAACTGCGTCCGCTGACGCCTGAGGCGGCGGAGAACGTGCGGCGCATCGAGATCATCTGGGCGGAGGCGCGCGAGACTTTCGGCTCGAAGAAGAAGCCGTTCCTGTTCGGCGATTTCTGCGCGGCCGACGCCATGTTCGCGCCCATCGTCAACCGGCTCCACATCTACGAGGCGCCCGTCTCGCCGCAGACGCGCGACTATATGGAGGCGATCATGGCGCTGCCCGCATGGGAAGCCTGGCATAAGGACGCCGCCAAGGAGAAATGGCGCCATGAGGGCTATGATTCCCTCTGATCCGCGCGCGCGTTCATGAACGCGGCCGGCGCGACGGACGAGGGCGAAGGCCGCGCCTTCACCCGCGTGATCTGGTCGATCGCGCTCGGCCTCCTCATCTTCGCCAGCGCGCAGACCGGCGTCGCGCTCGCCATCGGCAATGCGCATTTGTTCAAAGACGGCGTGGACTGGATCTACGACGTGCTGCTCTATGGGCTCGCGGCGCTCGTGTTCGGTCGCGGGGCGAGGGCGGAGCGGGCGAGCGCCCTGTTCATCGCCGCCGTCATGGCGGCCGCAGGCGTCCACACATTGTGGGATCTCGCCGACAAGATCGCCCGGCCGCGCCCGATCGAGCCGCTCGTCTTCGGCTTTTCCGCCGTGAGCGCGGTCGTCATCGCGGTCGCGATCGTCGTCGCGCTGTGGCGCTTTCGCGCCAGCGCCAATCCGCTCATCGAGGCGACATGGCTGAGCTCGCGCAACGATGTGCTGAAGACGGTTTTCTATGTGGGGCTCGGCTTCGCCGCGCGCGTGGCGCCGCAACGCTGGCCCGAATACGCGCTTGACGTGATCATGGCGGGCGTCTTGTTTCAGGCGAGCTATAGGATCGTGGCGCGGGCGCTGCGCGATGCGCGCGCCGCAAGGGAGAACAGGGCATGAGCGCAGAGGCGGGGGCGCGCAAGGTCGCGCTGGTGACGGGCGCGGGCAGCGGCATCGGACGGGCGGCGGCGCTGGCGCTTGCAGGCGCGGGCTATTGCGTCGTGGCGGCGGGACGCCGGCGCGAGCCGCTGGAGGAGACCGCGCAGGCCGTGCGCGCGTTGGGGCGCGAGACGCTCGTCGTTCTAGCCGACGTCAGCAAGCCGCAGGATGTGGACGCGCTGTTCGCGCAGGTCGCAACGACGTTCGGCCGGCTCGACCTTTTGTTCAACAACGCAGGCTCCGGCGCGCCGCCGGTCCTGCTCGAGGATCTTTCCTTCGAGGACTGGCGCCGCGTGGTTGGCGTCAATCTCGACGGCATGTTCCTGTGCATGCAGGGCGCCTTCCGCATGATGAAGGCGCAGACGCCGCGCGGCGGGCGCATCATCAACAATGGGTCGATCTCCGCCCACACGCCGCGTCCCAATTCCATCGCCTATACGGCGACGAAACATGCGGTGACGGGCCTCACCAAGACGGGCGCGCTCGACGGGCGCAAATACGACATCGCCGTGGGCCAGATCGACATCGGCAACGCGGAAAGCCAGATGGCGGAGAAGATGCGACAGGGCATTCTCCAGCCTGACGGATCGGTGCGCCCGGAGGCCACCATGCCGCTCGACCATGTGGGCCAGGCGGTGGTGGCGATGGCGAACCTGCCGCTGGAGACCAACGTGCTGTTCATGACCATCAAGGCCACCAAAATGCCGTTCGAGGGGCGCGGCTGAAGGCGAACGGGGGCGGGGCTTGTCCCACTTGCTCCCCGCCTCGCGCTCGGCCAGAAAGCGGCCATGGCCCTGCATCTCGTCAAACTCTGCGTCGGCGCGGATTCGATCCGCGACCTTGAGGAATGGATCGCGCTCAAGCTCGCGACGATGAAGAAGCGCGGCGAGACGCCGGAGCAGTTCCACACCACCCGCATGGTTCCCAAACGGGTGGCGGAATTGCTGGGCGGCGGCTCGCTCTACTGGGTCATCAAGGGCCAGATCGCCGCCCGGCAGGAATTGCTCGACGTGCGCCCCTTCACGGACGCGGCCGGCGTGGGGCGCTGCAACCTTGTGGTGAAGCCCGTGGTGACGCCGGTGACGCCGCGCCGGCAGCGCCCGTTCCAAGGCTGGCGCTATCTTCCGGCCCATGAGGCGCCGCCCGACATGACGGGCGGGCTCGCGGAGGTGGCCGACATGCCGGATTCCATGCGCAAGGAATTGCGCGAGCTGGGGCTGCTCTAGCCGAAAGGGCGTCGCGCTTGCGTTTCGCGCCGGACGCCCGATCTAACCTGCACGCGCATGGAGGGGAACATGGCCTCGCCGCCCGACAAGACATCCGGTCCAGCGACCCCGGCGACCACGGGGCGCGCGACAGGCGTCGACGCCTTTCTCGACGCGTTGGCGAAGACCCCGGCGGTCGCGGCCGCTGGCCGGCGCGGGCGCATGATCTTCGCCCTCGACGCCACGATGAGCCGGCAGCCGACATGGGATCTCGCGCAGGGCCTGCAGGCGCGCATGTTCGAGACGGCGGCGCGGCTCGGCGGGCTCGACGTGCAGCTCGTTTATTTCCGCGGCCTGTCGGAATGCCGCGCCTCGCGCTTCGTGGCCGATGGGGCGGGGCTGGCCGCGCTCATGGGCCGCATCGCCTGTCAGGGCGGACATACGCAGATCGGCCGCGTGCTCGCCCATGCGCGCGACGAGGCGCGCGCGCGGCCCATCGGGGCGCTCGTCTATGTGGGCGACGCGATGGAGGAGAATCCCGACGATTTATGCGCGCGGGCGGGCGAGCTTGCGCTGGCCGGCGTGAAGGCGTTCATGTTCCACGAGGGCGGCGATGCGGGCGCCGGCGCCGTCTTCCGAGAGATCGCGCGGCTCACGGGGGGCGCCTATGCGGCCTTCGACGCGGGCGCGCCCGGGCGCCTCGCTGATCTGATGGCCGCAGCCGCGGCCTATGCGGCGGGCGGACGGGCGGCGCTCGAGCGGCAGGCGCTGGAAGGCGGCGGGGCGGCGCGCGCCCTGATCGGGCAGATGCGATAGGGGCGAGGGGGCGTGACCAATCTCATCATCGCTGCGGCGATTCTCTTTCTCGCCTATTGGGGCGTGCGCTGGTTCGCGCGCACGCCGCCGGCGAAGATCGCGCAGGCGGTCAAGACCGTCGGCGGACTGGCGAGCCTCGCGCTGGCAGGCCTTCTGTTCCTGCGCGGGCGGTGGGATTTCGCGATGGGGGTTGGCGGAATCGGCCTGTGGCTGCTGGGCTGGGGGACCGCGCCCCATTGGGCGCGCGGCTGGCGCAATGTGGGATCGGGCGCCGGCGGGCCGGCGGTCACGCGCGCGCGCTCCGGCCTTCTGGAGATGGAGCTCGATCACGCGTCGGGCGCGATCGAGGGAACGGTTCTGGCCGGGGATTTCGCCGGCCGCCGCCTCAGTGAATTGCGGCAGCCTGAATTGTTCGCCCTTCTGCGCGCCTGTCGCGTGCAGGACGCGGAGGGCGCGCGTCTACTTGAAGCGTATCTGGACCGCCGGCTTGCCGGATGGCGTGCGGCAGAAGAGGGCGATGGAGACGCGCGCGGGGGGAGCGGCGGGCGCCTCGCCGGCGCGATGACCGAGGATGAAGCTTATGAAGTCCTGGGGCTTGGGAAAGACGCGACGGGGGAGGACATCGCGCGCGCGCATCGCGCGCTGATGAAGAAACTCCATCCCGACCAGGGGGGGACGACGAGCCTCGCCGCCCGCGTCAACGAAGCCAAGGACGTGCTCATGCGGCGACATCGCTAACTCCTGCACTCACGCAAACACAACGCACACGCATTTCCATCTCCAACGCCGGGCGCGCCGGCGTCAGTTCCTCGTGGTGAAACAGGCCACGCCCGAACGCTTGAGCGCCTTGCAGGCGGCTTCCGCGCGGCTCTCGTCGAGGCCGGCGAAACGCGCGCGCCACAGGGTCTCGCGGCCTTTCTGAACTTTTTCCGTGAAGGGCTGGGCGGAGGCGAGCAGGCCTCGGCCCTGCGCGCGCGCCTTGGCCAGAAGCGCGTTCGCCTTGGCCTGATCGTCGGCGGCGCCGACCTGAATCATCACGCCCGTGCGGGCGGAGGCGGGGCGGCCGGCGGGCTCGCGCGACTGGCTCGTCACGCCCGCGGGCGGAACCAGCGGCGCAGGCGCAGGCGCCGCCGCCGGCGATGCGGCCGCGACGCGCATCGGCGCGGGAGCCGCGACGGATCCAGGGATCGCGCCGGGCGGGGTCAGGTCGCTCGCGCCG
>CAZYBF010000076.1:0-8572 GCA_964645525.1 uncultured Beijerinckia sp.
GCCCGGCAAGCAGCCCGCCGGCCGTGGGCGCGGCGGGAGCGCGCGGGTCTCGCCTTTCGCGTCAGCGGCGGGCGGCGGCTTCCTCTTGCCAACGCAAAAGGGCCATGTTCCTGTCGCATCGGGTTCGCCTTCGCCGGATCGGGCTGCGAATCGGCGTCGGCTGACGATCATCGGACACACGGCTCCATTATGAGCCAGCGAGAGAGACGATTCGTGCATCTCACTGATCAAATCGCGTTGGAGCGGCGGGCGCGCCGCGCGTGGCGTTCGTTCTTCGCTTCGTTTTTCGGGTCGGGTTCGTTCAATCGAGCCGCTTGCTTGCGCGCCGTCAGCGCGGGCGCGCTGGTCGCGACGCTGAGCGTCTCCGCCGGCGCCCCGATCGCCGCCGCGCAGGCGCGCGAGAGCCGCGCGTCCCAGCAGGTCATCGAGGTGAGCGCGAGCCCGTCGGGCAATTATCTCGCCGCGCTCGTCGCCGGCGCCTCCCGCGACACGATGGCCGCCTCCGCTTATTTCCGCGAGGCGCTGCGCGCCGATCCGCGCAACGCCGTGCTCATCGAACGCGCCTTCGTCGCCTCGCTCGCCAATGGCGACATGGCGCAGGCCTTCGAACTCGCCGACCGGCTGGTGCGGCAGGACGCCAAGAACGGGCTCGCCCATCTGGCGCTCGGCGTGCGGGCGATCCGCGCGCGCAATTTCGCGCAGGCGCGCAATCATCTCGCCAAGGGCGGCAACACACGCCGCGGCGACATCACCGCGATCCTGCTCACCGCGTGGAGCTGGGCGGGCTCGGGCGAGTTCAACAAGGCGCTGGAGGCGACGGACCGGCTCACCGACCGCCCCTTCGCGCTGTTTCGCGATTATCACGCCGCGCTGATCCTTGAGGCGGCGAAGCGCCCGCAGGAAGCGGCGCGGCGCATGCGCGCGGCCTATGAGGCTGAACGCGCGACGCTGCGTCTTGTCGACGCCTTCGCGCGCATGGAGGCGCGGCAGGGGCGGCGCGAGGAAGCCCTGCGCGCCTATCGCGCCTTCGAGGAGGCCTTGCCGCGTCATCCGGTGGTGGTGGAGGCGATGCGCCGCATCGAGGCGGGCGAACAGCTCGAGCCGCTCGTGCGCTCGCCCATCGCGGGGGCGGGCGAAGTGCTTTACGGGCTCGGCGCCGCGGGCGTGCGTCAGGGCGACGAGCTCGCCGCCATCATCTATCTGCGCCTTGCGCTGCATCTCGCGCCCGATCATGCGCTCGCCGCCATCAGCCTTGGCGACCTCTATGAGCGCATCAAACAGGGCGAACGCGCGATCGAGGTTTACGAGAGCGTGCCGGAGGCCTCGCCGCTGCGCGCCAGCGCCGATCTGCAGATCGGGCTCGTGCTTGAAACGCTCGAGCGCAAGGAGGAGGCGCAGCAGCATCTCGAAGCCATCATCAAGCGCGCGCCCGGCGATCCCGAGCCGCTGCTTGCGCTCGCCAATCTGCAGCGCTCGCGCAAATTGTTCACCGATGCGGCGCAGACCTATACGCGCGCGCTCGCCCTCTCCAAGGCGCCGGGACGCGGCGACTGGACGACCTATTACTTCCGCGGCGTCTCCCATGAGCGCTCGAAGCAATGGCCGCTCGCCGAAGCCGATTTCAAGAAAGCGCTGGAGCTTTATCCCGATCAGCCGCTCGTCCTGAACTATCTCGGCTATTCATGGGTCGATCAGGGCGTGAATCTCGACGAGGCGTTCAAGATGCTGCGCCGCGCGGTCGATCTGCGGCCTGACGACGGCTATATCGTCGACAGCCTTGGCTGGGCTTTCTACCGCCTCGGGCGCTATGAGGACGCCTTGCGCGAACTCGAGCGCGCGATCGAGCTGAAGCCGTCCGATCCGGTCATCAACGATCATCTCGGCGACGTGTACTGGAAAGTCGGCCGCCGGCTGGAGGCGCGCTTCCAGTGGAATCATGCGCGCGATCTCAACCCCGAGCCCGAGGATCTTCCCAAGATCCTGCGCAAGATCGAGGTCGGGCTTGAGGAGGAGGCGCCCAAGCCGAAAGCCGAGGCTCCCGCGCTTGAGGCGCCCGCCGAGGCGGAGCCGGCGAAGAACGGCGGCTGATCCGGCTTGCCCGCGCTTCTCGAAAAGGCCCGCGCCAAGATCAATCTCACCCTGCATGTGCGCGGGCGGCGCGCTGACGGCTGGCACGATCTTGAAAGCCTCGTCGCGTTCGCCGGCGTCGCGGATGTCCTGCGGCTTGAGCCGCAGGCCGCGCTTGCGCTGCGCGTGAGCGGGCCGACCGCGCAGGACGCAGGGCCTGACGACGACAATCTCGTGCTGCGCGCCGCGCGCGCCTTTCTCGCGCGCTTTCCCGCCGCGCGCGCGGGCCGTTTCGATCTGGTGAAACGCCTGCCGGCGCAGGCGGGCGTGGGCGGCGGCTCGTCGGATGCGGCTGCGGCGCTGCGGCTGCTCGCCCGCTTGAACGACATGCGCCTCGATGATCCCGAGCTCCATGAGCTCGCCGCCGGGCTGGGCGCGGATGTCGCGGTCTGCCTTGAGCCGCGCGCGCGCATGATGCGCGGGCGGGGCGAGGAGCTTGGGCCGCGCTTGCGCCTGCCGCCGCTCTATGTCGCGCTGGTGCGCCCCGGCGTGGGGCTCGACACCGCGCAGGTTTTCCGCGCCATGGGCTATGCGCCGGGCGAGGCGTCGCCCTTCGGTCCGCATCCTGAGATTTCAGACGGCGGCGGCTTCGAGGAGCTGGTCGCCGCGCTGCAGCGCGGGCGCAACGACATGGAGGACGCGGCCTGCGCGCTTGCGCCCGCCGTCAGCGCCGCCCTCGCCGTGCTCGCCGCCGCGCCGGGCGCACGGCTGGCGCGCATGTCGGGCTCGGGCTCCACCTGTTTCGCCCTGTTCGCAGACCGTCGCGCGGCCTTGCGCGCGGCCGCCGCGATCCGCAGCGCGCGGCCCCATTGGTGGGCGCGGGCGAGCGCGTTGGCCTGATCCGCCGACTTTTCCAGCCGGTTCTCCGAACGTCGCTGGCACGGATACAAAATCAACGTCACAACCCGCGCGAAAGACGGGGGCGTCGGAATGAGGCTTAGCGGGGGAAGCGCGCGCGTCGCCGCGCTGATGGAGCGGATGACGCTGGCGGAGAAGCTCGGTCAGCTCACCATGCTCGCCGACGGCCTTGTGGAGACCGGCCCGCCCGGCCCGCACAATCCTTTCACCATGATCGAGGAAGGCCGCGTCGGCAGTCTGCTCAACGTATGGGGCCCGCATCTCGTGCGCGAGGCGCAGCGCAAGGCGGTGGAGGAAAGCCGGCTCGGCGTGCCGCTGTTCTTCGGCCTCGACGTGGTGCACGGCCATCGCTCCATCCATCCCGTGCCGCTTGGCGAGGCGGGCGCGTTCGATCGTGAATTGTGGGAGGCGACCGCGCGCGATTCCGCCATCGAGGCGATCGCAGACGGCGTGCACATGACCTTCGCGCCCATGGTTGACGTCGCGCGCGACATGCGCTGGGGCCGCATCGTGGAATGCGCGGGCGAAGATCCGCTGGTGAACGCGGAGTTCGGGCGCGCGCGCGTGCGCGGCTATCAATCGCGCGACGAGAAGGGCCGCATGCGGCTCGCCGCCTGCGCCAAGCATTTCTGCGCTTATGGCGCGGTGCTCGCCGGGCGCGATTACGCGGAGGCCGACGTCTCATGGCGCGGGCTCGAGGAGATTTATCTGCCGCCCTTCCGCGCGGCGGTGGAGGAGGGCGTGGCCGCCATCATGCCCGCGTTCACCGATGTCGCCGGCGTGGCGATGACGGCGCACAAGCGCCTGTTGCACGACATGTTGCGCGCGCGCTGGCGGTTCGACGGACTCGTGGTGAGCGATTATCACGCGGTGGCGGAATTGATCGACCACGGCGTGGCCGCCGATCTTGCGGAAGCCGCCGCGCTCGCGCTGCAGGCGGGCGTCGACATCGACATGATGGGCGACGCCTATGCGCTGGGCTTGCCGCAGGCGCTGGAGCGCGGGCTCGTGCGCATGGAGGAGGTGGACGCCGCCGTGCGCCGCGTGCTCACCTTCAAGGAAGCCTTCGGCCTGTTCGACGATCCTTATCGCAACATGGCGTCTGAGCCCGCCAAGGGGCTCGCGCCGGAGCGCCGCGCGCTGTCGCGCGAGGCTGCGCGCCGCTCCATCGTGCTGTTGGAGAACCGCGACGGCTTTCTGCCGCTCGCGCGCCCGCGCGCTGTCGCGCTTGTCGGCCCGCTCGCCGACGCGCCCAACGATCAGCTCGGCCCCTGGGCCTCGGCGGGCGCGGGCGAAGACGCGACGACTTTTCTCGCAGCCGCGCGCGCTGCGTTCGGCGACGCGCAGGTGCGCTTCGCCAAGGGCTGCGGCTTCGAAGACGCCGACTCCGCTTTGCTCGCGCAGGCGCGCGAAGCCTGCGCCGGCGCCGACGCGATCATCCTGTGCATCGGCGAATCCCGCCTCATGAGCGGCGAGGCGACCTCGCGCACGAAGCCGGAAATCCCTGCGGCGCAGCTTGAACTCGCGCGCCTGGCGCTTGCCTCCGGCGCCCCCGTCGCGCTTGCGCTCAATTGCGGGCGCCCGCTCGCTTTGCCTGACTGGCTTGTGGAGGGCGTGCGCGCCATTCTCGCCTGCTGGCATGCGGGAACGGAGGCGGGGCCTGCGCTGATGGACATTCTCACAGGCGCCTGCGATCCCTCCGCGCGGCTCGCGGTCTCCTGGCCCGTGAACGCGGGCCAGGCGCCGATCTATTATGGCGTGCGCCCGACGGGGCGTCCGCACGATCCCGCCAACGGCTGGTCCACCGGCTTTTCCGACGCGCCCTTCGCGCCGCGCTGGAGCTTCGGCCAGGGGCTTTCCTATGCGCGCTTCCGCCAGAGCGCGCCGCGCGTTGACAAGCAGGAACTCGGCGCGGACGACCTTCTCACCGTCAGCGTGGACGTGACGAACGAGAGCGCGCATGCAGCCGCGCAGACCTTGTTCCTGTTTTCGCGCGACCCCGTGGCCACCGTGACGCGGCCGCTGCTCGAGCTGCGTGATTTCACGAAAGTGCGCTTGCAGGGCGGGGAGACGCGCACGGTGCGCTTCGTGCTGCCCGCGCGCGCCTTCAGCTATCTCGACGAGGACCGCAAGCCGCGCCTGGATGCGGGCGTCATTCAGTTGCATGTGGGCTCGAGCGCGCGCGCCTGCGACCTTGCGCGCGTGGACGTGGATATGCGTCCGTGACCGCGACCCAGCCTGGCGAAGGCCGCAATTAAGCGCAGGCTAAGCAGTTAGTCTTTGATTTTCCACAATTTACAGGAACTGATCGTGCGCTGGGGACTTGGTTCGCGCACGCCGCGAGCGCATATTCATGCGATCCGCTGGCGGGGCCCGAAGCGATTCGGAACGCGGAGATGAGGCCATGCATGACCCAGCATCTCGCCCTGCGCCCGCTTCCAGCTCTCGTCGAACGCCTGGAGCCGCGTGATCGTTCGCTCGCCTCCCGCGACTTGTGGGAGCTTGCTGAGGAGGCGGCCAGTCTTGGCCGCTTCGAACTGGATTGCGATGCGGGGCGCCTGCGCGCCAGCGCGCAATTGCGCAAGATCTACGGATTGCCCGACGAGAACCTGCCGATCGCGGAATGGCTCGACTGCGTGCATCCTGAAGACCGGGCGCGCATTGAGAGCGCGCGCGACGACGTGATCGCGCGGCGCCTGCCGGACCAGCGCATCGAGCACCGCATCCTGCGGGGCGAGGAGACGCGCTGGATCTCCGCGCGTTTGCGCTATGAATATGACGAGGCGGGCCGCGTGCGCCGCATCACCGGCGTGGCGCAGGACATCACCGAGCGCTTCGCGACGATGATGGGCAATTCCCATCTCGCCGCCATCGTCGCCTCCTCCGGCGAGGCGATCAAGAGCTATGACTTCCAAGGGCGCATCCTGTCATGGAACCCTGCGGCGGAGCGGCTTTTCGGATATACGGCGGAGGAGGCCGTCGGCCAGCGCATCGACATGCTCGTGCCTGAAGACAGGCGCGGCGAGCTCGTCCACAAGCTCGCGAGCGTGCAGCGTGGCGAAATCGTGCGCGTGGAGACGCTTCGCCGCCGCAAGGACGGATCGATCGTTGAAGTCTCGCTCAACGCCTCGCCGATCCGCGACGCGCAGGGCCGTGTGGTGGCGGTGTCGTCCCTCGTCCATGAAATCACGCCGCGCAAACAGGCCCAGCGCGTTCTGGAGCGCTATCGTCTGCTGTCGGAACATGCGCGCGACATCATGCTCATCTTGCGGGTCAGCGACGGCGCGGTGGTTGAGAGCAACGCCGCCGCCCTGAAGGCCTATGGCTATACGCGCGCTGAGCTGGCGACGAAGACGATCAAGGATCTGCGCGCGCCGGAGACCCGCGAGAACGTCTCGCGCGATTTTGAGCGCGCGTCGCAAGGGGTCTTGTTCGAGACGACGCATATGCGCGCCGACGGCGTGCGGTTTCCCGTAGAAGTGAGCGCGGTCAGCACGGTGATCGACGGGGAAAAGCTGGTGCTCAGCCTGATCCGCGACATTTCCGAGCGCAAGGAATGGGCGCGCGTGCAGCGGCTGATGACGCGCGAGCTTTTGCATCGGGTGAAAAACTCGGTCGCTGTCATCCAGTCGCTCGTGCGCCTCACAGCGCCGCGGGTGAACAGCCTTGATGAATTCGTGGCCTCGCTCAGCGGGCGATTGTCGGCCATGGCGGCGGCGCATGATTTGCTCACGGACATGCACTGGCGCGGCGCCGATCTCGGCGAGCTTGTCGCCAAACAGCTCGCCGCCTATCTCGTCGGGCCCTCGCCGCGCGTGCGCATGAGCGGTCCGCGCGTGCGCTTGCCGCAGCATTACGCGGTGCCGCTGGCGCTGGCGCTGCATGAACTCGCCACCAACGCCGCCAAACATGGATCGCTTAGCGCGCCGGACGGACGTGTCGAACTCGCCTGGGCGCTGGTGGGGGCGCGCAGCGAACGGCTTCGGCTTGAATGGCGCGAGAGCGGCGGCCCGCGCATCGCCGAGCCCGCCACCACGGGTTTCGGTTCGACGCTGATCGAACGCGGCCTTCCGGGCGCGCGGGTTGACCGGCGCTTCCTGCCGGACGGCCTGCTCTGCATCGTTGAACTGGACGTGGCTACGCGTCGCGCCAGGGCGAGGCGCGCCGGTTGACGCGCCTGCATTGAGGCGCCAGACATTTTCCCATCAAGAACGGGTTTGGGAAACGCCGATGTCTGAAGCGCCACGCGCCCCCGCCGCAGCTTTCGCCTATATGTCCGGGTTCGGCAATTCCTTCGAGACGGAGTCGCTGCCGGGCGCGCTGCCGGTGGGGCTCAATTCGCCGCAGAAATGTCCTTACGGATTATATGCGGAGCAATTGTCCGGCACGGCCTTCACGATGCCGCAGGCGAGCAATCGGCGCTCCTGGCTCTATCGCATCTTTCCCAGCGTGAAACATTCCGGCCGCTATGAGCGCGTCGCGCCGGGCTTTCTGCGCAGCGCGCCCGCCGCGCGCGAGGAATCGACGCTGCCGATCGGCCAGCTGCGCTGGGGGGCGCCGGAGATTCCCAGCGAGGCGCTGACCTTCGTCACAGGCCTGCGCACCATGACCACCGCCGGCGACGTGGACGCGCGCTCGGGCATGGCGGCCCATTACCTCTTCGTCACCGCCTCCATGCGCGACGAATATTTCACCAATGCGGACGGCGAATTCCTGATCGTCGCGCAGCAAGGCGGCCTGCGCTTCGTGACCGAGTTCGGCGTGATCGAAATCGCGCCGGGCGAGATCTGCGTCATTCCGCGCGGCGTCGTGTTCCGCGTCGAGCTGATCGACGGGCCCGCGCGCGCTTACATCTGCGAGAATTACGGCGGCGCCTTCGTGCTGCCGGATCGTGGGCCGATCGGCGCCAATTGCCTCGCCAATCCGCGCGATTTTCTCACGCCCGTCGCCTGGTGGGAGGACCGCGAGGCGCGCAGCGAGATTTACGTGAAATGGGGCGGCGACCTGTTCCGAACGATCACCGGGCGCTCGCCGCTCGACGTCGTCGCCTGGCATGGAAACTACGCGCCCTACAAATATGACCTGCGACGTTTTTCGCCGGTTGGATCGGTGCTGTTCGACCATCCTGACCCGTCGATCTTCACGGTCCTCACCTCGCCCTCGGAGACGCCGGGGACGGCGAACGTCGATTTCGTGATCTTTCCCGAACGCTGGATGGTGGCGGAGAACACGTTCCGCCCGCCCTGGTATCACCGCAACATCATGTCGGAGTTCATGGGGCTCATCTACGGCGTCTATGACGCAAAGCCGGAGGGCTTTCGTCCCGGCGGCGCGAGCCTGCACAATTCCATGCTCGCCCATGGGCCCGACGAGGCGTCGTTCGAACATGCGAGCGGCTGCGAGCTGAAGCCCGTGAAGCAATCGGGCACCATGGCCTTCATGTTCGAGTCGCGCCTGCCCCAAAGGCTTACGCGCTACGCGGCGCAATCGCCGACGCTAGAGGAAGGCTACGTGGATTGCTGGGCGGGCCTGCGCAAACATTTCGATCCCACGCGCCGCGAGCCGAGATAGACTCGCCGCGAGCCGA
>CAZYBF010000076.1:8672-13947 GCA_964645525.1 uncultured Beijerinckia sp.
CGCAAACATTTCGATCCCACGCGCCGCGAGCCGAGATAGACTCGCCGCGAGCCGAAGCAAGGCGGGCTCACTTCTCGACGTCGAGCGGCTCAACGCCCTTGGGCTGGCCGTCGGCGGACAGCGCGATCTTCTCGATGCGCGCCTCGGCGGATTTCAGCAGATTCTCGCAACGCCGCTTGAGCGCGTCGCCGCGCGCATAGAGCTCGATGGAGCGGTCCAGCGCCGTCTGCCCGCTCTCAAGCTGGCTGACGATCTCCTCCAGTTCGGCGAGCGCCTGTTCGAAGGTGAGGTCTTCAGGCGCTGGGGCGGTGCGTGCCACGGGGGACTCCTTGCGATTCCTCCCGATAGCATAGCCAAAAGGCGGGCCGGTTGGAACGCCTTTAGCGCGGCTTTGGCATTGGACGGAAGCCGCCGGTTTGGCTAGAAACGGCTCATGCCCGAGACGGTCGCGACGAAAACCGCGGTTTCCAAGCTGGAAGCGAAGCTTAAGGATAGCGGCGCGCGCCTGACCGCCCCGCGCCGGGTGATCGCGCGCGTGCTGGGCGAGGCGGCCGACCACCCCGACGTCGAGGAATTGCACCGCCGCGCCCAGGCGATCGACCCGGGCATTTCGCTGGCCACCGTCTACCGCACCATGCGCCTGTTCGAGCAATTGGGCATCGTAGAGCGCCACGCCTTCAGCGCGGGCCGTGCGCGCTACGAGCACGGCGGGGAGGAGCACCACGACCATTTCGTCGACGTGAAGAGCGGCGAGGTGATCGAGTTCCACGCGCCCGAGATCGAGGCGCTGCAGGCCGAGGTCGCCGCCCGCCATGGCTATCGCATCCTCGACCACCGGCTCGTGATCTACGTCGAGCGGATCGAGCCCTCCGACAAGAAGCGTTAGCCGCGCACGCCCACGCGCAGCCCGGGCGAGGGGCGCTCTTGCAGCACTTCGCGGCGGAAACGGAACAGCGCCGCAGGCCGGCCGCCCGTGCGGTTGGAGAATCCGCCCGTCGGCTCCACCACGGCGGAGGTCTCCACGAAGCGGCGGAAGTTCTGCTTGTGCAGCCTGCGCCCGCTGATCGCCTCCGCGGCGCGCTGGAGCGCTGTGAGCGTGAAGACGGGCGGCATCATTTCGAAAATGACCGGGCGGTATTTCATCTTGGCGCGCAGCCGCGCGATGGCGGTGGCGAGGATGCGGCGGTGATCGTGGCGCATGGGCTCGCCCAGCGGCGCGGCCTCGTCGATCAGCGGGCTCGCGCGTCCGTCGCGCCGCGCCTCCTCCACAAGCCCCGCCTCGTAGAGCAATTGATAGCGGTCGAGCGCGGCTTCGTCGCTGTAGCGCTGGTCGTCGCCGAACAGCATGCGCACGCGCTCCGTGCGCGTGAGGCCATAGGCGTTGGGCGTGTCGGGATCGCGCGCGGTCCATTTGGCGAGCGCGGGCAGGATTTTCGCCTCGATGATCGCGGGCTTCGAATCCCGCCGGTCCTCCCATGGGAGGAACGCGTACCAGGGGCGGAACTGCGCGCTGTCGAGGCCGCCGGCGGCGGGGTCCAGATGGGTGAGCGCGAGATAGCCGACGGAGACCACATGCGGGTCGCGGTCGTCGGCCTGCGCATGGCGTCCGCGATCGCCGAATGTGTAGAGCTGCTCCACATAGCCCAGCGGCACGTTCGCCTGTTCGCGCACCCAGGCGCGCAGCCCCATTTCGAACGTGCGGTGCGCCAGCGGATCGAAGGGGCCGGACGGCAGCACGGCCTGCCCCGCCGCGTCCGCGCCCGCGACGAGGATCATCGGCTCCTCGCCCGCGATGGCCACGATGGCCGCCGTCAGATTGACCTCCAGCGGAAGAGGGACGGGGCGTTTCACGGTTCGCCCTCCATGGAGAAGGCGAAGGGCGCGCCTTCGAAACAATCCGCGCCCCGGCCGATCTCGGCGACCGCCATCGTCATGCGTCCGCCGCGACGCAGCAGGCGGTCGGCGATCTCCACGAGGCGGATGTTGGGCGTGGCGGTGGGCGAGCGCTCGCGCAGCAGGCGGGCGAGCGCGCGTTCGTCGAGCTCGGGGCGCAGCGCGCAGGCGGCCGCATAGGCGGCGGCCGTCGAGCGGCTCACGCCCGCGTAGCAATGGATGAGCAAGGGCTGGGCGCGATCCCATGCGCGCACGAAAGCGAGCAATTGATTGACGTGCTCTTCTTCCGGCAGGACGTGGCCTTCAAGCGGCTCCACGATGTCCGACACGCCGAGAAAGAGATGGCGCTCCGCCGGCACGCAGGCCGGGCGCGGCACGGGCGTACGGGCGTTGATGATCGACACCATGTCGCGCGCGCCGATCGCATGCGCCGTCGCCTCGATGCGCGAAAGCGCGCAGACGTGGATCGCGGGCATCAGGCGCTCATCGGGCGGGTTGCTCCATCTCTTCGGCGAGCTCGCGGAAGCGGCGCAGGAACGCCTCCTCCGCATGCGCTGAATCCATGGGCGCGGTGAGGTTTTCGAGATGGCGCAGGCTGACGTTGGGCCGGCCGAAGAATTGCTCGGCCTCCTCCACCGAAAAGCCTGCGACGCGTATCGCCTCCACATAGGCCGCGCCGCTGTCGGCCTGTTTGACGATGCGCGCAAGCGAGGCGGGCGGGGCGGCGGGCAGGGAGAAACGCATGTGGATGGCCGCCGTCAGGCGCGCCTCCACGTCCTTGTATGTTTCGCCGATCACCGCCTTGAAGGGCGAGATCATGTCGCCGATCACATATTCCGGCGCATCGTGCAGAAGCGCCACCATGCGCCAGCGCGCCGGCAGGCCCGGATCGATCGCGCAGACGATGCGCTCGACGAGCACGGAATGCTGCGCGACGGAGAAGATATGCGGCCCCTGCGTCTGGCCGTTCCAGCGCGCCACGCGCGCAAGCCCATGCGCAATGTCCTCGATCTCGACGTCGAGCGGCGAGGGATCGAGCAGGTCGAGCCGGCGGCCCGAGAGCATGCGCTGGAAGGCGCGCGGCTGCTGTTTCGCGCGCCGGGCGCTGGCCGCCTTCGTCGCGCCGGCGGCGGGCGTCTTCGACTTCATGGGCGCGTCTCCACGGGCCTGGCGCCCAGTTGCGCGCAGGCCGCGCAGCGATGACAGTCCGCCAGATGATCGTTGACCATGCCCACCGCCTGCGCGAAGGCGTAGACGATCGTGGGCCCGCAAAACTTGAAGCCGCGCGCCTTGAGGTCTTTCGACAGGCGACGCGACATGTCGGATTCGGTCGGCATGTCGCCCATGCGCCTGAGCTTTCCCTGCGCCGGGCGCCCGTCGACGAAATCCCACAGGTAATTGGCGAAGCCCTGCTTGCTCTCGATGTCGATCCAGACGCGCGCGGACAGGATCGCGCCTTCGATCTTGGCGCGGTTGCGCACGATGCCGGCGTTTCCCATCAGCCGCTCCACCTTCGCGGGCGTATAGCGGGCGATCTTGTGCGGATCGAAATCGTCGAAGGCTTTGCGGAAGGCCTCGCGCTTGCGCAGGATCGTGATCCAGGACAGGCCGGCCTGAAACCCGTCGAGCACGAGCTTTTCGTAAAGCGCGCGCGAACTGGTCTCGGGCACGCCCCATTCGGTGTCGTGATAGGCGACGTAAAGCGGATCCTCGCCCGGCCATGGGCAGCGGGCGAGCCCGTCGGGGTGCGTGATCGCGGTGCGGCTGGCCCTGTCGTTCATGGCGTTTGCATAGCGCGCTTCGCCGCGCCGGGTCCAGCGCCGCGTCGCCGGCGCGTCAGCCCTTGTCGTCCCGGCGCGCAGGCATCATGGGGCGCCAGCCGAGGGCCTCCTTGATGCGTTTCTGCAGGCCGTCGCGCACGTTGCGGTAGGCGTCCAGCATCTGCTCGCGGGAGCCCTGGACGGCGGTGGGGTCGATGGTGGGCCAATAGACCACTTCCACGGCGCTGGTGCGGGTGTATTCGAGCGCGCGGTGGTGGGCCTCGGGCGAGAGACTGACGATCAGGTCGAAATTATCGTCCTCGAGCTCATCGAAGGAATGGGGCTTGTGCTTGGCGATGTCGACGCCGATCTCATCCATGGCGGCGATGGCGAAAGGGTCGGGCTCGCCCGGCCGCACGCCTGCGGAGGCCACGTAGATCTCACGCCCGAACAGATGGCGCGCCACGCCTTCCGCCATCGGCGAGCGCACGGTGTTGAACGTGCAGGCGAAGAGCACCGATTGCGGCCGCTTGCCTTCCTCGCTCACGCGCCCTCCTCGAGCCTGATCATGGATCAGCCCTTCCAGTGAAGCGCGGTGACGAGCGTGAAGAGGCGTCGCGCGGTGTCGAAGTCGCATTCGATCTTGCCGGCGAGCCGTTCGGCGAGCAGCGTGGCGCCTTCGTTGTGCAAGCCGCGCCGTCCCATGTCGATCGCTTCGATCTGCGCCGGCGTGGCGGTGCGGATCGCCGCGTAATAGCTCTCGCAGACGAGGAAATAATCTTTCAGAAGCCGCTTGAACGGCGTCAGCGACAGGATGTGCTTGATAAGCGGCGCGCCCTCGCTGTCGCGTACGGCGAGAGCGAGCTTGTTTTCCTCAAGCGCGATTACGAGCGCATAGGGGCCGCCGTCATGGCCCGGCAGGCCGAAGCAATTGCATTCCACAAGATCGTAGATCGCGATCAGGCGTTCATGCTCCTGATCGGGATTGCCGCGGCCGATGGAGGCTTCGTCGAGAACGACGGAGATCAGCTTGCGGCGCTCCGCCAGCGTCTTGTCGTTCTGCGCCTCGTCCATGTCAGCGCAGATTCATGCGAATGGCGACTGAGCGCGCATGGGCGTCGAGGCTTTCGGCCTCTCCCAGCGCGATGGCCGCAGGCCCAAGCTCGCGCAGCGCGTCGGGCGAGCATTTGAGGATGGAGGTGCGCTTCATGAAATCGAGCACGCCAAGGCCCGAGGAGAAGCGCGCTGAGCGCGCGGTGGGCAGGACATGGTTGGAGCCGCCCACGTAATCGCCGATGGCCTCCGGCGTGTGGCCGCCCACGAAAATCGCGCCTGCGTTGCGCACGCGGCCGGTCAGCGCATCGGCGTCCGCGCTCATGATCTCGAGATGTTCTGGCGCGATGCGATCCACCAGAGGCAGCGCCGCGGACAGGTTTTCGCACAGGATCACGCAGCCGAAGTCGCGCCAGCTCGCGCCGGCGATCTCCTTGCGCGGCAGCGTGGCGAGCTGACGCTCCAGCGCGGCGACCACCGAGTCCGCAAGGCTCGCGGCGTCGGTGCGGAGAAGGGACTGGGCGGCCGTGTCATGTTCGGCCTGCGCCACAAGGTCTGCGGCGATCCAC
>CAZYBF010000077.1:0-12757 GCA_964645525.1 uncultured Beijerinckia sp.
GCCCGTACTTCGCATTTCGAGTGCGACGCATTCGACCACTCTGCCACCTCTCCGCGAGGGGTCGCGCCCGCAGGCTCGACGGTCGGGCCGGCCCATAACACGGCCGCGGCTTCCTGTTCAAGCGCGGCCGGGCGTTTCGCGCGCAGTTCAGCGCTTCTGGCCGCAGTTTAGCGCCCCAGCGCCCGCGCAAGCTGCGCCTTGGTCATGCGGGAGCGGCCAGGCAGGCCCTTGCGCCGCGCCTGTTCGTAGAGTTCGCGCTGGGTGGGGCCGTCGGCGCGCCGGCGCCTGGCTCCCTCGCCCTTGCCCGCGCCTTGCGCGACCCGGGAGGCCCCCGCTTCGTTCAGCGCGATGGCGATCGCCTGTTTGGGATTTTCGACCTTGTGGCCGGCGGAGGATTCGAGCTCGCCCTCCTTGAAGGCGCGCATGGTTTTCTTGATGGCCTTTTTCTGGTCGGGAGTCTGTCTCGCCATGGCTCGCGCGTCCCCGCTGTGCGTTCGCTGGGCAGGGAGAACGCGCGAGCGGCCTGCTGGCTCCGCGCGGGCGCGCGCGTGTTGACCGGCTGTTCGCCTCGTCTATAGTCCGGGCCGCGCCGATGCGCGCCCCTATGGCGGAACTGGTAGACGCGTCCGACTCAAAATCGGATTCCGCAAGGAGTGCTGGTTCGATTCCGGCTAGGGGCACCATCCTGCGCTCCGCGCGCGTTCATGCTATGGCGAGACATGTTTCGCGCCAGCGTCTTCACCTTGATGCCCGCCATGTTCCCCGGTCCGCTGGGCGCCTCGCTCGCGGGCGATGCGCTCGCGCGCGGCCTGTGGGCGCTCGAGGTCGCCGACATTCGTGACCATGGGCTTGGCCGCCACCGCGCGGTGGACGACACGCCTGCGGGCGGGGGGCCGGGCATGGTCATCCGCGCCGATGTTCTGGCCGCCGCGCTCGACGCGGGCCTGCCCGCGGACGATCCGCGTCCGCGCCTGCTCATGTCGCCGCGCGGGCGGCCTTTCGATCAGGCGCGGGCGCGCGCGCTCGCGCAGGGTCCGGGGGTCGTCATCGTGTGCGGCCGCTTCGAGGGCGTGGACGAGCGCGTGATCGCGGCGCGCGGGCTCGAGGAGGTCTCGATCGGCGATTACGTCCTCTCGGGCGGCGAAGTCGCGGCCATGGTCGTGCTGGACGCCTGCCTGCGCCTGCTGCCCGGCGTCATGGGCAAGCTTGAGTCGGGGGCGGAGGAGAGTTTCGAGGACGGATTGCTCGAATATCCCCATTACACGCGCCCGCGCGAATGGGAGGGGCGGGCCATTCCCGAGGTCCTGCTCTCGGGCGACCACGCCCGCATCGCCCGCTGGCGCGCGGAGGAGGCCTTGCGGCTGACCCAAGAGCGCCGGCCGGATCTCCTGAAAAGCCGCAAGCCGGGGTGACAAGCGCCCCGAGGCCGCGTATAAGCCCCCCCGCTAACTCAAAACAGCGTCCCG
This sequence comes from uncultured Beijerinckia sp., assembly GCA_964645525.1. Lineage (GTDB taxonomy): Bacteria > Pseudomonadota > Alphaproteobacteria > Rhizobiales > Beijerinckiaceae > Terripilifer. The sequence goes on from CAZYBF010000077.1 coordinate 1,467, forward strand.
AAACGCTCGCCGAACCGGTCCGCCGGCGAGGCGAAACGGAAAGGTCTTTGACTATGAACATCATCGAGCAGCTCGACGCCGAGCAGGTGAAGAAACTCACCGAAGGCAAGACGATCCCCGAATTCCAGCCCGGCGACACCGTCGTGGTGAACGTGAAGGTGAAGGAAGGCGACCGCACCCGCGTGCAGGCCTATGAAGGCGTGTGCATCGCGCGCAACGGCGGCGGCCTCCACGAGAGCTTCACGGTCCGCAAGATCTCCTATGGCGAGGGCGTGGAGCGCGTCTTCCCGGTCTATTCGCCCAGCATCGACTCCATCAAGGTCGTGCGCCGCGGCAAGGTGCGCCGCGCGAAGCTCTATTACCTGCGCGATCGTCGCGGCAAGTCGGCCCGCATCGCGGAGAAGGCGGAGACCGCCAGCGAGAAGGCCGCGCGCATCGAGGCCAAGGCCGCCGCCAAGGCCGCCAAGTAAAAGCGAACGACGGCGAACGACGGACGTCGCGAGAAAGCGCTGTCCCGCAGGCGTTTCGCGCGTTCACGAAAAAGTTTCGAGAGGCGGCTTCGGCCGCCTCTTTTTATTTGTCGCGGCTTGTCATGCGTCGTTGCTTGTGACGCATCGTTGTTTGCGCGCGGCGTCAGGCGAGCGGCGCGTTCAGCATCCAGCGATGGCCGAAGGGATCGCGCACAACGGCGAAGCGCGTGCCCCAGAAGGAGTTCATCGGGCCGGCCTCCGTGGCGGCGCCGAGTTTGGCGCAGCGCTCCACCGTGTCGTCCACGTCCTTCGCGCTGGCGAACTCCAGACTCACCGACACCGTGGCGAAATCATTGGGCAGCGGCGGGCGCGTCTTGCCGAATTCGGGGAATGGATCGCAGAGCATCACCGACCCGCCGTTGATCGACAATTCGCAATGCATGATCCGCAGCCCGTCGAGCGAGGGCATGAGCGCCTTCTGCACGGCTCCGAAAGCTGCGCCATAGAAGGCGATGGCGCCTGCGGCGGGGGTGACGGTGAGATAGGGCGCGACGGGCGGGCGCTGAGTCATGGCGATGTTCCCTTGGCCGCCCTCGCCGGGGCGAGCTGCGCCTGGACAGCTTGGCCGCAGAGGCGGGCCGGAGTTCACTTTAGCTTGTTGCAAGAAAGGCTTGCCGCCGCCAGATGTCTTTTGGGCGGACGCTCTTTCGGAACCTGCGCGGAATGGGTAGAAAGCGGCCCAACGGAAGGCGGGCGCCAGGCGGCGCTTCCGCCGCGGCGCCGGGGCCCGGCGCGAAACACTGGAAGGACGAGGGCGCGATGGCGAAGGCACGCACGCTGTACGACAAGATCTGGGACGACCACGTCGTCGAGGTCCAGCCGGACGGGACCACGCTTCTCTACATCGACCGCCACCTCGTGCATGAGGTGACCTCGCCGCAGGCTTTCGAGGGTCTGCGCATGTCCGGCCGCAAGGTGCGCGCGCCGGAGAAGACGCTCGTCGTCGTCGACCACAACATTCCCACCACCGACCGCACCAAGCCGATCGAAGATCCCGAGAGCAAGGCGCAGATCGAACAGGTGGCGAAGAACGCCGCCGACTTCGGCCTTGAATATTATGACGGCTTCGACATCCGTCAGGGCATCGTGCACATCATCGGTCCTGAGCAGGGCTTCACCCTGCCCGGCACGACCATCGTATGCGGCGACAGCCACACCGCCACCCACGGCGCGTTCGGCGCGCTCGCCCATGGCATCGGCACGTCGGAGGTCGAGCACGTGCTCGCCACTCAGACGCTGATCCAGAAGAAGTCGAAGAACATGCGCGTCGTCGTGGACGGCAAGCTGGGCGACGGCGTGACGGCGAAGGACATCATCCTCGCCATCATCGGCGAGATCGGCACGGCGGGCGGCACCGGCAGCGTCATCGAATTCGCTGGCGAGGCCATTCGCGCGCTTTCCATGGAAGGCCGCATGACGGTCTGCAACATGGCGATCGAGGGCGGCGCGCGCGCGGGCCTCATCGCGCCCGATCAGAAGACCTATGATTATCTGAAGGGCCGCCCCAAGGCGCCGAAGGGCGCCCATTGGGACGCGGCGGTGAAATATTGGGACACGCTGCGCTCCGACGAGGGCGCGCATTTCGACAAGGAAGTGCGTCTGGACGCGGCGAAACTGCCGCCGCTCGTCACATGGGGCACGTCGCCTGAGGACGTCACCACGATCAACGGCGTCGTGCCGAAGGTCGAGGACGCCAAGACCGACGCGATGCGCAACAAGATCCAGCGCGCGCTCGACTACATGGGCCTGAAGGGCGGCGAGAAGATGACCGACCTCGCCATCGACCGCGCCTTCATCGGCTCGTGCACCAATGGGCGCATCGAAGACCTGCGCGCCGCCGCGGAGATCGCGAAGATCGCGATCGCGCGCGGCCAGAAGGTGAGCGCGCGGGTGAACGCCATGGTCGTGCCCGGCTCCGGCCTCGTGAAGCAGCAGGCGGAGGCCGAAGGCCTGCACAAGATCTTCCTTGAGGCTGGCTTCGAATGGCGCGAGCCGGGTTGCTCCATGTGCCTTGCGATGAACCCGGACAAACTCGCGCCGGGCGAGCGCTGCGCCTCCACCTCGAACCGCAATTTCGAGGGTCGTCAGGGCTTCCGCGGACGCACGCATCTCGTCTCCCCCGCCATGGCGGCGGCGGCGGCGATCGCCGGCAAGTTCGTCGACGTGCGCGAATGGCGCTGAGCCTCTCCACGCGCTGATTTTTCGAAAGCCCGGCCGCGCGCCGGGCTTTTTCTTTCGCCCGCGCCTTCCTATTCTCTCGCCATGAGCGAAGGGGACGAGGAAGGCAGGCGGCGCGCGCGCGAGACGCTGGCGCGTCTTGAAGGCGAGCAGGGCGGTCCGCTGGCGCCTTCCGCGGGCGCGGCGCGCGAGGAGGATCCCGACGAGGCGCATGATCCCGCCGTCGTCTGGGGCCGGCGCGTGGGCCGCGCGCTGGGCGTCGCGCTTTTCATCGCTCTCGCCTACAATCTCTTTGGTCACTGGCTGTTTTGAGGGAAGCCGCATGAGCGCCGCGTTCGACCTCACCCATGCGAAGGCGCCCTCGCTCGAGGAGTTCGAGGCGATGGCCGACGCCGCCTACGTCGCCTTGCCCGAGGCGTTTCGCGCCTTGTGCGACGGGCTCGTCATCCGCGTCGAAGATTTTCCCAGCGACGACGTGCTCGACGAGATGGGCTGCGAAACCGAATTCGATCTGCTCGGTCTGTTTCAGGGCAGGGGAATGTCGCAGCGCGAGGGCGTTCCCCATACGGGCGAAATGCCGAACATGATCTGGCTTTATCGCCGCCCCATCCTCGATTACTGGGCGAGCCACGACGAAACGCTCGGCGCGCTCGTGGTCCATGTGCTCGTGCACGAGATCGGCCATCATTTCGGCCTGTCGGACGAGGATATGGATGAGATCGAGCGGCGCGCGGGCTGAGGCTCTCTGCGCGCGCGAAAACGCCGCCCGTTTGGGCGGCGTTTCCTTCACGCGGGTTCGTTCACCAGCAGCGATAGAGGCCGCGGTGCGTGCCGCCATGCCAGCCGATGCCCGGCGCCCTGTGCCAGCCGCGATGCAGGCCCCGGCACCAGCCTGGCCCATAGCCGCGCACGATCACGCGCGGGCCGCCGAGGAAGACGAAGCTTTCCCGATAGCCGGGACGTAAGCGGTAGCGGCGATCGTCGCGATAGACGCGGCGCTCGATGACGCGGCGCTCGGGCGCCGCCTCGCGGCGGATCACGGTGCGCTCGCGCTCCATGCGCGGACGCTCCAGACGGGGCGGCGCTTGGAAGCGCGTGCCTTGGTCGACCCGCACGCCCTCGCCCCGCTCCATGCGCGGGCCGCGCTCGCCTCGCTCCATGCGCGGGCCGCGCTCGCCTCGCTCCATGCGGGGCGCCTCGCTGCGCTCCACGCGCGGGGCGCGTTCGCCCCGCGGGGCCGCGCGCTCCTGACCGCCGCCGCGTTCCGCGCGGCCGCCCCGTTCGCCCCGCTCGCGCAGCTCCCCCTGGGCCAATTGCATGGGCTGCGAGGCGGCGAGGGCGGGCGTGGCCGTCAGCGAGGTCGAGCTGATCAGCAGGGCCGCGAGCGCGCCCCATCGGGATTTCGCAAAATAACGCATAGACGCTCCTCCACTCTTCAGGTGGGGCGTAAACGTCGCGCGGGGACATGCGTTCCGGGGCTTCAGCATGGGCGGCGCCATAGCCGCCGGCCCGTCCTGTGGGCGAGGTGCTGACAAGCCGCGCCCGGATCGTGTAGAACGCCCCATCTTCAGAACCGGGTTCGCCCAGGGGCCATCATGGACAAGTTCACCACGCTCACCGGCGTCGCCGCGCCGCTCGACATCATGAACATCGACACCGACATGATCATCCCGAAGCAATATCTGAAGACGATCGCGCGCACGGGTCTGGGCGCCGGCCTGTTTTCGGAGCTTCGCTTCAAGGAGGACGGCTCGGAGAACCCTGATTTCGTGCTCAACAAGCCCGCCTATCGGGCCGCGAAAATCCTTGTGACCGGCGATAATTTCGGCTGCGGCTCCTCGCGCGAGCATGCGCCCTGGGCCTTGCTCGACTACGGCGTGCGCTGCGTGATCTCCACGAGCTTCGCGGATATTTTTTACAACAACTGCTTCCAGAACGGCATTCTGCCGGCCAAGGTCTCCAAGGAAGACCTCGCCAAGCTGATGGACGACGCCTCGCGCGGCTCCAACGCGACGCTGACGGTCGATCTGGAGAAGCAGGAGATCCGCGGCCCGGACGGCGGCGTCGTGAAGTTCGAGATCGACGGCTTCCGCAAGCATTGCCTGCTCAATGGCCTCGACGACATCGGGCTGACCATGCAGAAGGGCGACAAGATCGGAACCTTCGAACAGCAGACCACCGCGCAGCGCCCCTGGCTGTGAGTCTGGCCGAGCATCTGGTCTCGCGCGCGGCCGCGCCCTGATTTCACCGCGGCCGCGCCCTATGTTCAGGGAATGAGCGCCACCCACGCTTTCGATCCGCCGCCCGAGCGGCCGTTCACGCCTTTCGCTCCGGCGCCGCGCGCGCGGCCCGCCGGCGCGCTCGCGCAATTGTGGCTGCTGTCGCGCAATCCCATCGAGACCTGGTCGCGCGCCCATTACGAGAAGCCCATTCTCTCCGGCCCCTCGCTGCTCGGCCATGTGACGATCGTCAACGACCCCGCCGCCATCCGGCGCGTATTCATCGACAACGCGGCCAATTACGAGAAGGACGCGCTGCAATTGCGCGTGCTGCGCGCGGGCGCGAAACCGGGCGCGGGCGACGGCTTGCTGGTGGCGGGCGGCGAGGCCTGGCGGCGCGCGCGGCGCACGCTGGCGCCCCTGTTCACGCCGCGCCGCGTGGCCGCCTTCGCGCCCCTCATGCAGATGAAAGCGCAGGCGCGGGTGGACGCATGGATGCGCCGGCGTCCCGGCTCGATCGTGGAGATCGATCGCGAGATGGGCCGCGTCGCCTATGAAATCCTTTCAGCCACCTTGTTCTCCGACGCGCTCGTGGAGGAGCGCGCGGGGTTTGAGCGCGAGATGGGACGCCTGCTGGAATCCATCGGCCGCATCGATCCGCTCGACGTGCTTAACGCGCCCGACTGGCTGCCGCGCCTCAACCAGCGCGAGGCGCGGGAATCGCGCGTCTGGTTCGAAGGCGCCGTCGAGCGTCTCGTCGCCGCGCGGCGCGCGCAGATGGAGGCGGAGCCCGCGCGCACGCCCGACGATCTGCTCTCCGCCCTTCTGCGCGCCAGCGATCCCGACACGGGCGCGGGCCTGACTTCGCAGGAAGTTGCGGCCAATCTTTTCACCTTCATCGCCGCAGGTCATGAGACGACGGCGCGCGCGCTCACCTGGACCTTCCATCTTCTTGCGCGCGCGCCTTATTGGCAGGAGCGTGCGCGCGAGGAGGCGCGAGGGGCGCCCGAAGATCCCGCGCAATGGCCGGAAGCCCTGCCCTGCGTGCGCGCCGTGCTTGAGGAATCCATGCGCCTCTTCCCGCCGGTGCCGCATATGAGCCGCGCGGCCGTGGCGGCGGACGAACTCGCCGGCGCGCCCATTCCCGCGGGCTCCACGGTGGTCGTGTCTCCCTGGCTCCTGCATCGGCACAAGACGCTGTGGGAGCGTCCCTCCGCCTTCATGCCCGAACGGTTTTTGCCCGGCGCGCGCGAGCGCATCGATCGTTTCGCCTATCTGCCTTTCGGCGCCGGTCCGCGCGTGTGCATCGGCGCCACTTTCGCGATGCAGGAGGCGATGAGCGTGCTCGTCGTCGCATTGCGCAGCGTGCGTTTTGCGCCGGCGCACAGACATGAGCCGCGGCCTGTCCTGCGCATCACCCTGCGCCCGGACGATCGCCTCCCGCTCATCGTGACGCCCGCTTGAAGCGCGCCCGTTCACGCGGCGTTAACCATTCCGACGGCTCTCTCGACTTTGGAAAGAGAGAGCCTTTCATGCGTCAGCGCCTTTTGCACGCCACAGCCTTCGCCTGTCTGTTCGCGCTTTCGCCGAAAGCCGCGCGCGCGCAGGCTGATTATCAATCCTGCGTCGCCGCTTTGCGCGCGGACGCCATCGGGCGCGGCGTGGCGGCGGCGACCTTCGACCGCGCGATGGCGGGCGTGACGCCCGATCCGAAGGTGATCGAATCCCTGCAATTCCAGCCGGAGTTCAAGACGCCGATCTGGGATTATCTCGCCGCGCTCGTCGACGAGCAGAAGGTCGCGGAAGGACGCGCGATGATGCAGCGCTACGCCGCTGCGCTCGCCGCCGCCGAGAAGCGCTATGGCGTGGATCGTTTCACGATCGCCGCGGTCTGGGGCGTGGAATCCGATTACGGCAAACTGACGGGCCGCAATTATCTGCCGCAGGCGCTCTCCACGCTCGCCTGCACGGCGCCGCGTCGGCGCGATTATTTCCGCGGCGAGTTTCTCGCCGCCCTGCAGATCGTCCAGCGCGGCGACCTGCCGGCCGACAAACTGCGCGGCTCATGGGCGGGCGCTTTCGGCCAGACGCAATTCATGCCCTCCACTTATCTGCGGCTGGGCGTCGACGGCGACGGCGACGGGCGCAGCAATCTCGTCGATTCCGTTCCCGACGCGCTGCATTCGACCGCGAATTTTCTTGCGAAGGCTGGATGGGAGACCGGCGCGCGCTGGGGCTATCTCGCGCAGGTCCCCGCCAATTACGTCGGGCCGACGGGTCGGCGGCCGAAGCAGCCGCTCGCCTATTGGGCGGGAAAGGGCGTGCGCCGCGCGGACGGCGGCGCGCTCGCCGGGGAAGGACAGGCAGGCCTGCTCATGCCGGCGGGCGCGCAGGGACCGGCTTTCCTCGTCTTCAAGAATTACGATGCGGCCTTCTCCTACAACGGCGCGGATTCCTATGCGCTGGCGATTTCGCTTCTGTCGGATCGTCTGCGCGGCCAGCCGGCGCCCCAGCTTGCCTGGCCCACCGACGACCGCGGCATTTCGCGCGCCGAGCGCAAGGAGTTGCAGGAGCGGCTGATCGCGCGCGGCTATTCCATCGGCGAGGCGGATGGCGCCATCGGCCCGGCGACGCGTCAGGCGATCGCGGATTATCAGGGCAAGCTCGGCATGGCGCGCGACGGGCGCGCCGGCGGGCGTGTGCTCGACGCGCTGCGCGCGGGCCGCTGAGCTGACGCCGGAACCCTGCGCAGGGCTCATGGTTGTCTCTGGCGCGTGCGCGCCCGGGAGTCCGCCATGGTCGAATCGTCCTCACGCTTGTCCGCATCCTGCCGTCTCGCGCTCGCCGTCGCGATTTCGACCGCCGCCCTGCCCGCCGTCTCCGCTTTCGCGCAAGGCCCCGAGCGTCGCTCCGAGGCGCGCGAGGCGGCGCCCGCGCATTGGGTCATCGACAGGCTCGACGCGCGCATCGCGCAATTGAAGGCGGATCTGCGGCTCACCGAAGATCAGAATCGCCATTGGGACGCGTTTCGAAAAGCCCTGCACGACGTCGCCGCCGCGCGCGTCCAGCGCTCCGCAGCCGCGCAAGGCGCGCAATCCGTCCCCGCGCCCGCCGAACAGGCGCGCGGACCCGAGACCACGCAGGCGACGTCGCCGCGGCAGGCTCCGCAAGGCCGGCTCGACCGCACCGCGCCGCCTTATGGCGATGACGAGGCTGGCGATGCGCGCGCGCGCGACGAGCGTCGTCTCGACCCGCGCGATCAGGGCGAACGCAGCCCCGCGGACTGGCGCCGTCGCGACGGCGAGGCGCGACGCGAGTCTGTTCGCCGCATGCGCGAGGACGAGGTCGACGCGCTCGCCGACATGCAGGAAATGGCGGATGTGATGCGCGGTCGAGCGGAAGATCTGCAAAATGTCGTCGCCGCCGCGCGGCCGCTCTACGAATCGCTCGATCGCAGACAGCAGCGCATGCTGATCCGTTTCATCCAGCGCGAATGGGCGAGCGGATTGTCGATGATGCATCCCGCCGCGTTCGGAAGCCGCGAGGAAAGCGTGCGCGAGCGGCGTTAGCGCGGCGGCCGCTCAGAGCAGCGTCTTTACGCCCGCCGTCTCCAGCGCCCGACGCAAGCGGCTGAAGGCCAGCCTGATGCGCGACTTCACGGTGCCAAGCGGCAGGCCTGTGCGTTCTGCGATGGCCGAATGGGACAGGGAATCAAAAAAGGCGAGGCGCACCAGCGCAAGCTGCTCCTGCGGCAATTGGGCCATGGCCTCGCGCAGCACCGCCTCCCTGTCGCGCGCGTCGACGGCGTCGTCGGGGTCGGCTGCGTTCTCGTCCACCACCTCGAAGGCCTGGTCGTCAGGTTCAAGCAGGATGATGCGGTCGCGCCGCGCGAGATCGATGCGCCGGTTGCGCGCGATGCGGAACAGCCAGGTCGCGGGCGTCGCCTTGGCGGGGTCGTAGAGATGGGCCTTGCGCCAGAGCGTTGTCATCACGTCCTGACAGATTTCCTCCGCCGCGGCCTGTTCGACGCCAGCGCGCATCAGCCAGGATTCGATCCTGGGCGCATAGAAGTCGAAGAGCTCCGCAAAGGCTTTGCGGTCGCGCGAAGACGCCACCGCCGCCAGAAGAGAGGCGTGCCGGTCGGAAAGGATCGTCATTGGCCGGGCGAGCGCCTTTCCATCAAACGGGCGGTCAGGCGGTCTGCGGCGTCCCTGGCGGGGGCTGGCAGGCAGTGCAGGTCCATGGGCTCGGCGACGCTCCTCAGGGGCTCCGAACCACCCCGAGGGCCATTCTGGCACGTCTGAGCCCCGAAAGCGATGCGATTTCCCCGTCCGCGCCGCCCGCCCGCCCGCCGCGGACCGGCGTAAAGGTTTCCGAAAGGTTCGCGCCAGATTCTCCGACAAACCCCCGGAGACTTCGACAGCCATGATTCGCAAGGTTTTCTCCCGTCCCCTCTCCCGCATCGCCCTGGCTGTTCCAGCCCTGGCTCTGGCGGGAGCGCTGGCCGCCGCCCCGGCTGAGGCGCAGACGCGGCAGGACCCCAAGAAACAGGCTCAGTCCAAGCCTGCGGCCAAGAAGCCGGACCCAAAGAAACAAACCGCTAAGACCAAGCAGGCGTCCAGCAAGCCTGACGCTCGCAAGCCCGACCCCAAGAAGCCCGACACCAAGAAGCCCGACCCCAAAAAGCCGGCGGCCGCAGGGGCCGCCGCGGGCGCCGCAGCAGGGGCCGCCGCCGCAGGGGCGGGCGCCGCCGCCGCCTCCTCCCCGGCCAAGCCCGGCCTGCTGCAAAGCTATGGCGACTGGGGCGCCTATGCGGTGAAGGGCGAGAAGGCGCGCACCTGCTATGCGCTCTCCGCGCCCAAGGAGCGCCAGCCCGGCTCCCTCAAGCGCGATCCCGGCTTCTTCTTCGTGTCGCACCGGCCCGCTGAGGGCGTGCGCAATGAAATCTCCTTCACTGTCGGCTTCGACGTGAAGTCCAGCGCGCCTGCGAAAGCGGAGATCGGCTCCGCCTCCTTCGACCTCGTGGCGAAGGGCTCAAACCTGTGGATCAAGAACGCAGCCGAAGAGGCCAAGGCGCTCGACGCGATGCGCAAGGGCTCGCGACTTTTGGTGAAGGCGCAATCCCTGCGCGGCAATTCCAGCACGGACGTCTATTCGCTGAGCGGCCTCGCCCAAGCGCTGGAGCGCATCCAGAAAGAGTGCCAGTAGCCTCACGCGTTCTCAGCCTGCGGCGGCGCGCGTGACTTTGCGGATGGGAATTTCACGAATCCGATCGCGCGTCCGCTCGCCGGCCCCTGCGCGCGGCGCCACCAAAGTGTGACGGCGCGCGCCTTGTGGGGGCGCGAGGCGATCAGCATAATGCGCCCCAATCCTGCCGCCGCGACGGGCGATCCGTCGGGCGCAGGTCGTTTTTTCTGTGCGGGAGGAGCGCATGTCCGACAAAATCTACGCCGTCAGCCCTGAATGGGCGAAGCGCGCTTATGTCGATGACGCGAAATACAAGGAGATGTATCAGCGCTCCGTCACCGATCCGCAGGGCTTCTGGGCCGAGCACGGCAAGCGCGTCGACTGGATCAAGCCGTTCACCAAGGTGAAGAACACCAGTTACGGCCCGCCCGACGTCTCGATCAAATGGTTCGAAGACGGCACGCTCAACGTGGCGGCCAATTGCGTCGACCGTCATCTCGCCAAGCGCGGCGATCAGGTCGCCATCATCTGGGAAGGCGACGATCCGTCAGAATCCAAGCTCATCACCTATCGGCAATTGCATGAAGAGGTCTGCCGCTTCGCCAATGTGCTGCGCAACCGCGAGGTGAAGAAGGGCGACACGGTCACCATCTATCTGCCGATGATCCCCGAGGCGGCCTACGCCATGCTCGCCTGCGCGCGCATCGGCGCGGTCCACTCCATCGTGTTCGGCGGCTTCTCGCCGGATTCGCTGGCCGGCCGCATTCAGGATGCGAAGTCGAAAGTCGTCATCACCGCCGACGAAGGCCTGCGCGGCGGGCGTAAAGTGCCTCTCAAGGCGAATGTCGACGAGGCGCTGAACAAGGCCGGCGGCGCGGAACATGTGATCGTCGTCAAGCGCACCGGCGGCAAGATCGACATGACCGCGGGCCGCGACGTCTGGTATCACGAGGCCGCCGCCATGGTGACGGCTGATTGTCCCGTCACGGAAATGAACGCGGAGGATCCGCTGTTCATTCTCTACACGTCGGGCTCCACCGGCACGCCGAAGGGCGTGCTGCACACCACCGGCGGCTATCTCGTCTATGCGTCGATGACGCATCAATACGTCTTCGATTATCACGACGGCGACGTCTATTGGTGCACCGCCGACGTGGGTTGGGTGACGGGCCACAGC
>CAZYBF010000078.1:0-12139 GCA_964645525.1 uncultured Beijerinckia sp.
ACGCCGCTTTCGCCAATCTTGCGGCCTGGGGCAAGATCGCGCACAATTATCTCGCCTTCCCGTTCATGGCGGGCGTCGCGCTGATGTTCCTCATCTGGGTGAAGGACAACGTCCCCAACCGTCTCGATGTGGAATGGCTCAAGGCGGGCGGCGGCCTGTTCGTGAAGGGGGCCCATCCGCCGGCCAAGCGTTTCAACGCCGGCCAGAAGGGCATTTTCTGGATCGTCATCCTCGGCGGCCTCGTGATGTCGGTGTCGGGCTGGCATCTGCTCTTCCCCTTCAGCGATGGCCCGTTCGTCTCTGAGCAGCAGTTCTGGGTGAACGTGCACGGCGTGCTCGCCATGGTGTTCATCGCCGCCATGCTCGCCCACGCGTATATCGGCTCGGTGGGCATGGAGGGCGCGTTCGACGCCATGGGCACCGGCGAGGTGGACGAGAACTGGGCCAAGGAGCACCATTCGCTCTGGCTCGAGGAGCAGAAGAAGCTCGAGGGCAAGGTTCCCCCGCGCGCCGTGCCGGCGGAGTGATCCGCCTCACGCGCTGACGAATGGCCGGGTTCGCCCGGCCATTTTCTGTGTTGTGGACGCGCGCGGCGTTGGCTAAGCTGCGCGTGGTCTGGAAACCGCCTGCGTGAGGGACATGAGGATCATTGGTCTGGCCGGCTGGAGCGGCGCGGGCAAGACGACCTTGCTCGCAAGGCTCATTCCTGAATTGAAGGCGCGCGGCCTCTCGGTCTCCACCATCAAGCACGCCCATCACGCCTTCGACGTGGACACGCCTGGCAAGGACTCCTGGACGCATCGGCAGGCGGGGGCGAGCGAGGTGCTGGTCGCCTCGGCCAACAGGTTCGCGCTGATGCATGAACTGCGCGGCGCGCCGGAGTGGACGCTCGCCCAATTGCTCGACAAGCTCACCCCCGTCGATCTCGTGATCGTGGAGGGGTTCAAGCGCAGCGGGCACCCGAAGATCGAGGTGCATCGCGCCGCCAACGGCAAGCCTTTCCTGTGGCCGCAGGATGCGGACGTGGCGGGGCTGGCGAGCGACGTCGCGCCCGGCGCTAGCGCGCCCGACTGGGTCCATCTGGACGATACGGCTGCCGTGGCCGATATGTTGGTGCGGGCGGCCGCGCCGGCCGCGCAGGTGCGCGCGCGGCTCGCGGCGCAGGCTTGAGGCGGGGCGCGCGGCATGGCGCAATTGAGCGACGATTGTTTCGCCTACGGCGGCCCGATGATGACGGTCGAGGAAGCTGGCGCGCTCATCGCGCAGCGCGCCGCGCCTCTGGCGGAGACCGAGCGGGTCGCGCTCGCGCAGGCGGATGGGCGCACGCTCGCGCAGGATGTGGCGGCGCCTCTTTCGCTGCCGCCTTTCGCCAATTCCGCGGTGGATGGCTATGCGGCGCGCTTCGATGATCTCGCGGCGCAGGGCGAGACGCGCCTGCGCGTGGAAGGCCGCGTGGAGGCGGGGGCGCGCGCGCAGGCGCTGGCGCCCGGCGCTGTGGCCCGCGTCTTCACCGGCGCGCCCATTCCGCAGGGCGCAGACGTCGTGTTCATGCAGGAGGACGTGCGCGTGGAAGGGGCCGAAGTGGTCTTGCCCGCCGGCCTGCGGCGCGGCGCCAATCTGCGCCCTTCCGGCGAGGACGTGGAGCAGGGGGCCTGCGCCCTGCCCAAAGGCCGCGTGCTGCGCCCGCAGGATCTCGCGCTCGCCGCAGCGCTCGGCCTGACGCATCTCGACGTCGTGCGTCGTCTGCGCGTGGGCGTGTTCTCCACCGGCAATGAACTCGCCCAGCCCGGCGCGCCGCTTGGGCCTGCGCAGATTTACGATTCCAACCGCGTGATGCTGCTCACGCTGCTGCGGCGCATGGGCTGCGAGGCGCTGGATCTGGGCGCGCTGCGCGACGAACCGACTTCGCTCGCCAATGCGCTGAAAACGGCTGCGGGAGAGTGCGATCTTCTCGTCGCTTCCGGCGGCGTCTCCACGGGCGAAGCCGATCACGTGAAATCGGCGGTGGAATCCGTCGGCTCGCTCGTGTTCTGGCGCATCGCCATCAAGCCCGGACGACCCGTCGCGCTGGGCGTCGTCTCCGGCGCGCCCTTCGTGGGCCTGCCGGGCAATCCGGCGGCGAGTTTCGTCACCTTCGCCTATGTCGTGCGTCCGCTCGTGCGCGCGCTGTGCGGCGCTGCGCCAACCTCGCCGGTCGCCATGCCGGTGCGTGCGGATTTCGCCTATCGCAAGAAGGCCGGGCGGCGGGAATTCGTGCGCGCCTCGCTCGCCCATGCGCCCGACGGCGCGCTCGCGGCGCGCAAGTTCGCGCGCGAGGGGGCGGGGCTCATCTCCTCGCTCACGCAAACCGATGGGCTCGTCGTGCTGGGCGAGGACGTCACGCGCGTCGAGCCCGGCGACATCGTCGGCTTCGTGGCCTATTCAGCCCTCGTCTGATCGCATGCAAAAAAAGAGGCCGCTTGCGCGGCCTCTCGAATGGCTCGTGCGCCCGGCGGCGCGCGTGTCTCGTCAGTTCTTGACGAGATTGTGACCGGGATCGCCGACGCGCGCGCCGGTCGTCGTGTTCGCGTCCCAGGCTGCGCGCTGCTGCGTTTCAAGAACGCTCGCGGCGCCGACGGCGGCCACGGCCGCGAACAGGATCGCTGCGATGAATGACTTCATGATTGGCCCTCCTCCAATGTCTCAACATATGCGTTTTTTGCGCGTCCGGATCAAGTGTCCGAAAGCATGGGGCGTTAAAGGCGTCACTGCGTCGCGCGCGCCAGAAAATCCATGAGCGCGGCGCGGTCCTGCGGGTCGGTCACGCGCTGCTCGGGCATTTTGGTGCCCGGCGTATAGGCCTGCGGGCCGATCTCGAACAGTTTCGCCACCGTTTCCGGCGTCCAGACAAGATCGAGCTTGCGGAACGCGTCCGAATAGTCGTAGCCGGGCGCGGCTCCCGCCTTGCGGCCGAAGATGCGGTGCAGCGTGGGGCCGGCGCGATTGTCCTCGCCGGGCTGCAGCGTGTGGCAGATCGCGCAGGCGCGGTACACCTCCGCGCCCCTGTCGCCCGCATAGGCGGCGAGTTCGTCGCCGGGCCCTTGCGTGAGGACCGCGCCGATATGCTCGCCGGTGCGCGCGTCCCAGCGCCGCACGAGCCGGTCGCCGCCGCCGGTGAGCAGCACGCGCCCGTCGGGCGCATAGGCGAGCGACCAGACGGGCAGGCCGGGACCGTTCAGCGTGAAGCGCACGCGCGCGCCGGCTGCGTCGAGAATGGCGACCGATCCGCGCGGGCTCGCCGCCGCAAGGCTCGCGCCGTCAGGCGACGCCGCCAGCGCGATGATGGGGGCGTCTGCGGCCTCGATGCGCGCGCGCGTCGCGCCAGCCTGCGTGAGGATCATCACGACGCCGTCCGCGCGTCCGACGGCGAGCTCGCCGCCCGCAAGCAAGGCGACCGCGTTGAGCGGCGCGCCGGCCTCGATCACACGCGGGGGCTCGGCTGGATCGGCGCTCCAGATGCGCAAGGCGCCGTCGTAGCCCGCCGTGGCGATCCCGCCGCCGGGCAGGAAGGCGAGCGCGTTCACGGCGGCCTTGTGGCCTTCGAGCGTGCGCAGGAGCCGTCCGTCCTCCAGCGCATGCACATGGGCGAGATTGTCCCAGCCCCCGGTCGCATAGCGCGCTCCCTGCGGATCCACCGCGAGGGCGGCCACGGGCGCGTCGTGGTGTTTGGAGAGGCGGGCGGGCCGGTCGGCTCCGGCGGCCCAGAGCGCCACGCGCCCGTCCTCGCCCGCCGTCAGGAAGCGGCCGTCCGGCAGCGCGGCCACGGCGTTCACCGCGCCCTCATGGACGCGCAGGATGCGGCGCGCGCGGTTGGCGCGCAGATCCCAGACGATGGCGGATTGGTCGAAGCCGCCGCTGATGGCGCCTGCGCCGTCGGGCGTGGCGGCCAGCGCGCGCACGGGGCCGCCATGGCCTCTCAGCCCGTCCGGCGCCGCGTCCTGGGCGTGAGCGGAGGCGAGGCCGGTGAGGAGCGCAAGGGCCGTCAGGCGAACGAGGGGCGGGAAAGCGTGGGTGAGGGCGCGCATGGCGCGGGAGAATAGGGCGCCCGCGGCCCGCCGCCAGCCCCTTTGTCGCCGCGCTTGCAATGGCGGACGGCTTCCCCCACAAGCGGCGGCGTATCTTTGCCCCGGGGGGATCGGATGTTCGGCATTTCGGCGGGCGATCTCGCCATTCTGGTGGTTGGCCTCGCCGGGGCGGGCGCGCTCACGGGCGTGCTTGCTGGCGTGTTCGGCGTGGGCGGCGGCGCGGTGATCGTGCCGGTGCTTTATGAGCTGTTCCGCATCATCGGCGTCGACGAGGTCACGCGCATGCCGCTTGCGGTCGGCACGTCGCTCGCCATCATCATCCCCACGTCGATCTCCTCCTTCCGCGCGCACAAGAAGCGCGGAACGGTGGACATGGACGTGCTGCGCGCCTGGGCTGTCCCTGTCGTGCTCGGCACGCTCGCGGGCGCGCTGGCGGCGCGCTGGGCGCCCACCGCGACCTTCAAGATCGTGTTCGTGCTCGTCGCCGGCGTGAACGCCGCCCGGCTGATCGGCAATCTCAACTGGCGGCTCGGCGATGATTTGCCGAAAGGCCCGCTGATGCGCGTCTATGGATTCGTCACCGGCGTGCTCTCCGCGCTCATGGGCATCGGCGGCGGACAGATCTCGACCATGCTCATGACCTTCCACAACCGGCCGATCCATCAGGCTGTCTCCACGTCGGCGGGCATGGGCGTGCTGATCTCCATCCCCGGCGCGCTCGGCTATATGGCGGCGGGCTTCGACAAGCCGGGCCTGCCGGTCCTGTCGATCGGCTATGTGTCATTCCTTGGCTTGCTGCTGTTCGCGCCCATCAGCATCTGGACCGCGCCGCTTGGCGTTCGCCTTGCGCATGCGCTCTCGAAGCGCACGCTGGAGATCGCTTTCGGCTGCTTCCTGCTGCTTGTCTCCGCGCGGTTCCTTGCAAGCCTGCTCGGCTGGTGAGCGTCACTGGCGCAACACGAGCCGGTTGCGCTCGACCGAATAGCCGGAAAGCCGTTCGAGAAACGACTGCCCCAGAAGGTTTTCGCGCAAGGCGCCCGGCCGCGCCGCCAGCGCGCGCACGTCGCGCATCGTGATCTCGCCGATGGTCAGCGTCTTGATCGTCAAGGGCGCGGCGAGCGCGCGTCCATTGGCGGTTGAGACGCTCACGCGATAATCGAGTTTCGCGGGATCGAATCCGAGGCGCGCGGCGTCCTCGGCGCGCAGCACCACCGTCGATGCGCCCGTGTCGAACATGAGGCGCAGGCGCACGCCCTCCGCCATGCCCTCGAATGTGTAATGTCCGTCAGGTCCGCGCACCGCATGCGCCTCGCCGGGCGGCGAGACGACGCGGCGGCCGGGCGCGATTTCGTCCATCATCCGTTCGGTGAACGCGGCCATCTCCGCGCGATGCGCATAGCCGATCATCACGGCGGCGAAAATCGCGACCCATGCAAGGGCGCCGAGCAAGGCGCCGCGCAATCTCGTGCGCAGGCCGTCGCTGCGCCGCTCCTCGCGCCAGCCTGCGACAAGCCACACGAGCAGCAGCGCGCTCGCGCCCGCCGACGCCCATTGGCCCGGCGACAGGCCGAGCATGTCGGCGTCTTCCGGCAGCAGGATCGCAATCGCGGCCGCGACCACAAGCGCGACGAGGGCGAGGGGATAGAACATGGAGTTCAGATAGTGCGGCCAAGCGCGCGTTAAAGCGCGGGCGCGGCGGCGAGCGCGAGCAGGAAGGCGATTTCAGACAGCTGCTGCGCGGCGCCCGCCACGTCGCCGGTTTGCCCGCCGATGTGCCTGCGCGCGATCAGGGTCATGTAGCCCGCTGCGAGCAAGCCGCAGACGAGGGCGAGCGCGAAGGCGCGCAGGCCGAACGCAGGCGCCACGAGCGCGCCTGCAAGCGCACAAGCGAGCGCGAAGGCGATCCACGCGGCGGCGCCGATCGGCTTCCCCGCCGCCTGCGCCGCGCCGTCGCCGCGCGCGGGTTCAAGCGCAATGGCGGGCGTGAGGCCGGCGACGCGGGAGAAGGCGGCGACGGCCACGACGGCGAGCGCTGCGGCGACGACGCCATGGCTCGCCACAAGGGCGGCGAGCGCCGCCCAGCGCAGCCCGAGGGAGAGGACGAGCGCCGCGCCGCCGAACGTCCCGATGCGGCTGTCCTTCATGATCTCGAGCTTGCGCTCGCGCGTGCGGCCTCCGCCAAGCCCGTCCGCGCAATCGGCGAGCCCGTCCTCATGGAAGGCGCCGGTGACATAGACGAGGCAGGCGAGGGTGAGGCCCGCGGCGAGCTGCGCGGGCAGTCCCAGCCCATGGGCGACCCAAAGGGTGAGCGCGCCCACCGCGCCGATGACGGCGCCCGCGACCGGCAGCATGCGGCAGGCGCGTGCGAAATCCGGCGGCCCGTGGGGATCGGCCTCCCAGGGCAGGACGGGAACGGGCAGGCGGGACCAGAAGCGCAGGCAGACGAACAGATCCTGCGCGAGGTCCCGGGCGAGCGCGGCGGGGCTGGACATGACGCCACCATGGCCCGGTCCCCGAGGGCGCGCAATCGCCGCCGGGCCTCTGGGGGCTCGGGGGCGGGGAGGGCCGCCGGACCATGGCTGCGCGAGGCGTATCTTTTCACTCGCTTCCCGGCGCACGCGTGGTATAGAGCCGCACCCGGGGAATAGGTCGGGGCGCGCGGCTTGCGAGGCGAACGCCTCCAGGATGCGGGCGTGGCGGAACTGGTAGACGCAGTGGATTTAGGTTCCACCGCCGAAAGGCATGGGGGTTCGAGTCCCTCCGCCCGCACCAGCCCCTGAACTGCCGAATCCCATTCGTTTGGACACTCGCGCGGGCGGAGGCCCGCCGCACCGCAGGATTTGAAAAGGGAAGATGATGCAGGTCACCGAAACCCTCTCCGAAGGCTTGAAGCGCGCGTACAAGGTCGTGCTGCCGATGCAGGATCTGGCGCAGCGCCTCGAGGCCGAGCTCAACGACCTGCGCTCGAAGGCGCGCATCAACGGCTTCCGTCCCGGCAAGGTGCCGCTGTCCCACGTGCGCCAGATGTACGGCAAGCAGGTGATGGGCGACGTGCTCCAGAACGCCATCAACGAGGCCAACCGCAAGATCGTCGAGGACAACGGCCTCAAGCTCGCCGGCTCCCCCAACATCGACGTCGAAGGCGGCCAGGAAGGCGTCCAGCGCGCCATTGAGGCGAAGGGCGACCTGGCTTTCACCGTCAGCGTGGAAGTGCTGCCGAAGTTCGAGATCGGCGCGTTCGACGACGTGGCGCTGGAGCGCCTCGTGACCAAGGCGCCGGATTCGGACATCGACGACGCGCTCAATCGCATGGCCGAACAGTCCCGCCCCTTCGAGCCCAAGGACGGCGCGGCCGCCAGCGGCGACAAGGTGACGATCGATTTCGTGGGCCGGATCGACGGCGAGGAATTCCCCGGCGGCAAGGGCGAGGGCCATGACCTCGTGCTCGGCTCGGGCCAGTTCATCCCCGGCTTCGAAGACCAGCTGATCGGCGCCAAGGCGGGCGAGACCCGCGTGGTCAACGTCAAGTTCCCGGCCGAGTATCAGGCCGCTCATCTCGCCGGCAAGGACGCCGCCTTCGACGTCACCGTCAAGGCCGTGCAGGCGCCGGGCGAACTCAAGATCGACGACGAATTCGCCAAGACCTTCGGCATCGAGTCTTTGGACAAGCTCAAGGACGCCGTGCGCGCCAACATGCAGACCGAGCTCGACGGCGCCTCGCGCGCCCGTCTGAAGCGCGCCCTGCTGGACCAGCTCGACAAGCGCTATTCCTTCGAACTGCCGCCCTCCCTCGTGGAGGAGGAGTTCAAGGGCGTGTGGGAGAGCGTGGTCGCCGAGCAGCAGCAGACCGGCAAGACCTTCGCCGACGAGAACACGACCGAGGAAGCCGCCCGCGCGGAATATCGCGCGATTGCGGAGCGCCGCGTGCGTCTTGGCCTCGTGATGGCCGAGATCGGCGAGCAGAACAAGGTTCAGGTGACCGACGACGAGCTGACCGCGGCCGTGGTCGAGCGCGCCCGCCAGTTCCCGGGGCAGGAAAAGATGGTCTGGGACTTCTACCAGAAGAACCGTGAAGCTCTCGCCCAGATCCGGGCCCCCCTCTACGAGGAGAAGGTGGTCGACGTGATCCTCTCGCAGGCCAAGGTGTCCGACAAGGAAGTCTCGAAAGAGGATTTCCTGAAGACGGTCAACGAAGAGGCCGACGCGAAGTCCTAATCCGACCAGCCGCGCGGCGCGCCCATTGCGCGCCGCGTTTCCATGCTTATCTTGGTGACGCCGCCGATTCCGCGCGGTCAGAGAAGAGCCCGATGCGCGATCCGATCAGCCTCTACAATTCGTTCGTCATTCCGAGCGTCGAAGAAGTCACCTCGCGCGGCTCCTATCGCTACGATATTTTCTCGCGGCTCCTGAAAGAGCGCATCATTTTCCTCGCGGGCCCCGTCGAGGACCAGATGGCGACCCTGGTGGTCGCGCAGCTGCTGTTCCTCGAGGCGGACAATCCCAAGAAGGAAATCTACCTCTACATCAACTCGCCCGGCGGCGTGGTGACATCCGGCCTGGCGATCTACGACACGATGCAGTTCATCAAGCCGAAGGTCTCGACGCTCTGCATCGGTCAGGCGGCCTCCATGGGCTCGCTCCTCCTGTGCGGCGGCGAGAAGGACATGCGCTTCTGCCTCACCAATTCCCGCGTGATGGTGCATCAGCCTTCGGGCGGCTTCCAGGGTCAGGCGTCGGACATTCAGCGCCATGCCGAGGACATCCTTAAGATCAAGCGCCGCCTCAATGAAATCTACGTGAAGCACACGGGGCGCGATTACGACACGATCGAGCGCACCCTTGATCGCGATCACTTCATGACCGCCGAGGAGGCCAAGGCCTTCGGCATCGTGGACCAGGTGATCGAGAAGCGCCCCGACGAGGCGGCCGAATCGAAGTAAGGCCGCCGGGCGGGCCAGTGCGCCGCCGCGACCTCGCGCGTCCGGCTTTCCGCAGCGTTGCGTTTTACGGGACGGCTCGATGCGTCGTCTCGGGCGCGGCGGTTTGGAAACGCTCCCGGAGGCCAGCTTTTAGAGGGCTGGCGCAGGTCGCCGTCTCGAACCGCGCGGCTGGGCTCCCGCAGTCGGGCTCGTGCTGCTTGATCCGGGGGACGATGCGTGGTTGCATCCTTCAGGGGCGGGGCCGCGCGGTCGGGCCGGACCCTGAACTGAGCGATAAACTTTTGGGCTGGGCGGCTACGGTTTCTTAAAACCGCGTCTATATTCGGTAAAAGGTCGCGATTCCGACTCAGTCGGGTCCCGCGGCCGGCACGGAGAAGAATATGAGCAAAGTCAGCGGCGGCGACTCGAAGAACACGCTCTACTGCTCGTTTTGCGGCAAGAGCCAACACGAGGTTCGCAAGCTGATCGCGGGCCCCACGGTGTTCATCTGCGACGAGTGCGTCGAGTTGTGCATGGACATCATCCGCGAGGAGAACAAGTCCTCGCTGGTGAAGACCAGCGACGGCGTGCCCACGCCGCGCGCGATCTGCAAGGTTCTGGACGATTACGTGATCGGCCAGACGCAGGCCAAGCGCGTTCTCTCGGTCGCGGTGCACAATCACTACAAGCGCCTCAACCACGCCACGAAGCACAACGACGTCGAACTGGCGAAGTCCAACATCCTGCTGATCGGCCCCACCGGCTGCGGCAAGACGCTGCTCGCCCAGACGCTCGCGCGCATCCTCGACGTGCCGTTCACGATGGCCGACGCCACCACCCTGACCGAAGCCGGCTATGTCGGCGAGGACGTGGAGAACATCATCCTGAAGCTGCTTCAGGCGTCCGACTACAATGTCGAGCGCGCCCAGCGCGGCATCGTCTACATCGACGAGATCGACAAGATCTCGCGCAAGTCGGACAATCCCTCCATCACCCGCGACGTGTCGGGCGAAGGCGTGCAGCAGGCGCTGCTCAAGATCATGGAAGGCACCGTCGCCTCCGTGCCGCCGCAGGGCGGGCGCAAGCATCCCCAGCAGGAGTTCCTGCAGGTGGACACGACGAACATCCTGTTCATCTGCGGCGGCGCCTTCTCCGGCCTCGAGAAGATCATCTCCGGTCGCGGCAAGGGCACGTCGATCGGCTTCGGCGCGAAGGTGGAAGGCCCCGAGGAACGGCGCACCGGCGAGATCTTCCGCAAGGTGGAGCCGGAGGATCTTTTGAAGTTCGGCCTGATCCCCGAATTCGTCGGCCGTCTGCCTGTGATCGCGACGCTCGAGGACCTCGATGAGGACGCGCTCAAGAAGATCCTCATGGAGCCGAAGAACGCGCTGGTGAAACAATATCAGCGCCTGTTCGAGATGGAGAACACCGAGCTCACCTTCCAGGAGGAGGCGCTCAACGTGGTCGCGCGCAAGGCGATCGAGCGCAAGACCGGCGCGCGCGGCCTGCGCTCCATCCTCGAGGCGATCCTGCTCGACACGATGTTCGAACTGCCCGGCCTTGAAGGCGTGGAGCAGGTCGTCATCGGTCCCGAAGTGGTCGAGGGCAAAGCCCGGCCGCTCTACATCTACAGCGAGCGCGCGGAAAAGACTGGCGCGTCCGCCTGACGATGGGCCTGCCGCGAACCTTGAAAGACGGGTTCGCGGTGGCCATTTGTTCTGTGTACGGGGATGATTAAGGCGCTGGCCGAAAGGTCGCCAAGGTCAAGCTACCCGTCTTCCCAACCGCCGGGGCGCCTCCTGGAGGGCTTCCGGCAAGACGTTTACGGCAAGACGCGCCTGCATCGCCCTCTTTTCGGCGTTTCATCCGCGACACTACTGCAGGCGTCTCGTCTCGCGGCGGCTCTTTGCGCCGTTGGGACGCTGCAACAGGACAGGAAACAATGACAGCTGAGAAGCGTGCCCTAGCGAAGCCTGGCGAGATCGAGGTCTATCCCGTCCTGCCGCTGCGCGACATCGTCGTTTTCCCGCACATGATCGTGCCCCTGTTCGTCGGGCGCGAGAAGTCGATCCGCGCGCTTGAAGAGGTGATGAAGGGCGACCGCCATATCCTGCTCGCCACCCAGAAGAACGCGGCCGACGACGATCCGGCGACCGACTCGATCTTCACCACCGGCACGCTCGCCACTGTGTTGCAGCTGTTGAAGCTTCCCGACGGCACTGTGAAAGTGCTCGTCGAAGGCGCCGCGCGCGCGCAGGTCAAGCGCTACACCCGCACGGATGATTATTACGAGGCGGAGGCGAGCGTCATCGCCGACGATCTCGGCGTCGCCGTCGAGGTGGAGGCGCTCGGCCGCTCGGTCGTCTCCGAGTTCGAAGGCTATGTGAAACTCAACAAGAAGGTGTCGGCCGAAGTGGTCTCCGCCGTCGGCCAGATCGAGGATTACTCGAAGCTCGCCGACACGGTCGCCTCGCATCTGTCGATCAAGATTTCCGACAAGCAGGACATCCTTGAGACGGCCTCCGTCGCCAAGCGCCTTGAGAAATGCCTCGGCCTGATGGAGAGCGAAATCTCGGTGCTGCAGGTCGAGAAGCGCATCCGCACGCGCGTGAAGCGCCAGATGGAGAAGACCCAGCGCGAGTATTATCTCAACGAGCAGATGAAGGCCATCCAGAAGGAACTCGGCGACGAGGACGGCCGCGACGAGCTCGGCGAGATCGAAGAGCGCATCAAGAACACCAAACTGTCGAAGGAAGCGCGCGACAAGGCGCTCGCCGAGCTGAAGAAGCTGCGGCAGATGAGCCCCATGTCCGCCGAGGCGACGGTGGTGCGCAATTACCTCGACTGGATTCTCTCGATCCCGTGGGGCAAGCGCTCGAAGGTGAAGAAGGACCTGCCGCTCGCCGAGGAGATCCTCAACGCGGATCACTTCGGCCTCGAGAAGGTCAAGGAGCGCATCCTCGAATATCTCGCGGTGCAGCAGCGCGCCAACAAGCTCAACGGCCCGATTCTGTGCCTCGTGGGCCCGCCCGGCGTCGGCAAGACCTCGCTAGGCAAGTCCATCGCGAAGTCGACCGGCCGTGAGTTCGTGCGCATGTCGCTGGGCGGCGTGCGCGACGAGGCCGAGATCCGCGGCCATCGCCGCACCTACATCGG
>CAZYBF010000079.1:0-11525 GCA_964645525.1 uncultured Beijerinckia sp.
CATTGGCCACGCCGCCGGCTTCTGTCACTGCACCGGTGGTGGCGCCACTGATCACCGCCGCATCGTTGCTGCCGGTGATCGTCACTGTCACGACCTGCGGCGTGCCATCGGCCGCCTGCACGGTAAAGCTGTCGCTCAGCGTGGCATTGGCCGCCAGGGCCTGCACGCTCGAGTGGTTGTTATTCAGACTGTAGGTCCACTGCCCGCCCGCCGTCACCACATAGCTGCCAAAGCCGCCCGTGCTGGCCGCCGCAGTGCCCACCGCAATGAACGCGTTGTTTGTACCGTCCACGTCAGTGCTGCTCAAGCTGCCGGTGGCCGTGGGCGTGCCAGGCGTGCCATTGGCCACGCCGCCGGCTTCTGTCACTGCACCGGTGGTGGCGCCACTGATCACAGCTGCATCGTTTACGGGAATCAAGTCCAGCGTCAACACATAGCTAGACGCACTGTCCTGACCTTGGGAATCGCGAACGGCGAAGCTCAGGGTCTGGTCAGCGTCGCTATTGAGCGCCGGGGTGTAAACCAACTGCAACTGCCCTGCGTCAATAGAGGCCACCGTGATGAGTTGCTGGGAAGCAACTGCCTGGCCAGCCAAGGTCAGCTGGCCCAGCTGGGGCAAGTTGATGATGCGAATGCCGAACAGAGCGTCTGACTCCTGGTCGAAGTAGGTGCCAAAGTCCGCCAGGCTGAGGGTCTTGGCGGTGTCTTCGGTAACGGCGGTCAGGTCGTTGGTGGCGGTTGGCGGAGTGTTGACGGCGTTGACGCTGAAGGTGAAGGCCGAAGATACCCCCAAGTTTCCTGCCGCGTCAGTTTGGCGCGCAGTGATCGACCTGCCAGCGCCCGACCCGCCCAAGGTGGTGACGTTGGCACCGGTGATGGCATAACTCCAGTCACCGCTTTCGTTGGCCAAGGTGCTTCCAAGCAGCGTATTGCCGCTGTAGATATCGACGGCGCGGTTGGCCCCGGCGCGGCCAACTGCCAAGTTGTCGGTAAGTAAAGAGCTAATCAGGCTGTCACCGCCACCCACCGATACGACAGTAACCGTAGGCGCCACCGTGTCGACCGCGAAAGTAAAGGCCGATGAGTTGCCCGTGTTGCCCGCTGCATCGGTCTGCCTGGCGGTGACGGACTTGCTATCGCCTTGGCCCAGTGTTATCAAATTCTCAGGTGTGAGGGTATAGCTCCAGGCACCACCCGAGCCCGCCGTCACGCTGCCCAGCACCGTACTACCGCTGCGAACTTCAACCGTGCGGCTGGCATCGGCCGTGCCGGAGACTGTGTTATCGGCGCTCACCGAACTGACCGTTCTGTCTGCTCCGCCCACTGCACTAATGGTGACGGCGGGAGCTACTGTGTCGACTGCGAAAGTAAAGGCCGATGAGGTGCCTGTGTTACCTGCTGCATCGGTCTGCCTGGCGGTGATGGACTTGCCTGTGCCTTGCTGCAATGCCGTCAGGTTGGCGCCCGTCAAGGCGTAACTCCAGTTGCCCGATGCATTGGCTGTCACGCTGCCCAAAGATGTGCCGCCGTTGAACACTTCCACCGTGCGGTTGGCCTCGGCCGTGCCGGTGACTGTGTTGTCTGCGCTGACCGAGCTGACCGTGCCGTCTGCACCGCCAACCGCCGTGATGGCGATGGCCGGTGCCACTGTGTCGACAGCGAAGTTGAAAAATGCCGATGTGCCGGTGTTGCCCGCTGCGTCGGTCTGCCTGGCAGTGACAGACCTGCTATCGCCTTGGCCCAGTGTTATCAAATTCTCAGGTGTGAGGGTATAGCTCCAGGCACCACCCGAGCCCGCCGTCACACTGCCCAGCACGGTACTACCGCTGCGAACTTCAACCGTGCCGCTGGGATCGGCCGTGCCGGTGACTGTGTTGTCCGCGCTCACCGAGCTGACCGTGCCGTCTGCTCCGCCCACTGCACTAATGGTGACGGTGGGGGGTACTGTGTCAATCACCAAGGTGCCCACAGGGTTGACCGCTGCGCTCAGGGCCGTCAAGGCGTTGCCAGCCGCGTCGGTCAGAGTGCCCGCAAAACCGGTGACCGTCAGATCAGCCGCACTGCTGTGGCCACTGGCCACGGTGTAGATGAACACCAATGATGTGCCGCCACTGCCGCTGACATAGGTCGCGCTCGCGCCGTTGCTCAGGGTCAAGGTAGGGGTACCAGTGACGGTGATGGCTTCGCTTGTGTTGACCGTGAAGGCCACTGTCTTGCCGGGGTTGAGCAGGCCTGTGCCCGAAATCAAGTCCGTACCGCCGGCCGTGATGGACGCGACGGTAGGCGCCACAGAGTCCACCGTCACAGCCAAGGCTGCTGAGGGTGCAGAGACAAAGCCTCCCACCTGAATGGTGCTGGTGATGCTGCTGACCGTTGCATCGCCAGATGGCAGCGCCGTGGTGGCCGTGACGTTGGCAACGCCAGAGGAGACCTCGGCCGATGTGACCAAACGCTCTGCCACCAACGTGCCGTTGGCATAGAGGCGAACGGTGCTGCTGGGCGTGGCGCCTGTGTCTGTCAAAGAGACGGCAAAGGTGGGGGTGGTCGAGCTGGTGCGGTTATCCGTGCTGCTGGCGCCCAAGTCACTCGCTGCCACCAAGTCTGGCGTGCCGGTGGGCACGGGTGCATTGAGGAAGAGCGACTGCGCAGTGCTGAAGGTGGTGCCGTTGACATCGTCGCGCACGCGCACTTCGATGGCGGCAACACCGGCAGCCAATTTGGAGGTGGCGGTGTAGCCCAGGGTGGTCAACGCCGTGTTGACCACAGCCGTGGCGCCCACCAGGGTGTAGGTGATTTGATTGCCATCCACTAAAGGGGTGCCGGACCAAGTCAAGCCTGCATTAGCCCCCAAAGACAGGGTGCCGCCGCGTGCGACGAGCTGGACAGTCTGGATGTCGGTGGCGTACAAATCGTCTTTGATTTGAATGGACGCTGCGGCAGATCCGCCGAGTGTGCTCAAAGGCAAACTGGCACTCGATGCGGGCAAGACCACGCTTGAGGGGTCGTTCACTGCCACGGTGATCAAGCCAGCATCGTCTGCGACACCACGCCAGCCGGTCAGGCGCACGGTGTTGGGCAAGATGATGCCGCGGGGGCTGGTGTCATTAACCGTCGTCTCAAAGTACAACATGTTGGACGTCGTGGTGCCATTGCCCGCGACGACCCACGCATCGACTGAGGTATCGGTCCGCGCAGCGGCCGAGCTGACCAACTGGACGTTGTCTGGCAGACGAATAAAGTCGCCCACCGACAAGTCGGTGATGGTGTCAAAGGTGCTACTGGTTGAGCCGGTATCCTCCGCATCGAAAACAAACACGTCGTTGCCTGCACCGCCTGTGAGGCTGTCCACGCCCAAACCACCGGCGAGCGTGTCTTGGCCTGCACCACCCGACAAGGTGTCGTTGCCTGCACCGCCTGTGAGGCTGTCATTGCCGGCACCACCACTGGCGGTGATGGCGGCATTTGAATTGCTGGCAGGGGCATCGAAGGTGAATGCACCGGCAGTGCGCTGGCTGGCGTCAATCGCAATTGCAGACGCTGCCCCAGGGGTCGCGGTTAATTTGAGGTTGAAGTTGCTGGAACCGATGACTTTGATCGCTTCGATACCTTCAAGCTTTGCCATGTCCGCAGCCGCCAAGGTGCCGCCTGAGCCCATCAGTTCCAGCGTATCGACGCCTTCCCCTCCACTCACGGTCACTGCTTGGTTCAATTGGGCCACGGTCATGCGGAAGGTGTCGTCACCTGCGCCGCCCTTCAACTTGTCAGCACCGCCACCGCCCGAAATAATGTCAGCGTATTGCGAGCCAATGATGACGTTGGTGGCTGTGGTGCCCACCAAGTTCGTGGCGCCAGAGGCAGAGGCAGCCAGCGCTGTAGAGTTCAATCCAGAGGCGTCAATGTTGACTGCCTCAAACAAGCGAGAGACCGACACACGGCCCGTGGCTGTGGCAACCAACGATGACGACAAGTCAGCCAAGATATTGGGTGAGCCAGGGTCAAGGGCCAACACCAAGGTGGTGTTGGAAGCGGGTTCGAGGTCGATGACGGGCGTTGTGCCCGCGCTCAAGACAGAAGCAAAGGGGCCCGCACTCAAGCTCAGGGATACCGTGGTGGGGTCCAAAATTTGATTACCACCGTCGGTCGCCGTGATGGTGACGGTGCGTCCCGCGGCAATTTCAGCAGAAGTCACGCTGGGAGAGTGGGTGAACACCACACCACGCAACACAGATTCAAACGCATTGACAGAAGCTGTGTTAGCTGTAGCTGTGGCTGCTGAAGGTGTGGCTGCTGTAGATGCGGACTCTGAACCGCCTACATGTTGAATAGTGCTCGAAATTTGATCGCCAAATCGTATTGCTTTAGCGGTGACGTTAGCAACGCCAGAGGAAATCTCCGCAGGGGTGACCAAACGCTCTGCCACCAACGTACCGTTGGCATAGAGGCGAACCGTGCTACTGGATGTTGCACCTGTGTTTGTCAAAGAGACGGCAAAGGGTGCTTTGCTGACAGTTAGCGTCAGGTCATTGTTACTGAAGAAGGCTGTCAAGCCTGCGGCGCCTAGAGCTGTTTGGCCAGCGTTAGACAGGGCCAGGGCACCCGTGCCACTGGTTGGTGTGTTCAAGGCCACTGTGATGGACTTGAACTGGGTGCTGTCCACATCGGTGATGGTGGCCAAGGGGGCCAACACAGCAGCCACAGAACCCACGCCGCCCGAGAACATGGCGGTGTTGTTGAGGCCTGCAACACCGGCACCCGACAAGTCGATGATGGCTTTGTCGTCTGTGCCTGTGATGTTGACTCGCACGGCAGCAGCAGTGCTGCTGAGGCCAGATTCATCCCTCACGGTGAACTGCACGGAGCGTTCAGCGGTGCTGGGATTGGCCGCCACGTTTTGGTAGACCACAGTGCGCAGCAGAGCTTGGTAGTTGGCCAAGGTGGTGGTGCCCGACAAACTCAAGGTGCCACTGGCGGCATCAAAACTCCCGGTGATGCCAGAGCCCGCTGTGAAAGCGAGCAAGTCTTCACCTGGTGTGTAGCCCGAAACCAATCTGATCTGAGCAGAACTGATGTTGGCACTGGCGTTGCCGTCAGGATCCGTCAACACCAAGCCCGACGCCAGGCTGGCAGATTTTGCGGTCTTGGTGGATGAATCTGATTCGGTGAAGAGTATGGGCTCGGCGCTCAGGGCAGACAACACCGGTGCGTCATTGACGGCGACCACGTTGATGCTGCGCTTCGCAGGAGCGGATGACAACGCTGTGCCATCGCTCGATTGGTTGACGTCGGTGAAGACGACTTCAAGATTGCGCTGGACCGGGCTGATGTCGTCCAGCGTGTTTCGGAAAGTCACCGCTTGCACGGCGGCTTGAAACTGCGCGAGCGTGGCCGAGCCGGTGGAACTGGTGAGGGTCATCACGCCATTGGCGTAGCTGCCGGTGACAGGGTTGTCTGCGATGGATGTGAAGCTCAAGGCATCACCCGCTTGCGCATTGGTGATGCGCACCACAGCACCACTGAACAGGCTGCTGTCGATGTCGCTCAAGCTCACAGCCGGTACCACTTGCAGGGGTGGGCCGTTTTCAGTGAAGGTCAATGCTGACGTGGGGATGATGGCCACTGGCGCATCGTTGCCCGAGGTGATGGGCAAGGTCACAACGGATGCGCCTGAGTTCAGATCAGACTGCACACTGTCCACCAACACATAACGCAAGGACCCTGGGGTGGTGCGGTTGGCTTCAGGCGTGAACAGCAATTTCAAGGCGCCGCTGGAAAGGGTGAGCGCGGTGCCTGCTGCCCCTAAAGTAATGGCCGAGCCATTAAATTGGGTCAAGGTGCCGCCCTCGACAGACAAGATGCGCAGCTGAGTGGGCGCGGCGCTGTCTGCATCGGTCAATCTGGAGAGAGCCAGGGTCAAGGGAGCAGCTACGGCGTCTTCAGCAATGGCGTCGACAGGCAGATTGACACCAGCATTGGGGGCTTGATTGCTGACCACGGCCACTTGAATGGTGGTGCTGGCTGTCAAGTTGTTGGGGTCCCTGACAGACACGGTGATGCTGGGGCTACCGTCCACGGGCGAGGTGTAACTGACGTTGGCCAAGGTCGCTTGCAAGGCGTCGGCACTGCCCACAAAAGTGATGCTGTTGGCTGTCTTGGGGCCTGGCGTGACGTCGCCGGCCAGCATGCCTGCTGTGAAGCTGCCTTGCGATGCCGTCAAAGTGACTGTGAGGCTGCTGCTGTCCGCATCAGCCAAACTGATTTGTGGCAACAAGGTGGCTAACAAACCTTTGAACATGGCGCTGCTGGGTGCGACCACGGTGGGGGCTGCCGCATCGACTTCAACGCGGAAGCTGCTGGTCGGGTCGGTGGTCAAGGCATCCAAGTCAGAAACGCTGACAAAGATTTGTGCCTCTTTGATGCCCGCATTGGCCTTGAAGGATAAATTTTCCAAGGCTGCTTTGACGTTAGCTTTAGAACCTTCCAGGGTCAGTTGCCCCGCGACTGAGCGGTTGACAAACACGCCGGTACTGGTGCCCGTGAGCACGTCGCCCGAGGTGGACCTCAAGGTGACAGACAAGTTGGCACTGTCGATATCGGCCACGCTGATCGGGGCGAGCACCGAGCTTGTGCCGGCGATGACGCGTTGGCCTGCCGAGATAGAACCTATGGTGGCAGAGTTGTGAATATCCACCGCAAACTCGGCCTGACCTAACACGCCGCTGCGAATGGGCGCACTTTCACCCGAGCCCACATGGGGCTGCACACTCACTCGTACGCCACCCATCGCCTCACCCGCTGCGCCTGTGAACAACAAGCGCGCAAGCGCACTGTTGATCTCTGACAAATTACCGGTCAGGCTGTAGGTGCCCGAAGAACCCGCCAAAGCCAAACCGCCCGCAGCTTGCTGCAGACCCAAGGTGCCGTTCACGGAAGTAAGTGTGGCCACCAGTTTGCTGGTGTTATCAAAGTAATCCACGGCCACACCGGCCACCGACATGGCCTGACCTTCTCCTACTGCGATGGTGGTGGCGGGCACGTTCACGATGGGCGTGTTGGGATCGTCGTCAAGCAAACTGACACGTGCAGAACCATTGGCGATCAGGTTGCCATTCAGGTCCGTGAATTGCGAATTACCAAAGGCATCTTTGAGGGTCAAGGTCAGCAATTCAGCGGCGTTGCGCGCTGTGTTGTTGACGAGTTGGATGGTGATGGTTTGTTCGGTCACATCAGGACCAAAAGTCACGCTGCCTTTAGGGATGACGCCGCCGACAAATCGGCTGCCCGTCAGGGTGGCGGAGCCTTCCAGGGTGTAATTCAACACCACGGTGCCGTCCAATCCACCGCCACGGGAGATCTTGAAAGCAATGACGCCGCCTTGGCCTGTAGCGCCGCCCTCATAAACGTTGGCCGTAGCGGCTTCAATCAAGCTGTCTGTGGTGGTCACACCCACTTTGAATGACGAGGGCACGATGGGGCCCATGGGGCCGTCCCTGACTTTGGCAACTTTGTGATCAATACCGTCCGTTGTGCTGCCCAGCATCTGCGCAGGCGTGATGTAGTCGCTGCCAGTGGTGTTACCCACGATGTAGCGCTCGAGCATCTCAGTGGACTCGCCTTGGACGACTTGCTGAACAGCCACAATTTTTCTCAACACAGCAATGGCGTCTTTGCTGTCGGTGAGGCCACCGTCGATGGCCGTAGCGGGGACATCGAAAATCAGTTGGTTGGCTTTGGCAATGATGCTGGCAATGTCGCTGATTTTGGTGGCGTAGTCGGCCGTCAAGTTACCAGAAACAACTGCAACAGACGACAGAGAGGGCTCAGCCTTGATGGCTTCTGTCAGCAGCGTGTTGATGGTGCTGGCGCTGGTGAGCAAGGTGCCCAATGGAAGCGGCGTAGCAACGTTGAGCAAGGACGCCAGGGCAGCCACAATTTTGACGCTGGTGTCTGTGGTTTGAGTGCCTGTTGTGGTCGACAAGCCGTCAATGGCGGCCAAGGTGGTACCGCCCACATCGGCCAAGGTGGCGATCATGGCGGCATTTTTTTGGTAAGCAATGGCCGCCAGTTTGGTGGTCATCTGCGCAGCTGCTTCTGCCTGAGTCGCTGCTGTTTGAGAAGCCACGCGGAACGCGTCATAGGAGGACAAGAACGAGCTGAATCTGCCAACGGTCATGCCCACATCTGTGGTGGGCGAGTAGCTGCCAAATAAACCAGCGCTCACCACTTTGCTCACTGCGGTTTCGGTGAGCGTGTTGTAAATGAACACACCTCTGCTGTTGATCGCGCCGCCAGCCAAGGACTGGTACTGGGCAAACAAAGTGGTCACCGGGTTGATGACGGTGTAGTTTTCTGGCGCTTCGTATTGCACCGAGAAAGGAGCACCTGTGGAGATATCTTCACCACCGCGCATGATCAGGTGCCCTCTGCCGCCTGGGATGGAGAACACACCGGCACCGATAGAGCCACCCACCGCCTCACCGGGGTTGATGGCGTTGTTGTTGTTGCTGTCGGCAAAGATCACCACGTTGATCAGGTAACCGTCAACTGCCGCACCCACAACCAAGCCATTGACTTTGATGCCCGACAAAGCACCCACGTTGTTCAGCGTTAAGTTCAGGACGTGGCCTGCTGCATCTTGAATCTTGGCATCACTGCCGCTGCCCGCGGGAAACTCAACGCTTGGATTGATCGTGATGCCAGTGGTGTCTAAATCACCCGAGACCACTTCGTACTCAAAAATCAAAGCATTGGTGCCCTGCCCTACCGGTACTCCGTTGGCGTCTCTTTTGAGGTAAGCGAATTGCGGCTCCGCGCTGTCTAAATTGATTTGTATGTAAGGGTTGCCGGGCTGGTCTTGGGCAAGAGAAGTGTTGTAAGTGCCCCCCACGTACATGGCCTCGTTGCCATTGAGCACAAAGGTCAAGGTCTCGCCGCGTTGATAAACGGCGCTGCCAGGGACCAATAGGCTGGACACCGCGGGGGCTTGGTCGTCGATGGTGACTGACAGAGCGCTGCCTGCAGCGCTGGTGTTACCTGCTGCGTCAACAGCTTTAACGCTCAGGCTGTGCGTCCCAGGCGATAGGGTGACACCTGTAAAGCTGTATTGGCCAGCGCTGTTTGCCTTGGTGGTGTAGGTCGACTTGACACCGTTGACAAACAACTGAACAGTCGAGCCATTGCCCGCGTTGGTGCCCGTCAACGAGAGGCCATTCAATGTGGACTGGGTGATGTTGTCTGTCGATGCGTTCTCAAGAAGCGCAAATGCTCCGGTATCGCTGGTTAAATCTGGTGCACTTGGCGGGTCCGGTGCAACGCGGTCGAGTGTGAACGCTTTGGTCAGGCTGGTCGCTGTGCTGTTGCCAGCTCGGTCGGCTACCGATGCGTTGATGTCGTAATCGCCATCTGGCATGAAGTAATCGCCATCTGGCTTCCGCGCCATCAAATCAGCGCTGCCCACTGCCACAGAAAATGCGCCTTTGGTGACGGTGCCAGTGAGCACACGCGAGGCACCCGCTGTTGGCGTACCTGCCACGCCGGCGATGGTGACCGAAACAGCCTGACCATCCTCAGCGCCACTAGCTGTTCCAGAAACGGTGAAGCCCGTAGCCGCCAAAGCGCTGTTCACAAAACCACCAGGGGCCGTAATAGCGGGCAGGGTGATGTCCTTGATGTCCGGGGCAGCCTTGTCGATGGTGATGGGCTG
Organism: uncultured Beijerinckia sp.; assembly: GCA_964645525.1. GTDB lineage: Bacteria > Pseudomonadota > Alphaproteobacteria > Rhizobiales > Beijerinckiaceae > Terripilifer. The sequence goes on from CAZYBF010000079.1 coordinate 9,701, forward strand.
CGTCTCTGTGGTGCTGAGGTTGCCGGCGAGGTCGGTGGCTTTGACTTCAAGCGTGTAAGAACCATCGGCCACAGACAACAAATTGCCTGCCACTTTGGCTGGCGAGCCACCCGAGGCCGCCGTGTAGGTCAAACCATTCGCTACCGGATTGCCAGAGGCATCTAACAAACGAACGCTGAGCACCGCGGCCGCATCGCTGATGCTGGAAACGGTTTGCTCAAAATTGGTCAGTTGAGAAGCTGACAAGTTGTTGTCACTGAGCGCGCCCAAGCTCAGGGTGGGCGGCACTTTATCCAACACCACCACGGGTGCCATGGTGTGCAGGTCCGATACGTTGCCCGAGGCATCGGTTTGTCGAATCGTGATGTTGTAGGTTCCGCTGTCAGAAACACCGAGCTGAGAGGCACTGACGGTAAAGGCCGAGGCGGGGGCAACGACGGTCTTGGGCACGCCGTTGACAGTGATCGTCATCGTGGCACCAAACTCGGCATTGGTGATGCTGAAGTTTTGGCCAAGCTTGGTCACGCCATCCGTGGTGGAGGAACCGGTGTCCTCACCCGTTGCCAATGCAATCGTGGGTGTACTGACGGCGTTGTCAAACGTCACCATCAAACCACTGGATTGTCCGCCAGGCAGTCCCGCCGCGGTGTCAACACGTGTGGTGATGAGGCGCTTACCATCCACGACCAAGGCTTGCGTTAGATCAGTTTGCGAACCCAGTTGGCGCAGTAAGGTGATCAATTCTGATGCACTGAAAGTCAAGCTGAAAGTGCTGTTGGTTGTGGCTCTGGCGGCCGAGAGTTCATCCGCCGTGAAGATGTGAGACAACAACTCCCTGCCATCGACCAAAACTTTGAGAACATCACCGGCCACAGCATCGGTGGGCACCTTTTGAATGACTTTTAAACTGACTGAAGGATTTAAAACTTGTGACCCCAAGCGTGTCAATGCTTGCTGCTGCGCATCCGTCAACGTGGGACGATCAGGCGCCGATCGTGCACCAACCGTTGGCGCTGCAACGGCGCCCACCACGCCAGCGATGCTGTCAAACATCGAGATCAAGCCAGCACCTGAAAAATCAGAGGCGTTGAGCGTGCCAGCATTGATGGCGTTGCTCAAGTTGTACTGCGCAGCGTATTCGGTTTGAACCAACGAGGTCAGCGCCGTCAACGAGTTGGTATTGGCATTGATAGCCAATTTGCTCACTTCATCATTCACATTGGAAATGGAGGCAGACAAAGTATCGAGCTGTCCTGCAGGAATGCGCGCTCCGCTCACCCTGACGTCTGTCAAGACGGCTTTAACGAATGCATCGCTGCCTAGATCAATGGCTGTTCCTGCAGACTGAGCAGACAATTGCCCTGCCAATGCATTGATCACAGCGTTGGATGCACGTTCTAAAGAGGAACCCGAGGCGATCTTGGCTGCAGCCGTACCCGCCACGATCAAGTTCGCCACTTGTGCAGCGGCCGCGTAGATTGTCAGTGCCTTGGTTTTTTCGGCAGCATTTGCACCGGTGAGCGCACTGTTGATGGAATCCGTTTTGAGCAAGTCGTCTGCAGTAACGCCTGAGGCCGTTAAACCCAAGAGATCTGTCACCTTTGCTACGGCAGCTTCTGTAGACAGTCCCCCGATGTCTTTGACACTTTGAATGAGCGTGGTCAACGGTGTGACCACAGTGGCTCCGTCTGGCGCGAGCAACACACCTCGGAATTCCAGCCCCGTGCCATAAACGTCTCGACCCCCAAAGACGCGGATGGCCCCTGTGCCCTCTAGGCCAGAGAAAAAGCCGTTCGCATCGGTGAGCTTGTACTTATCCGGCCCA
>CAZYBF010000080.1:0-11287 GCA_964645525.1 uncultured Beijerinckia sp.
CGATCGCCGCGATCTTCGTGATCTTCATCTGCTCCGTTTGGCCGATGCTGATCAACACCGCCTTCGGCGTGTCGGCCACCCGCAAGGAATGGCTGAACGTCGCGCGCACGCTGGAGGTTCGCCCCTTCCGCAAGGCGATGACGATCATCCTGCCCGCCGCAGCGCCCACCATTCTCACGGGCATGCGCATCTCCATCGGCATCGCCTGGCTCGTCATCGTCGCCGCGGAAATGCTCGTGGGCGGCACAGGCATCGGCTATTTCGTGTGGAACGAGTGGAACAACCTGTCGATCACCAATGTGATCACCGCAATCCTCGTCATCGGCCTCGTCGGCATGGTCCTCGACCAGACGCTGGCGCGCGTCGCCCGCGCCGTCACTTACCCGGAATGATCCCGTGAACAAGTTCATCTCCATCGAATCCATCGCGCGTCGCTATCCCAAGGCCGGCGGCGGCTCCACCACCATCTTCGAGGACCTGTGGTTCTCGATGGCTCGCGGCGAGTTCTCCTGCATCATCGGCCATTCGGGATGCGGCAAGACCACCGTGCTCAACATTCTCGCCGGGCTCGAGGCGCCCGACGACGGCGTGACGGTCGTGGACGGCAGGGCGATCGAAGGCCCCTCGCTCGACCGCGCGGTGATCTTCCAGAGCCATGCGCTGCTGCCCTGGCGCAGCGTGCTCGGCAATGTCGCTTACGCGGTCTCCTCCAAATGGCCGGACTGGAGCACCGATAAGGTGAACGCGCACGCCATGCGCTTCATCGAAAAAGTGGGCCTGAAAGGCAGCGAGCTGAAGAAGCCCGCAGAGCTCTCCGGCGGCATGAAGCAGCGCGTGGGCATTGCGCGCGCGCTGTCCATCGAGCCGAAAATCCTGCTCATGGACGAGCCCTTCTCCGCGCTCGACGCGCTCACCCGCGGCTCGCTGCAGGACGAGGTGCGCCGCATCTGTCTTGAGACCGGGCAGACCGCCTTCATGATCACCCACGACGTGGACGAGGCGATCTATCTCGCCGACAAGATTGTGCTGATGACCAACGGCCCGCAGGCCATGGTGGCGGAGATCGTCGAGAACCCGCTGCCGCGCGACCGCCGGCGCGTCGATCTGCACAAGTCGGCGGATTACTATCCGCTGCGCAACCACCTGATCGATTTCCTCGTCACGCGGTCGAAGACCTTCAAAGACGAAATCCCGCAGGGCTACGACAAGCGCCATCCGCCGATCGTCCGCCCCTGCGCGGCGCCGCCCACAACGCCAGGCGAAACCCGCAAGGTCGCCTGATCCCTCTCCCCTTCCTCATTCGTTTGCAAAGGAGCCAAACATGAAGCGCGAACAGCTCAGTGAAAAGATTCTCGACATCAAGCGCGAGAAAGGCTGGACCTGGCGCTATATCTGCGACGAGATCGGCGGCGTGTCGGACGTGTTGATCGTCGGCGCCCTGCTCGGCCAGATGAAGCTCGTCAAGCCGCTCGCCGAGAAGGCCGCGAAACTCTTCGGCCTGTCGGAGGCTGAAAAGCGCATGCTCAACGAAGTGCCGTATCGCGGCACGCAAATGCCGCCCACCGATCCGCTGATCTATCGCTTCTTCGAAATGGTGATGGTGAACGGCCCGGCCTGGAAGGCGCTGATCGAGGAAGAGTTCGGCGACGGCATCATGTCGGCGATCGACTTCGACTTCCAGATGGAGCGCCTGCCCAATCCCAAGGGCGACCGCGTGAAGATTGTCATGTCGGGCAAGTTCCTCCCCTACAAGTACTACGGCGCCGAACAGGGCATTCCCGAATACGGCTTCAAGGAGGATTGATCCTCGCGCGGCCTGCGTCGCTGCGTTTTCGAGGGCGCTCCGCAAGGGGCGCCCTCGCCTTTTCGTCCTGCGCGGACTAAAACCACGCCATGGACGAGTCCTTCGACATTGTGATCGTCGGCGCCGGGGCGGCAGGTCTTGCAGCCGCGCTCGCGCTTGAGCCGACGGGCCGGCGCATCGCCGTCGTCGGGCGACCGGACGTGGGCGGCAGCGCCCGCACCGTCGCTTTGTTCGACGGATCGGTCCGCTTCCTGCGGTCGCTGGGCGTGTGGGAGCGCGTGGCTGACAAGGCCGCCGCGCTGCGCGTCATGCGCATCGTGGACGCGACCGACTCCCTTTTCAGACCGGCGCCCGCCGCCTTCGACTCTCATGAGATCGGCCTCGACGCCTTCGGCTGGAACCTTGAGAACCGCACGCTCGTCGTCGCCATGGCGGAGCTGCTGCGCGAACGCGGGCGCGTGCGCCTGATCGAAGATCTGGCGACAAGCTTTTCCTATGACGCGCAGAGCGCTCTCGTGCGCACGCAATCGGGCCAGACCTTGCGCGCGCAGCTTGTCGTGGGCGCAGACGGGCGCGGCTCGCGCGCGCGTGAATCCGCTGGCGTCGTCGCGCAGACCTGGGATTATCCGCAGGTCGCGGTCACGGCCTTTCTCGCCCATGATCGTCCGCATGATGAAATCTCCACCGAGTTTCATACCCGTGAGGGACCGTGCACATTCGTGCCCCTGCCCGGCGATGCGCAGGCGCCTGACCGCTCGAGCCTCGTGTGGATGATGTCGCGTGCGCAGGCGCGCCGACGCATCGCGCTTGCGCCTGACGATTTCGCCCACGAGCTCGCCCGCGTCTGCCAGTCATTTCTGGGTCGCATGCGCCTGACAGGCGAGCGCGGCTTCGTGCCGATGCAGGGCCTGCAGGCCCGTCGCCTCACGGGCCTGCGGCTCGCGCTCGTCGGCGAGGCGGCGCATGTGTTTCCGCCCATCGGCGCGCAGGGCCTCAACCTCGGCCTGCGCGACGCGGCCCATCTTGCGGAGGCGCTGGAAGCCGCCGACGCCGGCGCGGACGCGGGCGATGCGCGCGCCCTTGCGCGCTACGAGGCGCTGCGCGCGGGCGATGTCGCGACGCGCGGCTTCGGCGTGGATCTTCTCAACCGCGCACTGCTCTCGCGCACGACGGCGAGCGATGCGTTGCGCGGCGCAGGCCTTGCGGCGCTCAGCGCCTTCGCGCCGCTGCGCAAGCTCGCGATGCGGGAAGGCGTTCTGCCGCAGCGCGGCGCGCCGCGCGCCATGCTGCCTCAGCGCGCGCCGGAGAACGCATAGAGCAGCGCCGTCACCGTGAAGACGGAGGCGACCGTTCCCGCCATCACGATGCTGGAGGCGCGCTCCACATAGGCGTCATACTGGCGCGCGAGCACGAAGACATTGAGCGCGGGCGGCAAGGCGGCCATCAGCACCGCCGTCTTGATCCAGACGTCGCTCACCCCGCCCACCCAAGTCAGCGCGCCCCAGACGAGCAGCGGATGGGCGACGAGCTTCACAAGCAGCAGCGCCGGCGCCTCGGGGGCGAAACGCCCCACCGACCGCAAGGCCACCGTCACGCCCATCACGAAGAGCGCGCTGGGCGCGGCCGCCCCTTGCAGCCAGCCGAGCATCTTGTCGAGCGCGACGGGCGGGCGCCATTGCGCCCAGGCCGCCAGCACGCCAAGCGCGATGGCGATGTTGAATGGATGCAGGAACACGCGCCGGGCGACCTCGAGCGCGGTCTGCGAGACGCTCGCCTTGCGCCCGCCCGCGAGCCCCATCAGGAAGGGCGCGAGCGTGAAGAAGATCGCGCTGTCGAAAGTGAAGATCAGCGCCGTGGGCGCCACGCTCGCCGGCCCGAACGTCGCCAGCGTCAGGCCCGGGCCCATATAGCCGACGTTGGAATAGCCGCCCGCGACGCCCTGAATCGTCGCCTCCTCGATGCGCCCGCCGGTCACGCGCCAGCCAATGAGGAAGCCGGCCGCGAAAGCCGCCAGCGTGCAGGCCGACGTCACCGCGATGAAGCGCACATTGGCGAGTTCGGAGATCGGCGTGACCGAGATCAGGTTGAAGAACAGCGCCGGCAACGCGACATAGACGATGAACGTATGCATCCATTGCAGGCCGGCTTCGGGAATGTCGAACGCCTTGCCCGCGACGAAGCCCACAAGGATCAGGCCGAAGAACGGCAGCGCGAGGTCGAGCACGCGGCCCAGACCAGGCGCGAGCGCGCCCAGCGCCATGAGCGCGAGAAATCCCGCGACGGGCGCGACGATAGCCTTCAATCTGGACATGGGGTCTCCGGGACGGGCGCCGGGTCTTACGGCCCGCGCGCCAGCGGTGTCAAACGCGCGCGGCTCACATGCTCTGGCGGGGAGAATGGCGAACGCTGCGCCTGACGCCGCCTGCCCGCGCGGAAGCGCGCGGTCCAATCATCGGTCGCCCCGCCCCATCTCCTTCCCCCGCCTTGACTTCCCCCGCCGCAACGCCCATCACCCGGCCGGCTCGGGCGCAGGACATGGACGCAGGCACTTCCGACACGGCCGACAAGGGCGCGAAGGTCACGCTCGCCCACCGGTTCGAATACGCGGGCTACCGGCTGGCGGCGGCGATCCTGTCCGCCTTGCCGGTGGAGGCCGCCTCCGGTCTCGGCGGCTTTCTCTGGCGCAGGCTCGCCCCCTTCGACCGGCGCCATGCGCGCGCGCTGGAGAACCTGAAGCTCGCCTTTCCCGATTCCACGCCTGAATGGCGCGAGCGCGTCGCGCGCGACATGTGGGAGGGGCTGGGCCGGGTCTTTGCGGAAGGCTTCCATCTGGAGGAGATCGTCGCCAGCGGACGGCTGAAGCTCACGCCTGACTCCCTCGACGCCATGCCGGAGGACCGCCGCTTCGTGGCGGCCGCGCCCCATCAGGGCAATTGGGAGCTGGCGGCGGCGATCCTGCGATTTTCCGGCGGGCGGGCGGGCGGCGTGTATCAGCGCCTCAAGAACCCGCTGGTGGACGCTCATGTGCGCGCCCTGCGCGCGCCCTTCTATCCCGGCGGGCTGTGGCCCAAACAGGGCGCCGCCGCCCGGCAGGCCCTGCGCCATCTGCGCGAGGGCGGCGTGTTCGCCACCATGGGCGACCTGCGCGATTCCCACGGCCCGCTGATCCCCTTCTTCGGCAGGCCCGCGCCGACCTCCATTTTCCCCGCGCTCGCAGCCCGGCTCGCCGACGCGCCGCTGCTGGCCGCCGAGATCGTGCGTGAACCCGGCGTGCGCTTCACGGTCCGGCTCGTGCGCGTGGAGGCGCCGCGCACGCAGGACCGCGAGGCCGACGCCCTCGCCGGCGCCGCCGCCCTGCAGGCCGCGTTCGAAGCCTCGATCCGCAGGCGCCCCGAACAATGGATGTGGAACAGCCGCCGCTGGGGCTGACGGCCCCGCGCGCAGCGCTCGAACGCGCGCCGATTCATGATAAGACGAAAGCGCTTGGAACGGCCTGAAGGGAGAGCCGGTGCTACGGATCGCCACCTGGAACGTCAACTCGGTGCGCCAGCGCCTCGAACATCTGCTCGGCTGGCTCAAGGAGACGCAGCCCGACGTCGTCTGCCTGCAGGAGATCAAATGCCTGGACGAGGCGTTCCCGCGCCTCGAGATCGAAAGCGCCGGCTACAATGTGGCGACCCACGGCCAGAAAACCTTCAACGGCGTCGCCATCCTCTCCCGTCATCCGATCGAATGCGAACGCGGCCTGCCCGGCGACGCGAGCGACGAGCAGAGCCGCTATATCGAGGCCGTCGTCTCCCATGACGGGACGATCACGCGCGTCGCCTCGATCTATCTGCCCAACGGCAACGGCGGGCCGGAGAAATACGCCTACAAGCTCGCCTGGATGGAGCGGCTGCGCGCCCATGCGCGCGCGCTTCTGAAGCTCGAGGAATCCCTCGTGCTCGCAGGCGACTTCAACGTCATTCCCGAACCGCGCGACGCGAAGACGCCCGCGAACTGGACGAAGGACGCGCTGTTCCTGCCGCAGACCCGGGCGGCCTTCCGCGAATTGCTCGCGCTCGGCCTGACGGACGCGGTGCGCGCGGTCACCGACGCCGAGGACGTCTACACGTTCTGGGACTATACGGCGGGCGCCTTCCGCCGCAACGAGGGCATCCGCATCGATCATCTGCTGCTGTCGCCGCAGGCCGCGGACCGGCTGCGCAACGTCGCGGTGGACCGCGACCTGCGCGCCCTTGAAAAGCCCTCGGACCACGTGCCGGTCCGCGTGGACCTCGCCTGAACCATGCGCGGGAGCCTCGCCGCGCCCGAACCGAGCCGCGCGCCCTCGCGCATCCAGCGCCTGCGCGCCTTTCTCGTAGCGTGGCTCCCCCCGTTCAGCCCCGCCCTCGCCGTCGCGCTGGCGCTCGTCCTGTTTTCAGGCGCAGGCCCTCTTGAGCGCGCGCGCAACCTCGCTTTCGACCAGTTCCAGCGCTGGGAGCCACGGCACTGGAGCTATGGGACGCCGGTGCGCGTGGTGGACATCGACGCCGAGACGCTCGAACGCCATGGCGCCTGGCCATGGCCGCGCCGGCTGATCGGCGATCTCGCGGAATCCCTCGCCGCCGCCGGCCCCGCGGCCATCGCCTTCGACATGCTCTTCTCCGAGCCCGATCCCTTCGCGCCCGCGGCCCTGCTTTCCGAACTGCCCGAATTGCCGGAGCGTGAAATCCTCGCCGCCGCCATGGCGGCGCGACGCGAACTGAGCGTGGACGCGCTGGCGCGCGCCTTCGAGCGCGGGCCCTTCGTGGCCTCCATGGCGCTCGCCGCCAGCCCGACCGATTCAGGCGCGCTCAAATTCGACTACGCGCTGGAGGGGCCTGACCCCATCGCCGCCGTGCCGCGCTTCGCCGGCGCGATCCTTCCGACGCCGGAGCTGCGCGCGGCCGCCAAAGGCGTGGGCGCGGTCAACCAATCGCCCGAGCCGGGCTATGTGGCGCGCCGCGGTTCGCTCGTGATGGCCGTCGGCCCCGCCGGCGCTAATCCCGTCCTCGTGCCCTCCCTCGCCGCCGAGGCGCTGCGGCTCGCCTTCTCGCCCGGCGAAAAGCCCGTCGTGCGCGCGGTGGAGCAGACCTGGCTCACCGGCCGTCCGGGCGCTGTGGGCGTCGCCAATGTGCGCATCGGCGACGCCAGCGTGCCCACGGAGCCCGACGGGTCCGTGCGCATCCGCTTCTCAGGCCCGCAGGCCGAACGGCGCATCCCCGCCTGGCGCATCCTCAATGGGGACGTGCACCGCGACGAATTGCTCGGCCGCATCCTGCTGGTGGGATCAAGCGCGCCCGAACTCGCCGATATGCGCGCGACGCCGCTCAACCCGGCCACGCCGAACGTGGAGGTGCAGGCGGAATTGCTCGAGCATCTGCTCGGCGGCTCGCGCCTGTCGCGCCCGCCCTGGGCGGCGAAGGCGGAGGCGCTGGCGGTCCTTCTTCTTGGCGCCGCGATCGCCTTTTGCGCTGTGCGCCTGCGGGCGACGGAGGCCGCGCTCGCTCTGGCGGTGGCGCTGGCGCTCACGGCGGAGACGAGCTGGCTGTTGTTCCAGCGCATGGAGCTTCTGTTCGACCCGCTCACGCCCTCCGCCGGCATGATCGGCGCCTGGGCGGCAGGCGCCGTCATCGCCAGACGCCGGAACGACCGGGAGCGGCGGTTCGTGCGCGAGGCCTTCCGCGGCGCCCTCGCGCCAGCCCTTGTGGAGGAGGTCGCGCAGGCGCCCGCCGCCATCGGCCTCGACGGTCGGCGGATCGAGGCGAGCGTGTTGTGCTGCGTCGTCCACGGGCTCGACCAGCGCGTGGCGGCGCTGGCGCCGGAGGACGCCATCGCCCTCATCCGCGCCCTGCAATCGCCCCTCGCCGCCACCGCGCTGGCCCATGGGGCGACCATCGCCCGGCAGGACGATTTCGGCCTCGTCGCCTTCTGGAACGCGCCGCTCCCGGAGCCGCGCCACGCGGAGCGCGCCTGCGAGACCGCTTTCGCGCTGATGCGCGCCTTCGCCCGGGCGGAGGCCTTCGTGGCGCTGGAGAGCGCGCGCCGGGGCGAAAACCACGCCCACCTGCGGCTGGGGATCGGCCTGACGACCGGGCGCGCCCTCGTGGGCGACATGGGCGGGCCGGAGCGTTTCGATTATGCGATCCGCGGGGAGCCGGTGGCCGCCGCCGCCCGCCTCGCCGCCCTCACCGAGATCTGCGACCTGCCCGCCCTCGCCGGCTCCGCCCTGGCGGCCCAGGCGCCGGACCTGTTCTTCGTCGGACTGGGCCCCTGGGGCCCGGACGGCGAGCCAATCTTCGCGCTTCACGCAAAGAAAGAGATGCAAGACAAAGATATAAAAGCATTTTTAGAAATTCATAATCAGGCCCTCGCGGCCATTGCGCGCCAGAGCCCGCAGGCGCAGGCGCTTATGCGGCGCGCAGTCGCCCATCCCGCCGGAGCGGGCTATTCGGATTTCTATCGCTGGCGGATGCGCCTCGCGGCGCTGAGCGGCGGCTGAGCCAGACCGCCCTGCGGAGGGGCTAGCGGGCCCGGCGGTTCAGGTGATGGCCGAGCTCGACATGGGCCATCTGCTTGTCCTTCTCGGACGCCTGACTGACCGCGCGCTCATGCAGATCCACGATCCAGCGGTGCTTGGCCTCCTCGCTCGCGGCCTCGCGGGCGAGCGTGAGATACATGAGGCCGAGCGAACGGCGCACGGGCATGCCGGCCGCTCCGCTGAACAGGAGATCCCCCAGCAGGGCCTGCGCCTCAGCATGGTTCTTGTCAGCCGCGTAATTGAGCCAGGGCGCCGCCTGCCGCGGATTGCGGGGCACGCCATTGCCCTCAAGATACATGCGGGCGAGATTGTATTGCGCGTTGGCGTCGCCGAAATTGGTGGCGGCGTAATGGAACATTTCAAGCGCGCGCTGCGGATTGCGCCGCACGGAGGTGTTGGCGATCCCGGTCAGGCTGTAGACGCCCACAGAAACGAAGGCGCTGGAGACGACCTGATTCTCCCGCGGATCGGCGGTGTCCTCGTCATAGGAGCTGACGATCTGAGAGAAATACTGGAACGCCTTGAAGTCGTCGTGGGGCACGCCGTCGCCGCTGGCGTACATCTGCCCGAGCTTCCAGCGCGCGAGCGGCTGACCGCCGTCGGCGGCGTATTTGAGCGCGGAGACCGAGGCCGCGAAATCCCCCGCCCGATAACCCTCGATCCCCAGACGCAGCGCGGAACGCGGATCGCGGAAGATCGGATCCGCCGCAGCCGCCGGATTCGCCGTCGCCGGATTTGCGGCGGCGGTCTGCGCGCCCGCGCCGGCGAGTCGCCGCTCCTGCGCGGCCGCCTCGAAGGAGAACGACGCGCCGGCTGCGAAGGCGAGCGCGAATCCCACATGCGCCAGCCGGACCGGCCGTTGCGAGCATTTGTTTTCGATGACGCGCGCGCCCATGCGAACCTTGAACGGATAATCCCGGAGCCCCCGCTCCCCGACGCTCCCAACCGGAAAGACGCCGCAGCCGCATAGAGCCTATGCCGCCGGAATTAGCTCTTGGTTTATGGCACAAACGCGGCGCAGCGAATGCGCTTGCGCGGCGTTTCAGGAATGATTTCGGCCATGTTGCGAAGCTGCAACAGGCACAGCCCGGCCAACGCCTCAACACGCCGACGGGCGCTTGACGCGGAGGCCGACGAAGCAGACCTTGGCTCCCATGACGCAAGAATTCTTCTCGCCAGCCGTCTGGACGGCCCTCGCGATCGCATTCGGCGCGGGCATGGCGACGGTGATCGGCAGCCTGCTCGTCGTCTTCTTCCACGCCAACAACACACGCCTGCTGGCTTTCGGCCTCGCCTTCTCCGGCGGCGCGATGGTCTACATCTCGCTCGTCGAGATTTTCGGCAAGGCGCATGTGGCGCTGAGCGAAGCCACCGACCCGAAGACCGGCTACGCCTATGCGACGCTCTTCTTCTTCGCCGGCGTCGCGCTGCTGTTCGCGGTGGACCGCTTCATTCCCAACCCCCATTCAGGCATGGACGAGGCGGACGTGCGCGCCGCCGCCAAAAGTCCCGACGAAGCGGAAGCCGCCATCGCAGCCATGCGGATGCACAGCCATGGCCACGGCCATGGCCGCACGCAGGCGCCCGCCCCGGCTCCTGCGGGCGCGGCGGTCGCGATCGATCCGGCGGAGGCCGCCACCCGCCGCGTGGCGGCGCGCGTGGGCCTGCTCGCGGCCATCGCCATCACGGCGCACAATCTCCCCGAGGGGCTCGCGACCTTTTTCGCAACGCTCGACAATCCCACCGTCGGCGCCGCGCTCGCCGCCGCCATCGCCGTGCACAACATCCCGGAGGGCGTGTCGATCGCCGTGCCCGTCTATTACGCCACCGGCTCGCGCAGCAAGGCGATCTGGGCGACCGTGATCTCCGGTTTCGCTGAGCCGTTCGGGGCGATCGTGGGCTATGTCGCGCTCGCCAGCGTGCTCTCGCCCTTCGTGTTCGGCGCGGTGTTCGGCGTCATCGCCGGCGCCATGGTCTTCCTCGCCCTCGACGAACTGCTGCCCGCCGCGCGCACCTATGCGCGCGGACATGAAACCGTCTACGGCATGATGGTGGGCATGGCCGTGATGGCGCTGAGCCTCGTGCTGTTCAAATGAGCGCGGCGCACGCGCCCTGGCGCATCGAGCCGGATCCGGAAGACGACGTGCCGCTGTGCACCTGTTGCGCCGGCGCGCCGGGCGTGCGCGGCGCCGCCTATGAGGGCGAGACGCCCGTCGCCGCCTATTTCGCCGAACCCGCCGGCATGCCGAAATATCCCATGCTTCGTCTTGGCCTCGTCGTCGGCCGCTTCGCCGACGACGCGACCCCGCAGGAGCGCCGCGCGCTATGCTTCGTCTGCCGGCCGGGCGACGGGCAAGGCGCCCTGCTCGAGCCCGACGAGCCATGGCTCGCGACCTTTCCCGAGATGAGCCAGCTCGGCCTGCGCCTTGCGCCCGAAGACCTCGACGCTGCGCCCGACGCGCAGCGCCTGCGCGCCCTCGCGCAGGCCGTGATAGCCGGAGACGACCGCCTCGCGCCCATGCGCGCCGCAAGCGACGCCGCGCCCGCCCGTCGCCATGTCTTCGCAGCCGACGCGCCCGCCCCGCGCGATTAATCCCGATTTAAGGATGGGCGCCGGTTTTGGGCTTGACCCCACCGGGTCCGCCCATAGAGTGCGCGCCATTCGCATTCAAAAACACCACCCCAAGGAGAGACGCTCGTGGTTGAAAAAGTCCTCGCCGCCGTGCGCACCGCGCCGGGCAAGACCGAAGTGCTCGAATATCCCATGCCCGACATCCCGGAGGACGCAGCGCTCCTCAAGGTCGAGGTCGGCGGCATCTGCGGCACCGACGTGAAGCTCTATTTCGATCCGCCGACGAAATCCCATGTCATCATGGGCCAGGAGAACATCGGCTACATCGCCAAGTGCGGCAAGGAATTCA
>CAZYBF010000081.1:0-11104 GCA_964645525.1 uncultured Beijerinckia sp.
TTTCAGCCTCGCGCGCGTTTCCTCCGATGCGCATTTCAAAAAAGCCCTGACGTTCGCTTTGCGTACGATGAGTCAGAAATTCATTTTTGAAGCTGTTTCAGGGAGCGCCATCATGAAATTTCCAACAAAAACTTTGTTGTGCCTGATCGCCTCGCAAGCAATCGCCGCCTCCGCCTTCGCCAAGAACCCGCCCTCGGTTCCGCCGCCCAAGCCCGGGGAAGCCGTCACGATTTACCGGGCCTGGAAAGGTCAGCGTTTCACCCTGCCTGATCGTTGGGACAAACGATTTTATGCCGTAAAGGGGTATCATGGCTCCGCCGACGGAGCGGCGATCGACCCCACGCAGGCGAATGGGACAAATCCGCAAAGCGGACAGGGGCCGCATTACAAGAAAATTCACAAGCCGAAGATTTATCCCTCACGCGCGAATGGGCTGTTCCAGGTCGGCGAAGCCAGTTGCAGCGGATTTCTGATCGGCCGCTCAATGATCATGACCGCCGCGCATTGCGTCGTGGATGAATACGATTACGACTGGCGCGATCTCAGCAAGGCCTGGTTCAGTCCCGGGCTTCATCTGGGAGAACAGGAGCTGCGCGCAGATCAGAAGCTTGCGTCGCAAAACATCGTCCATCCCTATCAGAAATGCGGGGTCAAGAACGCTTACGTGGCGAAGTCCTATAACTCATCCGCCTACGCCAAGAGGCCCAGGGATTATGCGTTCGTTTTGCTCGACTGCCATGTCGGGCAGACCACCGGATGGCTGGGGCTGATCTTTCCGCCGGAAGACTCCGCGGGCATATCCGTCATGCTGCGCGGTTATCCGGCGCGCTATCAGAACGAGCCCTATTTCAGCCTTGGGAAGATCTTGAAAATAGATCCGAACGGTTACACGCTGTTCGCGAACACGGCGGGCTTCAGCGGGTTCAGCGGCGGGTCGCTCATCGCCAGCAGCCTCAACAACAAATGCTCGCCATCCGCCAAGGATCGCTCGCAATGCGCCATCGGGTTGCTGTCGTCCGAGTTTGAAAATCAGCACATTCAATACACCAAAATGAACGGGCCGATCATTTTCCATGCGCTCTGGTTCAAAAACTGGGCGGATTACGTCAATCCGCCGAAATGAACGCCAGTGGCGCGGCCGGCGCCCTTCCGCCCGGCCGGCCACATGAGTTCCGGGGCGAGCGGTCTCTCGCTTGCCCCGCCTTCTCGTCGCTTTCTCTATTGCTCCCGCCCCGCGACCTCCACGCTCCTGCGGCCGCTCCCCGTGCGCCCGGCGGCTCGCGCTCCGGCTCCTGATCCGCTAACGTATTGCAAAATCGCGACGCTCAGGCGTTATGGCGTCGTTCTCGCTGACGGCGCATCCGCGTGATTCCTGCAAGCGCAGCCGGCTCAACCCTCGGACGCAGGCCAGTGGTGTTTTTCGTCTTTCTTCTGTGCGGCTTCTCAAGCGCGGTCGCGAGCCGCACGCTTGATCCTCTCACCGTGGAGATCGCCCGCGACCTTGCGGTGCCTGTGGCGAGCGCCGCCCTGCTCGCCTCCGCCCTCTCCCTGCCCTATGCGGGCGCGCAGCCCATTCTCGGCCCCATCGGCGACCATTTCGGCAAGCAGCGCGTGCTGAAGGCCGCCCTGTGGCTGTCCGCCGTCAGTCTGGCGCTGGGCGCGCTCGCGCCCAATTACGCGAGCCTGTTTGGCGCGCGCATGCTCACGGGGCTCGCGGGCGCGGGCATCATGCCGGTCGCGATGGCGATGATCGGCGACCTCTATCCGCGCGGACGCCAGCTTGCGATCGCCCGTTTCGTCGCCTCCGCGATCAGCGGCCAGATTCTGGGCGCCGTCTTCGCCGGGATCGTCGCCGAGGAGATCGGCTGGCGCGGCGTCACCTGGATCTGTTTCGCGATCGTGGTGAGCGTGGCGGCGGCGGCGAGCGTTTTGCTGCGCGGCGAAAAGACCCAGGCGCCCGCGGAGCCGTTCAGCGCGCGCGCGGCCCTGCGCATGTATGGGCGCATCTTCCGCAATCCGCGCGCATGGGCCTGTTATGGATCGGTCTTCCTCGTGGGCGGGCTCACCTTCGGCTTCCTGCCCTTCGTCGCGCCGGAGCTTGAGGAGCGCGGCGGCGGCGGCGCGCGCGAGGCGGGCTTCATCATCGCCGGCATGGCTGCGGGCGCGCTCATGTTCTCGCTGTTCGTGCCGCTGTTGCTGCGCATCGCCTCGCGCCCCGCGCTCATGACCTCGGGCGGCCTTGTCGCAGGCGCGGGCTTTTGCGCCTATGCGCTGGGCCTGCACTGGAGCGCGCAGACGCTGGTCTTCGCGCTTGTGGGGCTGGGCTTCTTCATGCTGCACAATTCGGTGCAGACGGAAGTGTCGGAGATCGAGCCCTCCGCCCGCTCCTCGGCTTTCGCCATGCACGCCTTCTCCTTCTTTCTGGGCCAGAGCGCGGGCCCGCTCGTCTGGTCGGGCGCCATCGCGGCGGTGGGCGCGCCTGCGGCGCTGATCGTGGTGGGGATCGCCCTCGCCGTCATCGGCGTGGCGGTGGGCGCCGTCTTTCGACGCCTGCCGCGCATCGTCTCCGGCCCCATGTGAAACCGTCATGTCGGGTTGAACCCTTGCGGCGCGGGCCCTGCGCGCTAGCATGATCCCATCCAGCGAAGGCGAAACGGACGCGCCGTGTCGAAACCCGAGTTCAAGTTCCGCGTGGCGCGCGCCATCGCCGAGGTCGATCCCGCACAATGGGACGCCTGCGCAAATCCGCCGGACCTCGCGCTTCCCGCGCAGGACGCGAGCCGGCGCGAGCGATTCAATCCGTTCATCGCCCACGCCTTCCTCAACGCGCTCGAGACCTCGCGCTCGGCGAGCGCGCGCGCGGGCTGGGCGCCCTTTCACGCTTTGGTGGAGGATGCGAAAGGCCGGCTTGTCGCCTGCGCGCCCTGTTATGTGAAATCCCATTCCATGGGCGAATATGTCTTCGACTACGCCTGGGCGGACGCCTATGAGCGGGCGGGCGGGCGCTATTATCCCAAGCTGCAGATCAGCGTGCCCTTCACCCCCGCGCAGGGCCGCCGCCTCCTCGTCGCGCCCGGCGACGACGCGCAGGCCGCGCACGCCGCATTGGTGGCGGGACTGGCGGACCTGCGCGCGCAGGTCGCCGCCTCCTCGATCCACGTCACCTTTCCGCTTGAGAGCGAAGCGCGCGCGCTCGAGGCCGAGGGCTATCTGGCGCGCACCGGCAAGCAGTTTCACTTCTTCAATCGCGGCTACCGCGATTTCGAGGCGTTTCTCGAAAGCCTCGCCTCCCGCAAGCGCAAGATGATCCGCCGCGAGCGACGCGAGGCGCAGGAGGGCGTGGAGATCGTGCGGCTCACCGGCGCGCAGATCACGTCTGAGCATTGGGACGCCTTCTTCCATTTCTACATGGACACGGGCGCGCGCAAATGGGGCCAGCCCTATCTCACGCGCGATTTCTTCACCCATGTGAGCGCGGCCATGGCCGAGCGCATCCTGCTCGTAATGGCGCGGCGCGCGGGACGTTGGATCGCAGGCGCGATCAATTTCATCGGCGACGACGCCTTGTATGGGCGCAATTGGGGCGCGATCGAGGAGCGCCCCTTCCTGCATTTCGAGGTCTGCTATTATCAGGCGATCGACTTCGCGCTCGAGCGCGGATTGCAGCGCGTGGAGGCCGGCGCGCAGGGCGAGCACAAACTGGCGCGCGGCTATGAGCCCGTCACGACATGGTCCGCCCACGCCATCGCCGATCCGCGTCTCGCCCGCGCGGTCGCCGACTTCCTCGTGCAGGAGCGCGCCGCCATCGCGCAGGCGATCGACGTCTATGGCGAGCACACGCCGTTTCGTCGCGACCGCGCGCGCGAGGACGAGGACTAGCGCCCCTCAGTGCAGCTGGAACTCGCGCCCCACGAGACGCAGCTCCGCGGGCCGGATCAATCCCGCATGGGCCACGACGACGGAATGCAACGCGCCGTCGAGCTTGCGCGTCCAGAAGTCGAGAAACTTGCGCAGCTCAGGAAACTCTGGATGAAGATCGTAGTCCTGCCAGACGTAATTCTGCAGAAGCGCAGGGTGGTCGGGCAGGCGGTAACAGATGTTCGCCGTGGTCAGGCCGTAGCCGGCGAGCATGCGCTGAAAGTCGCTGGACGCCATGAACATCTCCATTCTGGATCTCCGCACGCCCGCAAGCGTGCGCTCCAATGGTGAACGCAAGCTTGCCGCCCGCCAACGCCGGAGCGAGGCAAAATCACATAAATTCAGATTGTTAGCAGCATAAACGGGCGAGTGCTGACGCAGGGTCGCCAGCCCGCCCTTGACGGCGGCCCAACCTTCCGTCACATGCCGCGTTTTCCTCTCGGGAAAAAGACGGATGCCCAACAGCGAACCCTACCAGCCCGACAATATCTTCGCCCGCATCCTGCGCGGCGAGCTGCCGGCCCATAAAGTCTACGAGGACGACGTCGCGCTCGCCTTTCTCGACATCATGCCCCAATCCGATGGCCACACGCTCGTCATTCCCAAACTGCAGGCGCGCGGCCTGCTCGACATGCCGGTGGACGCCTGGGGGCCTTACATGGCCCGCGTGCAGACAGTGGCGGCCGCGGTGAAGAAGGGCATGGACGCGGACGGGCTGACGCTGCGCCAATATGAGGGCGCGGCCGGCGGGCAGACCGTGTTCCACCTGCACTTCCACATCCTGCCGCGCTGGGAAGGCGTGGGCCTGCGCCGCCACGGCGACGCGATGGAGAAGGACGAGGTGCTCAAGGCGCACGCCGCGAAGATCCGCGCGGCCTTCTGACCCCTCACGACCAGGCATAGGCGGCGGCGACGATCGCCGCCTCGCCCGCCGCGACGCCCCAAATGACCGAGCGCCGGCGCGCGAAGTAAACCGCAAGGCCGATCCCCATCGCGCCGAGCCGGCCTGCGAGCGGCACGCCCGCCAGCGCGCCCGATGGCGTGAACACGATATTGGCGACGACGCCCGCCAGCAGCGCCGTGGAGACGGCGCGCACCCATTCGAGAATCTCCGCGCCCTCATCAATGCCGCGCGCGAGGAAGATCGACATGAAGCGCCAGGCCTCGCTCGGCAGGAAGCCGAACAGAATGACGGCGAGATAGGGCCAAAGCCCCCCGCTCCATTGATCGAAGGTCGCGCCCCACACGCTCATCGCGCCGGCTCCCCGCGGCGACGGCGCGCGTTGATCGCGCGCTGCGCGCCCCATGCCAGCGTGCCGCCGACAAGGCCCACGATGAGCAGGTCGAAGCCCGCGCCCACGAAAGGTTTCAGCGCCGGCGTCAGCGCGAAGCCGAAGGCCAGCGCCAGCCAGTCGATCGGCTCGCGCACGTTGCGCAACAAGGCGGCGGTGAAATAGATCGGCGTGACGAACAACAGGCCGGCGGCGAGTTCGCGCGGCAAGGTCGCCGACAGCATGTAGCCGGCCACAGAGGCGAGCGCGGCGGCGAGATAAAGCCCGTGCACGAGGCCCATGAACCAGGGCAGGCGCGCCGCGCGCTCCATGTCCGGCAGGCGACGGATCGATTCCGCCCATCCCGTCACCGCGATCTGATGCACCGTATAGAGCGTGAGCGCGAACGCGCGCGGGCCGCGCGGCGCATCGGGCCGCAGCAGCGGCAGCAGCGACACGCACATGGGCAGAAGCCGCACGGAGGACAGCGAGACCGACAGCGCAATCATCACGAGCGGCGCGCCCGCCATCACCGCGCCCAGAAAGATCACCTGCGCCGGCCCCGCCCAGATGAAGAACGTCGCCGTCATCGTCACGCCCAGCGAAACGCCCGCCTCGCGCGCGAGCGAGCCGATGCCCAGGAAGGTGAGCGCCATCACGAACATCGGCAATTGCGCGGCATGGCGGAAGCCCGCCCAGAACCAGCGCAGCGCAGACCCGCGCGCAGGCGTTTCAGGCGCAGGCGGCTCAGAAGCGGGATCGTTCGGCGACAGGGGCGAGGACATGCGCAAGGCTCAAAGGACGCGCCCCATCTAGGCCGATCCGCGCGCGCCCGCAAAGCGCCCGCGCCGCGCAAGCCGCCCATGCGCAAAAAAAAAGCCGGCGCAGGGGAGAGCCCAGCGCCGGCGATCTCGGAATCGGGAGGGGTCAGCCCTTCAGCGGCACTTTCGGCACGATGCCGCCGCCGGCGCGCGACCCGTCATCGGGGCCCGCCTCCGGGCCGTCGCCGGAGCCGCCCTTGCGCGCGCGGGCGCGGCGCACCTCCGGCTCCTCCTTGGGCTTGCGCTTCTTGCGCGCCTCGACGACCTCTTTGTCGGGCTTCGGCAGCGCCGGCCCTTCCGGATACATGAAGGCGAGCTTTCTCTTGCCCTCCTCCTCGGCCACGACGACGCGCACCGTGCCGCCGCCCTTGAGCCGGCCGAACAGAACCTCGTCGGCCAGCGGCGTCTTGATATGCTGCTGGATCACGCGCGCCATGGGCCGCGCGCCCATCATCTCGTCGTAACCGTTCTCCACGAGCCAGCTGCGCGCCTCCTCGGAGAGTTCGATCGTCACATTGCGGTCGCCGAGCTGCATTTCGAGCTGCGCGATGAACTTGTCGACGACCTGACGGATCACCTCCACCGGCAGGTGGCCGAAGGCGACGATGGCGTCGAGGCGGTTGCGGAACTCGGGCGTGAACAGGCGGTTGATCGCCTCCGTGTCCTCGCCCTCGCGCTTGCTCTTGGCGAAGCCGAACGCGGGCTTCGTCATGTCGGCGGCGCCGGCGTTCGTGGTCATGATGAGGATCACGTTGCGGAAGTCGATCTGCTTGCCGTTGTGGTCGGTCAGCTTCCCATGATCCATGATCTGCAACAGGATGTTGTAGAGATCCGGATGCGCCTTCTCGATTTCGTCGAGCAGAAGCACGCAATGGGGATGCTGGTCGATCGCGTCGGTGAGCAGGCCGCCCTGATCGAAGCCCACATAGCCCGGAGGCGCGCCGATCAGGCGGCTCACCGTGTGGCGCTCCATATATTCCGACATGTCGAAGCGCACGAGCTCCACGCCGAGCGACTTGGCGAGCTGGCGCGCGACTTCCGTCTTGCCGACGCCCGTGGGGCCGGAGAACAGATAGGAGCCGATCGGCTTCTCGCCGTCACGCAGGCCTGCGCGCGCGAGCTTGATCGCGGAGGTGAGCGCGCCGATCGCCTTGTCCTGTCCATAGACCACGCGGCGCAGCGTCTCCTCGAGATGCTGCAGCACTTCCGCGTCGTCCTTGGAGACGGTTTTGGGCGGAATGCGCGCCATGGTGGCGATGGTCGCCTCGATTTCCTTGATGCCGATGGTCTTCTTGCGCTTGGCTTCAGGCAGCAGCATCTGGCTCGCGCCGGTCTCGTCGATCACGTCGATCGCCTTGTCCGGCAGCTTGCGGTCATGGATGTAGCGCGCCGACAATTCCACCGCCGCCTTCACCGCCTCGTTGGTGTAGCGGATCTTGTGGAACTCTTCGAAATAAGGCTTCAGGCCCTTCACGATCTCGATGGCGTCCGGCACCGAGGGCTCGTTCACGTCGATCTTCTGGAAGCGGCGCACGAGCGCGCGGTCCTTTTCGAAATACTGGCGGTATTCCTTGTAGGTCGTCGAGCCGATGCAGCGCAGCGAGCCTTGCGCGAGCGCGGGCTTGAGGAGGTTGGAGGCGTCCATCGCCCCGCCTGACGTGGCGCCGGCGCCGATGACGGTGTGGATTTCGTCGATGAAGAGGATCGCGCTCTTGTGCTGCTCGATCTCCTTCATCACCTGCTTCAGGCGCTCTTCGAAATCGCCGCGATAGCGCGTGCCTGCGAGCAGCGTGCCCATGTCGAGCGCGAACACCGTGGCGCCGGCGAGCACTTCCGGCACTTCGCCCTTCACGATCTTGCGCGCGAGCCCTTCGGCGATGGCGGTCTTGCCGACGCCGGGATCGCCCACGAGCAGCGGATTGTTCTTCTGGCGGCGGCACAGCACCTGAATCGTGCGCTGCACTTCGGCTTCGCGGCCGATCAACGGATCGATGCGCCCGTCGCGCGCCTTCTTGTTGAGGTTGACGCAATAGGAGTCGAGCGCGCCTTCCTTCTTCTTGCCGTCGGGCGTCTCGGCGCGCTCGCGGCTCTCGCGGCCTTCCTGCTCCTCATCGGCGCCGCGCGGACCGCGCGCCGCATCCGCCGCGCCGGGACGCTTGGCGATGCCGTGGCTGATGTAGTTCACCGCGTCGTAGCGCGTCATGTCCTGCTCTTGCAGGAAATAGGCGGCGTGGCTCTCGCGCTCGGCGAAGATCGCGACGAGCACGTTCGCGCCCGTCACTTCCTCACGGCCGGAGGATTGCACGTGGATGACCGCGCGCTGGATGACGCGCTGGAAGCCTGCGGTGGGCTTGGCCTCGTCATTGCGCCCGTTGGTGGCGAGATTGGCGAGTTCGTTGTCGATGTAATCGAGCAGGTTCTTCTTCAGCGCGTCGAGATCGACCGAACAGGCGCGCATCACGGCGGCGGCGTCGCCGTCGTCGAGAAGGCTGAAGAGAAGATGTTCG
Source organism: uncultured Beijerinckia sp. (assembly GCA_964645525.1). Taxonomy (GTDB): domain Bacteria; phylum Pseudomonadota; class Alphaproteobacteria; order Rhizobiales; family Beijerinckiaceae; genus Terripilifer. The sequence goes on from CAZYBF010000081.1 coordinate 8,518, forward strand.
AGCGTCGCATATTCATGTCGACGTTCGTTGGCGACGGCGAGCGCCCGATGCAGCGACTGCTCCAGATTCCGCGAAAAGGTCGGCATGGGGGCTCCTGTCACTTCTTTTCCATGATGCACTGCAGCGGATGCTGGTGCTTGCGGGCGAAATCCATCACCTGGGTCACTTTGGTTTCGGCGACCTCGTAAGCGTAGACGCCGCATTCGCCGACGCCGTGATGATGCACATGCAGCATAATGCGCGTGGCTTCATCCGGGTTCTTGTTGAAGTAACGCCGCAGGACCGTGATGACGAACTCCATCGGCGTGTAATCGTCGTTGAGCAGCAGCACGCGATACATGCTGGGCTTGCGCGTCTGGGTGCGCGTGCGCGTGATGACGGCGGCGCCCGGACCCGAGCCGCGCCCGCCGCGCCCGCCGCCTTCGTCCCCCGCCCCGCCGCCCGCCGCCCGGACGGGAGTCGCCGTGGCCTCGGCGCGCCCGCACGCATGTGCGCCGGAACCGGCGACGACAGGTCGGGAGGGCGATGCCATGCTCACAAGCGGTTCTCCATTTCGGACGCCCGGCGAGTTTCGTCCCGCGAACGCGACTCTACCCGTTTCAAGTTCGGCGCCAATGAGCTGTCGGCTCCCGGCGCAATCCGTAATGTAGGGAGGAGCGCGGCGCGCCGCCAGCCGCCCAGGCGTCCCCATCCACTTGTTTTACGGACAGGCTTGCGCAGGGGCTGTCGACCCGCCGAGCGTCTCCCAGCAATGTGGCGAAATCGGCCCTCGCTGCGCCGCAGCGTCGAAAAGGAGCTCAGGCAGGGCCGGAAACAAAAAAGGCCCGGCTTGCGCCGGGCCTCCAGAACTGCGGGGATCGCGGTCGGTTCAGCGCGCGGTCGCCTTGGCGACGGCGGCTTCGACCGGCTTGAAGATTTCCTTCGCGAGGCCGGCGTAGAGCTCGCCCATCTTGGTCGACTGGGCGATGAAGGACTCATAGCTCGCCTTGGCGAACTCGCCCTGCACCTGCAGCGCGACGTCGATCGACTTGGCGCCGACGAGCTTTTCAAACGCGGCGGAGGCGCTTTCGACGGACTTCTTGGAATATTCGGTGGTTTCCGTGGCGATCTGCTGGACGCCCTTGGTCACGGCCGCGCCGAGCGCGGAGGCGGCGTCGAGCTGTTCCTTGCCGAGCTTCTGGACGTCTTCGAAATTCTTGAACATGGCACCCTCTCTTGTTGCGCCTCGCATGAGCACGCGGGGCCTGCGTCATCGTCACCGTGAACAAATTATATGCGGTGCACAAAAACGTCAAGAGGATTTTTTGCATCGCACAAAAGCCTGTGCCCGCCTCCGGTTAACGGGTGGGTAACCCCGGTGGCCTAACGTCGACGCGTGTTGTGTTCCGGTCACAGGGGGTGCGCGGCGGGCTTGAGCCCTGCCGTTCTGGGCCGGCGTGTGGGGACTTGGGTCATGGCGTTGTGGGTGAAGTTGGAGCGGCGGACGGCGGGTCCGCTTGCGACGGGGGTTGCCGCCCTTCTGGCGATTTGCGTGGCGGCGACGCCGGCCGACGCCAAGCCCAAGAAGAAGAAGGCGCCTGGCTATTCGCCCCCCTACGCCGCCATCGTGGTCGATGCGAACACGGGCAAGGTCCTGTTCGCGCAGAATGAAAACGCCCTGCGCCATCCTGCCTCCATCACCAAGGTGATGACGCTCTACATGCTGTTCGAGCAGATGGAGCGCGGCAAGGTGCGCACCGATACGCCGATCGCCATCTCCGCCAACGCCGCCAGCCAGCCGCCGACCAAGATCGGCCTGCGCCCCGGCGCCACGATCACCGCCGAGAACGCCATCAAGGCGCTCGTGACCAAATCCGCCAACGACATCGCCGTCGCGGTGGCCGAGCATCTGGCCGGCAGCGAGGAAGCCTTCGCCCAGCAGATGACCCGCAAGGCCCGTTCGCTCGGCATGACGCGGACGAATTTCGCCAACGCCTCCGGCCTGCCCGATCCCGAACAGATCACCACGGCGCGCGACCTGACGATTCTGGGCCGCGCGATCCAGGAGCGATTCCCCCGGCAGTTCGCCTATTTCTCGCTGAACGGGTTCGACTTCGCCGGCTCCCACATCCGCAACCACAACAAGCTTCTCGGCCGCATCGAGGGCGTGGACGGGATCAAGACGGGCTACACTCGCGCCTCCGGCTTCAACCTGCTCACCTCCGCCCGCCGCGACGGCCGGCGGATCGTCGCCGTGGTGCTGGGCGGACGCTCCGGCGCCCACCGCGACAACATCATGGCCAATCTGGTCGAGGAGCATCTGGACCGCGGCTCGCGCGTGCGCTCCGCCCCGATGATCGCCGAGAACGGCGCCCTTGAGCGCGCGCTGGACGTCGCCGAAGGCCGGGCCCCCGCGCCGGCGGCCGCCGCCCGCAAGCCCGAGCCCGCCGCGCCGGCGCCCGTCCGCGCAGCCGAGGCTCCCGCCCCCGCTCCCACGCCGGTTCCCGCCCGCTCCGTGGAGCGCGGCCAGCCGCCGGTGCAGCTCGCCGCCTATGCGCCTGCCCCGCGCCCCGCCGTCGTCTCCGGCTCCCTCTCCGATGGCGGCACG
>CAZYBF010000082.1:0-10686 GCA_964645525.1 uncultured Beijerinckia sp.
GTCCCGCCCGCCCTTTCCGCCCTTCACCGACGAAACCGCGGCCCAGAAGGCGCGCATGGCGGAGGACGCCTGGAACAGCCGCGACCCGGAGCGGGTCGCGCTCGCCTATACGACGGACAGCCGGTGGCGGAACCGCGCAGAGTTCCTGACCGGGCGGGATCAGATCGTCGAATTCCTGAAGCGCAAATGGGCGCGCGAGCTGGATTACCGCCTCATCAAGGAGGTCTGGGCGCACAAGGGCGATCGCATAGCGGTGCGCTTCGCCTATGAATGGCGCGACGACAGCGGCCACTGGTTCCGCTCCTATGGAAACGAAAACTGGGAGTTCGACGCCGAAGGGCTGATGCGCCGCCGCATCGCGTCGATCAACGACCAGCCGATTTCGCCCGCCGAACGCAAGTTCCACTGGCCCCTCGGGCGCCGGCCCGACGACCACCCCGGGCTCTCAGAACTGGGCCTCTAGGCGATGGCGCGCACGCTCGCCCGGCGCGCGGACGTGATCGGCCCCATCGCGGAGGCGTTTCGCGAGCACGGCTATGATGGCGCGACCCTGTCGCTGATCTCGAAGGCGACGGGCCTGGGCAAGGGCAGCCTCTACCACTTCTTCCCCGGCGGGAAGGAGGAGATGGCGAAGGCGGTCCTGATCGAAGTCGAGGCCTGGTTCGAAGCTCAGATTTTCGCCCGGCTCGAGACCGGCGAAAGCGGCGCGGCGGAAATCGGCCGCATGTTCGATGCGGTGGCGGAGTATTTCCGCTCCGGGCGGCGCGTCTGTCTGGTCGGCGCCTTCGCGCTTTCGGATTCGCGCGACCATTTCGCCGTGGCGCTGCGCGCCTATTTCGACCGCTGGATCGCAGCGCTCAAGCAGGCGCTGATCCGCGCGGGCCGCGACGAAGCCGCCGCCGCCGCGCTCGCCGAAGAGGCGGTGGCCGGGGTGCAAGGGGCGATCGTGCTCGCCCGCGCCCTCGACGATCCTGCGGTGTTCGCCCGCTGCATGGCCCGGCTGAAGGCGCGGCTGGAGCCCCGCCCCTCCGCCTGAGGCGACGGGTTGCGCCGGCGCCAAAACCGCGTATAAAGCGCGCTTCGCAGCTCCGGCCGGGGGCTGAACGGAAGGCCGTCGGGCGAGGTTCGCCTCCACCGTCGGCAGGGGAATGGTCCCCGTCTTCCCGTGTCTCCGCCTTCGATTGCAGTTTCCGTCGGGCCTTTCTCCGGGCTCGGAGGGCTCCGCGCCGGATCTCGCGAGAACAGAGAAAGGCGAAGCAATGGCTCTCTACGAGCACATTTACCTTGCCCGTCAGGACGTGACCCCTCAGCAGGTCGAGGCGATGACGGAGCAGTTCAAGGGCGTGATCGAAGCCAATGGCGGCTCGGTCGCCAAGGTCGAATACTGGGGCGTGAAGACGCTCGCCTACCGCATCAAGAAGAACCGCAAGGCTCACTTCACCCTGGTCAACGGCAACGCGCCGGCCGCCGCCGTCTCCGAGATGGAACGCCAGATGGGCATCAACGAAGACATCCTGCGCTTCATGACGATCCGCGTCGAGGAGCTGGAGGAAGGTCCGTCCGCGATGATGCGCAAGCGCGAAGAGTCCGATCGCGACGAGCGCGGCGAACGCCGTGGCCCGCGCGGCGACCGTCCGCGCCGCCCCCGTGAAGACGCCGCTGTGGAAGGAGTCGAATAATGGCCGGAGCTCCCCGTCGCCCCTTCTTCCGTCGTCGGAAGACCTGCCCGTTCTCCGCCGCCAACGCGCCGAAGATCGACTACAAGGACACGCGCCTGCTCTCGCGCTACATCTCCGAGCGCGGCAAGATCGTGCCCTCGCGCATCACCGCCGTCTCGGCGAAGAAGCAGCGTGAACTCGCCCAGGCGATCAAGCGCGCGCGCTTCCTGGGCTTGCTGCCCTACGTGATCCGCTAACAAAACCGCGTCCTTCCCGCCCAGCGGGGAGGACGCCTTTGCGCACAGCCGCCCGGATGGTCCGGTCGGCGAGGCTGGACGGGACCAACCCGCCCTAACCGCCCCTGCCGGCGGGACACCCAGGCGAGCGAATGTTGCAGACCCTCATCATCGCGATCGGCGCAGGCTTTGCGGCCGCCTTGCTGTTCTTCATTCCGGTGAAGGGCACGTCGTTCGCCGCCACCGCAGCGTTGTTCAACGCGCTGCCGCTGATGATCGCGGGCCTCGCCTTCTCCCCCGCAGTGGCTCTGATCGGCGCGCTCGCCGGCGTCGTCGCGCTCTTCTTCGGCCTCGTCGGCGTCGCGGACGTGGATGTGGGGCCCGCCTTCGTCTTCTGCGCCTTCTTCGCCGCCACCTCCGCCCTGCCCGCCTGGCAATTGACGCGGCTCGCATGGCTCGGACGCCCGCCCGAACAGGGCGAGACGCCAGCCTCCGATGGGCTCGTCTGGTATCCGATCGGCCGGCTCGTCGCATGGATGGCGGGCATGGCGGCTGCGGCCGCGCTCGCGGGCCTGATGGTCGCGGTGCTGCGCGCGGGCTCTTTCGACGCATTCGTGGACATGGCGACCCGGCGGCTCGGCCCCCTGCTTGAGACCGCGTTCGGCGGCGCAGGCGTGCGCCTGCCCGGCGATCTCGCCGTCGCCGACGTGGTGCGCGCCTTCGTGATCGGCTCCGCCCCGGCCATGGCCGCATGGGGCGTGCTGACCATGGCGCTGAACCTGTGGCTCGCCGCGCGCATCGCGCTCGTCTCACAAAGCCTGCGCAGGCCCTGGCTCGACCTGCCGGAAAACTTCGACCTGCCGCGCGCGGTCCTTCCCACGCTCGCGGCCGCCGTGGCGCTGTCGCTGTTCGACGGCCTGCCCCGCGCGGCCGGGGCCACGGTCGCCATCGCCATCGGCGTGGCGCTCGCGCTCAAGGGCCTCGCCTGGATCCACGAGGGCACGCGCGCGAGCGCGGGACGCGGAGCCATTCTGGCCGGCGTCTACGCCGCGCTCTTCCTGCTGTTTCCGCTTCCGGCGCCTGTGCTCGCCGGGATCGGCCTGTCCGCCATGCTGTTTCCGCGGCGCCGGACGCCCCGCAATCCGCCCGGCCCGCCGGCGGCCAACACCAACGACCAATCCAACGTCACGAAGGAGTGAAGATCATGGAAGTCATCCTGCTTGAACGCGTGCCGAAGCTCGGCCAGATGGGCGAGACCGTGAAGGTGCGCGACGGTTTCGCGCGCAATTTCCTGCTGCCGCGCGGCAAGGCCCTGCGCGCCACGCCCGCCAACAAGAAGCGCTTCGATGACCAGCGTTCGCAGCTTGAGGCCCGCAACCTCCAGCTCAAGAGCGAAGCCGAGAAGGTGCAGGGCAAGCTCGACGGCCAGAGCTACGTCATTATCCGTCAGGCGGGCGAGACCGGCCAGCTCTACGGCTCCGTCTCCACCCGCGACATCGCCGACGCCGTGAGCGCGGGCGGCGTGAGCGTCACGCGCAACCAGATCGTGCTCTCGACGCCGATCAAGGGCATCGGCCTGCACAGCGTGCCCGTGCAGCTGCATCCTGAAGTCGAGGCGAAGGTGACGATCAACGTCGCGCGTTCGCCTGAGGAAGCCGACCGTCAGTCGCGCGGCGAAGAACTCGTCACGCGCGAGGAGACCTCGATGGACGATCTCGGCCTCGAAGTCGGCGCCGCGCTTGCGGAAGCCGGCGGCGACATGGGCGACCGCTGAACGAACGCCAAAAAAACCGAACGAACAGGCGACGGCCGGGCTTGCGCCCGGCCTTTGTCTTTTGCGCGCGCGAACGCGAAATCCTTGTATTTCAGCGTGCGCCTGTGAGTCAGATCGCCCCCGCCGCGTCAAGCGGCGCCTTCGGCCGGGCATGCGCGCTGTGGATTGTGGGACGAATGCGCGCGGCGTTCGCAAAATTTTCACGAAGCCGCGCCGGGCCGTGGCAGAACCTCGCCATCCACGGACGCGCAGGCTAGCATCTGGCGCGCGTTCGAGTCGCAACGCACTCGCATTTCGGATGGTCATGGCCGCAATCGAACAGATCGCGAGCAGGTTCGCGCTTCCCGCGACCCAGCCCGAACAGCCCGCCTACCGTCTGGCGCCGCATAACATTGAAGCCGAACAGGCCCTGCTCGGCGCCGTGCTCGTCAACAACGACGCGTTCGACCGCGTGTCGGATTTCCTGCGCGCGGAGCATTTTTACGAAGAGATCCACCGCCGCGTCTTCGAGATCGCCGAGCAATTGATCCGCGCGGGCAAAGTCGCCTCGCCGGTGACGCTGAAGACGTTTCTGGGCGAGCATGATCTCGGCGGCATGACCGTGCCGCAATATCTCGCGCGTCTGGCCGCCGAGGCCACGACCGTCATCAACGCCGAGGATTACGGGCGCACGATCTACGATCTCGCCATGCGCCGCAATCTGATCCACATCGGCGAGGAGATCGTCAACACGGCCTATGACTCGCCGGTCGACCTGGCGCCGCGCACGCAGATCGAGGAGGCGGAGCGCCGCCTCTATGCGATCGCCGAACAGGGCCGCTACGACGGCGGCTTCCAGTCGTTCTCGACCGCGCTCACCACCGCCATCGACACCGCCGCGAAAGCCTATGAGCGCGACGGCAAGCTGTCGGGCATCTCCACGGGCATGACCGATCTTGACGGGAAACTGGGCGGCCTGCAGCCCTCCGACCTCGTGATCGTCGCCGGCCGTCCGGGCATGGGCAAGACCGCGCTCGCCACCAACATCGCCTTCAACATCGCCCGCGCCTATGAATACGAGGTGCGCGCCGACGGCACGCATGTAAGCAAGAACGGCGGCATCGTCGGCTTCTTCTCGCTGGAAATGTCGGCCGAGCAATTGGCCACGCGTATCATCGCCGAGCAATCCGGCGTGCCCTCCTACAAGATCCGCCGCGGCGACATTCAGGACCACGAGTTCCACAAGATCTCGGAAGCCGCGCGCGAGATGCAGTCGATCCCCTTCTACATCGACCAGACCGGCGGCATCTCCATCGCCCAGCTCGTCGCCCGCGCCCGTCGCCTCAAGCGCCAGAAGGGCCTCGACGTTCTGGTGGTGGACTATCTGCAATTGCTCAGCGGCTCGAAGTCGCGCGGCGACAACCGCGTGCAGGAGCTGACCGAGATCACCACCGGCCTGAAGGCGCTCGCCAAGGAGCTGAACGCGCCGGTGATCGCGCTCTCCCAGCTCTCGCGTCAGGTGGAGGCGCGCGACGACAAGCGCCCGCAATTGTCGGACCTGCGCGAATCCGGCTCCATCGAGCAGGACGCCGACGTGGTGATGTTCGTCTATCGCGAGGAATATTACATCAAGAACAAGCAGCCGCGCGAAGGCACGGAAGAGTTCATCCAATGGCTCGCCGAGATGGAGCGCGCGCATGGACGCGCGGAAGTCATCATCGGCAAGCAGCGTCACGGCCCCACCGGCACGGTGGAGCTGCAATTCGACGCGGAAGTGACGCGCTTCTCCAATCTGGCGCGCGAGGACGCGCTGCCGGAGCGCATGTGAGCGGCGCGCGCACGCCATACCAGGGCCCCGCGCCGGAACAGGCGCAGGCGCTTCTCACCGTCGATCTCGACGCGCTCACCGCCAATTGGCGCGCGCTCGCCGCGCGCGCGCAGGGCGCGGAATGCGCCGCCGTAGTGAAAGCCGACGCCTATGGCGTGGGGCTCGAACCGGCCGCGCGCGCGCTCGCCAAAGCGGGCTGCCGCACGTTCTTCGTCGCGCAGGCGAGCGAGGCTGCGCGGCTGCGTCTCGCGCTCGCCGACGTCGCAGGCGCGCAGGGCGCGCGCATCTATTGCCTGAACGGGCTCTTGTGCGAGGACGCCGTCGTGGCGGCCCTGCTGGCCGCCGACGCCCTGCCCGTGCTCGGCTCGCCGCGCGAATTCGCGTTCTGGACACGCCAGACCGACAAGCCCGCCGCCATTCACATCGACACGGGCATGAACCGCCTCGGCATGAGCCTTGAGGAGGCGCGCGCGCTCGCCGCCGATCCGCAGGCCGGGCGCATCGAACTCGCGATGAGCCATTTCGCCTCGTCCGAAGCGCCGCAGGAGCCCTCGAACGCCGCGCAGATCGCCGCGTTCGCGCAGGCGCGCGCGCTCTTTCCCGCAGCGCGCGCGAGCCTCGCCAATTCCTCCGGCGTCTTTCTGCCCGGCGCGCCCCATTACGACATGGTTCGTCCGGGCTATGCGCTTTATGGCGGCAATCCGACGCCGGAGGCGCCCAATCCCATGCTGCCCGTCGTGCGCCTGCAGGCGCGCGTGATCCAGACCCGCGCGGTCGGGGCGGGCGCCCCCGTTGGCTACAATTCCACCTGGACCGCGCCGGGTCCGCGCCGCCTCGCCACGATCGGGCTGGGCTATGCCGACGGCTTCCTGCGCGCGGGCTCGGGGCCTGCCGGCAGGCAGGGCGCGCTGGCGATGGCGGGCGACGTCGCCTGCCCGGTCGTCGGGCGCATCTCAATGGACCTGACGGTGATCGACGTGACCGATGCGCCGGCGGAAAGCGTCGCGCCGGGCTCTCTCGTGGAGATTCTCGGCCGGCGCATCGGGATCGACGATCTGGCGGCGCGCGCCGGCACGATCGGCTATGAAATCCTCACCAGTCTGGGGCGGCGCTACGCCCGCGCCTATCTGGGCGGGTGAGCGCGCAACGTCGGGAGCCGCGCATTGGACGTCTATTCCTGGATCAAGTCGCTGCATGTGCTCGCCATCATTTCCTGGATGGCGGGCCTGCTCTATCTGCCGCGGCTGTTCGTCTATCACGCGGAGAACCGCGGTTCGGCCGAGATGGGCGCGCAGTTCTGCGTGATGGAGCGCCGGCTTTACCGCTACATCATGAACCCCGCCATGATGGTCGCCTGGCTGACCGGTCTCTACATGGCCTGGGCGGCTGGCTTCCACCGTGACGGATGGTTTCTCGTGAAATTCGCGCTCGTGGTCGCGCTCACCCTCGCCCATGTCTATCTGGGCCGGCGCGTGCGCGCCTTCGCGGCTGAGCAGGATGACAAGTCCTCGAAGTTCTACCGCGTGCTGAACGAGGTCCCCACGCTGCTGATGATCGGCATCGTGGTGATGGTGATCGTGAAGCCGTTCTGAGGCTTTGCCAGCGCGCAATGTTCATGTATTGTTCTCGTCCGGGTCGAGATTCGCGTGGGAGCGCCAAACATGAACGTGACAAGCCTGAACGGAAGCGCGCGGGAGAACGAGCGGGAGGCCGCCCCGCGCCGGCTGGCGGAGGCCGCGACCTCCTTTCAGGCGGCGCTGGCTGAATTGCGCGAGGCCGAGGCCGCGCTGGAGCGCCAGCTCGGCGACCTTCGCGCCTATATCGACGCCGCGCCCGCCCCCGGCGTCCCCCAGATGCGCAGCGCCGCCTGATCAAGGACCGTCCATGGCCAAGGGTCGCTCGAATTTCGTCTGCCAGAATTGCGGCGCGGTCGCCCAGCGCTGGCAGGGCCGTTGCGAGGCGTGCGACGCCTGGAACTCCATGGTCGAGGAAGCCGCATCCGCCGGCATCGGCGCGCGGGCGGCGCGCGGGGCGGGCAAGGGCCGCGTGTTCGCGCTCGAGGGCCTGCAGGGGGCCCAGCGCGAGGCGCCGCGCATGCTCACCGGCATCGGCGAGCTCGACCGCGTGACGGGCGGGGGCTTCGTGCCCGGCTCGGTTCTGCTGATCGGCGGGGAGCCGGGCATCGGCAAGTCGACGCTGCTCATTCAAGCCTGCGCGCGCATGGCCTCCAGCGGCCGGCGCGTCGTCTATATTTCGGGCGAGGAGGCGGTGGCGCAGGTGCGCCTGCGCGCCAGCCGTCTCGGCCTCGCCCAATCGCCCGTGGAGCTCGCCGCCGAGACGAGCGTGGACGACATCGTGGCGACGCTCCAGAGCGGCGCGACGCCGGCCCTCGTCGTGATCGATTCCATCCAGACCATGTGGACCGACGCGGCCGACGCCTCGCCGGGCACGGTCACGCAGGTGCGCACCAGCGCGCAGGCGCTGATCCGCTACGCCAAGACCAGCGGCGCCTGCGTGATCATGGTCGGCCACGTCACCAAGGACGGGCAGATCGCCGGGCCGCGCGTCGTCGAGCACATGGTGGACGCGGTCGCCTCTTTCGAGGGCGAGGGCGGGCGTCAGTTCCGCATCCTGCGCGCGGTGAAGAACCGCTTCGGCCCGACCGATGAGATCGGCGTGTTTGAAATGACCGGCGGCGGCCTGTCGGAGGTGACCAATCCCTCCGCCCTGTTCCTCGCCGGGCGCGACGGCGCGGCGCCGGGCGCGGCGGTCTTCGCGGGCATGGAGGGCACGCGGCCCGTGCTGGTCGAAATGCAGGCGCTGGTCGCGCCCACCTCGCTGGGCACGCCGCGCCGGGCGGTCGTGGGCTGGGATCCCGCGCGCCTGTCCATGGTGCTCGCCGTGCTGGAGGCCCATGCGGGCCTGCGGCTCGGCCAGCACGACGTCTATCTCAACGTCGCGGGCGGATTGCGCATCGACGAGCCGGCGGCGGATCTGGCGGCTGCGGCCGCGCTCGTGTCCTCGCTCTGCGGGGCGGTGCTCCCCGGCGATTCCGTATTTTTCGGCGAAGTGGCGCTGTCGGGCGCCATCCGGCCCGTGTCCCATGGCGGACAAAGGCTGAAGGAGGCCGCCAAACTGGGCTTCCGCGCCGCCGTCGCGCCCGAAGGCGCGCTCGAAGGGCAAGACAAGGGCCGTGAGCAGGGCGGCCTCTCGCTGACGCCCTGCGGCCATATCGCGGCTCTGGTGGCGGACATCGCCGCGCGGGCGCCCGCGCGCGCCCGTTCGGACCGCAAGGGCGGACGGGACGAGGCGCGCTGGGAGAGCGAGGACGCGCGGGCCTGATCCCGCCGAAAGCGGCTTGCGGCCGACGCCTGCGCGCGAAGCCGCGGCCAATGGATTTATGGCGGTTCGTCTGAACGCCAATCGCATGGAGGCGAATCCCCTGGAGGCGAATCCCCTGGAGGCGAATCCTCTGGAGGCGGATCCCCGGAAGGCGAATCCCCGGAAGGGATGACGCTGGCCTCCGCCTTCGGTATAAGGAGCGCGTGACGACTCGGGGCCTCCCGCGTCGACGCGTAGCGCGCGCCCGCGTCCCCCTGGCCTCATCCGCTCCACCATCGGATTCAGTCTAAATGCCATCTTATCTGGATCTCGCCGTGATCGGCGTCGTGCTCGTTTCCGGCGTCCTGTCCCTTCTGCGCGGCTTCACGCGCGAAGTGTTGGCGATCGCCTCCTGGGCCGCGGCGGCGCTGGCGGCCTTCTACCTGCATCCCTACGTCCTGCCCTATGTGAAGCCGCACATCGCCAAGGACAGCATCGCCCTCGCCGTCGCCATCGGCGCGGTCTTCCTCGTGACGCTCGTTCTGGTGTCCATGATCACGGTGCGGATCTCAGACGCGATCCTCGATTCCAAGATCGGCGCGCTGGACCGTTCGCTGGGCTTCCTGTTCGGCGCCGCCCGCGGCCTGCTGCTGGCGGTCATCGCCTTTTTGTTCTTCAACTGGCTGGCGCCTGAGAAATCGCAGCCCGACTGGGTGAAAACCGCCAAGACGCGGCCCCTGCTCCAGTCTTCGGGCGAGCAATTGATCGCGCTCCTGCCGGAGGACCCGCTGACCGCCTTCCAGCAGCGCATGAAGCGCAACCGGGAGGACGAGCCGGCGGCGGACGAGCCTGAACTGCGCACGGCGCCCCCGGCTCCCGGTCGGCGTCCGTGAGCGCCAGCCTCGCCCGGACCATCGGGCGCGCGCTGGAAAAATGTCGCTTTGCGCGCGGGTTGCGAACTGACAATCCGGTGGGAAGCGCTTATGTAACCGTTTCGGAATACGTCTTGGGTCTACCAGACGCATAGGGTTCGCATTCGTTCGCAGGAGAATGCCATGGGGCGCACGCAGGGCAATGGACCTCTTTCCAGCGACGCAGCGCCCCTCTCCGGAGACGCCGTTCCCGAGGATTTCGACCTCGACGCCGACCGCCTGCGCGAAGAATGCGGCGTCTTCGGCATTTTCGGCCATCCCGACGCCGCGGCCATCACGGCGCTGGGCCTGCACGCGCTCCAGCATCGGGGCCAGGAAGCCGCCGGCATCGTCGCCTTCGACGGCAAGCGCTACTCCTCCGAGCGCCGCATGGGCCTCGTCAGCGAGCATTTCTCCACACGCGCGGTGATCGACCGCCTGCCGGGCTCCGCCGCCGTGGGCCATGTGCGCTATTCGACGACGGGCGAGACGATTCTGCGCAACGTGCAGCCGCTGTTCGCCGAACTCGACAGCGGCGGCTTCGCCGTCGCCCACAACGGCAATCTCACCAATGCGCTCTCGCTGCGCCGCGAGCTGATCCGCGACGGCGCGATCTATCAGTCCACGTCCGACACCGAGGTGATCCTGCATCTGGTGGCGCGCTCGCGCCGCGCGCGCATCCTCGAGCGATTCATCGAGGCCCTGCGCCAGATCGAGGGCGCCTATTCGCTCGTCGCGCTCACCAACAAGAAGCTCATCGGCGCGCGCGATCCCCTTGGCATCCGCCCGCTCGTGCTGGGCGAACTCGACGGCCATTACATCCTCGCCTCCGAGACCTGCGCGCTCGACATCATCGGCGCGCGTTTCGTGCGCGACGTGGAGAACGGCGAGATCGTCATCATCTCGGAGGACGGCGTGGAGAGCCACAAGCCCTTCCCGCCGCAGCCGATGCGCCCCTGCATCTTCGAATATATCTATT
>CAZYBF010000083.1:0-10655 GCA_964645525.1 uncultured Beijerinckia sp.
GCGTTAAGGAGGGGATTGTCGCAGCCCGCCGCACCGCCGGCGGGTTGGCGGCGCGCCGCCAGCTTGGGCGCGGGCGCACGGAGGGCGCACCCCCCTCCGCCGCCTTCCCCCCGGGGCGTTTTTCCGCTAGGCGTGCGCGACCCCCGGCGGCCGGGTCCGCCGGCCGTCGCTTCGCCTTTCCGGGACCTTTGAAATGCATCGCTATCGCACGCACACCTGCGGCCAGCTCCGCGAGTCCGACGACGGCCAGCTGGCCCGCCTGAGCGGCTGGTGCCACCGCATCCGCGACCATGGCGGCGTGCTGTTCATCGACCTGCGCGACCATTACGGCATGACGCAATGCGTGATCGACCCGGATTCGCCGGCTTTCAAACTGGTCGAGACTTTCCGCGCCGAATGGTGCGTGCGCCTCGACGGCAAGGTGCGCCGTCGCCCGGCCGGCACCGAGAACGCGGACATGCCGACGGGTCAGGTGGAGCTTTACGTCACCGAGGCCGAAGTGCTCGGGCCTGCGGCGGAGCTGCCGCTGCCGGTGTTCGGCGATCAGGATTATCCGGAGGAGACGCGCCTGCGGTTCCGCTTCCTCGACCTGCGCCGCGAGCGTCTGCATCGCAACATCATGCTGCGCGGGCAGGTGGTGTCCTCGCTGCGCCGGCGCATGGCGGGCGCGGGCTTCAACGAATTCTCGACGCCGATCCTCACCGCCTCCTCGCCTGAAGGCGCGCGCGACTTCCTCGTGCCCTCGCGCCTTCATGCGGGCAAGTTCTACGCGCTGCCGCAGGCGCCGCAGCAGTACAAGCAGCTCCTCATGATGGCGGGCTTCGACCGCTATTTCCAGATCGCGCCCTGTTTCCGCGACGAGGATCCGCGCGCCGACCGCCTGCCGGGCGAGTTCTACCAGCTCGATCTCGAAATGAGCTTCGTCACGCAGGAGGACGTGTTCGCCACCATGGAGCCCGTCATTCGCGGCGTGTTCGAGGAGTTCGGCGGCGGGCGCCCCGTCACGCAGAACTTCCCGCGCATTCCTTATGCGGAGGCCCTGCGCAAATACGGCACCGACAAGCCCGACCTGCGCAACCCCATCGTCATGCAGGACGTCAGCGAGCATTTCCGCGGCTCGAACTTCAAGGTCTTCGCGCGCATGCTGGAAGCGCAGAAGAACGAGGTGTGGGCGATCCCGGCGCCGGGCGGCGGCAGCCGCACCTTCTGCGACCGCATGAATTCATGGGCGCAGAGCGAAGGCCAGCCCGGCCTCGGCTACATCTTCTGGCGCGACGCCGACGGCAAGATGGAGGCCGCAGGCCCCATCGCCAACAATATCGGGCCTGAGCGCACCGAGGCGATCCGCGCGCAACTCTCCCTCAAATCCGGCGACGCCGTGTTCTTCGCGGCGGGCGATCCGGAGAAGTTCTACAAATTCGCCGGCGACGCGCGCACCCGCGTCGGCCGTGAGCTGAACCTGATCGACGAGAACCGGTTCGAACTCGCCTGGATCGTCGACTTCCCGATGTTCGAATGGAACGAGGACGAGAAGAAGGTCGACTTCTCGCACAATCCTTTCTCCATGCCGCAGGGCGGGCTCGACGCGCTCAACTCGCAGGATCCGCTCACCATCAAGGCGTTCCAATACGACATCGCCTGCAACGGCTATGAGCTCGCCTCGGGCGGCATCCGCAACCATAAGCCCGAGGCGATGGTGAAAGCCTTCGAGATCGCCGGCTATGGCGAGGAGACGGTCGTGGAGCGGTTCGGCGGCATGTATCGCGCGTTCCAATACGGTGCGCCGCCCCATGGCGGCATGGCTGCGGGCGTCGATCGCATCATCATGCTGCTCGCCGGCGAGCAGAACCTGCGCGAGGTCGCGCTGTTCCCGATGAACCAGCGCGCGGAAGACCTGCTCATGGGCGCGCCCTCGGAGGCGAGCAACAAGCAATTGCGCGAACTGCACCTGCGGCTGAACCTGCCGGAGAAGTGAGCGGCTTTTTCGGCGACTTGCTGCGCGTGGTTCATCTGTGCCATGCGCGCGAGGACGCGCGCGGTCCATCTGGGCGATGCGCGCGGGGACGCGCGCGGTCCATCTGGGCGATGCGCGCGGGGACGCGCGCGGTCCATTTGGGCGATGCGCGCGAGGACGCGCGCGGTCCATTTGGGCGCGTTCTGGACCGCGCGCGTCCTCGCGCGCATCAACATGATCCGACCTCGCGCGCATTGAAGCGCGCGCAAACAAGGCGCGTCCCTGATTCGGACTCGATTGGTTCCGCGCCCGTGCCGCCGGTCTCGTTCTGGGGCGGCGGACGGGCGCATGCGCGCAGGGTTTCGTTCACCATAATGCGGCTTCCCGGGCCGCTCCCGGCTCCCCGCGCTTGCGTGCGGGCGAATCCCCGCGCGCGTTTCGCGTTCTCCCGATTCGGACGCGCTTTGTTGCCGTTATGGCGCCTGGCCGCTCGTTTTGGGGCGCATTGCGAGGTTCGCAAGAACCGGGCGTTGGCGGAAAATTAACCTTGGCGAGGGTCAAAACACGCTTGTGCGCGCGCGCGCCTGCGTCCTTTATGGTCGCCTGATTGCGCCCGCGCGAGGCGGGGAGGGGTGTCCATGGCCGTCAAAATGTCTGAGGATCTGCGCACCGGGGCGCTGGTCTATCATCGCAGCCCCAAGCCGGGGAAACTCGAGATCCAGGCGACCAAGCCGCTCGGCAACCAGCGCGACCTCGCGCTCGCCTATTCCCCGGGCGTGGCTGCGGCCTGCGAGGCCATCGTCGACGATCCCGCCGAGGCGGCCAATCTCACCGCGCGCCAGAACCTTGTCGCCGTCATCACCAACGGCACCGCCGTGCTGGGGCTTGGCGACATTGGCCCGCTCGCGGCGAAGCCCGTGATGGAGGGCAAGGCGGTCCTCTTCAAAAAATTCGCCGGCATCGACGTGTTCGACATCGAGATCGCGCAGAAGGACATCGAGAAATTCGTCGACACCGTCGCTTCGCTGGAGCCGACCTTCGGCGGCGTGAACCTTGAGGACATCAAGGGGCCCGATTGTTTCGAGATCGAGGAGAAGCTGCGCGCGCGCATGACGATCCCCGTTTTCCACGACGATCAGCACGGCACGGCCATCATCGTCGGCGCTGCCGTGCGCAACGGGCTCGAACTCGCGGGCAAGAAGATCGGCGAGGTGAAGATCGTCGCCTCCGGCGCGGGCGCGGCCGCGCTCGCCTGCCTCAACCAGCTTGTCGCGCTGGGCGCGCGGCGCGAGAACATTTTCGTGTCGGACCTTGAAGGCGTCGTCCACAAGGGCCGCAACACGCTCATGGACCGCTGGAAGGAAGTCTATGCGCAGGAGACGAGCGCGCGCACGCTGGCCGAAGTCATCGGCGGCGCGGACGTCTTCCTCGGCCTGTCGGCGGGCGGCGTGCTGAAGCCGGAGATGGTGAAGCAGATGGCGGATCGCCCGCTCATTCTCGCCCTCGCCAATCCCACGCCGGAAATCATGCCCGAGGAAGCGCTGGCTGCGCGCTCCGACGCGATGATCTGCACGGGACGTTCCGACTATCCCAATCAGGTGAACAACGTCCTGTGCTTCCCCTATATCTTCCGCGGCGCGCTGGACGTCGGCGCCACGACGATCAACGAGCAGATGAAGCTCGCCGCCGTCGAGGCCATCGCGCAGCTCGCGCGCGAGGCGCCCTCTGACGTGGTGGCGCGCGCTTATGGCGGCGCCGCGCCCCTGTTCGGCGCGCAATCGCTCATTCCCTCGCCCTTCGATCCGCGCCTCATCCTGCGCATCGCGCCTGCGGTCGCCAAGGCCGCCATGGACAGCGGCGTCGCGACGAAGCCGGTTTCGGATTTCGACGCCTATGTGGAGACGCTCGGGCGTTTCGTCTTCCGCTCCGGCTTCCTGATGAAGCCGGTGTTCGCGCAGGCCAAGTCCGATCCGCGCCGCGTCATCTACGCCGACGGCGAGGACGAGCGCGTGCTGCGCGCCACCCAGGTCGTGCTCGAGGAGCGGCTGGCGGTTCCCATTCTCATCGGTCGCCCCTCGGTCATCGAGAAGCGCATAGAGCGTTTCGGCCTGCAGATCCGTCCGGGCCGCGATTTCGAACTCGTCAATCCCGAGGACGATCCGCGCTATCGCGACTATGTGCAGACGCTGATCGACGCCGCCGGCCGCAAGGGCGTGACGCCTGACGCCGCGCGCACGCTGGTGCGCACCAACGCCACGGTGATCGGCGCCGTCGCCCTGCGGCGTGGCGACGCCGACGCGCTGATCTGCGGGCTTGAGGGGCGTTTCCACACGCGCCTGCGCTTCATCAAGGATATCGTGGGCCTTGCGCCGGGCGCGAGCGATTTCTCCGCGCTCTCCATGCTCATCACCCAGCGCGGCGCCTATTTCCTAGCCGACACCCATGTGCGCTCCAATCCGAAGGCTTCGGAAATCGCCGACATGACGCTCGGCATCGCCGAACATGTGCGCCGCTTCGGTCTCACGCCCAAGATCGCTCTGCTCGCGGACAGCGATTTCGGCGGGCTGGATTCGCCCTCCGCGATCAAGATGCGCGAGGCGCTGCAGATCGTGCGCAACGCCAATCCCTATCTTGAGGTGGATGGCGAGATGCAGGCCGATACGGCGCTCTCGCAGGCGATCCGCGACCGCGTGATCCAGAAGTCGCGCCTGTCGGGCGAGGCGAATGTGCTCGTCATGCCCAATCTTGAATCCGCCAACATCGCTTTCCAGCTCGTCAAAATGCTGGCGGACGCCTTGCCGGTGGGGCCCATTCTCATGGGCGCCGCCAAGCCCGCCCATGTGCTCACGCCTTCGGTGACCGCGCGCGGCGTCGTCAACATGACGGCGATCGCGGTGACGGAAGCGCAGTCGCAGGATCGCTTCGATCCTGCGTAAATGTTGGCGCCGCCGCGCTTTTTCGGCGGCGCATATTGCTGCGTTTTGTATCCATTGCGCGCCATTGCGGAGCGGCGTCTCCTGCATGAGATTGCGTTGCGTCTTTTTTTGAGGAGAGTTTAGGCGCCGTCGCGCGCGCAAGACTCACGCGCGCCCTTTTTTCGTGCAGCGAGGCGGAAACGCTCCCGCGGCCGCACGCGCCGGCGGATTTTCGCGCGCGCTTTTATGTTGTTTCCTGTTTTCTCACGCGCTTTCGCGCCTCGCGGCGTCGTCGCGGCGCGGGCGCCCCTTCTTTCGCCGCATTGCGGGACGCGCCAGTGACAGCTATGGTTGACGTGTTGCGTGCGATTCCTTTTACTGTTTTCGGGGTTCCGTTTACCCTCAGACACACAGCGTTGATTTTGAGATACGCGGCGCAATGCGCGGATACGTTTCCTGCGGCTTTTGGCTGATGGGATGAATTGGTTTCTAGGCCGTATTCGGCTTGATCATTTTTTCAGGGAGCCGCGTCAGCGGAGACAGAATGTCATTTGAGCGTCCATCCGAATTGCACCGCCAGATCGCTGAATGCGAGGCGCGCATCGCATCCTTAATGTGGGTTCTGGGCGTCATCCGCCGCGGGGTGGAATGGAAAGAGGACAGCCCCATCCTGCGTCTGATCGACCGCACCATGGACTATGAGAGCGTGCGCGACGATCAGTCGCCGCTGGGCGAGAACGTCGCGCGCATGGTGGTGCGTCGCTGACCGCGCGATGCGAGGCGCACAGCGGCGTGCCTGGCGCCCCTGCGCCCGTCGCGTCAGATCGAGAAGCTGGTGCCGCAGCCGCAGGAGCTGGCCGCGTTGGGATTGTCGATCCGGAAGGACTGGCCCATCAGGTCGTCCACGAAATCGATGCGGGCGCCGCGCAGGAAGTCGAGCGAGACGGGATCGATGAGTACGCCGACGCCTTCGGCTTCGATCAGAAGATCGTCCTGCGCGCGCGCGGGCGCTATGTCGAACGCGTATTGAAAGCCGGAGCAGCCGCCGCCGTTCACCGCAACGCGCAGATAGGCGCCTTCGGGCTCTTTGGCGAGGATCTGGGCCACCCGGCGGGCCGCGCGTTCGGTGACCACGGGCGGCGCGCCCTCGGCGGAGCCGGCGGCGGAAGGAGCGGCGGGAGCGGGGGCGGGGCTGGTGGGGGTTGCGTCTGCGGGGTTCATGTCTCGCACCTGACGTCTGGCCCGATTGGGGCCTTTGGGCCGGCGGCGGCTTGTCCGGAGGCAATGAGAGATATAAGGCCGATGTCGTGACCCTTCAATCGCAACATCCCGCGCCGCAAGGTCTCGCGCCCGCCGCCGTTCCGGGCCTGCCCTGGCGCGCGCCCTATGCGGTGGACGCGACGGCGAGCCGCGGCCGGCTTCTGCCCGAGCCCGACTCGCCCACCCGCACGCCCTTCCAGCGCGACCGCGACCGCATCATCCACTCGACGGCCTTTCGCCGGCTCGCCCACAAGAGCCAGGTCTTCGTGCCCCACGAGGGCGACCATTACCGCACGCGGCTCACCCACACGATCGAAGTGGGCCAGATCGCGCGCGCCATCTCCCGCGCGCTCGGGCTTGATGACGATCTCGCCGAGGCGCTCGCGCTCGCCCACGATCTTGGCCACACATGCTTCGGCCACACGGGCGAGGAGATACTCGACGCGGCCATGCAGGCCCACGGCGGCTTCGACCATAACGCGCAGGGCCTGCGCATCGTGACCGCGCTGGAGCGCCGCTACGCGGATTACGATGGGTTGAACCTGTGCTGGGAGACGCTTGAAGGCCTCGTGAAGCACAATGGCCCGCTGCTGACGGCGCAGGGCGCGCCCACGCCCCGCCATGCGCGCGCCGGCGTGCCCGCGCCCATCCTCAAGTTCGACGCGGTCCTGCCGCTCGGCCTCTCCACCTGGTCGAGCGCGGAGGCGCAGGCCGCCGCCATCGCCGACGACATCGCCTACAACGCCCATGACATCGACGACGGCCTGCGCGCCGGCCTGTTCGAGATCGAGGATTTGCGCGAGGTCGATTTCCTGCGCGACGTGGCGGACGAGATCGCGGCCTGGCGGCCGGGCCTCGAGCGCGCCCGCGTCATCCACGAAATCTCGCGCCGCGTCATCACGCGCCTGATCGAGGACGTGATCCGCGAAAGCGCGCGCCGTCTCGCGCAGTCCGCGCCCGCGAGCGCCGACGCCGTGCGCGCTGCGGGCGGGGCGAGCGTGTGCTTTTCGCCGGCGTTCGAGGCGGTGGACAAGGCGCTCAAGGCCTTCCTGTTCCCGCGCATGTACCGTCATCCGCGCGTGATGAAAGTGCGCAGGGAGGCGGGCGAAGTGGTGCAGATCCTGTTCGACCGTTTCGCCGCCGAACCCTCGCTCATGCCCGAGGAATGGGCCAAAACGGCGCATGGCGCAGACAGCGAATCCCGCCGGCTGCGCCATGTGTGCGACTACATCGCCGGAATGACCGATCGTTACGCCGTCGCTGAATGCGTGCGGCTGACGGGATCGGCCCCGAGCTTGCGATGATGGATTAAACGCGGCCCATGCCGCCACGCAGGAACGGGAACACGTTTTCGAGGGCGGCGTAGACCACTGCGAAAAGAAGCGTCATTGCGATGATGCCGGCCATGACCGTGAATTCGCCGGTCCAGAAAGCTGTGCTGCCCATGGAAGTCTCCCCCTATTGATGGCCTGATAGTTATCCAAGCCGCGAGTCTGCGCAAGGGGTATGTCAAGGAACCTGACGAATAGCGGGGCGCTCGCGCGCATGCGGTGAAGGTGAAGTCTGCTGTCGTCGGCGCTCTTTGACCTGACCGTTAATTTCCGCTAGGCCGCGCGCCAAAGTCCGCCGCCAGCGACCGCTGGTCCTGCGGCGCGCCTCCAGCCCTCAAGAGCCAGCTTCCCATGAACCTGTTCGCCGACTTTCAGGACCGCATCGCCGCCTTGCTCCGGGGGCTGATCGCCGAGGGCCGCCTGCCGGCCGAGCTCGACCTGAAGCGTTTCGTGGTGGAGCCCCCGCGCGATCCTTCCCACGGCGATCTCGCGACCAACGCGGCCATGGTCTATGCGAAGGAATCCAGGCCCGGCTTCGCCAATCCGCGCGAGCTTGCGAGCAACATCGCCTTCGCGCTCGCCTCCGATCCCGACGTGGAGACCGCCGAGGTCGCGGGCCCGGGCTTCATCAACATTCGCCTGAAGGCGGATCTGTTCGCGCGGGTCGCGCGCGCGGCGCTGACGGACGCGGGCTTCGGCCGCGGCGCGCCTGATCCGGCCGCGCCGGCCGTCAACGTCGAATATGTCTCGGCCAATCCCACCGGTCCCATGCACGTGGGCCATGGGCGCGGCGCTGTGTTCGGCGACGCGCTCGCCAATCTCATCGCCTTCGCGGGCCGCAAGGTCACGCGCGAATACTACATCAACGACGCGGGCGCGCAGGTGGACGTGCTCGCGCGCTCCGCCTTCCTGCGTTATCGCGAGGCGCTGGGCGAGGCCGTGGGCGAGATTCCGGAAGGGCTCTATCCCGGCGAATATCTCAAGCCGGTGGGCGCGGCGCTTGCGGCGGCGCATGGCCCGGCGCTGCGCGACAAGCCGGAAAGCGAATGGCTGCCGCTGGTGCGCCGCTTCGCCATCGACTCGATGATGGACATGATCCGCGAAGACCTCGCGGCCATGAACATCCGCCATGACGTGTTCTTCTCCGAACGCTCGCTCACGGAAGGGGAGGGCGGTCGCGACCTCGTGGGCGGCGTGATCGACGACCTGCGCGCGCGCGGCATCGTCTATGTGGGCCGCCTGCCCCCGCCCAAGGGGCAATTGCCCGAGGATTGGGAAGACCGCGAGCAGACGCTCTTCCGCTCCACCGATTTCGGCGACGACGTGGATCGTCCGTTGATGAAGTCGGACGGCTCCTACACGTATTTCGCGTCGGACATCGCCTATCACAAGTCGAAGGTGGACCGCGGTTTCGCGGAGATGATCGACGTGTGGGGCGCCGACCACGGCGGTTACGTCAAGCGCATGCAGGCGGCCGTCAACGCGGTCTCCGGCGGCAAGGCCGCGCTGGACGTGAAGCTCTGTCAGCTCGTGAAGCTGATGCGCGACGGCGAACCCGTCACCATGTCGAAACGGGCGGGCACGTTCGTGACCCTGCGCGACGTGGTGGACGAGGTGGGCGTCGACGCGGTGCGCTTCATGATGCTTTTCCGCAAGAACGACGCGACGCTGGAGTTCGACCTTGCGAAAGTGATCGAGCAGTCCCGCGAGAACCCGGTGTTCTACGTGCAATACGCTCATGCGCGCGCCCGTTCGGTTCTGCGCCAGGCGAAGAACGCCTTTCCCGATTTCGACGCCTCCGACGCGGCCCTTGCGCGCGCCGACTTCAGCCTGCTCGCCGACGAGGGCGAGATGGGCCTGTTGCGCCTGATCGCCCAATATCCGCGCCAGGTCGAGGCGGCGGCTGCTGCCCATGAGCCCCATCGCATCGCCTTCTATCTCCACGATCTGGCCTCGGCCTTCCACGCCCACTGGAACAAGGGCAAAGATCAGCCACATTTGCGCTTTGTTAATGAAGAAAAGCGAGAGTCGACGTATGCGAGGGTCGCTTTGGTCGTATGTTTAACCAAAGTTCTCGCGTCGGGGCTGAGCGTGCTTGGCGTTTCGGCTCCCGACGAAATGCGCTGAGCGCGTGAGTCCTGGCCATTCCGGCCTGAATCGCGCTTTGCGCTGGTGCGTTTCGCGGCTTCGCCGCGGGTGCGTCCGCGTGCGAGGTGTGTGATGAACGAAGCCGCTGCGAGAATCCGTCAGCCGATTGATCTGGAAGAATTCGAGCGCCGCCTGCGTGGCGCCGCGCCTGTCGAGCGCCGACTCCCCGAGCTTCAGGCTCAGGCCCCCCAGCACGCCGCCCAACAACCCCAACAGCTCGACGCGCCTTATGGCGCGTCGCAATCCTTGAGCGATTACGCGCGGATCATGGGGGCGGGGGCTTCCGCTCCGGCGCCGTCTTATGCGCCGGCCCCGACCTATGCGCCTGCGGTTGATCCCGCGTCCCCAGCGCTTGATCTCGATCCCTATCGCGCTGAACGCGCCGCCGCCCCGCGTCTCGCCGACGCCGCCTACGATCCCTATCCCCGGTCCGCGCCGCCGGTGCAGTCGCATGGCGCCTATGACGCGCCGCAGCAGCCGGAGCCTGAATGGCGCCCCGAGCGCGATCCCTATGCGGACGCGCAGTCCGGCGCTTATGGGCATGTCTCCGCCGATCCTTACGCGGAGCAGGCCGCAGCCGCGCCTGCGCGCTCCCGTCGTCCCATGATGCTGATCGGCGGCGCCGTCGCCGTCTGCGTCGTCGGGATCGGCGTCACTTATGCGATGCGCGGCGGTTCGTCCGCGCCGCGCGAGGCCCCGACGATCAAGGCCGCGTCCGGCCCGGTGAAAGTTCAGCCCGAACAGACAAAGCCGGAAGGGCAGGCGGCCCAGTCCGCCTCGATCCTCGATCGCAACGGCGACGAACGTCTTGCGGCCTCGCGCGTCGTCAATCGCGAGGAGCAGCCGGTGGACATTCGCGAGGCCGCCCGTTCGGCCCGCGCCGATGCGCCGTCCGCTCCGCAGGCCGGCAACGCCTTCTTCCCCGAGCCGCGCCGCGTCCGCACGGTCGCCGTGCGCCCCGACGGCACCATCGCTCAGGAGTCCTCGGCCCCTGCGACGGCGGCTCCGTCGGCCGCTCCCGCCGCCGCCACGCCGGCCGCGGCTCCG
>CAZYBF010000084.1:0-10513 GCA_964645525.1 uncultured Beijerinckia sp.
GAAATGCGAAGTACGGGCAACCGTACCGGGGGTTCGAATCCCTCCCTCTCCGCCACCACCTAACATATTGAATTGGAAGTCATTTCAGCGTTTCTGGCGTCTTGTTTCGCGCGCCTTTTCCGGCCCTTGCGGCGGCGTGTTTTCAGCGCCCCGCTTCAGAGACGCATAACCGGTCTTTTCGGCGCTGACGCAGGCTCAAAATCTCTGTCGCCGCTTTTCGCAGTACGGCGGTCTCTGACTGCGCGGCAGGCACTACGCCATTAAGGCTGCGTCGTTTGATCTTGAACACAGAACAGCGCGCAGGCGCGGCGTCGTACGGATGGCTGTGAGAAGGAAACGCGCCGCCTCCACTTACGACTTTTACTATGGCTACGTTCCGGGAAAAATCTCTATCAACGCCTTCCTCACATGGAAGGTCGACCAATTATTTCAACATGTGCTCGTAATTAGCGCCCATAACCGTTCCGATCTCGACGCCCTGGAGAATCTCTTTAGCCATTAGCTCTTCTTTAGCAACGATCCTTTCTGCGGCGACCAAAACCTTCTCGATTTCGCTCTCAGCCACAAATATGACCGCGCTCCTGTCCGCCAGAACATAATCGCCGGGGCTCACGGTCACATCGCCAACCTGCACTGGCACATTCGTCGCCTGCTCCCGAATGCGGCCGCGCGCCGTTCGCGCGGTCCAAGATCGCGCAAAGACGGGAAACTTCATCTCCATCGCCTGATCTATATCCCGAACAGGACCTTCAGCGATGACGGCCTCAATCCCTTTGGTTTGCGCGCCCATCGATAAAAGGCCGCCCCAACTTCCCGCCTCAATCCCTGTGCGTTGCTCCACCACAATGATCGCTCCAGGGCCACCCAACTCAATCGCCGTCGCGCATAAATGCTTTGGTGCCCCCTCAGTCTGGACGCCGGCAACCAGACGCACAGTGATGGCGCGACCCGCGACGCGACCTCCGCCCGAGCCTTGTGTCAAACCCGTCACGACGCCACCCATTTTGAGCTGGTCGAGCGCATCGGAAAGCGCGCAGCAATCGATCTTCGCAAGCCGCGCCAGAACGTCATCATTAGTCGTCATGATCTTACACCCGCAAACAACGGCGCCTGTTCTCAGACATGAATGTTGAACATCTTCGCAGCGTTATCCTGGAGGATCGCCTGCTTGTCGCCAGCGCTCAACCAGGCAGCATCGTGAAGAATGGGCATGATGTCATCATATGTCCGCCCCGTGGCTGGGTTGCGCGCAGACCCGACCCCAGGACACTCGGCGCCGAACAGACAGCGATCAGCGCCAACAGTTTCGATCAGCATCCGAAGAGCCGCCTCAGTGTAAAGAACTGTGTCGTAATAAAGGTTGCGCATCATTTCCGAGAATAGCTTCCCTCCAGGCTTGCGCGCGCTTGCGGCCTCGAAACGCCCGAGCTGATATGGGATGGCTCCGCCTCCGTGGCTAATGATAATCTTCAGAGAAGGGAAATCTTTGAAGACATCGGAATTCAAAAGTCCGAAAGTCGCGGTCGTTTCTTCATTGATGAAATGCAAAGTGTAGGGCTCACGCTCCGCACAATGGGAACATGTCGCATGAACATGTGCTGGAATGTCATATTCACAGAGCCGTTCGTAGAGAGGGTACCAATAGCGGTCACCCATAGGCGGTGCTTTACCGTTGCCTCTATTCTCATAGGGATCTGGATTGAGAAGACATCCCTTAAAACCGAGCTTCACACAGCGATCCAGCTCATGGATCGCCATGTCGAGCGATTCACCCGGAGACTGAGGCAAACCGCAAACACCCACGAAACGATCAGGATAAAGCTGGGTCTGCCTATGGATGACGTCATTTACTTCCTCGGTGAACCACTGCACCAATTTTGATGGCTTCTCCGAATGCATCATCTGGAATGGGCGGGGCGAAACGCACTGAATATGGGTGCCCACCTCATCAAGGAACGCCATATGACTCTTGTCGCCGCCCTCAAATCGCTTTTTCTCAACAGCGTTTCGAATTTCGTCATCGCTGAATTTCAGGCCGCCGCGGCCATGCGCGCCTCGATGGGACAAAAGGGAGGCCTTATAGGCCCAAAGTTCCGCGGGCGCGCTCACATGCGCATGGCAATCTATGATCTTCAAGGCGTCCTCCCAATTCTTCTTTGATTTAGCGCGTTCCCGGATCTGACCCAGATTTTTGACTCAATCTGATGTTTTGACATCCCACCAAAAAAAGCCATTTGCGGTGCCAGTCCCCGCAACCGAACGATAACAGGGCACATAATCTAACTCATGCATCTCGACATCCATATCCTCCATGAATCCCGCCAGAGAGATCCAGGACTTGAGTTCGGATGTGCCCGATTGCAACTGTGAAAGTGGAATTGAACACAAATAGTCCCTGTCTCTTGCACGCAATGCATTGATGAACCGCCTGTCAAACTCTTCATCAATGACGAAATGACTCATTCCGCCTGAGGCAAAGATCACAATTTTTTTGTCGGACTCCCATGTGTCAATTGCTTTTTTCACAGCCTTGCCAAATTCATAGGCCCTTCGGGCGCTGGGCTGATTGGGCGGAAAAAACGTATTTTGGAAGATTGGGACATTCGGCACGACCTTGTCACCCATCACCTGACGGTAAATGTGGCCAAAGGCATGCGGCGCGCCATTCTTGGCTTTCTTCGGCCAGACCTTTGAAGACGCGAGATCGAAATCTGCGGCCGATAATGTTTTTACAATATGCTCTCCAAGATCTGGCGCTCCATCATATTCGGTATATGAATGGGTCGCATGGCCAAACTCCGCTTCCTTAATTCCCGGCGGCGCCTTAGCGCGGCTTTCTTCCGTTTGAGGATAATTGGGAATTCTCTCTCCATGGAAAATGAAAAATGCGGGATTGAACTCATCGTTGAACACTTCATGCTGATCGTTTCCGAAGATCACAGCTAAATCGGCGCCTACTTGGGTCCACTTATCCGCGAGCATCTTCATGGCGAGCCGGCAGCGACTATGAGAACGCCGAATGCCCTCCTCGGATGACTTTTCCTCCAGCCCCTCACCAGCGCGCAGCGCAACGAGTTCCGTAAAGGAATAAATCTGATCGCGGTAAGGGTGCTTGTTTGCTTTGTCCGCCGGAAGGCGCAGAAGCCATTCTTCCGGCGTCGTGTGCAATTGGGGCCCGTGAGTCGTCGCCATAGTCAGAACGATTTTCGCCATGGATTTCGTCTCGTCTTTCAGAGTGGACGGTGCCCCGTCACTTCCAACGCATCATGTTCAGTTCTGCGCCATAGACGCCAATGGACCCGCTATCTATCTGCAAGTCTTTTGAATGAACGAAAACGGCTGGTTTTGTTGATATCGGAAGAACATAGGCCAATTCTGTCGCGCGGTCGTAAATTCGCGTGTAGATTTCGCGCCGCTTGGAGTCATCCAAAACAGAAATCGCCTGCTTCCCGAGCTCCTTGATGGTCTGATCTTGCCAATAGTCTCGTGGGCTATCGCCAAAGAAGTAATCCACAGTCGAATAAGCGTCCGGCATGCCGCCAGAACTCCATTCGTTCACGAGAATCTGCTGCTTACCGAGGCGCTGCTTATCGCGATAAGCGGCGAACGTAGCGCGGTCCACCGTAGCTCTCACGCCTATTTTACGCAGCTCACCCGCTAGCGCCTCTGCAAGGCCAAATACGCTCGGCGTCGCTAAAAGCTCTACATCGAAGCCGTTTGGATATCCGGCTTCCGTCAACAACGCTTTTGCAGCAGCGCGATCAAAGGGTTTTGGCTTGGCTGAGAATCCGCAGCCAAATTGGGATTTGAAGCAAAGTTCGTCGAGAACTTTAGCCGCAGATCCACCCGCGACAACGCTCTTCGTGATGAGGTCGCGATCAATGGCCTGAAACAGAGCTTGACGAACGCGAACGTCATTCAACGCTTTATTGCCAGAGCGACCGCTTGCATCGATCGCCATAAAATTAAAGGTCTGAGCCTGAATGGGCGTTACAGCCAAACGCGGATCCGCGCTCAGGAACGAAACCTGATCTTTCTCTGCTACCTTGAGATAATCGAGTCCATTGATAGCCAATTGGGCTATTTGCGTCTGCTGATCAGGAATAGACTGAATGTGAACGCGACCAATTGAGGCGGCCGGTTTACAGGTGCTCGCCTGCGGATAGCGCGGGTTTTTGACCAGCATGATCCCTTTGTTCGCGTCAACGAATTCCGCTCTGTAAGGCCCCGAGCCAATCGGGCTCTTAATTCCATATTCCGATCGTCGGGCTGGATCTCCATGAACTGATTTTGGAATGATCGGCATAGAGCTCATAGCGAGGCGCACCAATGCGGGCGCGAAAGGCGCCTTCGCATGAAAGCGCACCTTATATCGGTCCACCAGCTCCACTCTGTCGATCCATGACCAATTTTCCGTGAACCGCAGCTTGCTCTCCGGATTCAACAACCAGCTATATGTATAGACGACATCTTCACCCGTTAACGACGTCCCGTCATGGAACGTCACGTCCTGCCTTAAAGTGACATCGAGGGTGCGATCGTCCGCCCAGCTCCATGACGTGGCCAGCAGGGGCTCAAGCGCTCCCTTACCTGGATCAAAACACATGAGCGCATCGAAGACCGCGCCCGCAACCAATCCAGTTTCGGGCTTTGAATCTTCATAGATCAAAATCGAGCCGATTGGGTCAGTGAAAGCCAACCGCAAAGTATCCTTTGCTTTCTGCGCATGCGCGTCCGCAAAGGGAAGACTCAGCGTCAAAAGGGCGCCCGCCCAGACGAAGCGCGCCCAAGGGAAAGGCGCCCTTGGCTTGGATATTGTTTTGCCCATTATGCACCCTCCATTAAAGGATATAAGTGACAGTCCGTTCGATGCCCAGTTCCGCCCCTCGTCGTCGGGGAGACCCGCTTGCAGATCTCACGCGCCTGAGCGCAGCGGGGATGAAAGGCGCATCCACTTGGCGGATTAAGCGGATCAGGGAAGCCCTGCGCCAGATCCAGCTTTGGAAGTCCAAGGCGAGGGTCGGGCGTCAAGATCGAGCTGATGAGTGCCTGGGTATAAGGATGCCTGGGAGATTTGAGGATATTGTCCTGCGGGCCTAATTCTACGATACGCCCCATATACATGATCGCGACACGGTCGGCCATGTAGTCAAGGACGCCAAGATCATGGGTGATGAAAACATAGGTCAGCTTCAAGGAAGTTCGCAAATCCTGAAGTAGATTTAAGATTTGCGCCTGAACGGAAACATCTAGCGCGGACGTTGGTTCATCACAGACGACGATTTCCGGCTGAATGATGAGAGCGCGTGCAATGGCGACGCGCTGTCGCTGTCCACCCGACAACTGATTCGGATAAGCGTGCAGCAGTCTTGGCGACAACCCGACCTGCCACATCATTTTTTCAATATCTTGTCGTCTCTGCGCATCCGTTCCAATTCCATGCGCATCGAGAGGCATACGAATGATCTGACCTATGGTCTTGCGTGGGTTCAGAGAAGAATAAGGATCCTGAAAGATGG
The DNA here is from genome assembly GCA_964645525.1 of uncultured Beijerinckia sp. Lineage (GTDB taxonomy): Bacteria > Pseudomonadota > Alphaproteobacteria > Rhizobiales > Beijerinckiaceae > Terripilifer. Next base: position 5,520 of record CAZYBF010000084.1, read on the forward strand.
GTTGGATTTTACGAGCCAATTCGCGCCGATCAATAGTCAGAATATCGCGCCCCTCAATAGCGATCGACCCATGAGTCGGCTTCTCCAAGCCCAGAAGCAGACGCGAAAGAGTTGTCTTGCCGCTTCCGGATTCTCCAGCGATTCCCAAACATTCCCCACGCCGCACATCGAGGTCGACGTCGGCGACCGCCTTAAGGACTTTTCCTTTTCTGAACAGGCCGGCGCCGACGTTAAAGACACGCGATAGAGCGCGCGCCTGCAACAAAGCTCCGTCGCCATCCGAGGGCTTGTTCTGGGTTTGGGTCATTGCGCGCCACGCTCAGGAACTATGTGAGACACAGAGTCAGGTTCACGATGGCAGAGATAGGCGCGCTCTGGAGACAACCGCCGAAGCGGCACATGGCCAATTGCGCATTCCGGAGTCATAAAATCGCATCGATTACGAAAACTGCATCCTTGGATTTTGTTTATGAGCGAGGGCACAAGACCGGGGATCGCCCCTAAACGATGCCTCTTGTCTTTCAAGCCGAAATCGGGCGCACAGCGCAAAAGACCCTGCGTGTAGGGATGTTGCGGGCTCTCAAAAATCTCAAGCGGGGTCCCGGTCTCGATAATCTCGCCTGCATACATCACCGCAAGTCGATCCGCCATGCGCGCCACGATCCCCAGATTATGGGTGACCAAAATAATCGCCATGCCGAATTCCTGCTGAAGATCCTCCAGAATGCGCAGAATTTGCACCTGAACCGTCACATCAAGAGCCGTCGTCGGCTCATCGGCGATGATGAGATGAGGCTCACACATGAGCGCCATGGCTATCATGACGCGCTGGCGCAATCCCCCGGACAACTGGTGAGGGAACTGGCGCAGGCGAAGTGCGGGAGACATGATCCCGACACGCTGAAGTAGATATTCCGCCCGCCCGCGCGCTTCCTGTCGCGTCGCTGACCGATGACGCAAATATATTTCTTCGAGCTGATCCCCAATCGTATAGACGGGGTTGAGCGAGGTCATGGGATCTTGAAATATCATTCCCAAACGGCTGCCCCGCAAGGCGGCCATCTCACGGGTGCCAAGCGTGAGCAAATCTAGGTCACTAAATTGCATGCGTGAGGCTGTAAGGCGCGCATTTGAGGGCAAAAGCCGCATCAATGCGAGCGACGTCATGGTCTTGCCGCAACCAGATTCGCCCACAAGGCAAAATGTTTCACGATGCTTCACGTTGAAATCAACGCTGCGCACCGCATGCAGTTCGCCTGAAGGTGTCGACATATCGACATTCAGTCCCTCGACGACGAGGAGCGAAGGCTCTTGATTGGCGGCTGCCCCCTTCATGTCCACCCCTAGTTTCGCCCTTCGGGAGACGTCACATCCCGTAATCCATCGCCCGCCATATTTATGGCGATCACGAGAAGAAAAATCGCCAGCCCAGGAATTGCGATCATATGAGGCTTGAAAAACATAAAGCTACGCGCTTCTGAAATCATGAGCCCCCACGAGGGTTCAGGGGGTTTCACGCCAAGGCCTAAAAAGGACAAGGCAGCCTCAATCAAAATAACGATCGCTATCTCAAGGCTGGCGATCACGATAATCTGATTCAGCAGATTCGGAATGATTTCACTCCTGATGATACGCGTCTGGGAAGCGCCGACGGCGCGCGCAGCCGTGATGAAATCTTGATTTCTCAACTGCTGAGCCACGCTGCGCGTGACAACCGCGTAGCGATCCCAGGTCAACAGGCCAAGGATCAAAACGAGAGCCCAAATGGATCCGCCCGCAATGCTCACCAAGGATAGAGCAATCAAAAGGCCGGGCAGCGCCAGTTTCACATTGATGAGATATACGGCGATCATATCGATCCGTCCGCCAAAATATCCGCCGAGAACGCCGACCAAAGAGCCGACGGTTCCGGCGATCAGCGCCGCGCCAAAGCCCACCGTGAGGGATATCCTTGCGCCATAGATCAGACGACTGAGGTAATCACGACCCAGAGCGTCAGTGCCCAGAATATGAGACCAGTCGCCCGTCCGCCAGACAGGGTCTAAGAGACGCTTTGTGAGATCTTGCTCATAGGGATCATAAGGAGCCAAAAGAGGCGCAAAAATCGCAACGAACGTGACGATCAGCGTAATCGATACGCCGGTGATGAGGCCGATATGCGATCTCGCGCGCCGGCGCATATTCTGGCTCGGAGAGAGCGTCCCGATCTGGTCGAACATAGCGTCGGCCTTGGGCATGGCCTCAGGCTGGCTCACAGCGTGATCCTCGGATCTAGTTTCGCGTTGATGAGATCTGAGAGAAAGGTCAGGAAAATGTAGGCAAATGATAGAAAGACAAGAATCGACTGAACGACCGGAAAGTCGATTCTCTTGATCGAGTCGAAGGCGAGAAGGCCCAGCCCGTTTAACGCAAAGACCGATTCAACGATCACCGAGCCGCCCAACAAAAACCCGAGCAAAACGGCGCTCAAAGATACAACCGGCAGAACAGCGTTGCGTAGAGCGTGTTTGAAAAATACGGATAGAGGCAACAGACCCTTGGCCCAAGCTGTGCGAATATAGTCCGAACCTAGGGCGTCAATCATGCCCGTGCGCGTGAGACGCATGAGAGACGGCATCGTGGCCAGAGCCAAAGTCATCGTCGGCATGATAAAGTGAAGTATTGTGTCGGACCCGGAGATCGGCAGCCACCTCAGCTGGACGCCGAAGAGATAGATCAGCAACAGGCCGAGCCAGAAACTTGGTATCGCCTGCCCAAGGACGCTGAACGTCAAAACTGCTCGATCAATCCAGGTGTTCTTGAAAGCCGCTGCGATGACGCCAAGCGGTATCGCGACGACCAGCGAAACCGCAAGGGCGGAGAACGCAAGCGTGATCGTCACGCCTACGCGTGACGTGATGAGTTCAATGACAGGCTCTCGCGTGAACAACGATACGCCCAGATCCCCGCGCAACGCCTTCCCAGCCCAATCCAGATATTGAATATAGAGCGGTTGATCGAGGCCATATTGTTTTGCGACACGCGCTATGTCCGCCGCTGTAGCCGTCTCCCCCGCCAGAACGGCGGCGAGGTCTCCTGACAGGCGAAGTAAGGCGAAACCAATAAAGGAAACGGTCAACGCCACGAGGAGGAGCATCAAGATGCGTCCCAACATGAAGCGCAACATCAAAAATCTCCCCCTAGAGCGGGCGGTTAGACGTCATCTCCCGCCGACGGACGCTTAAGCGTCTCTAAAATGAACTTTACAGCAAACCATTCGCCTTGTTAACCCTTGAGCACACGCCGTAGGGCGTAGACAAAAAACTCATGTCAGTCGGCTCGTCTCAGCCATGAATCTGGGCCGAACGAGGGAGGAGGCGTCATGCTCGGCAGTGCAAAAAATCAATTGCTGACGCAAACGACCAAAGGCACGCCGATGGGCGAATTGCTTCGGCGCTATTGGCACCCGATCGCCGCCATTGACCAGCTCATGCGTGATCCCGTGCGTCCCGTGCGCTTACTCGGCGAAGATCTGGTTCTATACCGGGACCTTAGCGGCTCTTATGGGCTGGTCGACAAACATTGTCCCCATCGACGGGCGGACTTATCCTACGGATTTGTCGAGGAATGCGGCCTGAGGTGCAATTATCACGGCTGGCAGTTTGATGAGACCGGCGCCTGCGTCCATCAACCATTTGAAGACGTGATACGGCCTGAAGCCCGCTTTCGCGATAAGATCAAGATCAAGGCTTATCCTGTTCAGGAACGAGCCGGGCTGCTTTGGGCCTATCTTGGCCCGTCTCCAGCGCCGCAGTGCCCTGATTGGGAGGCCTTTAATCGCACAAACGGTTTTCGACAAATTGTATTCTCCCATGTTCCTTGTAATTGGGTGCAAGCTCAGGAGAATTCTATCGATCCTGTTCATTTTGAGTGGATGCATGCGAATTGGAGCACACGCCTGAAGGGGTCGCTTGGGCCATACGCGCCAACACATTTGAAGGTAGATTTTGAAGAGTTTGAGTTTGGTTTTGTTTATAAACGAGTCACCGAAGGCCAAAGTGAAGATAGTCCCCTGTGGACCATTGGGCGCGTCTGTCTCTGGCCAAATGGCTTTTTTCTCGGAGACCACTTTGAATGGCGAGTGCCTATTGATGACGAGAACATGCTGAGCGTCGTATGGGCTTTCAATCAGGTCCCGGTTGAGCGACAGCCCTACGAACAAAAGGCGATTCCCTCTTGGGAAAGCCCTATCAAAGATCCATCGACTGGGCGCTGGATCTCGAGCCATATCATCAATCAGGACATTATTGCTTGGGTTGGCCAGGGCGCTATTGCAGATCGGACGCAGGAACATTTGGGCGCAAGCGACCGCGGCATCATTATGATCCGCAAGCAATGGTTTGAAGATATGGAGAGGGTGGCGCGTGGGGAGGATCCTAAAGGACTCATTCGAGATCCCGCGATGAATGTGAATGTGAAGTTGCCTGATGGGTCGGGGAAATTGCGCTCTGGCATGTCGCTTGAGCAGATGCAGGCTGACCCCATTCTTTCACGCAGCTTAAAGGACTTCGTTTTTAATTACGGCCAGCCGAATGACGTGCGTCGCGCGTTTGTAGAAGCGATGGGATTAGATTAAAAAAGGGGCAAGGCGATCGGTCAAACCACGATAGAGACAACTGAAACCATCAAATTTCAATTTATCTGTAGCAGGCCATAGGTTAGGCAAGATTAGATGAATAGCGCTAGTCACCCCCTCGCCGACCCCACAAAATCTTTGAAAAGCGGTCATCTGGATCTTCGACCCAAAATCGGTCGCAGCTGTGTTATAATTAGAATTAACGAGAATTTGCGCTGTCTCCTCCTCTGAATAAGACCGTGGGCGCGTTATACGAGCTACAGAGCCACCCCTTGATCAACGCGCCTCAAACCCCAACGCCCTTCGCTGCTCACGCCAGGACAGGGCAAAGCGTGTGTCCTTCATGAGCTTGTTGGCGGTGAGATCGGCGGGGTGAGCG
>CAZYBF010000085.1:0-4231 GCA_964645525.1 uncultured Beijerinckia sp.
CCTTGCCCGCCATTTCATAATCGACCTTGAGCGCATACCAGCGCATGGCCCAGTCGGGCTTCCATTGCAGCTTGCAATGCCCGCCGGTCACGGGGGTCTCGAAACGCTCGCCGGTGTCGGGATCGCGCCAGACGATCGTGCCCGCCTCCGGCCGGATCTCCTCGGCGGGCGTCTGCATGACGACGCCGGTCTTGGGATGGATCGGCAGGAAGGGCGAATAGGTGGCGGCGCGCTCCTCGCGCAGCGAGGGCAGCATGATCTTCTGCACCGCGTCGAAATTGCGCAGCATGTGCAGCAGCGCCTCGTCGAAACGGCCCGACGTGTAATAATCGGTCGAGGAGGCGAATTCGTACTCGAAGCCGAAGCGGTCGAGGAAGTCGCGCAGCATCGCGTTGTTGTGGTGCGCGAAGCTCTCGAACTTGCCGAACGGGTCGGGGATTTTCGTCAGCGGCTTGCCCAGATGCGCCTTCAGCATGTCCTGGTTGGGCACGTTGTCGGGCGCCTTGCGCAGGCCGTCCATGTCGTCGGAGAAGGCGATGAGCCGCGTCTTCACCTTGCCTTGCGTGAGGACTTCGAAGGCTTTGCGCACCATGCTCGTGCGCGCCACCTCGCCGAACGTGCCGATGTGCGGCAGGCCCGAGGGGCCATAGCCTGTCTCGAACAGCACCTCTTTCTGGCCCGTGCGCTCCATGCGGGCGACGAGCTTGCGCGCCTCCTCGAAGGGCCAGGCCGCTGTGGTGAGCGCGGCCTCGGAAAGAGAAGGAGAAGCGGCGGGCGGCTGCGCCGGCCCTGCGGAGGCGGACATTGACGATCCCTGGACGTGTCATTGACGAAGCATGGCGAGCGCGCCGTGGCGCGTCGGCAAGCGCAGTCACACTAGGAAGGGGGGGCGCCCTCGTCAATCTCGCGCGTCCGGCCGAAGCGTGGCGCTTCAGCGAGACTGCGCGCGGGCGCGGTTTGCGCTAGACTGGCGCGATCCTCCAGCCTCGCAGAACCATGCCGCGCCTTTCTCGCCTCCCGCTCCCGGTCCTACTTCGCCTCTTGCGCCTGCGCGCCCGCGCCGCCGCCCTGCTGGCGGGAGTCTGCGCCGCTGCGTTCATGGCCGTTTGCGCCGCGGCTCCCTCGGCGCACGCCGCGGACGAGCCCTTCATCCCCAATTTCTGGGATCCGCAGGCGCGGCTTGAGCGCCCCGACCTCGCTGGGCTGCGCCTCATTCGATTCGTCACCGACGATGAATATCCCCCCTTCGGCTTTCAGGGGCAGGACGGCGCCCTGATGGGCTTCAACGTCGATCTGGCGCGCGCCGTTTGCGACGAATTGCGCGTCGCCTGCACCATTCAGGCGCGTCGCTTCGCCAGCCTCGTTCCCGCTGTCGAGAGCGGGGAGGCGGACGCGGCCATCGCCTCCATCGCCATCACGCCCGCCGCCCGCGCGCGCGTGGATTTCACGCGCCCCTATTATCGCACGCCCGGGCGTTTTCTCGCCCGCGCAGGCGAGGCCGCAGGCGTCGATCCGCGCCCCGAGGCGCTGGCTGGCGCGCGCGTGGGGGTCGTCGCCGACAGCGCCCATGCGGCGTTTCTCGAGAAGCGCTTTCCGCAGACGCAGCGCGCGGCCTATCCTACGCCTGCGGCCCTGCTCGCGGCTTTGCGCGACGGCGAGATCGCGCTCGCCTTCGCCGACGGCGTCGCCGCGGCGATCTGGCTCAACGGGTCGGGATCGGCGGGATGCTGCGCTTTCGTCAACGGCTTCTTTCTCGACCCGGAGTTTTTCGGCGAAGGGGTTGGCGTGGCCGTGCGCCAGCGCAATCTCGCGCTGCGCCGCGCGCTTGATTTCGCGCTCGCCCGCCTCGCGCAGCAGGGCGTCTATTCAGAGCTTTATCTGAAGCACTTTCCCATCGGCTTCTTCTGAAAGCCTAGAGATAGGGGCGCAGCGCGCGCGCGGCCTGCGCGGCGGACTGCTGCAGATTGAAGGCGGTGGCGAAGCGGCCCTGCTTGTCCATCAGATAGACGACGCTCGAATGGTCCATCGAGTAGGAATCGCCTTCGCCCTTGGACTTGCGGGCGAACACGCGCCAGGCCTTCAGCGCCGCGTCGATGTTCTCGCGCGGGCCGGTGACGCCGAGGATGCGGGCGTCGAAACTCGACAGATAATCCTTCAGGAGCGCCGGCGTGTCGCGTTCGGGATCCACCGTCACGAACAGCGCCTTGATTTTCGCCTGCGGGCCGAGCTGTTCGAAGACCTGGCTGATCTCCATCAGCGTCGTGGGGCACACGTCGGGGCAATGGGTGAAGCCGAAGAAGATCAGCGTCGGGCTGCCTTCGAGATCGCGATGGGTGATCGCCTTGCCATTATGATCGATCAGCGCGAAGGGGCCGCCGATCGCGGTCGTGACGGGCGTGCTGCGCGAATTGTCGCGCAAGGTGAAGAAGGCGGTGGCGCCCAGCATCGCCACGCCAAGCACGATGCAGACGATGGGAACGATCAATCGGGGATGCACGGCTTGCCTTCCGCGGCGCTTCTAGAAACAGGTGAGGATGGCGGTGGCGAGATCGACGAACATCGTGGGGCCGAACTGCGCCCACATGATCGCCCCCGCCGCGAACATCAGCGCGAAGCCTGCGGCGAGCCCGCTCGCCATGATCGTGCGCGCGCGACGCGAGGCGCCGCCTGCGCCCTCGGCGTCGGCTGCTCCCGGCGAGGCGGGAAGGGGGCTGGTCGCTGCGTCCGTCATTGCGTCCGTCATGGGGACAATATAGGCGCGGGCGCGGGCTTGCGCACCCGCCTTTTCAGCATAGCTCCGCGACGAGTGCGCGCAGGAAGCCGACGCAGGCGGCCAATTGCGCGATCTCCACATATTCGTCGGGCTGGTGGGCCTGGTCGATGGAGCCCGGGCCGCAGACGATGGTGGGCACGCCCGCCTGCTGGAAGCGTCCCGCCTCCGTGGCGTAGGGCACGGCGATCGTATGGTTCGCCCGCAGCAGCTTGAGGGCGAGCGTGCGCGCGAGGCTGTCGTCCTGCGGCGCGAGGCCCGGCACCTCCACCTCGATCACGGTCTCCACGCTGGCCTGCGGCGCGAAGCGGCGCATGCGCGGCAGCACGACGTCGCGCGCGTGCGCCTCCAGCCGGCGCAGCGCCAGATCCTGCGGCGCGCCGGGCAGGCCGCGGAACTCCCACAGGAACGAACATTCCCGCGCGAGAATGTTGCGCGCGGTTCCCCCCTCCAGCGTGCCGACGTTCAGGGTGGCCGTCGGCGGATCGAAGCGCGGGTCGCGCCCGCCCGCATCCGCGGACAATTCCTGCGCGAAGCGATAGAGATCGTGGATCAGCTCCACCGCGCCCTCGATGGCGCTCGCGCCCAGTTCGGGCTTCGAGGAATGAGCCTCGAGCCCGCGCACCGTGGTGCGGAATGTCGCGATGCTCTTGTGCGCGTCGGCCGCCTCCATCAGCGTCGGTTCGCCCACGATGGTCGCGGCGGGACGTGGCAGGTCGAGCCCGAACCGCGCGATCGTGTCGAGCGGGCCGGCGCAGGTCGTCTCCTCGTCATAGCTGAGGAGAATGTGGATCGGCTTCTTCAGCGGCGCGCGCTTGAACTCCTCGATCATCGCGAGGCAGACCGCGTCGAAGCCTTTCATATCGGTCGCGCCGCGCCCGTAGAGCCTCTCGCCCTCGCGCCGCAAGGTGAAGGGATCGCTCGTCCAGGCCTGTCCGGCGACCGGCACCACGTCTGTATGGCCCGACAGCACGATCCCGCCGTCGATCATCGGGCCGATGGTGGCGAACACGGCGGCCTTGTCGCCGGCCGCGTTGGGCACGACGACGAAGGGCGTCTCATGGGCGCGCAGCAGGTCGCTGACGAAAGCCACCAGCGGCAGATTGGTCTTGGAGCTTTCCGTGTCGAAGGACACGAGGCGCGCCAGCACGTCGATCGCCTCCGCCACCCGCGGATCGGCGGGGCGTGGGCTGAGGGCTGGGGCGGACGGGTCGGCCATTGGAGCGCCGGGCTTTCGGTTCAGGATTAATTGAGAATGCGCCGTCCCTGCGGACTGTCGAGCGAAAAGGCGGGAATGTTGACGTCGAAGCCCTCGCCGTCCTCGTCCACGAAACGATAGGCGCCCACCATAATGCCCGACGGCGTCGTGAGCGGGCAGCCCGAGGTGTAGGAAAAGGTCTCGCCCGGGGCCAGAATCGGCTGTTCGCCCACCACGCCCGGCCCCTTCACCTCCTCCACATG
>CAZYBF010000085.1:4331-6996 GCA_964645525.1 uncultured Beijerinckia sp.
GGCGCGTTTTTCTCGGCAATATAAAGGCACAATAAAGCAGCGCCCGCCGGGGACGCGCAGCAGGGGGAGGACGCATGCCGCACGCCAATCCGCAGATTTCGCCCGATATCGCGTCGCCCGATATCGCATCATCCAAGATCTCGCCTGCGCGCCGGCGCTTCGGCTTCGCGCTTCTGGCGGCGCTGGCGGCCTGCACCGCAGGCCCTGCGGCCGCGCAGGAATATCCCGCGCGCGCCATCCGCTCGATATGCAATTTCGGGCCGGGTTCGGGCGCCGACATCGTGGTGCGCTATTATTCCGACAAGCTGCAGAAGCTCGCCGGAAAGCCCGTCGTCGTGGAGAACAAGGTGGGCGCCGCCGGCAATATCGCGACCCAGTTCGTCGCGACCTCCAAGCCCGACGGCTATACGATCCTGATCACGCCGGGCAATGCGACGCTCGCATCCGCGCCGCATCTCTTCAAGGAGATCAACTTCGATCCGATCAAGGATTTCGATCCCGTCGCGCGCCTCGCGAAAGTGCCCTTCGTGGTGATCGTGAAGCCCGATTCCCCGGTGAAGAACGTCGCGGACCTGACCGCGCTGCTCAAGGGCAAGGGCGTGAAGGCGCGCTATGGCGCGAGCACGAACACGGCCATCGTCACCGCGGAGCTCTATCGCGAGATGGCCGGCATCCAGCTCGAGCAGATCAAGTACAACAACGTCGCCGACGCGCTGCGCGGCCTGCTCGCCGACGAGTTCGACTTCGCCGCCTATGACGCGACCTGGGTCGCCTCCATGGCGCAGAGCGGCCGCGTGAAGCCCATCGCCGTCACCTCCACCACCCGGCTTGAGGCCATGCCCGACGTGCCGACCATGGAGGAGCAGGGCTTCAAGGGTTTCGACCTCACGCCCTGGTGGGGCGCGGTCGTGCCCGCGGGAACGCCCAAGCCCATCATCGACAGGCTCGCCGGCTGGTTCAAACAGATCAACGACGATCCGGAGACGAAGGCCTTCCTTGGCAAGTTCGCCACCGAAACATGGACCGGCGGCCCTGAGGATCTGCGCGCTCTGCTCGCCAATGAGCTCACCGCATGGGGCAAGTATATCGCGCTCGCCAAGATCGAGAAGCAATGATCGCCCGAAGGTGATCGCCCCGCCCGCCGCATCTTGCGCGCGGGCGCCCGCCCGGTCCACAAGAGCCTTTCCCCCTGCGGGAAAGGCTTTTTTCAAACGCAAGCACCGAGACATCCAATGCGCGTCGCCGTCACCACGCCCTATTTCGACTTCTATCCCGAGCTGAAGGCTGAATTCGCCGCCGCCTGGCCGGGCGTGAAATTCCGCACCGACCGCGCGAAGCTCACCGAGGACCAGCTGATCGAATATCTGCGCGGATATGAGGCCGCGCTGATCGGGCTCGATCGTTTCACCGACCGCGTCTGCGCGCAGCTGCCGGAGCTGAAGATCGTCTCGCTGTGCTCCGCCGGCGTCGATCACATCGATCCCGCGATCCTGAAGAAACACGGCAAGAAAATGTGGTGGGCCGCGGGCGTCAACAAGGTGTCCGTCTCTGAACTCGCCGTGTGCTACATGGTGTTCACGCTGCGCCGCGTGCACGCCTTCTCCTCCATTCTGCGCGCGGGCGCATGGACGGGGCCGGTGGGCTTCGGCGCCGACCTGCGCGGCCAGACCGTCGGCCTGCATGGATGCGGGCATATCGGCAAGGAAGTGGTGAAACTGCTGCAGCCCTATGGCGTGAAGATCCTCGCCTGCGACCGCGTGGATTATTCCGATTTCTATCGCGCGCACGGGGTGGAGAAGGTCGAGGCGGATGAATTGTGGGCGCGCTCCGACGTGGTGAGCATCCACCTGTCCCTCAACGACACGACCCGCGGCCTTTACGACGCGGCCGCGCTCGACCGGATGAAGAAGGGCGCCGTGCTCATCAATTGCGCGCGCGGCGGCATGGTGGACGAGGCGGCGCTGCGTGAGCGCCTGCTGTCGGGACATCTGGCGGGCGCGGCCTTCGACGTGTTCGCCGTGGAGCCCGCCAATGGGCATCCGCTGCTCGACGTGCCGAACTTTTTCGGCTCGCCTCATATCGGCGCGACGACGCGCCATTCATGGGAGGCGATGCTGCGCTCGGGCATCCGCGGGCTCTCCGAGGCCTACGCCCCGGAGCCTGGCGTCTATCCCTTCGATTGACTAGCGCTCGCGCATGCCGCCGGCCGGGTCCACCCCGAGGATGCGCGCGCCCCCCGACCTGCAATCGGCCGATTGGCCGGACACGGCGCCCGGGCAGGCCTGCGCGCGTTGTCCCCGCGTCAGCGCGACCGATTGGCGCAGCAGGGCGGCGTTGACCAGCGCTGTCTCATTTTCGGGGCTGAGGCCCCGGCGCGCGGGCGCCTGATGAATGTGCACATGCACGTTTTTGAGCCCACGTGCGCCCGCCTTCTGCGGACGCGGGCGCGTGGGGTCGGACCATGTGCGGTCCACCCAGGTGGATTCGATCCGCGACCGGCGCGGTTCGGCCTGTGCGGAGGCGCAGGCGAGGGTGAGGGCGGCGAAGGCGCTCGCGCCCAGCGCGAGCAGGAGGCGGCGGGAGCGCGCGCCCGCAGGGGCCGCAGGCGCGGCGGCGGCGCGCGACGGACGGGGCTGACAGGCGAAAGGCCGTCGAGCATCCATTG
>CAZYBF010000085.1:7006-10471 GCA_964645525.1 uncultured Beijerinckia sp.
GCGCCCAGCGCGAGCAGGAGGCGGCGGGAGCGCCCACCCGCAGGGGCCGTGACAGGGCGCTGGATGGAGCCGAGGACGGGGCCCGCGATCGGGCCCATGGGCGCAGCCCCGGCGCGCGACGGACGGGGCTGACAGGCGAAAGGCCGTCGAGCATCCATTGAGGGAACCTCTCGTGTTTTTCGCCGCATTGGTTTTCTATTCATTCTGCGGGAACGTGGCAAGGCTCAAGTCGAAACAGGGTTTCCGGCGGGGCCCGAGGCTTGCGTGAGGACAGGCTTTCGCCGGCGCGGAAAGAGCCTGCAGGCGTCTCAAAAACGGCGCTTTCCTCGCTTGTGCGGGTCGCGTAAATCTGTCATGTTCGCGCGCCCGAGATAGGACAGCCTTGCTGACCTTTGGGGCAGGCTGATCTAGCTCGACGGTTCGAGGGTAAAGAGTGAGGGGCGGCGTCGCTGCGTCTGGCCCGCGCTCTGCATCTTTGACGGGCGGAATGCGCCGGGATCGTCCGGCGGCGGACGCGCACGGCGCGGATTGAGCCGGGAAGTAAGTTAGTCGCAGACCGATCTGGAGCGGGGCGATGAACGCGTGTGGGTGGAGAGAAGGCAGGCGACAGCGTGGCCTCCGAAAACGGAGCGCCGGCGCCCGAACGTCCGCGCGCGCCTGAACATTTCTCGCATAGACCCCGCGTCCGACTGAATTTATTGGAGTTTCGCCATGACCGGCATGATCGACCCGGCCCTTCCCGCAGCCCGCGGCCTGTTTGACCCCGCGCTTGAGCGCGATTCCTGCGGCGTGGGCTTCGTGGCCCATGTGAAGAACAGGAAGTCGCATGAGATCGTGCAGCAGGGTCTGCAGATCCTGCTCAACCTCGATCACCGTGGCGCTGTGGGCGCCGATCCCAAGCTCGGCGACGGCTGCGGCATTCTCGTGCAGATCCCGCATGAGTTCTTCGCGGCCGAATGCGCCGCGCTCGGCTTCAAGCTTCCCGCCGCGCGCGAATACGGCGTCGGCCAGTTCTTCATGCCGCGCGACGCGGGGGCGCGCGCGCAGGTCGAGAAGATCGTCGAGCGCGTGCTCGCGGAGGAAGGCCTCACGCTGATCGGCTGGCGCGACACGCCGGTCGACAATTCCGACCTCGGCGACGCGGTGAAGGCGGTCGAGCCTTTCATGCGCCAGGTCTTCGTGGGCCGTGGTCCGCAGGTGAAGAGCGAGGATGAGTTCGAGCGCCGCCTCTATGTCGCGCGCAAGTGCGTCTCCAACGCGATCTATGCGCTGGGACGCCGCGAGATGGCGGAGTTCTATCCCGTCTCCATGTCCTGCCGCACGGTCGTCTACAAGGGCATGGTGCTCGTCTCGCAGCTCGGCTCCTATTACAAGGACCTCGGCGACACGCGTTTCACCAGCGCGCTCGCGCTCGTCCACCAGCGCTTCGCCACCAACACGTTCCCGTCCTGGCGTCTGGCGCATCCCTATCGCATGGTCGCCCATAACGGCGAGATCAACACGCTGCGCGGCAATGTGAACTGGATGGCCGCGCGTCAGGCTTCGGTCTCCTCCGACCTGTTCGGTGAGAATATTTCGAAGCTCTGGCCGATCTCCTACGAAGGCCAGTCCGACACGGCGTGTTTCGACAACGCGCTCGAGTTCCTCGTGCAGGGCGGCTATTCGCTCGCCCATGCGATGATGATGCTCATCCCCGAGGCCTGGGCCGGCAATCCGCTGATGGATGACGAGCGCCGCTGATGGAGCCGTGGGACGGCCCGGCCGCCATGGCTTTCACCGACGGGCGCCAGATCGGCGCGACCCTCGACCGCAACGGCCTGCGTCCCGCGCGCTATCTCGTCACCGACGACGATCTCGTGGTCATGGCCTCCGAAATGGGCGTGTTGCCGATTCCGGAAGAGAAGATCGTCACGAAGTGGCGTCTGCAGCCGGGCAAGATGCTGCTCGTCGATCTCGAACAGGGCCGCATCGTCTCCGATGACGAGATGAAGCGCACGCTCTCGGCCTCTCATCCCTATCACGCCTGGCTGAAGAACACGCAGATCGTGCTTGAGGACCTCAAGCCGGTGGAGCCGCGCGCCGCGCGCACCGACGTGTCGCTGCTCGATCGCCAGCAGGCTTTCGGCTACACGCAGGAGGATCTCGCGATCCTGCTCGCGCCGATGGCGATCACCGGCGAGGAGGCGACCGGCTCGATGGGCACGGACACGCCGATCTCGGCGATGTCGAGCCAGTCGAAACTGCTCTACACCTATTTCAAGCAGAACTTCGCGCAGGTGACGAACCCGCCGATCGACCCGATCCGCGAACAGCTCGTCATGAGCCTCGTCTCCTTCATCGGCCCGCGCCCGAACATCTTCGATCTCGAAGGCAATTCGAAGCGCAAGCGCCTCGAGGTGCGCCAGCCCATCCTCACCAATGAGGACCTGGAGAAGATCCGCTGCATCGGCCATTTCGAGGATTCCTTCGACACGAAGACCCTCGACATCACCTACGCCTCCGAGCGTGGCGCGGCCGGCATGGAGGCTGCGCTCGAGCGCCTGTGCCAGCGCGCCGAAGACGCGGTGCGCGGCGGCTACAACATCATCATCCTGTCGGACCGCATGGTGGGCTCGGACCGCATTCCGATCCCCGCGCTGCTCGCTACGGCGGCCGTGCATCATCACCTGATCCGCAAGGGGCTTCGCACCTCCGTGGGCCTCGTGGTGGAGACCGGCGAGGCGCGCGAAGTGCATCATTTCGCCTGTCTGGCGGGCTATGGCGCGGAAGCGATCAATCCCTACCTCGTGTTCGAGACCATGGCCGCCATGGCCGAGGAGTTTCCGCCCGAGGTTGACGCCTACGAGGCCAACAAGCGCTTCATCAAGTCCGTCGGCAAGGGCCTGCTGAAGGTGATGTCCAAGATGGGCATCTCCACCTATCAGTCCTATTGCGGCGCGCAGATCTTCGACGCGATCGGCCTGTCAAAGGAGTTCGTCGAGAAGTTCTTCGCCGGCACGGCCTCGCGCATCGGCGGCGTCGGCCTCGTGGAGGTCTCACAGGAAACCGTGCAGCGTCACTTCGACGCGTTCGGCGACTCGCCGATCTACCGCACGGCGCTGTCGGTGGGCGGCGAATACGCCTACCGCACGCGCGGCGAGGCCCATTCCTGGTCGCCGCAATCGGTCTCGCTGCTGCAGCACGCCGTGCGCGGCAATGCGCAGGACAAGTATCGCGCCTATGCGAAACTGCTGAATGAGCAGGATGAGAAGCTGCTGACCATCCGCGGCCTGTTCCGCATCAAGGGTGCGGAGGAGGACGGGCGAAAGCCTGTGCCGCTGGAGGAAGTGGAGCCTGCGGTAGCGATCGTGCGTCGCTTCGCGACCGGCGCCATGTCCTTCGGCTCGATCTCGCGCGAGGCTCACACCACGCTCGCCATCGCGATGAACCGCATCGGCGGCAAGTCGAACACCGGCGAGGGCGGCG
>CAZYBF010000086.1:0-10431 GCA_964645525.1 uncultured Beijerinckia sp.
CGCGGGAACGGGCGTCTGGCGCGGCGCGACGCCGGGCTGCGGCGCGATGGCCTGCGCGGGCGCAGGCGCCACGCCCGCCGCGGGCGCGATTTGCTGGCGCGGCTGGATCGGCAGGTTGGCGACCGGGCGCACCGGCTGGGCGACCGGCGCGAGCAGCGCGGGCGGGCCCGGCGGGCGCGGCGCGAGACCGTTCTGCACGCCGTTCTGAACGCGCTCGCGGTCGCGGCGGCGGTCGCTCACGATCTTGCCGGCGACGATGCCAGCCGCAAGCGCGGCGGGAATCGCGACGTAAGGATTCACGCCGCGCGCCTCGCCCACGTAAACGGGCGGCGGGGGCGGCGCCACATAGACCGGGGGCGCGATCCAGTGCGGACGATCGACCACCTGCACGGGGGCCGGCAGGAAGAAGTAATTCTCCTCCACGTAGATCGGCGGCGGCGGCGGACGCCACCATGCGGGCGGGGGCGCATAGACGACCACGGGCGCATCCACCACGACGAACACGCGCGGGCCCGCGCGCTCGATGATCACGATCTCGTCGGGCGGCGGCGGCGCATAGGGATGCTCCACCACGATGAAGCGCGGCGGCGGCTCAAGCGCTGCGGCCAGACGCGAGAGGCGACGGCGCGCCTCCGCCGCATGCGGCCCGCGCGGATAGCGGTCGAGATAGGTCCAGTAGGCCTCGGGCGTGTTGACCTGCAAGGTGCGCCGCCACACGCTCGCCTCGCGCCGGGTCGCGAGCATGTCGCGCACGTTCGCCGCATAGGGCGAGTTCGGCCAGCGCGCGAGGAACTCCTCATAGGCGGCGATCGTGTCGCGTTCGAGCGCGGCGGAATAGGCGTCCTCCATCGCCATGGCGTTGATCGCCTGCGCGCGGCGCGCCGCGACGCGCTCGGGCGGAACGGCCGGCGCCGGCGCATCGGCGCCGCGCTCCAGCATCACCAGAGGCTCGCCAAGACGCGACGCGCTCCATGGCGCCTGCGCGCCGCGGGTCAGCTCCGCCACGCGCACGCGGGCGCGGGCGAACGCCTCCTCAATGGGAAGGCCAGGCTCGCGCAAGGCTTCGGCGAGCGCCTGCGCATAAGGCCCGTAAGGCGCGGCCGGCGTCGGCGCGACGGCGCCCGGCGCCGCGTTAAAGCCGATCAGCGCGCCCGCATCGGGCTCAACGAGCGCAAGCCCCGGCGCAAGGCCCGGCCAGTCGCGCGCGAAAGGCGGCGCATAGGCGACGTCGAAAGCGAAGACGCGACCGCGGGCGGGGAGGCCTGCGAGCGCGCGCGTGAGGTCCGACAGACGGATGGCGTTGAGCGCAAGGTCGCTCTCGCGCTGGACGGGCGCGCCCGGCGGCACGAAATAATTCTCGCCGTCCGACTGCACGCCGTAGCCCGACACATAGACGCTGGCGACCGCGTCAGGGCCTGCGGCGGCGACCTTCTCCACAAACTCGCGATAGGCGGCGCGGAACGTCTCCTGATCGAGGTTGCGCGCGCCGGCCACCTCAAAGCCCGCCGTCTTGAAGGCGTCGGCGACAAGGGCCGCGTCGTTGGCGGCGGTGGGAAGCTCGGCGCCGTCATAGCCGTCCGCGCCGATCACGAAAGCGAAACGCGCCTGCGCGCCCACGGGGGCGGCCTGCTGGGCCTGAAGCTGGGGAAGGCCAGAGGCAAGCGCGGCTGCGACGCCGCCAAGTAGGCCGAAAGCCCGCACGATCCCGTTCATTCCGCGCTCCACGTCGGCATAAGCCCGTCTCTGTCTCAGACCTGGCATTATGGCGCCTGAACGGCGCCTGAACAAACCGCGCGGTCGAGCTCCAGCCATCTTTAACCAATCCACGCCATTGTGGCCTTTTCGCGCGCCGGCGCGGACGAGGCGTGTCGAGGCTTGGACGTGTCATGAACGAGGTCACAGCGGCGATGATCGAGCGGGGCCGGGGTCCAGACCCCCGCGCCGTCGCCCAGCGCCGAAGGCTGACCGCGCGTCTGCGCGCCGCGCGCGAGAAGCTCGCCTCATCGGGCGTCGGCACCCGCGCCTTCGCCGCCCATCTGCTGCGCCAGTTCGCGCAGGCGCGCAAACTGACGTCATGCCTGTCGCTCGCGCTCGCTGCGCTGTGCGGCGCAGGCGCGCTCACATGGTGCGGGCCGCGCACGGCGGCCGTCTGGTATGGCGCGACGACCGTTTCCATTCTCGCCGGCGCATGGCTCGCGCGACGGCTCGCGCGCGGGCTTGAACACGCTCACCACGACCGCGTGCCGCTCGAAAGATGGCGCCGCCGGCTCGCCATAGCGGAGACCGCGCAGGCGAGCGCCTGGAGCGCGCTCGCCGTGCTCGCCATGCTTCAGGCGCCCTTCCCCGCCATGGCCGCGGCCTTCCTCTGCGTGCTCACGATCGCAGCCGCCCATGCGCTCAGCGGAGCGAGCGTGCCGCGCGTCGCCCTCATCGGGCTCGCGCCTTCCGGCGCCGCAGTCGCCGCGCTCATCCACGCCGCGCCTTCCGACGCGGCGCCGCTTGCGCTCGCAACCTGCGCGGCGCCCGCGTTCTTGATGCTCGTGGTGCGCGCGCTTTACGCAGCGAAAATCGCCTCCCTCGCATCACAATTGGAGAAGGACGCGCTGATCGGCGAACTCGCCGAAGCCAAGTCCAATTCCGACGAGGCGCGCCGTCGCGCAGAGGAAGCCAGCGTCGCCAAATCGCGCTTCCTTGCGACCATGAGCCATGAGCTGCGCACGCCGCTGAACGCCATTCTCGGCTTTTCGGAAGTGATGAAGGAGGAGATGTTCGGCGCCCACGCCGCACCCGCCTACAAGGAATATTCCGCCGACATCCACGCAAGCGGCCAGCACCTGCTCGGCCTGATCAACGAAATCCTTGACCTCTCGCGCGTCGAGGCGGGTCGCTATGAGCTGAAAGAGGATGCGATCTCGCTCGCCGCCGTCGTCGAGGATTGCCTGCATCTGGTGGACCTGCGCGCGCAGAAACGCGGCGTCACCCTGCGCGAGGCGATGGAGAAGGACCAGCCGCGCCTGTGGGCCGACGAACGCGCGGTGCGCCAGGTCGCCCTGAACCTGCTCACCAATGCGATCAAGTTCACGCCCTCGGGCGGGCTGGTGACGGTGAAAGTGGGGTGGACCGCCGCCGGCGGCCAATATCTCGCGGTGCGCGACACGGGCCCGGGCATTCCGCCGGAAGAAATCCCCGTGGTTCTCGCCTCGTTCGGGCGCGGCAGCATGGCGCTCAAGAACGCCGACGAGGGCACGGGCCTGGGCCTGCCCATCGTGAAGGGCCTCGTGGAATTGCATGGCGGCGTCTTCACCCTGCGCAGCGAAGTGCGCGTAGGCACGGAGGCGATCGCGATCTTTCCGCCCGAACGCGTGATGGACGCCCTGCCGCAGATGGACGCCGCGCCGCGCCGCCGCCGCAAGGCTGCGTGACGCGCGTGTGATATGTTATGCGTGCGCTGTGTCCTTGAATCCATGCGCGCGGTGCGCGCGGTCCTTAAAATCCTGCGCGCGAGGACGCGCGCGGTCCATATGCGCGAACTGGACCGCGCGCGTCCCCGCGCGCACCGCGCCCTTAAGGCGCGCGACACGACGCTGGACAGCAAGCCGCGCAACGACGATCCTCGCACCCCGAAACAACGCCGGGAGGCTCGATGACGTCCATGCCGTCCATGCCGCGCATCACCCGCGCCGCCGCGCTGACGCTGACGCTCGCCTGCGCCTTCGCGCCGCTTGAGGCGCCGCGCGCGCAGCAGGCCGCCGCGCAGCAATCCTCCGCCGGCCCGAACGCGCCCCTGCCCGCCGACAAGACGACCCGCCACGAGATCCGCCTGCCGGACGGGCGCACGCTCGCCTTCAACGCGACCGCTGGATCGATCCGCCTCACCAATCGCGAGAGCGGCGCGCCGGTGGCCGACATCGCGTTCCTGGCGTTTGAGGCGGATGCGCCGGAGCGCGCGCGCCGGCCCGTGGCCTTCGCCATGAACGGCGGGCCCGGCTACGCCTCCGCCTGGCTCAACCTCGGCGCGATGGGGCCATGGCGCCTGCGCATGGACGCGCAGGCCGCGCGTCCCTCAGCGCCGCCGTCGCTTGAGGCCAATGCGCAGACCTGGCTGCCCTTCACCGATCTCGTGTTCCTCGATCCCGCAGGCACGGGCTACAGCCGCACGCTCGGCGGCGAGGACACGCGCAAATGGCTGTGGAGCGTGAACGGCGACGTGGACGCGCTCGCCACCACGATCCGCCGCTGGCTGGAGGCGCGCGGACGCGGCGCCTCGCCCGTGACGCTGGTCGGCGAAAGCTATGGCGGCTTCCGCGTTCCCAAGATCGCGCATCGCCTGCAGACGGATCAGGGCGTCGGCGTGAGCGCGCTCGCGCTCGTCTCGCCTGTGCTCGACTTCGGCCGCTTCCATGCGCGGCGCGGCCTGTTTGAACATCTCGCCCGCCTGCCCGCCTATGCGGCGACCGTCCGCGACGCCACGCGCCGCGAGGACCTGGCCGACGTCGAGGCCTATGCGCGCGGAGATTATCTCGCCGACCTGATGCGCGGCGTGAACGACCCGCAGGCGCTCTTGCGCTTGAACGCGCGCATCGCGCAGATCACGGGCCTGCCCGTCGAGATCGTCGCGCGCCACGCCGGCCGCCTGCCGCTGGACGCCTTCGTCAACGAGATCGCGCGGGCGCAGGGCAAGACGCCAAGCCTCTACGATGCGCGCGTGCTGGGCCTTGATCCCTCTCCCTTCGGCGAAGGGCCCGACGCCGACGACCAGATGCGGCTGGGCCTGCACGCGCCCATCGTGCAGGCCATGGTCGGGCTCTATCGCGAACGACTGGAATGGATCGTTCCCGACGGCCGCTACCAGTTCCAGAACGAACAGGCGGGCCGGCAATGGGACTGGGGCGAGCGCAGCCGGCAGGAATCCGTGCGCGACCTGCAGCGCGCCATGGCGCTCGATCCGGCCCTGCGCACGCTGATCGTGCACGGGCTCACGGATCTTGTGACGCCTTATTTCGAAACGCAGATGACGCTCGATCAGATTCCAAACACGGGCGATCCCGCGCGCATGCGTTTCGAGGTCTATCCGGGCGGGCATATGTTTTATTCGCGCGAGGACTCGCGCGCCCGCTTCCGCGATGACGCGCGGGCGCTGATCGAAGGCCCGCGCCCGCGGCCCTAGAGCGCCGTTGGAACCTGCGCGCCCTGATAGAGCCAGTCGAGGCAGCGCCAGACATCCTCCTCGCTGCGCGCGCGATAGGCCTCGTTGCGCGCCTCGCTCTCAAGCCCGCCGGTGTGGTAGAGATCGTTCCACATGTAACGGCTTTCATATTGCACCCGCGCGGTGCGCAAGAGCCGCGCCTTCTCGAAGGCGCGAAACGCGCGCGGATGGTCGCCCTGCGCCAGCGCGACGCATTCGGCGAACACGACAGCATCCTCGATCGCCATGCCCGCGCCCTGCGCGAGCGATTGCAACGTGGCGTGGGCGGCGTCGCCCATAAGCGCCGCGCGCCCCTGCGACCATCCGCGCCGCGGCTCGCGGTCGCCGATCGGCCAGCGCCGCTCCAGATCGAGCATGCCGATCATCTCGCGCATGATCGGATGCGCGTCCTTGTAGGTCTCCTGCAATTCCGCGCGATAGGACGCCACGTCGCCCTTTTGCGAAAATGTGTCGGTGCGGAACACCGCGACGATGTTGAACAGCGTGTGGTCGCGCAGCGGATAATGAACGATGTGGAAGCCCGGCCCGCCCCACAGCGCGACGTCCGTGCGGTTGACGTCGCGCGGCGCCTGTTCGATCGGCACGATGGTGCGATGGGCGACATAGCCGATCAGCGAGGGATCGCCGTCGCCGATCATCAGCGTGCGCAGCCGCGAGCGAATGCCGTCGGCGCCGACGACGAAAGCCCCCGCGATGCGACGCCCGTCCTGCGTGGAGACGACGACGTGATCGCCGAAATCCTCAAAGCTCGTCACCGCGGCGTTTTCGTCGAGATGGATTTGCGGATAGCCGCGGCAGGCCTCGACGAGCAGATTGTGAAGGTCGACGCGGTGGATCACGACATAGGGATGGCCGTAGCGCTTCACGAAAGCGCCATCCGTGCGCACGCGCGTGACCGGCGCGCCGTCGAAGGCGTCGAACATCCACACATTCTCGGGAAAGAGCGACTTGCGCTTCACCTCATCGGCGAGACCGAGCCGCTCGAACATGGGAAACACATTGGGCCCGAGCTGGATGCCATAGCCGATGGCGCCGAATTGCGGCGCCTGTTCGAGCACGCGCACGCTCCAGCCCTTGCGCGCGAGCGCGATCGCCAGGCACAGCCCGCCGATGCCCCCGCCCACGACGACCGCCGTCTGGTCCCGCTCCAAGGCCGCCTCCCAAAGCTCCGGCGCGCAAGGCGCCTCGCGCTTTTTCGCCCATCGCCGGCGCGAAGGAAAGGCCCGGGCCGCGCCCGCATGAGCGCGGCTGGCGCGCGGCGCGCGCTTGCGTCATCATGGCGAAACGAACGCCAGCGCGAGACGAACGAAATGACCGACGCCGCACCATCGCCCCACGCAAGCCCCGCTCACGTCGATCCGGCCGCGGCCGATCCCGCCCTGCCCGCGCCGCTGGTCTCGCCGCGCTGGCTGGCGCAGGCGCTCGCCGACCGGCGCGTTTGCGCGCTCGACGCCTCCTGGCATCTGCCCACGGCGGGCCGCGACGCGCGCGCCGAACATGCGCAGGCGCACATTCCCGGCGCGCCTTTCTTCGACATCGACGCGCTGTCCGACCGCGCGAGCGACCTGCCGCACATGCTGCCCGACGCGCAGGCGTTCGCGCAGGCCATGGGCGCGCTCGGCGTCGCCGACGACATGATTCTCGTCGTCTATGATTCCGTCGGCCTGTTCTCCGCGCCCCGCGCCTGGTGGACGCTGCGCACGTTCGGCGCGCGCGACGTGCGCGTGCTCGACGGCGGCCTTCCCGCATGGCGCGCGCTGGGGCTTGCGGTGGAGAGCGGCGCGGTGACGCGCGCGCCCGCTTCGTTCGCCGCGCGCCTCAATGCGGGCTCCGTCGCCGCGATGGAGGATGTGCGCGCCGCGCTCGCCGCAGGCTCCGCGCAAGTGGCGGACGCGCGCTCGGCCGAACGTTTCGCCGGCAAGGCGCCTGAGCCGCGTGCGGGCCTGAGCGCGGGCCACATGCCCGGCGCGCGCAATCTGCCTATGGGCGGCGTGCTCGCGCAGGGCCGCATGAAAGCGCCGCAGGAGATTCTCGCAGCCTTCGCGCAGGCCGGGCTCGATCCCGACCGGCCGATGATCACGTCCTGCGGATCGGGCGTGACCGCTGCGGTTCTCAATCTCGCGCTCGCCTGCGCGGGCAAGCCGCAGCCGCGCCTTTATGACGGCTCTTGGACGGAATGGGCCTCGCGCGGCGGCGCGGTCGAACGCGATTGAGGCGCGCCGCATCGAAAAACGCCACGCTTGTTTGTGAAGCGCGGCGCGAAAAATGACGAGAATCCGCTTGCGGCGCCCTATCCGCGCCGCGAGCGGGCGCTAGTTGTTTGCAAAGGCTGGGCGGGCTTCGCGAAGGAGCGTCCGCCAATGTGCGATTACTCTCTGGAAATGTACGCCTCACGCCCTGCGCGCGAGGGTGAGCTTTATCAGACCACGCGCTTCACGTCCGGCAGCCTGGGGCTGGCTTCGCCAGGGGATTGCGGAACGGCTGTCTGCGTGCAGTACGACACGCGTCTCGAACTGGAGAACATTCCGCAGGCGCTGCGCCAGGCGCTGGGCCTGCAGGCGTTCGAAACCGCGATCTTCGTGCGTCTGGAGGCGGGCGACTATCGCGACGGCCTGCGCTTCGCGAATGGTCGGGAGATTTCGCTGCAGCAATTGGGCTCGGGCGTGCGCGTCACGATCCCGCGCCTGCTTGAAGGCGAGGCGCTGCGCGAGCCGGGCGAAGATCAGGTCAAAATCCTCGCCTGACGGGGCGTGATGCGCGCGGGGTCGCGCGCGGCGCGATGGGGGCTGACGCGCGCGGTGCGGGTTTGCGCCCCGGACCGTGCGCGTCCTCGCGCGCACGCCGGTCAGGGATGCGGCCACAACGCACTGGACAAAGCCCCGCCCGGTCGTGCTCTATCCGCCCGACGCGGCGCAGGCCGCAGCCACGCCCAAGGAGCGGGAGCGGGCCACAGATGAGCGAATTCTGGAGCGAGGTCGTCCACAAGCTGTCGCCCTATGTGCCGGGCGAGCAGCCGCGCGCGGGCGTCTTCGTCAAGCTGAACACGAACGAGAACCCCTACGGCCCCTCGGCGGCGACGCTGGAGGCGATCCGCGCGGCCGCGACCGAGCGGCTGCGCCTGTATCCCGATCCGGAATCGCTGGCCCTGCGCGGCGCCATCGCGCAACGGCTGGGCGTGAGCGCGGGAGAAGTGTTCGTCGGCAATGGTTCGGACGAAGTGCTCGCCCATGCGTTCCATGCGCTGCTGAAACATGGCGAGCCGCTGCTGTTTCCCGACATCACCTATAGTTTCTATCCCACCTATTGCCGCCTCTACGAGATCGCGCACCGCACCGTGCCGCTCGACGCGGAGTTGCGCCTGCGGGTGGAGGATTACACGGGGCCGCGCGGAGCGATCGTCATCGCCAATCCCAACGCGCCCACGGGCGTCGCCTTGCCGCTTGACGACGTGCGCCGGCTCGTCGCGGCCAACGCCGACCGCGTGGTTCTGGTGGACGAAGCCTATGTGGACTTCGGCGCGCAGAGCGCCGTCTCCCTCGTGCGCGACCATGCGAATCTGCTTGTCGTGCGCACCTTCTCGAAATCGCACAGCCTTGCGGGCATGCGCGTGGGCTTCGCCATCGGCCAGCCGCATCTCATCGAGGCGCTGGTGCGGGTGAAGGACAGTTTCAACTCCTATCCGCTCAACATGCTCTCGCAGGCCGCCGCGCTGGCGGCCTGGCGTGACGAGGCCTGGACCCGGGCCTGTCTCGACAAGATCGTGGCGAGCCGCGCCCAGCTCACCGCGGAGCTGACCGCCATGGGCTTCGACGTGCTCCCCTCGCAGGCGAATTTCGTCTTCGCCCGCCTGCCCGGCCGCGGCGGAGCGGAACTGCAGGCGCTGCTGCGGGAGGAAGGCGTGCTGGTGCGCCATTTCAGCGCCCCGCGCATCGCCGACCGCCTGCGCATCACCATCGGGACGGCCGAGGAATGCGCCGCGCTCACCGGAGCGCTCAAGCGTCGCCTTTGACGCAGGGGCGAATCCGGGGCTCCGGCGGCGCGAGGCCCGGATCGACATCGTGCCTATTTATTGTGCATATTTGCACAATAGATGAGCGGAACGCCTCCAGAATGGCGCCCACCTGCCCGCCTTCGAGTCTTTCCCCTGTGGTCAGCGCCCTTTTTGTGGATAGAATCTTGGCATGACGGGTGCTAAGAGCCCGATGCCCTGAAGCGGCCTCCATGAGCCGCCCGAGGGTTTGACCGTGACGAGGGGCCGCATGAAAAAGATCGAAGCGATCATCAAGCCTTTCAAGCTCGACGAAGTGAAGGAAGCGCTGCAAGAAGCGGGACTGCAAGGCATCACGGTCACCGAAGCCAAAGGGTTCGGTCGCCAGAAGGGCCACACCGAATTGTACCGCGGCGCCGAATATGTGGTGGACTTTCTCCCGAAGGTGAAGATCGAGGTCGTCCTCAACGACGACATGCTCGACCGCGCCGTGGAGGCGATCCGCAAGGCGGCGCAGACCGGGCGCATCGGCGATGGCAAGATTTTTGTATCGAACATCGAGGGCGCGATCCGGATCCGCACCGGAGAAACCGGGCCCGACGCCATCTGATCCAACCGGGCGTACGCAAGTCCGCCTCCGTCGAACCAACGCCGCTGCTCATCGCTGAACCTCAACGCTGATCCAGCGCCGCTGTCCCACCCGAAGTCTTCCACTTCAGCCAGCAGACCAGAAAGGCCAACGACATGAAGACCGCCAAGGACGTCCTTAAGGCGATCAAGGATAATGACGTCAAATACGTCGACTTCCGCTTCACCGACCCGCGCGGCAAGTGGCAGCACGTCACCTTCGACGTGTCGCTCGTCGACGAGGAGATTTTCTCGGAAGGCACCATGTTCGACGGTTCGTCGATCGCCGGCTGGAAGGCGATCAACGAGTCCGACATGATCCTGATGCCCGACCCGACGTCGGCCTGCATGGACCCGTTCTTCGCGGCGTCCACCATGGTCATCAACTGCGACATTCTCGAGCCCTCGACCGGCGCGCCCTACAACCGCGACCCGCGCGGCATCGCCAAGAAGGCGGAAGCCTATCTGAAGACGACGGGCATCGGCGACACGGCCTTCTTCGGCCCGGAAGCCGAGTTCTTCGTGTTCGACGACGTGCGCTTCAAGGCGGACCCGTACAACACGGGCTTCAAGCTCGACTCCATCGAGCTGCCTGACAACATGGACACCG
>CAZYBF010000087.1:0-10311 GCA_964645525.1 uncultured Beijerinckia sp.
CGTCGCCAAGTCGCAGGGGTCGTCCAATCCCTACAACATGGTCCGCGCCACGTTCGACGCGCTCAAGCGCGAAGACTCGCCGCGTACGGTCGCCGCGCGCCGGAGCATGAAGGTTTCGACCCTTCAGTCCCGCCGCCAGGGCGTCGACGCCGACGCCGCGGACGCGTGAGGAGGCTGACCCATGGCTGACAACAGCAAGCCGAAGATCACGCTCGAGCAGGTCTCGAGCCCGATCGGCCGTCCCGCCGCCCAGCGCCAGACGCTGGTGGGCCTCGGCCTCAACAAGATCGGCCGTCGCTCCTCCGTCGAGGACACGCCCGCCGTACGCGGCATGATCGCCAAGGTCGCGCACCTCGTGCGCGTCGTCGACGGCGGCAAGTGAGGAGGGCGCGATGAAACTCAACGACATTCGCGACAACGAAGGCTCCTCCAAGGAGCGTATGCGCGTCGGACGCGGCATTGGTTCGGGCAAGGGCAAGCAGTCCGGCCGCGGCGGCAAGGGCCAGACCGCGCGTTCGGGCGTGCGCATCAAGGGCTTCGAAGGCGGCCAGATGCCGCTGCATCGTCGCCTGCCCAAGCGCGGCTTCAACGCTCCGTTCTCGACCGATTACAACGAGGTCAACCTCGGCCGTCTGCAGCAGGCGGTGGATGCGGGCAAGCTCGATGCGGGCAAGCCCGTGACGCTCGAGGCGCTGATCGCCGCCGGCGTGTGCGCGAAGGCGCGCGACGGCGTCAAGATCCTCGGCAACGGCGAGTTGAAGGCGAAGCTGACCCTCGAGGTCGACGCCGCCTCCAAGGCCGCCGTGGCGGCCATCGAGAAGGCCGGCGGTTCGGTGAAACTGCTCGCCGCGGCTCCCGCCGAAGGCGCCTGAGGCGCGCGCCGCGCGCGTTGCGCGGCGGGCGTTCAGGAGAGATAAGAGTTCGAGCGGGGCGTGAGGGTCGACCTTTCGCCCCGTTCCCATGTCAAAAGGCCTTCCGTCGGCCCCCGCTCGCTTCGCGCTTTTTCCCCTGCGCAGGCCGGCGAAGCGGGCTAGACTTGGACCTGAACCTGAATTCCGGCGCGCGCGGCGCGCCATCGGAGCGCTCACATGGCATCGGCAGCCGAACAGCTTGCAGCCTCGATCAATTTCTCGGCCATTGCGAAGGCCGACGAACTCAAGAAGCGTATCTGGTTCACGCTTGGCGCGCTCATCGTCTATCGGCTCGGCACCTACATTCCTCTGCCGGGCATCGATCCGGTCGCTTTCGAGCAGAGCTTCACGGGCAAGCAGCAGGGCGTGCTGGAGCTGTTCAACATGTTCGCCGGCGGCGCCGTGCAGCGCATGGCGATCTTCGCGCTCAACATCATGCCCTACATCTCCGCGTCCATCATCATCCAGCTGATGACGTCGGTCGTGCCTTCTCTCGAATCGCTCAAGAAGGAAGGCGAATCCGGGCGCAAGGTCATCAATCAATACACGCGCTATCTCACCGTGGTGCTCGCCGTCTTTCAGGCGTGGGGCATCGCCATCGGCCTGCAGGGGCAGGGCGGGGTGGTCGCCAATCCTGGCCTGTTCTTCCAGATCTCGACCGTGATCACGCTCACCGGCGGCACGTTGTTCCTGATGTGGCTGGGCGAGCAGATCACCGCGCGCGGCATCGGCAACGGCGCGTCGCTCATCATTTTCGCGGGCATCGTGGCGGCCTTTCCTTCCGCGATCGTCTCTACCCTTGAGCTGGGGCGCCAGGGCGCGCTGTCGACTGCGCTGATCCTTGTGGTTCTGCTGCTCTCGGTGGTCGTCGTCGCCTTCATCGTCTTCATGGAGCGCGCGCAGCGCCGCCTCCTCATCACCTATCCCAAGCGTCAAGTGGGGCAGAACCAGATCGTGGGCGGGCAGACGTCGTTCCTGCCTCTCAAGCTCAACACGTCGGGCGTGATTCCGCCGATCTTCGCCTCCTCGTTGCTGCTGCTGCCGACGACGCTGGCGAACTTCTCCGCCAGCGGCGGGGCCACGGGCTGGCTCGCCACGTTCAACGCTTATTTCGCGCATGGGCGTCCGCTCTACATGCTGACCTATGTGGCGCTGATCGCCTTCTTCGCCTTCTTCTACACGGCGGTCGTGTTCAACCCGACCGAGACCGCCGACAATCTGAAGAAGCACGGCGGATTCATTCCCGGCATCCGGCCGGGCGAGCGCACGGCGCAGCACATCGACCAGGTGCTCACGCGCATCACGGTGATCGGCGCGACCTATCTGTGCGCGATCTGCCTCTTACCCGAAATACTCATTTCCTACGCGGCGCTTCCGTTCTATTTCGGCGGAACGTCGTTGCTGATCGTGGTCAGCGTGACGATGGACACGGTCGCTCAGGTCCACGGGCACTTGCAGGCGCAGCAATACGAGGGACTGGTGCGCAAGGCGAAGTTGCGGGGGAGGCGTAGATGAGGCTCATTCTTCTCGGACCGCCCGGCGCGGGCAAGGGCACGCAGGCTGCGCGCCTTGTTGAAAAGCACGGCATTCCGCAGCTCTCCACCGGCGACATGCTGCGCGCGGCTGTGAAGGCGGGCACGCCCGTCGGCCTGCAGGCGAAGGCGGTCATGGAATCGGGCGGCCTCGTCTCCGACGAGATCGTGGTTGGCATCATCGCCGACCGCATCCAGGAGGCGGACGCGCGCAAGGGCTTCATCCTCGACGGCTTCCCGCGCACCGTGGCGCAGGCGCAGGCGCTCGACGCCATGCTCGCCAAGAACGCCATGAAGCTCGACGCCATCGTCGAACTGAAGGTGGACGAGAACGCGCTGCTCGCGCGCATCGAGAAGCGCGCCCGCGAGACTCTGGAGGCGGGCGGGACCGTGCGCGCCGACGACAATCCGGAAGCCTTCAAGAAGCGGCTCGACGCCTACCGGGCGCAGACCGCTCCCGTCTCGGGCTATTACGCCGGCAAGGGCGCCCTGAAGACGGTTGACGGCATGGCGCCCATCGACGCCGTGACCAAGGCGCTCGACGCGGCGCTCGCCGGCTGAGCATCCCAAACCCGCTTGATCAGGGCTGTGCGAGGCTCCCTTTGAGCCTCGCGCGGCCCTTTCGCCTTTTGGCCGCCGGCAGGCGTCATTTTGCGGCCAAGGCCGCGGACGGCTGGTCATTGAGCCATTGACTCGGGGGCCGGCTTCCCGTACTCACCCCTCCATCCACCGAGACGCGGTCTCCCGGAGCCTTCCTTGGAAGGGTCGGGGAGCTTTTGCGCTTTGGGGTTCCCCGCATGGGCCGGCCTCCACCGGACGCGGGTGTTCGCAACCGCGGCCTCGCGCCGCTGACATGGAGACGGCCTGTGGCCCGTATTGCTGGCGTCAATATTCCCACGAACAAGCGCGTCGTCATCGCGCTTCAGTACATCCACGGCATCGGCGCGAAGAAGGCCGAAGAGATCTGCGAGAAGGTGAGCATCCCGGCCGAGCGCCGCGTCGCCCAGCTCACGGACGCCGAAGTGCTGCAGATCCGCGAAACCATCGACCGCGACTATCTCGTGGAAGGCGACCTGCGCCGCGAAGTGTCGATGAACATCAAGCGCCTGATGGACCTTGGCTGCTATCGCGGCCTGCGTCACCGCAAGCAGCTTCCCGTGCGCGGCCAGCGCACGCACACCAACGCCCGCACCCGCAAGGGCAAGGCGAAGCCGATCGCCGGCAAGAAGAAGTAATTCCCCTGTTCCGGGCGGGCCGCGCGTCGGCTCGCTCAACGCCTGCCGTCACGCGGGCGTCGGATCACGCCGGCTCGCGCACGCGCGGGCCATCGATCACGGATCACCTCAAAGAGATCCCCAGCGCCTGGCGTTACGGGCGCGCCTGAAGGAAAGAAGAGAGAGACATGGCTAAGGAAGCTACCCGCGTCCGCCGTCGCGAACGCAAGAACATCGCCTCTGGCGTCGCCCACGTGAACTCGACGTTCAACAACACGATGATCACGATCTCCGACGCGCAGGGCAACACGATCGCCTGGTCGTCGGCCGGCACGATGGGCTTCAAGGGCTCGCGCAAGTCGACCCCCTACGCCGCGCAGATGGCCGCTGAAGACGCCGCCCGCAAGGCCTCGGAACACGGCATGCGCACGGTGGAAGTGGAAGTCTCTGGCCCGGGTTCGGGCCGCGAATCCGCGCTGCGCGCACTGCAGGCCGCCGGCTTCACGGTGACCTCGATCCGCGACGTGACGCCGATCCCGCACAACGGCTGCCGTCCGCGCAAGCGCCGTCGCGTCTGATCAATCGACGCATCAATCCCGCACGCGGGCCGACGGGCCTGCGCGCGGTTTCTGACGCCCGACATCGTGGGCCAGGGTCGACGGACCGATATGCCCGCGAGTTTAGAAAGGCACGAACGTGATCCAGAAGAACTGGCAAGAACTCATCAAGCCGAACAAGCTCGAGGTGATCCCGGGCGACGATCCGCGCCGCGTGGCGACGGTGATCGCCGAGCCGCTCGAGCGCGGTTACGGCGTGACGCTCGGCAACGCGCTGCGTCGCATTCTCCTGTCCTCGCTGCAGGGCGCGGCCATCACCTCCGTCCATATCGACGGCGTGCTGCATGAGTTCTCCTCGATCCCCGGCGTCCGCGAGGACGTGACGGACATCGTGCTGAACATCAAGGACATCGCCATCAAGATGCAGGGCGAAGGCCCCAAGCGCATGGTGCTGAAGAAGCAGGGCCCGGGCGCCGTGCTCGCCGGCGACATCGCGGTCACCGGCGACGTGCAGGTGCTCAACCCCAGCCTCGTGATCTGCACGCTCGACGAGGGCGCGGAGATCCGCATGGAGTTCACGGTCAACACCGGCAAGGGCTACGCCCCGGCCGAGCGCAACCGCTCCGAGGATTCGCCCATCGGGCTCATTCCGGTGGACAGCATCTATTCGCCGGTCAAGAAGGTCAGCTATCGCGTGGAGAACACCCGCGAAGGCCAGATCCTCGACTATGACAAGCTCACCCTGACGGTGGAGACCAACGGCGCCGTGTCGCCGGAGGATTCGGTGGCTTACGCCGCGCGCATCCTGCAGGACCAGCTCAACGTCTTCGTGAATTTCGAAGAGCCGCGCCGCGAGGAAGCCGCTCCGTCGATCCCCGAGCTCGCCTTCAACCCGGCGCTGCTCAAGAAGGTCGACGAGCTGGAGCTTTCGGTGCGTTCGGCCAACTGCCTCAAGAACGACAACATCGTTTACATCGGCGACCTCATCCAGAAGACGGAAGCCGAAATGCTGCGCACGCCGAATTTCGGTCGCAAGTCGCTCAACGAGATCAAGGAAGTTCTGGCGCAGATGGGTCTGCATCTCGGCATGGAAGTGCAGGGCTGGCCGCCGGAGAATATCGAAGAGCTGGCAAAGCGCTTCGAAGAGCATTACTAAGCCGGCAGTAGGCAGATCGGCAGTGGGCAGTCGGGTTCTTCGACTGCCGATTGCCGACTGGCGATTGCCATCAAAGAGGACGGTCGACCCTTGGCACGGCGGCCGGAAAAATGAAGGAGTTAGCCAATGTATCATGGTCGCTCAAAGCGCCGCTTTAACCGCACCGTCGAGCATCGCAAGGCGATGTTTGCCAATATGTGCCAGGCGCTGATCAAGCACGAACAGATTGTCACCACCCTGCCCAAGGCGAAGGATCTTCGCCCTGTCGTCGAAAAGCTCGTGACGCTCGGCAAGCGCGGTGATCTCCATGCCCGCCGTCAGGCCATTGCACAGATCAAGGACGTTGCGCTTGTTCGCAAGCTCTTTGAAGTGCTCGGCCCGCGCTACAAGGAGCGCAATGGCGGCTATACCCGCATCATGAAGGCCGGCTTCCGCTACGGCGACAACGCCGCCATGGCCGTGATCGAATTCGTCGATCGTGACCCGGAAGCACGCGGCAAGGACTCTGGTCCGGTGCAGACCGAAGAAGCCGCAGCGTAAGACGCTGATGGTTTCGAGTTTTGAGGGCGGCCTTCGGGTCGCCCTTTTTTGTTAGGGCGCCAGTTCCACTGGCGAGGCCCTTTTGCGCCTCCTATATGAGTTGGGCCTCAACCGGACGCTTGCCGATGCTGCGTTTCATCTTTGCTTTTCTCCTGGTTCTTCCCCTGACGGTTCAAGCGCAGACGCAACGCGCAATCCCCGAAAGCCGTCCGGCCCTGACCCAATCATTTGCGCCGGTCGTGAAGCGGGTCACGCCAGCAGTGGTGAATGTTTATGCCTCGCGGGTTGAGCGGCAGGCGCGCAATCCCTTGTTGGACGATCCGCTGTTTCGTCAGTTCTTCGGCGGTGGGCAGCAATCGCCGCGCACCAGCCAGTCGCTCGGTTCGGGCGTGATTGTCGATCCCTCTGGGCTCGTCGTGACCAATCATCATGTCATCGAAAACATGACCAATGTTCGCGTCGCCTTGTCAGACCGGCGCGAGTTTGACGCCGAGATCGTGCTGCGTGATCCGCGCACGGATCTGGCCGTGTTGCGCATCAAGAATGGCGGTCAATTCCCCGCGCTCGAACTGGGCGATTCCGATGCCATCGAAGTGGGTGATGTGGTGCTCGCGATCGGCAATCCGTTTGGTGTCGGTCAGACTGTGACCATGGGCATTGTCTCTGCATTGGCGCGCACGCAAGTCGGCATCACGGATTATGGCTTCTTCATTCAGACAGATGCGGCAATCAATCCGGGCAATTCAGGTGGCGCGCTGGTTGATTCAACCGGTCGCCTTGCTGGCATCAATTCGGCCATCTATTCCCGCTCAGGCGGATCCATCGGAATTGGCTTTGCCATCCCGGTGAATATGGTGAAGGTCGTCGTTGCTGCAGCAAAGGGTGGTGTCGCGCAAGTACGTCGTCCATGGCCCGGAGCGACCTTGCAAAATGTCTCGCGTGAGATTGCTGAAAGCATCGGACTTGATCGTCCTGCAGGCGCGCTTGTCACAGATCTCGTCGAAGGCGGGCCTGCCGCGCAAGCGGGGTTGCGCAGGGGGGATGTGATCACGGCAATTGACGGGCTTGAGATTGATGACCCTGAAGCGCTGAGTTACCGCATTGGGACAAGGCCCGTGGGTTCGACCGCATCGCTGTCTGTGCTGCGCAATGGAAAGAAAACAAATTTGACCATGCGTCTGGTGGCAGCGCCGGAAATGCCGCCGCGTGAAGCAGTGACCATTGCGGGCCGTTCACCTTTCACCGGGGCGACAGTGATCAATCTTTCGCCGGCGGTGACAGAAGAATTTTCCATTGAATCCTTTCGCGATGGCGTCGTCATCAGCGAAGTTCCGCCGAATTCTGTTGCTGCACGTGTTGGCTTGCAAAGGGGCGATGTGATCCTTGCTGTCAATGATGCCAAAATTGCGCGTACCAGCGACTTGCGACGGGTCACAGAAAACCCGCGCAATTGGTGGCGGTTGACCATTGGCCGTGGCGGTCAGATTTTCACCACGGCCATTGGCGGATAGGCTTACGCAGCCTTGCGTGTCACGCTCTTGGCTTTGCCAAAGCGCCGCTTGATCGAAGCCCAGAGCTTGCGCATTTCATCAGCGGCTTCGCCATTTGGGTTCCACTCGGTAACGCCGAGCCCGTGGCGCGCAGAATCCTGATAGTCAACACGCGAAGTGACGAGTGGCGAGATCAGGCCACCCATGGCTTCGAGGGCAACCACGCCCTCATCCACACGCGCGCTTTGCTGCGAGGGCGGACATTGGTTGAGTAGGAACACATATTCCCGACGCAGAGAACGTGCGGTCTTGCGCGTCTGTTCGCTCGCCCAAAGATCAAACACGTTGGGGCGTGCCGGAATGATCGACAGGTCTGCATGTCTCATCGCTGCTTCACCAGCCGGTGTCTCGCTGCCTGCCGTGTCTATGATGCAAAGCGAAATGCCGCTCTTTTCCAATGCGCGCAACACAGCGCCCAGCTTGCCGACCGTGACCGCCTCAACCGGCACATCACTTTCGCCTCTTAGCTTCGACCATTTGACGAGCGACTGCTGCGGGTCGAGATCAAGCACGACAACGCTTTCGCCGGCTTCAAAAGCTGCCACGCTGAGCGAAGCAGCGAGCGTACTTTTTCCTGAGCCGCCTTTTTGCGTTACAAAGGCTATGGTGCGCATGAGATCCTCACTATGTGTTGCTGACAGGCTGGCGCGTTCTTCCAGTCCGGCGAAATGCTCAACCCAAAGCTTCGATTCGTGAAGCAACCTAAAGCTTTGTTTTTCTTGTGTGCCCAGAAAGACACGAATAGACCTGTTGCAAAGTTGGTCTATGATCACTTCCGCGACCTAACCTTATGTGAAGCATGAGCAATCTGTTTTCTAAAGCTGGCATTGACGCAGACGCGCCGCGTCCGCTTGCGGATCGTTTGCGCCCGCGCACGCTCGCAGAAGTTGCAGGACAGGAACATTTGCTGGGTGCAGATGGCGTTTTGACTCGCCTCATTGCATCAGGCTCGCTCGGTTCTTTGATCTTTTGGGGACCACCCGGCACCGGTAAAACGACGATTGCGCGTTTGCTGGCGCAAGTGACAGATCTCACTTTCGTGCAAATCTCCGCCATCTTCTCTGGCGTGGCGGATTTGAAGAAAGTGTTTGAGCAAGCCCGCGCCCGCCGCGAAGCAGGGCAGGGTACTTTGCTCTTTGTCGATGAGATCCATCGCTTCAATCGCGCGCAGCAGGATGGTTTTCTGCCCGTCATGGAAGATGGCACTGTAACGCTTGTCGGCGCGACGACGGAGAACCCGTCTTTCGAATTGAATGCGGCGCTGCTGTCGCGTGCGCGTGTACTGACTTTCAAATCGCTTGATGAAGCGGCGATCGGGCAGATGCTCAAACGCGCTGAAGAGGTCGAGGGCAAGCCGCTGCCGCTGGATGAGGATGCGCGTGCAGCTCTCATTCGCATGGCAGATGGGGATGGGCGTGCGTCCCTCACGCTTGCGGAAGAAGTCTGGCGCGCGGCCAAGCCCGGCGAAGTCTTCGACACTGAGGGCTTGAGCAAGGTCTTGCAGCGGCGGGCGCCAATCTATGACAAGGGGCAGGAGGGTCATTACAACCTCATCTCGGCTCTGCATAAGACGGTGCGCGGCTCTGATCCTGATGCCGCACTTTACTATCTCGCCCGGATGCTGGATGCCGGCGAAGATCCGCTTTTCATCGCGCGCCGCGTCGTGCGCATGGCGGTGGAGGATATCGGCCTTGCCGATCCGCAAGCGCTGGTCGTGGCCAAT
The DNA here is from genome assembly GCA_964645525.1 of uncultured Beijerinckia sp. Taxonomy (GTDB): domain Bacteria; phylum Pseudomonadota; class Alphaproteobacteria; order Rhizobiales; family Beijerinckiaceae; genus Terripilifer. The sequence continues at coordinate 9,184 of CAZYBF010000087.1, forward strand.
GCCGCCAAGGAGGCGTTTGACTTTCTGGGCTCACCCGAAGGGGAGCTCGCTCTGGCGCAGGCTGTCGTCTATGTCGCCACGGCACCGAAATCGAATGCCGTCTACACGGCCTGGAAAGAAGCCTTGCGGCTTGCCAAGACGCAGGGCTCGCTGATGCCGCCACACAGCATTCTGAACGCGCCGACCAAGCTCATGAAGGATGAGGGCTATGGGGCGGGCTATCGCTATGATCATGACGAGCCGGATGCCTTTTCGGGTCAGAATTATTGGCCTGACAAGCTTGGCCGCCAGCAGCTTTATGACCCGGTGGAGCGGGGCTTTGAGCGTGAGATCCGCAAGCGGCTCGATTGGTGGGAGAAGCTGCGGCGCGAGCGAGGCGAGGCTTGAGCGGTGACGCAGGCGGGGCTTTGGTCTATAGGGTGCGCATGACGCCCTATCTTCTTGTCTTTTTCGGAGCAGGTCTCGGCGGCGCGCTGCGCCACGGGGTCAATCTGGGCTGCGCGCGTTGGTGTGGGCCGGATTTTCCCTGGGGCACACTCATCATCAATGTGCTGGGGTCTGGAGCCATGGGCCTTCTCGCTGGCTGGTTCGCCTTCAAGGCAGGGGAGGGCTGGTCGCAGTCATCGCGCCTCTTTCTCACGACGGGTGTGCTGGGTGGCTTCACCACTTTCTCGGCCTTTTCGCTTGACGCAATCCTGATGTGGGAGCGCGGCGAATTGGGGTCTGCCTTTCTCTACATCATCGGCTCTGTGGTCCTGTCGCTTGTGGCGCTTGTGCTGGGCCTTGCCCTTGTCAGGAGCCTTGCGTGAGCGAACAAAAGAAAAGCGGTGGCGTGCAGACCCGCATCGTCTCAGGCGATGAAGAGGGGATGCGTCTTGATCGCTGGTTCAAGCATCATTTCCCTGCGCTTGGCCTGTCGCATCTGAACAAGATTTTGCGCAAGGGCGAAGTCCGGGTGGATGGCAAACGTGTCGAAGGTTCAACGCGTCTTGTGCAGGGCCAAAGCGTGCGCGTGCCGCCACTCAATCTTGATGCGCCTGCAACCCCTGCGGTGAAGCGTGCGCCCAATGAGAAAGATGCAGAGGCCATCCGCAAGATGGTTCTCTTTGAAGACAAATGGCTCATGGT
>CAZYBF010000088.1:0-10214 GCA_964645525.1 uncultured Beijerinckia sp.
AATTGTCAAGCTCGGCCTCGCGCGCCCGGATCTGTTCGGGCGTGAGCATCGCCCGGCGCGGCTCGGCGTCGGGCTGCACGCGCCGGGGCTCGCGCGCCTCGGCCGGCCGGGAGGCCTTCACCCAATCCTTGGGCTCGGGGGCGGTGGTGCGCAGGTTCGGGCCCTGCAGAATGGTGTCCAGCAGTCCCGGCCGGGGCTTCGCCCCCTCCCCCTGCGGGGCAGGCGCGGCGGACTGGGCGCGCGCCGAAAGGGGCGCGGCGGCGGCGACGAAGGCGGCCAAGGCGGCCAGGGCGGCGACGCGGACGGCTGATCGGAGAAGTCGGGCTTTGGCGGTCCACATTATCGCGTTCCTGTCGCAATTGCGTCGGCGTGCCGGTCCATTCTCTAAAACCTATTGGGCAGTGGCGCGCCGAATGGATAGCTGCCTATTATGGTTCAAACGAGACCGCGGGTCTGCCCCCGCCGGAGATGACGCGAATGGCCCCGGACGATCAGGCGCCGCCCACTTCCGCTCCAGCGGCAGCCGCACCGGCCCGCCGCGGCCCCGGCCGTCCCCGCAAGACCCCCGCAGGCCAACCGGCGACCGGAACGGCGCGCAAGAGGCGCGCGAAACCCGCATCCGCAATAGCCGAGAAAAAGCCCGCCGAACAGGCGCCCAAGGCCCCCGAGGCCCCCGAGGCTCCCGAGGCTCCCAAGGCCCCCCTGCCCGATTTCGACGCCCTTGCGCTCAACCTCGCCCGCCTGACAACGGAAGGCGCCAAGGCGCTGGCCGCCTATATGCGCCCGATTCAGGAAGGCAGGACCAATCCCGACATGGCCGAACATGTCGAGGACGCGGTGAAGACCTTCGGCCATGTGGCGGAATACTGGCTGTCCGATCCCGCCCGCGCGCTCGACGCCCAGACGCGGCTGACGAGCGAGCTCATCGCGCTGTGGGGATCGACCTTCCGCCGCTTCTCCGGCGAGGAGGTGCGCCCCGTCGCCGAGCCTGATCCCGCCGACCGCCGCTTCGCGGACCCCGAGTGGAAAACCAATCCGCTGTTCGATTTCCTGCGGCAGGCCTACGCCATCGCGACCCATTGGGCGAACGACATGGTGGAGCAGGCGGAGGTCGATCCCGCCACCCGCGACAAGGCGGCCTTCTATCTGCGGCAGGTGGCGGGGGCGATCTCGCCCTCCAATTTCATCGGCACCAATCCCGAGCTGCTGCGCGCGACCTTGTCGGAGAACGCCGAGAACCTCGTGCGCGGCATGAAAATGCTGGCCGAGGACATCGAGGCGGGCAAAGGCGCGCTGAAGATCCGCCAGAGCGACGGCACCAAGTTCGAGCTGGGCCGCGACATGGCGACCACGCCGGGCAAGGTGATCTTCCGCAACGATCTGATGGAGCTGATCCAGTACGCGCCGGCGACGCCCGACGTCTATGCGCGCCCGCTGCTCATCACGCCGCCCTGGATCAACAAGTTCTACGTGCTCGACCTTAATCCCGAGAAGAGCTTCGTGCGCTGGTGCGTGGAACAGGGGCTCACGGTCTTCGTGATCTCCTGGGTCAATCCCGACGAGCGCCATGCGCAAAAGAGTTTCGAGGATTACATCCGCGAAGGCGTGTTCGCCGCGCTCGACGCGATCGAGGCGGCCACCGGCGAGCGCGAGGTGACCGCCATCGGCTATTGCGTGGGCGGCACGCTTCTGTCCATCGCGCTCGCGCTGATGGCGGCGACCAGCGACAAGCGCATCGCCAGCGCCACGCTGTTCACCACCCAGACCGATTTCACCGACGCCGGCGATCTGAAACTCTTCGTGGACAGCGCGCGCATCGGCGCGCTTGAGGAGAAGATGCGCCAGACGGGCTATCTTGAAGGCGCGAAAATGGCGTCCGCCTTCAACATGCTGCGGCCGAACGAATTGATCTGGGGTTATTTCGTCAACAATTACCTGAAGGGCAAGGAGCCCATGCCCTTCGATCTGCTCACGTGGAACTCGGACTCCACGCGCATGCCGGCGGCCAATCATTCCTTCTATCTGCGCAATTGCTATCTCGACAACACACTGGCGCGCGGCGAGATGACGATGGCCGGCCACAGGCTCGACCTGAAGGCCGTGACGATCCCGATCTATGAGCTCGCCGCGCGCGAGGATCATATCGCGCCCGCACGCTCCGTCTTCACGGGCGCCAAGATGTTCGGCGGCGAGGTGCGCTATGTGCTCGCGGGCTCAGGCCATATCGCGGGCGTGGTCAATCCGCCCGCCAAGCCGAAATATCAATATTGGCTCGGCGAACAGCCGCGCGAGGGCGTCGAATACGAGGACTGGCTGGCGCGCGCGAACGAGCACAAGGGCTCATGGTGGCCCGACTGGATGCAATGGATCGCCGCCCAGGCGCCGCGCAAGGTTCCAGCCCGCACGCCGGGCGAAGGAAAGCTCAAGGCGCTGTGCGATGCGCCCGGCGAATATGTGCGCGTGAAGGCGTAAAGGCGTGAAGGCAAGATCCCGCGCGCGCGGGATCACAGAGCCAGCATCAAATCCAGATTCTGCACGGCGGCGCGCGAGGCGCCCTTGCCCAGATTGTCGAGCCGCGCGGTGAGGATCGCGTGTTTGCGCGCCTCATTGGCGTGCACGCGCAACTCCATGGCGTTGGTGTCGTTCAGCGCCTGCGGCTCTAGCTTGCCGCCCTCGCCCTGAAGGTCCGCGCCCGAGACGACGCGCACCAGGCCGCCCGCGCCGTAATGCGCGCGCAACGCGGCCTCGAGATCCGCGCCGGAGGGCTTTTTGGGCAGAAGATCGAGATGCAGCGGGATCGACACGATCATGCCCTGCCGGAAATCCGCGACGGAGGGCGCGAAAAGCACACGCCGCGCCATGCGCGAATAGGCCTGGATCTCGGGAATGTGCTTGTGTTCGAGACCCAGCGCGTAAAGCTCGAAATCAGGCGCGCGCCGCGCCTCGTAATCGGCGATCATCGACTTGCCGCCGCCGCTGTATCCCGACACGGCGTTGATCGTGAGCGGAAAGTCGGGCGGCACGAGGCCCGCGTCCACGAGCGGACGCAGCAGCGCGATCGCGCCCGTGGCGTAGCAGCCGGGATTGGCGACGCGCGCGGCCGCGCGGATCGCGTCCGCCTGTCCCGCGCACAGTTCGGCGAAACCATAGACCCAGTCCGGCGCGACGCGATGGGCGGTGGAGGCGTCGAGAATCTTCGGCGCGCGCGCGCCAAGCCCGTCGGCGAGCGCCACGGTCTCCTTGGCGGCGTCGTCGGGCAGGCAGAGGACGACGCAATCCACGCCGGCCATGAGATCAGCCTTCGCGGCGGGATCCTTGCGCTTGTCGGGATCGATGCTCACAAGCGCGATGTCCGCGCGCGGGGCGAGCAGTTCGCGGATGAGCAGGCCCGTCGTGCCCGCCTCGCCGTCGATGAACACTCTCGCCTTGGCCATGTCGCCGCTCCCTCGCGTCTGCGGCGCGCCACGCGGCGCGCGCCCGTCTCGTAACCTCGCGCGGCGCGAAGCGGAAGGGGGAATCGTCAACCCCGGCGCAGGGGCGCGCGGGCGGCGAGCAATTGCAGGTAACGCTGCACGACGGCCGAGGCCGCGATGGCGGTCGCGTCCGAGCTGTCGTAGGGCGGGCAGGTCTCGACCACGTCCATGCCGCGAAAATCGATCTCGCCAAGCCGCCAGAGGATGGAGAGCGCCTGCGCGCTGGAGAGCCCGCCCGCGACGGGCGTTCCCGTGCCCGGCGCGAAAGCGGGATCGAGGACGTCGACGTCGAATGTGAGATAAGCCGGCCCCGGCCCCGTCCGCGCCTTGATCCGCGCGGCGACGCCGGCGGGCTCCAGCGCGCAGCAGGCGTCCATGTCCAGGATCTCGATTCCGTAATCATGCGGCGCCACGGTGCGCACGCCGATCTGGATCGACCGCGCGACGTCGATAAGCCCCTCGGCCACCGCCCGCGTGACGAAGGAGCCATGGGACATTTTCGTGCCGTCGTCGTCCCACGTGTCCTGATGCGCATCGAATTGCACGAGAGCGAGCGGACCGTGAACCGCAGCATGCGCGCGCAGCAACGGCAGGGTGATGAAATGGTCCCCGCCCAGCGTGACGAGATGGCGGCCCGCCGCCACGATCTGCGCCGCCTGCGCCTCAATGAGCGCCGGCGCCTGCGCGAGGCGCTCATATTCGAAGAAGCAATCGCCCGCATCGATCACCGCGAGGGCGGCGAACGGATCGCGGCGCGAGGGATATTGCGGATCGCCATCGAACATCGCCGAGGCGCGCCGGATCGCCGCCGGCCCGAAACGCGCGCCCGGCCTGTTGGACGTGGCGCAATCGAAGGGCACGCCCCAGACGACCACGTCCGCCTCGCTCAGATCCTTGGTGAAGCGGCGGCGCATGAAAGAGGGCGCGCCGGCGAAGGTGGGCTCGTGCGACCCGCCCAGAAGCGGGCCGCAGATCGCATTGTCGATCGAGACTGGATCGTGATTCATGGCGCGCGTTTCCCGATGCGCGTCGCCTCGCGCGCGCCTCACCTCCTTAATGTAGGGCGCGCCCCGCAGCCGCCAAAGCGGCGCCGTTCATTTGCCCGCGACGACGGAGAGGTCCACCTTTCGGAAGAAGGACGCCGGATCGGAAAGGGATTCGAAATCGGCCACGCGCAGCGGTCCGGCCTTGCCCTTCAGCGAGAGGCTGAAACTGCCGGGCTCGCGGATGAAGGCGCTCACAGCCTCCGCAATGCGAAAGCCCGCAGGATCCCCGCCCGTCAGGATTGGAACGACCCCGCCCACAAGCATCGCCCATTCCGAGCGCACGTTCGCAGGCGCCTTGCCCACGCTCGCCGCATAAAAGGCGACGCTCTTCGCAAACAGGCCGGCGTCCACATATTGCAGGTTGAGAAGGCGCACGTCGCCCGCAAGCGCCGCCGTCGCGCGCGCAGCCTGATCGCCAATGAACAAGGCCGGCTCGATATTGCCGAAAGCGCCCGACAGGCGCAGCGAGCCGGCGCCCGCGCCGCTCATTGAATATTCGTTCAGCTGCAGGATTTTCGTCGCCGGATCATAGTCGCCGTCGAAAGCAAGGCCGAAGTCGATCTTCTCGAAGCCGAAGGCGGCGAGCTCGCGTCCGACATCGGAGGCCTGCGGCGCAGCGATGGAGAAGCCCTCCATCTTGCCAAGCATTTTGCGCGGCGTGTCGCCAGCATAGACCGTTGAGCCCGTGATGGAGGCCAGGCCGAGCCGCCACAGATTGCCGCCCACCGCCGTGTGCGACACGTCCTTGTCGGGAATGGAGATGCGCAGGCCCGTCCATGAGAAGCCGCCAAGCCGGGCTACGCCGTCCGTGACGTCGCCATTTCGCGCGGCTTCGACAAGCTTGGAGAAATCCCCATCCGTGAGCGTGAGCGGGCCGGAGACGATTTCGCCCGCGCCGGCGTCCTGCACTTCGATGCGCCCCTGCGCGCCGGCGAAGGCGAGCTTCGTGAAACGCGTTCCCGCGAGACGCTCGATCACGCCCTGGCTGAGCACGACTTCGCCCCGGTCGTCGCCACGATAGACGATGCGCACCTCGGGAACGGAGATCAGCCCCGCCCGCATGCGCGTGGCGATGGCGACCGCCTCGTTCACGGGCGTGCGCGGATCGACCAGACGGCGAACCTCCTCGTAAGGCGCGTCGGTGTCGCGGAACTCTATGCGCGGAATGCGGACCTCGGGCGCGTCAGGCTGATCGCCGCCGAAGACGACGTTCTCGAACACATGGTCGAGCGCGCGGGCGGGCGCAGCGCCGACGCACAGGGCCGCAAGGGCGACGAAGAGGACGGGACGGGCTCGGCGAAAGCGACGCATGGGAAACTCCGAAAGACGACGACTCGCAGCCAGCATGGGCCTGACCGAGTCGCGCGGCAAGGCGAGGTTCATGAAAAAAGGGCGCCCGCAGGCGCCCTTGCGACCGGCGTTAGAACGCCGACCCGCCGCCTCACCAGCGGCGGTAATAGTAATGTCCGCCGTAGGGGCGCGGATAGACATAGACCGGCGCCGGACGCTCATAGATGACCGTGGTCACGGGGCGCGGCGGGGGCGCCGTCATAATGTCGTGGCCGCGCGCGCGCATGCATTGCGCATAGGCGAGATCGAACCGGGCCTGGACGGAGCCGCCCGCCTCGCGGGCATTGGCCGCGCCGACGGCGGAACCGCCCAGCAGGCCCGCGCCCGCGCCGATGGCCGCGCCGCGGCCCGCATTGCCAGATGCAGCGCCAATGGCCGCGCCCGCGATCGCGCCCAGCGCCGTGCCCACGGCCGCGCCGGCGACCGCCTGATCGTTGGCCGTCTGGCCGGGAGACTGGTAGCCGACCGCGCGCTGCGCCTGCGACTGGCAGAAAGCGTCGTCGCGCTGGAAGGCCTCATAGGACTTGGACTGACCCGGCATGACCGCCACCGTGGGGGCGGCGGGGCCGGTGGAGGCGCAGCCGCCCAGCGACAGGCCTACGGCGGCGATGGAGACGATGGCGACGGCGGATTTCATGGGCGGCGTCCTCTGTGATTCCCGCGCAGACTTATACGCCAGGATGAAGCCAACGAAAAAAGGCCGCATCGGGGCAGGCCAACCCTCCGCCCGCGGGCGGAGGGCGCATGCGGGCGAAAACGGCGGCCGGGCCGCTCATTCCTCCCCGCTGCGCGCCACGTCGGGCCGGCGGATCAGATAGACGGCGATGGCGATCATGCCGAGGCTGACGAGCCCGCCCACCACATAGAAGGACGCCTCCAGCCCCACCGCCTCCGCGATCGCTCCCATGGCGAGCGGCGCGAGGATGGAGGCGACGCGATTGGCCGTGCCGCGCAGGCCGATGGCCTTGCCCTGATTGCTGCGCCCCGCCCCCCGCAGCACGAGGGTGATGACGAGCGGCTGGGCGAGCCCATTCATGCCCGAGCGCAGGAACATAGCGATCTGCAGCGCGAGATAGGAGCCCATCAGCGGCGTGACGCAGACGAACAGAACGCCCGCCCACAGGGAGAACAGCGTGATCCAGAAGCCGCTCACATAGCGGGTGAGCGGCGCGGTGAGCAGCGAGAAAACCGCCGCGCCCACGGCGCCGGCGGGGCTGAGCAAGCCGATCGCCGTGCCCGCGATGCCCATGTCCTTCAGCCAGGCGACGTAGAACGAACTCTGCACCGCATTGCCCACATGCATCATCGCGCCCAGCACGACGATGATGACGACGGCGGGCGCGCTGAGCAGGCTGAAGGCGGTCGCGTAATCGCTCCAGCGCGGAAGCAGCGCGCGCAGCTTGCCGGATTTCAGATGGGCGTTGGTGGGCGCAGCTCCGCGCGCGGCCGCCGACAGCGGCGGCAGCAACAGCGCGCAGAAAAAGCCGCCGAGGCACCACACCGACATGAGAATGAACGATCCCCACGCGCCGGTAAGATCCCAGGTGACGCCCGCCAGCGGCGGCCCGGCCAATTGGCCGATGCGGATCACGAAGCTCAGGCGCCCGGCGTAGACCGTCTTGCCGTGCATGTACTGGCCGATCATGGTCTGCGCGCCGATCCAGCCCATGGATTCCGCAAGGCCGAGGAACATCTGCAGGACGATCAGCGCCCACACCGCCGGCGCCATCGGATACAGCAGCGGCAGGATCGCCGAGGCCAGCGTGCAGGCGAACATGACGCGCCGCGCGCCGAAGCGATCCATGAGCGCGCCCGCGTGGATCGAGAACAGGAAGGGGAGGATATGCGCCGCGCTGAACGTGAGCCCGAACAGCAATGGCGACGGGTTCATCGTATAGACGTAAAGTGGGATGATCACCGAGCCGATGTGGAAGATCGAGGTGACGAACAGGCCCACGCCATAGACCGCCGCCTGCACGCGCAGGGAGACCGGCTGGCCCTCTTCGGCGGCGCCCGCGTCAGACCTCACCGGTACAAGCTCCGGGCGGGAACGGGAGAAGTCCGTAAGCGTAAACGCTGAAGAACCGCTTGATCGTCAGCGTGACCGCCAAATCCCGTCTCCTCCTGAAATGATGGGGCCTGCTTTCTTTGCGAAAGGGCCCGTTTAGGCTAAACCTCCATCGTTTCGTTTGCAATGCGGCGCCGCCGCGCGAAGTCCGAGGAAAGCCTCCATGCCCGCCTATCGCTCCCGCACCACGACCCATGGCCGCAACATGGCCGGCGCCCGCGGCCTGTGGCGCGCCACCGGCATGAAGGACAGCGACTTCGGCAAGCCGATCATCGCCGTCGTCAATTCCTTCACGCAATTCGTGCCCGGCCACGTCCACCTGAAGGATCTGGGCCAGATGGTCGCGCGCGAAATCGAGAAGGCGGGCGGCGTCGCGAAGGAGTTCAACACGATCGCCGTGGACGACGGCATCGCCATGGGCCACGACGGCATGCTCTACAGCCTGCCCTCGCGCGAGCTGATCGCCGACAGCGTCGAATATATGGTCAACGCCCATTGCGCCGACGGCATGGTCTGCATCTCCAATTGCGACAAGATCACCCCCGGCATGCTGATGGCGGCGCTGCGCATCAACATTCCCGCGGTCTTCGTCTCCGGCGGGCCGATGGAGGCGGGCAAGGTGCTGCTGAAGACGGGCGAGCGCGCGATCGACCTCGTGGACGCGATGGTCGCCGCCGCCGACGACAACATCAGCGACGAGGAAGTGCAGAAAATCGAACGATCCGCCTGCCCCACCTGCGGCTCGTGCTCGGGCATGTTCACCGCCAATTCCATGAACTGCCTCACCGAGGCCATGGGTCTGTCGCTGCCGGGCAACGGCTCGACGCTGGCCACCCACGCCGACCGCAAGGAATTGTTCCTCGAGGCGGGCCGGCGCATCCTCGACCTGTGCCGCCGCTATTACGAGAAAGACGACGTGACCGCCACGCCGCGCGGCATCGCCACCTTCAAGGCTTTCGAGAACGCCATGACGGTGGACATCGCCATGGGCGGCTCCACCAACACGGTGCTGCATCTACTCGCCGCCGCCCATGAGGCGCAGGTGCCCTTCACCATGGCCGACATCGACCGCCTTTCGCGCAAGGCCCCCGTGCTGTGCAAGGTCGCGCCCTCCACGCCCGACGTGCATATGGAGGACGTGCATCGCGCCGGCGGCATCATGGCGATCATCGGCCAGCTGGAAAAAGCGGGCCTCATCCATGCGGACGTGCCAACCGTCCACGCGCCCACGCTCGGCGAAGCGCTGAACGGCTGGGACATCTCGCGCACGAGCGACGAGAAGGTGCGCCATTTCTTCCGCGCCGCGCCCGGCGGCGTGCCCACCCAGGTCGCCTTCAGCCAGGACCGCCGCTACAAGGAGCTCGATCTCGATCGCGCCACCGGCGTTGTGCGCGACATGGAGCACGCCTTCTCCACCGACGGCGGGCTTGCGGTGCTCTACGGCAATCTCGCGCTCGACGGCTGCATCGTGAAGACGGCGGGCGTGGACGAAAGCATCCTCAAGTTCACCGGCCCCGCGAAGGTCTTCGAAAGCCAGGACGCGGCCGTGAAGGGCATTCTGGGCGGCGCGGTGAAGGCGGGCGACGTGGTCGTGATCCGCTACGAAGGCCCGCGCGGCGGACCCGGCATGCAGGAAATGCTCTATCCCACGAGCTACATCAAATCGAAGGGGCTCGGCAAAGCCTGCGCGCTCATCACCGATGGGCGCTTCTCGGGCGGCACGTCGGGCCTGTCGATCGGACACGTCTCGCCGGAAGCCGCCGAAGGCGGGCTGATCGCGCTGGTGCAGGACGGCGACCCGATCGAGATCGACATTCCCGCGCGCAAGATCCATCTCGCGGTCGCGCAGGCCACGCTCGACGCGCGCCGCGCCGCGCAGGAGAAGGCGGGCTATGCGCCCGCCGAGGCCCGCCCGCGCAAAGTCTCCACGGCCCTGCGCGCCTACGCCTCCATGACGACGAGCGCAGCGCGCGGCGCCGTGCGCGAGCTCAAGGACTAAGAATAACGAAAAGGCCGCGCGCCTGACTGCGCGCGGCCGCTTGCTCGGCTTTCTGTCGACGCCCGCGCCCGACTAGATCGCCGGGCCCTTGAGCTGCGGCGTCTGGATCACGCCCACGAGCGTTTCCTTCGGAATGGCGAGGATCGCCGCCTCGTCGAACACGTCGCCCATCTCCGAGGGCACGCCGCTCGTCGCCAGCGCGTCGAGGAACTTGCGATGGATCCGCGGATCCTGATCCTCGTATTCGATCTGCCGTCCGCCCTGCTTGACCGAGGTGG
>CAZYBF010000089.1:0-279 GCA_964645525.1 uncultured Beijerinckia sp.
CGTATCGCTGACAGTTAGTGATAACTGGCGGGGTAAAGGATTGTCCGCGAAATGGGAATTGAGGATGCACGTTGTTAGATCGCCCACACACATATGTCATATTGTACCACGTTACAGGTCCGGGCAGGATATCGGCGACAAGCCCACCTGCATTGCTGTGACTATCGAGGACTGCGTAGCTGCCACTGCACGTTTGTGAAGCTTGTTGGAAGCAAGCATTGGGCGAATAGCTGCATTTAGCCGTATGGGCGGTTGCTCCCGATGGAGCGATAAATGATG
>CAZYBF010000089.1:353-10208 GCA_964645525.1 uncultured Beijerinckia sp.
AAACGCGGCAAGGCGTGTTCATTTCTGTATTCCACCTTTAGCAATGACGGACGAAGTATTACCCATATTGAAAGCAATGACTATCTAAGTACGCTTTGGGTAACTTGTTACTACGGCTATTGATGGTCAGCGCTGAAGTGGCAACTTATTACTACGCAGCGACACTCAAGGCACAGGCTGTGCTTTAATAGTTAAGCTATAGATTTGGATGGATTTGGGCAACTGGTTACTACGCACTATCGGCGTGGTTTTAGTTTATAACCGTTTATAACTTTTCCGCGCATGTCGCGAAAAAGCTAAGTCTATGTATATCTAATTGATTCCCTTGGGCTTCGATGGTGGGCGCACTAGGGCTCGAACCTAGGACCCGCTGATTAAGAGTCAGCTGCTCTACCAACTGAGCTATGCGCCCATCGAAGCGGCGGGGCGTGCGCCCCGGCGACGTGCGGCGTGTAACAAAGCCCCGCCCCCGTGTCCATACCGGATCAGCGGATTCAGCGTTTTTCCCGAGGCTTTTTCGGCAGGCGCCGTCGCCGAGGAGGCCGGCGCCGAGGCCCTGCGCCGGCGGATCGCAGGCGCACGGGAACGCAATGGCGCAGGCCGCGTTGAGCCATGCCCGCCCGCAGGCGGGCGCCCTCGCCTCTCCCACGCCAATTCTCCCGCGATCGCCATGCCCATCGCCCTTCCAGACCTTGTCGGCTATGTCGCGGGGTTCGTCTCCGCCTCGAGCTTCGTTCCGCAATTGCTGAAGGCCTGGCGCGAGCCGGATCCCAGCGCGATCTCCGCGCGCGCCTATCTGGCCGCCGTCACGGCCTTCGCGCTGTGGATCGTCTATGGCGCCCTGATCGGCTCATGGCCGATCATGATCTTCAACCTGGCGAGCCTCGCCCTGTCAGGCGCCATACTCGTGTTGCGGCTGCGCAAGGCGCGCGCCCCTCAGGGGACCCACCAGGGCGGCACGCCGTAATAGGCGTGGACGCGCTCGTCCCATGCGCTGTCGACGACGGGTTCGCCGTCGATCCATTTGGGCGCGTCCTCCAGATCCTTCTCGGTGAGATCGACGCGATAGCCGCCAAGCACAGTATCGTAGCGCAGCCGGCTCCAGGGGATCGGATAATGATCCTCCCCAACGCCGAGGAAGCCGCCGAAGCTCATCAGCGCGTAGACGACGCGGCCCGAGACCTTTTCGATGAAGAAGCGCTCCACATAGCCGATCTTGTCGCCCTTGGCGTCATAGACGTCGGTTCCCGAAACGCGGTCGCTCGCCACGAGGGCATGATGTTCAGGTCGAATGGCGGGGTCCATAAGCGCCTCCGTGCCGCGCCTGCGCGCGCATGTCCGCGCGTCCGGTCGTCGCCCCCAATCGTCAACGCGGGCGCGGGCGCAAGGTTCCCGCTGCGCTTGCGGAAGCGGCGACACGAAAAAAGGCCGCGCAAGGGCGGCCTTTCCTCTTGTCCGGATGGTGCGCGATCAGGGCTTGATGCGCGCGACGATTGGCGCGGGCGCGCCTTTCTGCCGACGCGCGATCAGCTTCTCGAGCGCAGCGACATAGGCGCGCGCGGAGGCGACGAGCGTGTCGGGATCGGCGCCCCGGCCCGTCACCGAACGGCCGTTCTCCGACAGGCGCACGGAGACTTCGGCCTGCGCGTCGGTGCCTTCCGTCACGGCGTTCACCTGATAGAGCTCGAGCTTGCCCTCATGCGGGGCGAGCTCCTTGATGGCGTTGAAAATGGCGTCCACCGGCCCGTTGCCCACCGCCTGTTTGGTGACGTGCTGGCCGTCGATGGCGAGGGTGAGCGTCGCGGTCTGCGGGCCCATCGTGCCGGCGATCACGGTGAGCGCCTCCACGCGCAGGCGGTCGCCTTCATGGCCGATCTGATCGTCCACCAGCGCCTCGATGTCCTCGTCGTAGACGATCTTCTTGCGGTCGGCGAGATCCTTGAAGCGCTTGAAGGCGTCTTCGAGCTGGTTGTCGCCCAGCGTGTAACCCAGTTCGCGCAGCTTTTCCTTGAAGGCGTGGCGGCCCGAATGCTTGCCCATGACGAGCGAGGTCTTCGACACGCCGACGCTCTCGGGCGTCATGATCTCGTAGGTCTGCGCGTTCTTCAGCATGCCGTCCTGGTGAATGCCGCTCTCATGCGCGAAGGCGTTCCGGCCGACGATCGCCTTGTTGTACTGCACGGGGAAGGACGTGACGCCGGCCACCAGCCGCGAGGCGCGGGTGAGCATGGTCGTCTCGATATTGTTGGAATAGGGCAGAACGTCCGCGCGCGTGCGCAGCGCCATCACCACTTCCTCGAGCGCGGCGTTGCCCGCGCGCTCGCCAATGCCGTTGATGGTGCATTCGATCTGACGCGCGCCGCCGGCGAGCCCGGCCAGCGTGTTGGCGACCGCCAGGCCGAGGTCGTTATGGCAGTGCACGGAGAAGATCGCCTTGTCCGCATTGGGCACGCGCTCGCGCAGCATGCGGAAAATCGCCTCATATTCCTCAGGCACGGTATAGCCAACCGTGTCGGGAATGTTGATCGTCGTGGCGCCCGCCTTGATCGCCGCCTCTACGCAGCGGCAGAGGAAATCATGCTCCGTGCGCGTGCCGTCTTCGGCGGACCATTCCACGTCCTCGACGAAATTGCGCGCGCGCGTCACCTGCGCAGTCACCATCTCCAGCACTTCGGCGGGATCCTTCTGCAGCTTGTACTTCATATGCAGCGGCGAGGTGGAGACGAAGGTGTGAATGCGCGGCCGGCGCGCATGGCGCACCGCCTCCGCGCAACGGTCGATGTCCTTGAAAGAAGCGCGCGCAAGGCCGGCCACCGTTGCGTTCTTCACGCGTTTGGCGATGGCGCTCACCGCATCGAAATCGCCTTCGGAGGCGATGGGAAAGCCCGCCTCGATCACGTCCACGCCCAGTTCGTCGAGCATGTCGGCGACTTCGAGCTTCTCCTCATAAGTCATGGAGGCGCCGGGCGACTGCTCGCCGTCGCGCAAAGTGGTGTCGAAAATGATCACCCGCTCCTTGTTGTTGGAGCCGGCGTGAACGGGGTGGGCGGCGTCGGTCGACATCGGATGATTTCCCTGGATCGGCCATGGGCTTTCGCGTCGCATGGCAATTGTCTGGCGTCTGGCGGCTGGCTTCAAATCCCCTGAGCGCCAGGGCTCGCGCCCGGCCGGCCCTCAGGGGCGGCTAAGAAGCAGGCGTGCGGGAAGCGCGCAGCCGCAGGCGCGCGCCGGGCGGCGCGTCGTCTTCGTCGGGAGCTGAGCGGCGCGATAAGCCAACGTTCCTCGCATGCGATCCGGAAACTACGGACCATCTTTCATAAACGAGGCGGGCGTCGCCCGGCAAGAGCCCCAATGGCTCCGCTCCAGCTTTTCTTTCCCCGCAGGACGCCTAGACTGGCGCGCGTGGTGAGAGACATGAAGCTAGGCTTTGTAAACAAAAAGAAAATCGGGGACTCGCGCCCGGCGTTCCGCACCCGCACCTATCTGCTTGCGCTCGCCCTCGCCCTGGTCGCCCCCGGCCTCGCCTTCACCGGCTATGTGATGACCCGTTACGCCGAGGCCGAGCGCGCCCGCGTCGAGGCGCAGGCCTCCGACGCGGCCCGCAATCTCGCCGCCGCGATCGACCTGCGCATGAGCGGCCTTATCGAGGCCCTGCGCGTGCTGGCCGCCTCCAACGACATCGACCCCGCCAACATGCGCGCCTTCCAATCGCGCGCCGAGGAGATGCGCGAGATCATCGGCCGCAACATCGTGCTGCGGGCGCCCGACGGGCAGCAATTGGTGAATGCGCGCATGCCTTACGGCGCCTCCCTGCCGCGCCTGCAATTGCCGGCGGACGCGCGCGCCATCGAAGAGCGCCAGACCGTCGTCTCAAACGTGTTCACAAGCCCTGTCAGCGCGCGCGAAATGGTGACGATCATCACGCCTGTGCTGCGCGACGGCGAGCCGAAATATCTGCTCAGCATGGCGATGGAGCTCGCAGAAGTGCGCCAGCTGCTCGCCGAGGTGAGCATGCCCGACGATCATATCGGCTCCATCGTGGACTCCAAAGGCCTGATCGTCGCGCGCACCAGAGACCATGAGGCCTACGCCGCGCGTGCGGCGCATTTCCTGCCTGCGCGCTCAAGCGGCCTCACGAACACGATCGACATGGACGGGGAGGAGACGCTCACCGCATGGACCACGTCGCTGCTCACCGGCTGGACCGTGATGGCGAGCGTGCCGCGCGCCCTGATCGACACGCCGCTCTTGCGCGCCTTCGCGGCGCTTGCGGGCATGGGGCTCGTCACGCTTCTGGGCTCGGCGGCGCTCGCGTGGGGCGTGGGCGACAAGCTCGCCGGCGCGCTGCGCGCGCTGGCCGCAGCCGGCGCGAGGCTCGGCGCGCGCAAGGCGGCCGATCCGGTGCACACGCCCGTGATCGAGGTCAATGAGATCGGGGAGGCGCTGCGCGATGCGGGCGAGCGCCTGCACGAATATGAGGAGCGTCTTGAAAAAGCGCTCACCACCGCAGGCATGTTCTCCTTCGAGTGGACCCATTGCGACGACAGGATCACGCGCAGCGCAAGCGCGGCGCGCATTCTGGGCGTGGAGCCCGGCACCAGCGCGTTCACATCGCGCGCGGAGTTTCGCGCCCGCGTGCATCCGCAGGATCAGGAGCGCTTCACACGCACCACGATGAGCGCGACGCCGGAGCAGCCGGGCTATCGCATCGAATACCGCTACATCCGCCCTGACGGCGAGACGATGTGGCTTGAGACGTCCGGCTACGCCGAATTCGACGAATGCGGCGAGGCGCTCCGCGTTACGGGCTTCACCACCGACGTCACCGCGCGCAAACAGGCCGAGATGCGTCAGGCGCTTCTTGTGCGCGAATTGCACCACCGGGTGAAGAACAATCTGGCGACCGTTCTGGCGGTCGCGAACCTCTCGGGCCGCAATGCGGCGAGTCTGGAGGAATACAAGAGCAAGCTGCGCGACCGCATCCAGAGCATGGCGCGCAGCCACACGCTTCTCACCGAAAACGCCTTCCAGCGCGCCCCTATCACGCGCATTCTCGAAAACGAGCTCGAAGCCTATGGCGACGCGTCCAACGACCGCATCCAGCTCAGCGGACCGGAGATCGAACTTCCTGCGGAGGCCGCGGTGTCGCTCGGCATGGCCTTCCATGAACTGGCGACCAATGCAGGAAAATACGGCTCGCTCTCGCGCGAGGGCGGACGGCTTAACGTGGACTGGTCGGTGAAGGAAGGACAGGCCGGCCGGCGCCTGCATGTGCTGTGGCGCGAGAGCGGCGGGCCGCCCGTCACCCCGCCCAACCGCACGGGCTTCGGCTCGCGCCTGCTCGACAATGTGATTGGCGGCCAGTTGCGCGGGCGGGTGCAGATGCGTTTTGAGCCGAGCGGCCTTGTGGCGGAGATAGACGCCGCGCTTGATCAGCCCGACTACGCAAGTCGGGCGGAAGCGCGCGCCTGAAGCGGCGCGCGCCGCAGCTCATTCGGGCCGCTCACTTGGGCTGCGGCGTCACCTTTTGCGCAAGCTCCACCACCGCAGGCGGCGTGGCGTAAACGCGTTTCATCAGCGCCTCGATCTCCTCGCCGCTGACCGGCGTGATCTCCCAATTGCCTTTGTCTGCTTCCGCGAGGAAAGCCTTGTCGCGCATGGTGGCGTCGAAGGCGCGACGCAGCACGTTCACGCGTTCGGCCGGCAGGCCGGGGGGCGCGAGCACCGGACGGCCCATCACCTGACGCGCGAAAATGAGCTCGAGCACGCGCTTCTGCTCCTCTGTTTTCGCGAAATCCATGATGAGAGGCACATTGGGCAGATCGGGATGTTTGGAGAGCGAGAGCTGCAGGAGCAGCGAGATCTTGCCTGTCTTCAGCCAGTCGGCCTGCGTGGACTTGATCGAGGACCAGGACCAGCCGCAGCGCCCGTCCGCCTCGCCGCGCTCCATGGCGAGATTCATCGCGGAGCCGCCAGGATAGCCGGTGATCCATTTGAACTTCGTGCCGATCATCGCATTCAGCACGGCGGGAAAGACCGTCGTGTCGTCGGCGCCGAGCGACGTGGCGGACGTGGTCAGCTCGCGCGCCATCGCGTCCTCGATCGTCTTCACGCCAGACGTATGCCAGGCGACGCAGACGCTGACCTCATTGTTCATGCTGCCGATCCAGGTGAAGGATGCGTCGTCCTTGAACGTCGCGCCTTTGCCGCCCAGAAGCGGCGTCATCGGCGTGCCGCGACCAATCATGCCGAACTGCGTGCCGTCGCGCGGCGCAACTTCGAACAGATAATTGGCGGCCTTGATCGAGCCCGCGCCGGGCATGTTCTGGGAGACCACGCTGGGGGCGCCTGGAATGGAGGCGCCGTAATAGCGCGCCAGCAGGCGGGCATAGAGATCATAGCCGGTGCCGGGCTCGTATCCGATGATGAACTGGATCGTCTTGCCCTTGAAGAAATCGGCGCCCGATTGGGCGCGCGCAGGCTGCGCATGCGCGAGCAGCCCTGCGGCGAGCGCGCCGCCGAAAACGAGGCTGGCGGCGGCGGCGCGTGCGGATGTGCGTGTCATGTCTGCCTCCCTGAATGACGCCGGGCGCGGGTTGCTCCCGCGCTCCGGCCCGCCTGCCCTCAGCGCAGGACGGCGATGTTCTGGATTTCGACCGAATTGGGATCGAACTTCTGCGCGCTCACGTCGTTGCGCGTGGCCTTCACGCCCTTCTCGAACCCGGCCATCTGCAGGATTTCGAGCGTCTCGTCGGGGTCCGAGCTTTCGAACCAATATTCAAGGCCGGCGGGAATGAGGATGCCTTCATGCTTGCCGAATTCGCCGATGAGCACGTCGCCGGGTCCGTAGAACTTCACCTTCCCCGCCAGCACGAACCAGAAACCGTCCATGCCCGTGTGGGAATGCAGATTGTTCTCGCCGCCCTCCTGCACGATCTGCACGCGGCCGCGGATGATCGGCGACTGGGCGAGCTGCACGATGCCCTTGCCTTTGCGCAGATTGTCAGGCTTGCGGTAGCTGAAGGTCTGATAGCCCTGCGGGGCGGGACGATTGTCGTCCATGGCGGTCCTCCCTGATCCACAATGCGCGCGGCCTTCGCGACCGGCGCTTGCGGACAGGTTCGTTGGAAACCGCCCGTCCGTCAAGGAATGCGGCCCTTTCGCAAGGGGGCTGGCGCTGGTATGGCTCGCCGGCCGCGCTTCCGCGGCCTGCCGTCCGAACCAGCAATGAAGCCGCGCCACGCCCTCTCGCCCCTGACCGCCCGCCTCGCAGCGGCCGGCCTTGCGCTTGCGCTCGGGGCCTATCTGGCCGCGACGGAGGGCGAGGTCACGAACATCCATGCGTTGGCGGTCACGGGCGCGCTGGCGGCCGCGCTCGCCGCCCTCACGCGCCGCCCCCTGCTCGCCGTCGTCGCCGTGGGCGCGGCGATCGTTCTCATTCTCGCGACCGCGCATGTGAAGCGGCTGCGCAGCGATTTCATTCTCCACGCGTGGGATCTGTTCGACGTCGCGCAATGGGGCCTGCCGGTGGACTGGATCGCGCGGGAGGCGCAGCTGGCGGGCGCGGCGCTGGCGGGCGCCCTACTCGCTTTGCTGATCGCCGCGCCGCTGCTGTGGCGGCTCGAGCCGCCGCATGGCTCGCGCGCGCTTGCGGGCGTCGGCGCCCTCGCATGCGCGGCGCTGGCGGCCTTCGCGGCGGACCTGCGCGGCGAGCCGCGCCATACGCAATACACATGGGCCGACCGCAACCTGTCCTCCTTCTATTCCTCCTGGCCGGAGACGATCGAGGCGCTGGCGCGCGGCGCGCTGCTGGAGACGGGGCCGCGCGCGGCGCCCGGCGCGCTCGCGCCTGCGGGCGTCTGCGCGCCTGCGGAGAAGCCGCCGCATATCATTCTCATCCATCAGGAATCCGTCACCCCGCCCGGAGCGCTGCCGGGCGGCCTCGCCTACGACCGCGCGCTCGATGATTTCTTCCTCTCCCATGACGGGCTGCGCCACGCGATGCGGGTGGAGACCTATGGCGGCGGCTCATGGCTCACCGAATTCTCCGCGCTCACGGGCATGTCGAGCCGCTTCTTCGGCGGCATGCAGCATTTCGTGCAGGTCTATATGGCGGGGCGGGTCTCAGAATCCCTGCCCGCGACGCTTGCGCGCTGCGGCTATCGCACCGCGATGTTCTATCCCTATCTGAAAGGCTATTTCGGCTCCTCGCGCTTTTTCGAATCCATCGGCCTGTCGGAGATTTTCGACCTCAAGGCGCAGGGCGCGAAAACCGCGATGGAGCAGGACCGCTTCTATTACGCCAACGCGCTCGCCGAGATCGACCGGCATCTGCAGGCCTCGCGCAAGCCGCTTTTCCTTTATGTGCAGACGATGGCCGCGCACTGGCCTTACGACGTGACCTATTGGCCGGAGCGTCAGGCGGCCGCCGCAAGCGGCGGCGACGTCCATCCGGAAATGCGCGAATATCTGCGCCGGCTCGCCATGGCGCGCGCGGATTTCGAGGAGATGAAAGCAGCCCTCGCCGCGCGCTTTCCCGGCGAGCGTTTCCTCATCATGCATTACGGCGACCATCATCCGCTCGCCACGCGCGGCTTCTTCGGTTTCGGCAACGAGGAGATCGAGGAGATCAACAGGCGCCTGCCCGAAAGCTCGCCCGCCTTCGTGACCTATTACGCCAGCCTCGGCGTCAATTACGCGCCACCGCCCATGCCGCGCCACGAGACGCTCGACGCGGCTTATCTCGGCGCCGTCCTTCTCGAACAGGCCCGCCTGCCGGCGCCTGACTCATGGCGCGCGCGCGCCGATCTCATGCGCGCCTGCGAGGGGCGTTACGCCGCCTGCCCGGATCGGGCGCGCGTGCTCGCCTTCCATCGCAAGCTCGTGGATTCAGGCATCGTCAGGGCGCGCTAGGGCGCGCAAGCGCCGCAATCGCCGCAAGCGCTTCTTGCGCCGCGCGCAGGCCGCTCATCCATGCGCCATGGGCGGTGGAGAAGAAATGCGGATGCGTCGCCTCGCCTGCGAAGAACAGCCGCCCGTCGACTGGCGCGGCCAGCGCGGCGCGCTTGTCCCAATGCCCCGGCAGCGCATGCGAATAAGAGCCCAGCGCCAGAGGATCGCGCGCCCATGCAGAGGCGACGAGCGGCGTGAGCCGCGCGCGCCAGCGCGAGCCCAGCGCGTCGCAGATTTCCTCGATCGCGAAATCCGCGAAAGCTTGCAGGCCGCCCGCCTCGAGCCCGCGCGCGCAGGCGCCGCCGAAATAGCCCTCGATCAGGGGCCGCCCGAAAGGCCGGTAATGATAGGCGCCCGTCTCCACGCGGTCCGTGCGGCCGAACAGGCGCGCGTTCTCCGGCAAATCCTCCGCGCCCTCCACATGCAGGAACACTTTGTCCGCAATTCCCAGCGGCAAGCGCGCCGCCGCGTCGAGCTTGTCGGGCAGATCCGGCGTGAAGCGAAGACCGCCCGAGGCGAGCGTATTGGTGGGCAGGGTCACGATGACGGCGCGGGCGCAAAGCGCGCCCCGGTCGGTCTCCACGCGCAGCACGGCGCCTGAATGGTCGACGCTGCGCGCCTGCACGCCATAGGCGACGGGCGCATCGGCCGCGAGCCGTTCGATCAGCGCGCCGTAACCTTCGACCACGCGAAAGTTGATCTCGGTGTCCTCATAGGCGTCGAAATCGCGCAGGCTGAGGCGCGCGAGCTCCGTGCCGTTCACATAGGTGGAGACCGCGTCGATGAGCGGGTTCCAGCGTTCGTCGGGCTCCAGCAGCCTGTCGGCGGGCTCCTCGCGGCCGGCCCGCGCCGCCGCCTCCAGACGCGCGTAGAACCGCGCCTGCGCCGCGCGGAAGGCCTCCT
>CAZYBF010000090.1:0-10059 GCA_964645525.1 uncultured Beijerinckia sp.
TCTTCCCTTGGGCTTGGGAGCTTCGCCGCCTGCGCGCTCCCAACGGCGCGGGGGGCCGCCGGGGGAGTGAAGCGGGGCGGCGCGGAGAGCTCCCCATGTCGCGTTTGCTCCAGACCTTTCTTCAGACCTGCCTGCGCCGCGGACGCCTCGACGTGCGCCTGGCCGACGGCTCGTCCTTCTCCTGCGGCGACGGCGAGGGCCCGTGCGCCGCCGTCGTCCTCACCGACCCCGCCGCGCCCCTGCGCATCCTGCGCGACCCCACCCTGGCGCTGGGCGAGCTTTACATGGAGGGCGGGCTCACGATGGAGCGCGGGGGGATCTACGACGTGCTGGAGATCGGCCTGCGCAATCTGGAGCCGGGCGCCGCCCATGGCTGGATCCGCGCGCAGGACGCCCTGCGCTTCGCATTGCGCCGCCTGCATCAATCCAACGACGCGCGCAAGGCGCGCCGCAACGTCGCCCATCATTACGATCTCGGCAACGCGCTCTATGAGCTCTTTCTCGACCCGGACATGCAATATTCCTGCGCCTATTTCGAACGTCCGGGCCAGAGCCTCGAAGACGCGCAGCGCGCGAAAAAGCGGCGCATCGCGGCCAAACTCAACCTGCAGGCCGGCGACAGCGTGCTCGACATCGGCTGCGGCTGGGGCGGAATGGCGCTTTACCTCGCTGAAATCTGCGGGGCGAAGCCGGTGGGCGTCACCCTGTCGCGCGAACAATTGGAGCGCGCCCGCGCCCGCGCGCTGGCGGCCGGCGTGGACGCCCAGTTCCGCCTGCAGGATTATCGCGCCGTGCCCGAGACCTTCGACCGGATCGTGTCGGTGGGCATGCTCGAACATGTGGGCGCGCCTTATCTCGACGCCTTCTTCGCGCAAGTGGCGCGCCTTCTGAAGAAGGACGGCGCCGCGCTCATCCATACGATCGGGCGCCCCGAAGGCCCCGGCGTCACCAATCCCTGGATCACGAAATACATCTTTCCCGGCGGCTATATTCCCGCCCTGTCCGAACTGGCCCGCGCGATCGAGCGCTCAGGCCTCATCGTGTGCGACGTGGAGGTGCTGCGCCTGCACTACGCAGACACGCTGCGCGCCTGGCGCGAGCGCTTCATGGTCCGGCGCGCGGAGGCGGCCGCCATGTACGACGAGCGCTTCTGCCGCATGTGGGAGTTCTACCTCGCCGGCAGCGAGGCCTGTTTCCGGCTCGGCCAGCAGGTCGTCTTCCAGATCCAGCTCGCCCATGACGTCGCCGCCCTGCCCATCACGCGCGACTATATGCACGAGGGCGAACGGCGGCTGCGGGCCCGCGAAACCGCGCCGCTCGTGCGGCTGGCGGGCGAATGAACCCGGGTTATCCCCACCGCAATTTCGCTGGCGCGCCGCCCCAAAGCCGCTAATCTAACCGGGAGCCCGCCTTCAAGACGGGCCACGGGGCGCAAGCCCCGCGGGACGGAATCCGAAGGGAGAGACACCAATGAGAGCGCACCTCCACCTGCGCGCGGCCGCCAGCGCCGTCGCCTTCGCCGCCGCGCTGGGCGCAGCCTCGCTCGCCGGCGCGCCGGCGCACGCCCAGCAACAAGCGCGGGCGACCCTGCAATCCATCGCCATCGACTCGGACGACATCGGCGGCATCGTGACCGGCCCGAAGGGGCCTGAAGCCGGCGTCTGGGTGATCGCCGAGACGCGCGACCTGCCTGTGCGCTTCATCCGCATCGTCGTCACCGACGATCAGGGCCGCTTCGTCGTGCCCGACCTGCCGAAGGCGAGCTACGACGTGTGGGTGCGCGGCTACGGCCTCGTCGACTCGCCGAAAGTGAAATCCGAGCCCGGCAAGCGGCTCGAGCTGAAAGCGGTCGCAGCGCCCAACGCGGCAGCGGCGGCGCATTACTATCCGGCGATCTACTGGTACTCGATGCTGAAGATCCCCGGCGCCGACCAATTCGGCGGCAAGAGCGACATTCCGCAGAACATCAAGCAATCCGACTGGCTGAACCTGATGAAGAACAACGGCTGCGTGGGTTGCCACCAGCTCGGCCAGCTCTCCACGCGCACGATTCCGAAAGAGTTCGGAACCTTCGCGAGCCATGAAGAGGCCTGGCTGCGCCGCATTCAGGCGGGACAGGCGGGCGAGTCGATGGTGAACATCGTCGCAGGCCAGCTCAATTCCGTGCCGGCGAAATATTTCGGCGAATGGACCGAACGCGTCGCGAAGGGCGAATTGCCGAAGGTGAAGCCGCTGCGCCCGCAGGGCGAGGAGCGCAACATCGTCGTCACCCTGCGCGACTGGATGAACGAGAAGCAATATCTGCACGACCTCATCGCCAGCGATCGCCGCAATCCGACCGTGAACGCCTATGGGCCGCTTTACGGCTCGCCGGAATATTCTTCCGACGACATGCCGATCCTCGATCCCGTGAAGAACACGGCGACGACCTTCCGCATGCCCGTGACGCCCGACACGCCCGAAGCGCTCGGCCCCGGCCATGCCGCCTCGAAGGATCCGCTGATGCCCTCCGCCTATTGGGGCGAGGAGAAGATCTGGAACTCCAAGGCCAACAACCACAACGCCATGCTCGACCAGAAAGGCCGCGTGTGGATGTCGGCCACGGGCCACGGACCGAACAATCCGGATTTCTGCAAGAAGGGTTCGGATCATCCCTCCGCGAAAGTGGTTCCGCTCGATCGCACGAACCGTCGCGTGACCATGTATGATCCCAAGACCGGCGCCTATACCGGCCTCCAGACCTGTTTCTCCTCGCACCATCCGCAATTCGGCTACGACAAGGACAACACTTTGTGGCTGTCGGGCGGCGGGCCGGTGCTGGGCTGGGTGAACACGCGCATCTGGGACGAGACCGGCGACGTGCAGAAGGCGCAGGGCTGGACGCCCATCGTCCTCGACACCAACGGCAACGGCAAGCGCGACGAATACACCGAGATCGGCAAGCCGCAGGAGGAAGGCAAGGACCGCCGCATCATGGCGAGCTTCTACGCCGTGATGCCCCATCCCACCGACGGTTCGATCTGGGGCTCGATCCGCTCCAATCCGGGCTCGGTGGTGCGCGTCGTCCCCGGCGCCAATCCGTCAGAGACGGCGCTCGCCGAAATCTACAACGTGCCGGCGCCGGGCTTCGGCGTACGCGGCGGCGACATCGACAAGAAGGGCGTCGTCTGGGTGTCGCTCGCCAGCGGCCATCTGGGCGCCTTCGACCGCTCCAAGTGCAAGGGCCCGCTGAACGGCCCGAAAGCCACCGGCGATCACTGCCCCGAAGGCTGGACCTTCCACAAATATCCCGGTCCCGGCTTCGATGGCCTCGGCGACAACAGCGCGGAGTCGAGCTATTACTCGTGGGTCGACCAGCACAACATCTTCGGCCTCGGCGAGGACGTGCCCATGTCCACGGGCAATCTGAACGACGGCCTCGTCGCGCTGAAAAAGGACGGCAAGATGATGGTGCTGCGCGTGCCTTATCCGCTGGGCTTCTACGCCAAGGGATTTGACGGGCGCATCGACGATCCCAAGGCGGGATGGAAAGGCCGCGGCCTGTGGGCCGCCAACGGCGACCGCACGCCCTGGCTCATCGAAGGCGGCAAGGGCACGAAGCCGCTCGCGGCGCATTTCCAGCTGCGCCCGAACCCCCTCGCCAAGTAAGGCGAACGCGAAGGAACCTCAGGGGGACGCATGAACGATGCGTCCCCCTGTCATTGTGAGCCAGGCGCGTATCGCGCCAATGCGCTCCACCGGAACTTCGAAATAATCTTCCGAGAGGATCGCAAGATCGGCCCAGCGGCCGGGCGCGATCGCGCCAGCCGCCTCGTCGGCGAAAGCGAACCAGGCGGAGCCTTGCGTCCACAGGCGCAGAGCCTGTTCGCGCGTCAGCAATTCATCCGCAGCGCGCGTGGGCGCGCCCTCCACCGTCAACCCGTCGAGCATCCATTGCAGCGCGATGAAGGGCTTGTAGCTCATCACCCGCGTGGCGTCCGTGCCTGCGCCCACGCGCGCACCCATCGCGATGGCGCTCGCCAGAGGCGGAGCCGCCGCGCGCTGAGCCGCCGGCAGCGCGCGCATGAAAGCCGGCGCGGCGAAATGCAACGCATTCTGCGAGAGCCACCCCAGACCCAATGAATGCAAGCGCGCGATCGCCGCCGGCTCGGCGTCATGCAGATGGGCCACCGACCAGCGCAGGCCTGCGAGATCATGCGCGCGCGCGACGTCCTCCATCGCGGCGATGAGGGGCGCGAGATTGCGCTGGCTGTTCCAGTGCACGGTGAGCGATAGCTGATTGCGCGCGGCGAGATGCGCAACGCGGATGAAATCCGCCACATCCTGCGCGCTGGGCGCCTCGACATTATACATGCCGAAGGTGACGCGCTCGCCAAAACCCAGCCAGCGCAGCCAGGGGTCGTCGCTGCGTCCGCCGCGCTCCGCCGCGAGCCGCGCGAAAAAGGCTTCCTCGCGCCCCGCCTCGGGCGCGCTCATGAAATAGCTGACGCGCAGGCTCATCTCGCCCGCCGCGCGCAACGCATGCAGCGGCGCATAATCCTGGGGCGCAAGATTATGCCCGCCCGGATCGATCACGCCCGTCACGCCATGGGCGTTCAGCTCGGCGAAGAAAGCGCGCAGGCTCGCGCGCGCAGCCTCTGCGCCAGGTTTCGGCAGCCGTTCCCACAAGGCGGCGATGGCCTCGACCCCTCCTGTGATCCAGCCATTGGGCGCGCCGGCGGCGTCGCGTTCGAACGTGAGGCCCGGCGGCGGCGCCTGCGGGTCCAGCCCCAGCGCCGCGCGCCCTTCCGGCGAGACATAAGCGGCGCGATAGAACAATTGCGCATAGAGCGGACGCCCAGGCGCCGCCGCTTCGAACTCGGCCGCTGAGGGCCGACGGCCTTCGACGAATTGCTCCGGCGTCCAGCCGCCGCCGATGACGATCCACGACTCCGGCGGCGTGCGCGCCGCCGCAGCCCGCACGCGCGCCATCGCCTCGTCTATGCTGCGCGCGCCCTCAAGCCGCGCCTCATGAGCAAAGCTGAGGCCGCCGCGAATGGCGTGAATATGGGAATCGATGAGGCCGGGGATGAGCCGGCGCCCGCCAGCGTCGATCAGACGCGCGCCCGCGCCATGGACGCGCAAAACATCCTCGTTCGCGCCGACGGCCTCGATCCGTTCGCCGGAAATCGCGAGCGCCTGCGCCTGCGGCCGCGCCGGATCGAGCGTGGTCACGCGCGCATTGTGGATCACGTAATCAGCGGCGTGCGCGGCGAATGCCCCTGCGACGACGAGCCCGGCCGCAAGAGCCGCGGCTAACGCTTTTCGAACAGGCACTCGACGACCGTGGGCGCTTCCGGCGCCGAGGAGACGCGCCTGCGCGACAAGTCGATGAGGGAGAATCCTTCCGCGTCGCATTGCACGTCCACCTGCGCAGGATCCACGCCCTTTCCAAAGCCGCGGATGCTGAACCGGCCCTCGTCATTGGTGTATGCGAAGACCGGCAGCGGCTGGCCCTTGGCCTGCGCGCGGATGCGCACGTTGGCCATGGGTTTCATGCCCTTCACATCCGTGGCCTCGCCGAAAAACGGCGCTCCGTTTTCGGTGTCGCCCTCAATCGCCTCGAGGTCTGCGCCCCCGGCCAGCGTCGGCCCGGCCGCAAGGCTCACGAAACCCAATATGAGCGCCGCCCGCGCGGTGCGCCTGTCCATGGCCAGCCTCCCTGTCGCGACCGGGTCCATCCTAGCCCAGAACCGCCGCGCGCGTCATCAGGCCTTGCCAGCGCGCCCGCGCCGAGGGATGATCGCCGCAAAAGCGCGCGCAGCCGATCGGCGCGAACGCGCAGACGAGGAGAGGGAACGCCGCCAGGTGACGACGACCTTATTGATCCTGCACGGCCTGCTGGCGAGCGCGCTTTTGGGGACCATGACCCATCAGGCGGCGGCCGTCGTGTGGCCTTCGCGCGGCGGCGACGGCTTTTTCGACGCCTATCGCGCGGTCAAGGCGGCGCGCTTCACGCGCGTCAATGTGGCGCTCTATCTGGCGGTCTTCATTCTCGGCGCGGTCATCTATCCGGCCTATCGCATCGGCGTGCGCACATGGATCGAACGCGCCCGCCTGTGGGACATCTCCGGCCTGTTCGAACTGAAAGAGCAGACCCTCGCCATAGGGCTCGCGATGCTGCCTCTCTTCTGGCTCCTCTGGCGAGACCCGAAAGACGAGGAGACGCGGCTTGCGCGCGCGGTCGTCACCGCCTTTCTCTGCGCGCTCATCTGGTACGCCTTCATCGCCGGCCACATCGTCAACAATGTGCGAGGCTTGTTCGGACAATGACAGCTTTGCGCATGAGCGGCCTGTTCGCCGCGGTCTTCGCCATCGCCTATACGATCGCGTTTGAAGGCCATTACGAGCTGTTCAGCTACCATCCAAAGCTCGGCGCCTTCGGCTGGGGACAAGACGCCGTGCGCGACGGGCCCGTGATGCATTGGTATGGAGCCATCGCGACCGGCGGGCTTGCGGGTCTCGCCGCGCTCGCGCTGGCGTGGCCTCTGCGCCAACGCTTTCTTCCCCCTCTGTGGATCGGCTGGGCGGTTCCGCTGGGCTGCGTCGCCGCATGGGGCTGGCTGCTGCGCGGCTTCTTCCTGCGCTAGGAGAGGCGCGTCACATGCGACCGGTCAGCCATTCCATGCCCAGCAATCCGGGCGCGAGCGTCGTCGTCGCCCAGGCGAAGGCCGACGTCCAATTGGCGAGCTGAAACGGCGCGCGCGGCATTTCGCAGGCGCCGGCCGCCAGCGGCACCGCGGCGCGCAGCGGCCCCACGAAGCGTCCGGCGAACACGCCAAGCGCGCCCCATTTGTCGAAGAAGCGGCGCCCGCGCGGCAGCAGATCGGGATAATTGCGGATCGGCCACATGCGCGCGATCTGCTCGTGATAATGCAGGCCGAGCCAGTAAGAGACCCAATCGCCCAACGCCGCGCCGATGGCGGCGGCGAACCAGATCGGCCAGAACTCAAGCCCCGCAGCGCCGATCAGCGCGCCCACGCCCCACAGGATGACGGTGGCGGGCACGAGCAGCGCGACGAACGCCAGCGATTCCGCAAAGGCGAGCGCGAACACGATGGGCGCCGCCCAGACCTGATGGGTGCGGATGAAATCGAGCACGACCTGCGCGAAGGCGGGAAGCTGGACGGCCTCCATGTCACACCACCACCGTCAGGCGCTTGGCCGCGCGCGTGACGCCTGTATAGAGCCAGCGGTGGCGATGTTCGCGAAAGGCGTAGGATTCGTCGAACAGCACCACATCGTCCCATTGCGAGCCCTGCGCCTTGTGCACGGTGAGCGCATAGCCGAAATCGAACTCGTCGGAATTGCGCCGCAGCGAGAACGGCACTTCCTCCTCGCCTTCGAAAAAGGCCGGCGTCACCGCGATGCGCTGCGGCTTGCGGGAAGGATCCTCATCCGGCGTCACCGACATGCGCAGCCGTCCGTTGCGCAGGCCCGTGGCGGTCTGCACGCGCCACACGCCGCCGTTGAGCAGGCCCTTCTTGCGATCATTCTTCAGGCACACGAGCTTGTCGCCGGGCTCCGGCGTCGCGCTCGTGCGGTTCAGCAATTGGCGAATGCGCTTGTTGTAGAGCCGGCGCGTCTTGTTGAGGCCCACCAGAACCTGATCCGCCGAAAGCACCGCGCCCGCCTCGATGTCGTCGCGGCGGATGACGCGCGTGTCGCCGTAATCGCCGGGCTGCAGACGCCCGCCCTCGCGCACGATCATCGACAGGCGCACGATCGGATCGCCCTCCGCCTGACGATGCACCTGGGTGAGCATGGCGTCGGGCTCGGCCTCGGTGAAGAAGCCGCCGCCCTTCACCGGCGGCAATTGCGCCGGATCGCCCAGCACGAGAACGGGACGGCCGAAGGAGAGAAGATCGCGCCCCAGCTCCTCGTCCACCATGGAGCATTCGTCGATCACGATCAGCTTCGCGTTCGCCGCGTCGCTGTCGCCGTTCAGCTCGAAGGAAGGCTCCTCGCTCTCGAGGTCCTTCGGCCGGTAGATGAGCGAATGGATGGTGCGCGCGTCCGGGCAGCCGCGCGAGCGCATGACGAGCGCGGCCTTGCCGGTGTAGGCGGCGAAGACCACATCGCCCTCCACGCCCTCGGCCACATGGCGGGCGAGCGTCGTCTTGCCCGTGCCTGCGAAGCCGAACAGGCGGAACACCTGATCCTGCCGGCTGCGGGAGCCGGCTTTCAGCCAGCGCCCCACCTGATCGAGGGCGCGTTCCTGGTCGGGCGACCAATCTGTGCTCAAGGAGTGATTCCGGCGTGCGAAGTGCGAGGCCGCTTTCCTACAGGAAAGCGCGCGCCGGCGCGATCCCCGCTCTCAGGCGGCGGCCCTGTCCACCGCCAGCGAGGAGGCGGCGTCCACGAGCGTCATCGTATAGCCATAGGCGACCTGCGGAGAGCGCTGGAAACGGGTGAGAACGCATTGCAGCACCTCAAGCAAAACCGCGCGGTCAGCCTCGAGCAGGTGGTCCTCGTCGAGGCCTGCGGCGCTGGCGAGCGCGCGCAGGCCCTCGCGCTCCCCCATGGCGGCGTCGCAGTCGCCTGACAGCAAATGACGCCAGACCCGGTAATGCGCCTGGGTGACGGATCGCGCATGTCGCGGCTGGCCGGCCAGCCACCGGCCGTAGGCGGCGCTGATCACGTCAATGACGATCGGAGCCGTCCATTCGGCGAGATCGCGGCTCGCTTCGCTGGAAATCATACGCATCACGAGCGTCCTCAGGTCGCAGCCAATAACTAAGGCGTAACCATAAAGGCGCGTGGTTAACGCTTCGTTAACAGTGCGGACGCAAAGCGGCCGCGCGTTTCGTTCACGCGCGGCCCTGTGAAGCGCAAGACGCTTACTTGATGAGCTCGCCGATCTTGTCGACGATCGGCTTGGGCGTCGCGTAAATCTCGCGGATCAGCTTTTCGAGCTGTTCGCCCGTGCGCGGATCGAGATCGAGATTCTGCTTCTGCACTTCCGCGATGAATTCGGGATCCTTCATCGTCGCGTTGAAGGCGTCGCGCAGCATTTTCAGCCGCGCCGGCGGCAGGTCCGGCGGCGCGACGAAGGGACGGCCGATCCCCTGCCCCGCATAGAGGAAGGTGATCTCCGCGCGCTGCTGATCGTTCTTGGCGAATTGCAGGATGTGCGGAACGTCTTTGATCTCCGGATTGATCTGGTCGCCGCCCTGGAACAGCACGTTGACGACGCGCTTGGGAATCCAGTCCGGCTTCTTGCCATGCACGCTGTCGAGGCTTTCGCAAATGCCGTCCACCTCGCCGCGCTCCATGGCGAGGAACACGTCGGAGGAGGAGGGGAAACCCGCGATCAGCTTGAACTTCATGCCCAGGATCGCCGACAGCGCCTTGGGATAGGAGCGCGTGCCGGTGCCCGCGCCCGTCTCGCCGAGGATCAGCTCTTTCGTCTGCAGGTCGGCGACGGTCTTCACCTCCGCCTGCGCGCGCGCGATGCACACATTGGTCTCGGTGGTAGGCGTGCCGATCCACGAGATTTTCAGCGGATCGAAACGCGCGCCCGTCTGCCCCGTCAGCGGGCCGAGCGGCGCGTCGCGCGCGATGATGCCCATCACCGTGCCGTCCTTCGGCGCGACGGAGAAGATATTGTTGGCGGCGTTGTAGCTGCCGGCGCCGGGCATGTTCTGCGACACCGCATTGGGCTTGCCGGGCAGGTGCTTGCCGATGTGGCGCGCGACCGTGCGGCCCCAACGGTCGTAGCCGCCGCCCGGGCCGAAGCCGATCAGCATGGTCAGGTTCTTGCCGTCGCGGAACGGGCCCGCATCGGCCTGCTGCGCGAAGGCCGCGCCAGACGCGCCGGCCAAAGCCGCTGCGAAAGCGCCCGCGAGCGTGGCGGATGTGCTGCGAAAGGCCATGGATTCCTCCCTCTGGTTTCCGACGCCTTTGATTATCCCGGCGATGGTCTGCGCTCGGGCGCGTCGTGTCAACGTGCGTTCCTGCGGACGCTAGATCCTGTGTCCGCCGCGCTTGCGGCCCTGCCCCACGTCCACGAACAGGTCC
>CAZYBF010000091.1:0-9540 GCA_964645525.1 uncultured Beijerinckia sp.
CGGCATTCTTCGCCCTTCTCAAAAGCGAACCGTTAAACCACAAGGCTTCGCGACGACCCTCGCCGGAAACCCTCCGCGTCCGGGCGAACCCGCACGCAAAACAAATCGGCGCCTGAGGTCTTTTCAGACCCCCGGCGCGCATTCCGCAGAGGACCACGGCTTTCGCCGGGGTCTTGCCTCATGGACCGTCCGTTTTCGGGGCCTGAAGCCCACGACTCGTCCGGTTGTGACGCACACATCGCGGTTAAGACGAACAGCGTTTAGATTCAATGTGTTCCAGACGCGGCGTCCGGAAGCGGCAGAACCTACGGCCTGTCGAAAGTGGGCGGAACCTACTCGCGCCCCGTCCCCGCGTCAACCCCCTGTTTGGATTCGGATTACGCTTTTCCGAGATTCCGTTCAGGCGGCCGCGGCGCAGGCCCCCGCGCGCCCTTTTCCGCACCGGAAAGGGGCCCGCGAAGGCCTTTTTAAAGTGAAGCTTCAGCCGGCGCGGGTGCGCACCACCACGTTCAGCGTGGCCTGCTGGCCCTGCGCCACCTTGTCGAGGGCGCGCTCCATGGCGGGAATCAGCTTGGCGGGGTCCTCGACCCGCTCGCCATAGCCGCCGAAGGCCTCGGTGATCTTGTGGTAGTCCGGCGAGGGCGAGAGATCGACGATCGGCAGGCTGTTGGCTTTGGAGGCGAGCCCGTCGGGATACATCGAGACCGTGGCGCGACGCACGGCGAACCACTGGGAATTGTTCATGACCATGGTGAGGGTCGGCAATTTCTCGGCCTGGGCCGTGAAATGGGCCGCCGTGGGGCAGCCGAACATGTAGGAGCCGTCGCCCACGGTGGTGATGACCTGGCGGTCGGGATCCGCGCATTTGGCGCCCAGCGCCATGCCGAGGCCCATGCCCAGCGCGCCGGAGGTTGTGGCCATGAAGCCGCGCGCATCCTCCACGTCGAGGAAGGGGAACGGCGCGCCCAGCTCCTCGACAACGGTGGAATTGCTCGACTTCACCATGTTGATGCAATGGGCGACCCAGGCGTAGCTGATCGGGCTCTGGCTGGCCGCCGCCTCCACCGCCGCCTTGCGCTGGGCAAGGAGCGCGGCGCGCTTCTCCGCATTGGCGGCGCGGCGGCGGTCCACCACCGCCTCCTTGCCCTTCAGCTTCACTTTCAGCATGTCGTTGAGCATGGTCAGCGCCGCCGCCGGATCGCCGGCGATGGCGAGATCCATCTCGAAACCGCGGAACGGGAAGGTCGTGAACATCGGATCGGTGGCGATGTGGATCAGCTTCGCGTCAGGATTGGGCTGCACGTTGTGCGGCACCCACGGCACCGGCGAATTGAGCACGAGAATGAGATCCGCCGCTTTCAGCGCCGCTGCGGTCGCAAGACCAAGGTTCATCGGATTGGATGAGGCGAGCGCTGCGTGCATGCCCGTATGCACGCCGATGGCGTAAGCCTGCGCCAGCGCGCCGAGCGCGACGAAGGACGCAGGCGTGCCAGGCGATGTCGTCAGGATGATGGGATTCTGCGCGGCGGCGATCATGTCGGCGGCGCGTTCGATCGCCTCCACCGCAGGCGCGGCGGGCACGGCGCCGAATGCGCGCGCGCGCGGCGCAGGGCCGGGATTGACGTCGATGTCGCCCAACACTTCACGCGGCAAGGTCATATAGACCGGGCCTTTCGGCTCGCTCATCGCAATGTCGACGGCGCGCGCGACAAGCGTGTTGATCGGCTGGCCGGAGCGCAGTTCGTAATCCCACTTCACATGCTCGCGCACGATCGCGGCCTGATCGAAGTTCTCCTGCGCCCAGTGAATCGGCACGTCGCGCGAGCCTGCATGGCCCGTCTCGGTCAGCGGCGTGCGTCCGGCGGCGAGCAGAACGGGCACGTTGTCGCGTGCGGCGTTCATCAGCGCGCAGATCGTGTTCGCGGTGCCCACGTTCACATGCACCATCACGCCGGCCATCTGACCGCTGGCTTTGTAATAGCCCTGCGCCATCGCGAGCGCGACGTTCTCATGCGGCACGGTGACGAACTCGGGCATGTCGCCGCCCGCCTTCCAGTTCATCAGAATGCCTTCGATGATGGGCGCGAAATCCGTGCCGCCATTGGCGAAGACGTGGCGGATGCCGCAGCTCTTCAGGGCCGACATATAGGTTTGGGCGACAGTCGGACCGGCGGGCTGATGGACGTTCATGGGGCTCCTCCTGCGGCCTGTGCGCGGCCGCCTCCCGCGTTGGTAAACCATCGGCGAGGCGGGTCAAGGCTCGCAAGGGCGAAGCCCGAGCCGAACCTGCGCGGCCCTGCGCTGCGCGCGCGAATCCGGCGGATGATCCATCGCAAGGCGCCCCGCGGCGGAGGCCCCTATTGGTGATTCCCGCGCGCAGGCCTATTTCGGACGCACACGCGGAGCGCACGCCATGGATGATCTCGCCGCACGCAACATGCTCGTCCTGCCCGTCGAAGGCATGACCTGCGCGACCTGCGCAGGGCGCGTCGAACAGGCCCTGCAGGCGCTGCCCGGCGTGGAGGCGCAGGTCAACCTCGCAGGCGAGCAGGCCCATGTCGCCTACGATCCCGCGCGCGCAGCCCCGCAGGACATCGTGAGCGCGATCGAAGGCGCGGGCTACGAAGTGCCCTCGACGCATATGCGCCTGTCGATCGAAGGCATGACCTGCGCGACCTGCGCGGGACGCGTGGAGAAAGCGCTCGCAGCCGCGCCGGGCGTGCGCGCAGCGCAGGTCAATCTCGCCTCGGAGACCGCGAGCGTGGAAGGGGCGAGCGGAATCCTGCGCGCGGCCGATCTTGTCGCCGCCGTCGAACAGGCCGGCTATGGCGCGCGCGTGCTGACCGACGACGCGGCGCGCCATGATGAAGACGACGCGCGTGCGGCCAGCAAGCGGCGCGCGGAAGGCTGGCGCGTGGCGATTGCGATCGCGCTCTCCGCGCCCCTGGCCCTTCCCATGTTCGGCGCGCCTGTTCCCGGCTGGCTGCAGGCGGCGCTCGCCACGCCCGTTCAATTGTGGCTCGGCGCGCGCTTCTATGTCGCCGCCTGGAAAGCCGTGCGCGCAGGCGCAGGCAATATGGATCTCCTCGTCGCGCTCGGCACATCGGCCGCCTATTTCTATTCGCTCTGGCTACTGCTGCAGGGCGCGCATCATTTCTACTTCGAGGCCGGCGCCATCGTCATCGCGCTCGTGCTTCTGGGCAAGTGGCTTGAGGCGCGCGCCAAGCGCTCCACGACGCAGGCCATCCGCAGCCTGATGGCGCTGCGCCCGGAGAATGCGCGCGTGGAGCGCAATGGCGGCGAGGTTGAAGTCCCCGTCTCCGCGGTGGCGCTCAGCGATGTGGTGATCGTGCGCCCCGGCGAGCGCATGCCCGTGGACGGCGTGATCCGCGAAGGCCGCAGCGCGCTCGATGAGAGCCTGATCACCGGCGAGAGCATGCCGGTGGAGAAACACGCCGGCGACAAGGTGATCGGCGGCTCGATCAACGGCGCGGGACTCCTGCGCGTGGAGACGAAAGCCGTTGGCGCGCAAACCGCGCTCGCGCGCATCATCGCGCTGGTGGAGAACGCGCAGGCGAAAAAGGCGCCGGTGCAAAAACTCGTCGACCGTGTGTCCGCCATATTCGTGCCCTTCGTTCTCGCCTTCGCCGCGCTCACCTTTCTCGCATGGTGGCTTTTCGCCAATGACGCGGGGGCGGGAATCATCGCGGCGGTGAGCGTGCTCGTGATTGCGTGTCCCTGCGCGCTGGGTCTCGCCACGCCGACGGCCTTCATGGTGGGCACGGGCGCAGCCGCGCGCGCGGGCATTCTCATCCGCGACGCCGAGGCGCTCGAGCGCGGACGCGAGATCGACGTCGTGATCCTCGACAAGACCGGCACGCTCACGCAGGGCAAGCCGCGCGTGAGCGAAGTCCTGCTCGCAGCCTCGGACATGGGCGAGGACGCATTGCTGCGCCTCGTCGCCGCCGCGCAGCAGGGCAGCGAACATCCGCTCGCGCGCGCCATTTTGCAGCGCCATGCGGAGAGCGCCGACCCTGCGCTCGCGCGCGTGGAGGACTTCCACGCCCTCGTCGGCCGCGGCCTGCTTGCGCGCGTGGAGGGACATGCGCTCGCCATCGGCAATCGCGCGCTGATGCGCGAGAAACAGGCGGACACGCAGGCGCTCGAGACGCGCGCCGCCGAACTGGAGACGCAAGGCCGCACCGTCATGTGGGTCGCGCAGACGGACGGCCCGTCCGGCGCCGCGCCGCGCCTGCTCGGCGCCATCGCGGTGGTTGATCCCATCAAGCCCAGCGCCGCGCAGGCCGTGCGCAGGCTGATCGCGGAAGGGGTGACGCCGATCCTCGTCACCGGCGACAACGAGCGCACCGCCGCCTATGTGGCGCGACAGGTGGGCGTGAGCGATGTGAAGGCGGGCGTGCCGCCGGAAGGCAAGGCGGCGGAAGTGGAGCGCTTGCGCAAGGAGGGCCGGCGCGTGGGCATGGTCGGCGACGGCGTCAACGACGCGCCGGCGCTCGCCGCCGCCGACGTTGGAATCGCCATGGGCGAAGGCGCGGACGTGGCGATGAACACGGCTGGCGTGACGCTGATGCGCAGCGATCCCCTTCTCGTGCCCGACGCCATCGCGATCAGCCGCGCGACCTATGCGAAGATCCGTCAGGGCTTGTTCTGGGCCTTTGTCTATAATGTCGTCGGCATGCCGGTGGCCGCGTTTGGCCTGCTCGATCCCGTCTACGCGGGCGCCGCGATGGCGCTTTCGTCCGTCAGCGTCGTCGCCAACGCGTTGCTGCTGCGACGCTGGAAGCCGGCCTCGGCCCATTAGTCGGCGCGAGGCTTGCCATTCTCAAGCCGCGGCCTAGACTTTCCTCGGGCGCCGACCAAAAAGCGGGGGCGCAGGAGGGGACGTCATGAAGAGCCGCATCACTCGCAGCATACGCTCGCTCGGTCCGGCGCTCGCCGCGCTCGCCGCCGGCCTCGCGCTTGGCGCAGCCGCAACGCAGGCGCAGGCGCAAGGCGCCTGGCCGCAGCAAAAGCCGATCACTTTCGTGGTGCCCTTCCCCGCGGGCGGCGGAACCGACGCATTCGCCCGCCCGCTCGCCGCACAGCTGGAGCAACAGCTCGGGCAGCGCATCATCATCGAAAACCGCGGCGGCGCAGGCGGAACCGTCGGCGCCTCCCATGCGGCCAAACAGCCCGCGGACGGCTACACCTTCTTCATCGGCGCGGCGCATCACGCCATCGCGCCCGCGCTCTACCCCAAGCTCGATTACGACATCGAGAAGGACTTCGCGCCCATCGGCGTGGTGTCGCAGCCCCCGCAGGTGATCGTCGTGCATCCCAAGGCGGTCGCCGCGACCAATCTGAAAGACTTCATCGCCTATGCGAAGCAAAACCCCGACAAGCTGAACTTCGGCTCGGCGGGCAATGGGACGACGCATCATCTCGCCGGCGAATTGTTCAACATGCTCGCCGGCGTGAAACTCACCCATGTGCCCTATCGCGGCGCCGGCCCCGCCATGCAGGACCTCGTGTCGGGCCATATCCAGATGATGTTCGACGGGCTCGGCTCCTCCGCCGGCCAGATCGAGGGCGGCGCTCTGCGCGCGCTCGCGGTCGCCGCGCCCAAGCGCGCCTCCGCCTTCCCCAACGTGCCGACGGCGGCGGAAGCGGGCCTGCCCGGCTATGAGGTCTCCACCTGGTACGCCATGTGGGCGCCCAAGGGCGCGCCCGCGCCCGTGCTCGCGCGCATGACCGACGAGCTGAAGAAGGCGCTTGCGACGCCCTCCGTCATCGAGACCTGGCGCAAGAACGGCTCCGACGCGCCCAATCTCTATGGCGAGGACTTCGCGAAATTCGTGACCTCCGAAATCGCCCGCTGGGGCGACGTGGTCCGCAAGGCGAACGTGAAGCTGGATTAAGCCGCCTGATCCCGCGCGGCGCTTTTCCGCGCGGGCTCTTTGCGCTCACGTGCGCCGCGCGCCATCGCGTTGCGCACGCGACGCGGCGGCTCCAGCGTCAGAACCGAACGCAGCAATTGGCGCGGATCGCCTGCGTCGTCCACGCGGTAGAGGCGCACCCGCTGGCGCATGCCGGATTCCGCGCAAGGCAGGTCCGCCTCAAGACGCGCGGCGGCGCCTTCCGCAAGCCCCGCCTCCAGAAGCCCCTGCAAAGCCGAGCGACTGCGCGCGCTCGCCGGAGCAAGATGATCGCTGACGATCGACACCGCGCAGCCGATGAGCGGGCGCGCGCTCGCGCCCACATGCAAAACCGCGCCTGAAAAATCGAGCAGGATCGCCGCCTCGCCCAAAAGCTCGAACGCATCCGCTACGCCGCGCGCCCGCGCGCCTGCGATGATCGGGCCTATCACATTGGCGCGCGCCCCCGCAGCCGACGCAGCGGCGCAGGCTCCGCCCGCCGCCGCATCTTGCGCGCCCGCTGAGGCCGTCCTGTGCGCCGTCGCCTCCGCCGGCTTCTCCTTGGCCCGCAACAGGGCCGTCTCGCCCGCTCCGGGCGTCGTCTGCGCGCTCATGTCTGTCGTCTCCGCAACCGCGCCGCCCGCGGCTTTGCGAGTTAATGCGACAGGGGGCGCTGCGGTTGCGCGCGCCGAAGGCTGATCGCGCGAAAAAGACGCGCGACGAAAGCCAGCCGCCCGGCGCAAAAGTCCAGCGCCGCGAAGCGCAAAAGAAAAAGGCCGCCCAAAGGGCGGCCCTTGCGCTTTCGCAGAGCGAAAGATCACTCCGCCGCAGGCAGCTGCGGCTGGGGCTGACCCTCGGAATCCTGCGCCTTCTGGGCGAGGATCATGTCGTCGCGGGTCTGCGCGACGCGACGCAGCTTCGCCATCGCCGCGCCCGTGCCCGCCGGGATCAGGCGGCCCACGATGACGTTCTCCTTGAGGCCGTCGAGCGTATCCACCTTGCCGTTGACCGCAGCCTCGGTGAGCACGCGCGTCGTCTCCTGGAAGGACGCCGCGGAGATGAAGGAGCGCGTCTGCAGGCTCGCCTTGGTGATGCCGAGCAGGACGGGCGTGCCGGCGCCGGGCTTCTTACCCTCGGCGATGAGACGCTCGTTGACCTGATCGAGCTCGCTGGCGTCGACCTGTTCGCCGGACAGATAATCCGTATCGCCCGGATCGGTGATGTCCACCTTCTGGAGCATCTGACGCACGATGACTTCGATGTGCTTGTCGTTGATGTTCACGCCCTGCAGGCGATAAACTTCCTGGATCTCGTTGACGAGGAAGGCCGCGAGCTCCTCCACGCCCTTGATCGCCAGAATGTCGTGCGGCGCGGGATTGCCGTCGACGATGTAATCGCCCTTCTCCACGACGTCGCCGTCCTGGAGATGGATGTGCTTGCCCTTCGGGATCAGATACTCGACGGCCTCAGCGCCCTCCTCCGCCGGAACGATCTCGATGCGCTGCTTGTTCTTGTAGTCGCGGCCGAACTTCACCGTGCCCGAAATCTCCGCGATGATCGCGTGGTCCTTCGGACGACGCGCCTCGAACAGTTCGGCCACGCGCGGCAGACCGCCCGTGATGTCGCGGGTCTTGGCGCTTTCCATCGAGATACGCGCGACGATGTCGCCCGCCTTGATCTTGGCGCCGGGCTCGACCGCGATGATCGATTCCACAGGCAGCGAATAGCGCGCGTCGCCGCCGCGCTGCAGCTTGGCGACCTTGCCGCCCGCATCCTTGATAAGGATCGCAGGCTTCAGGCTCGACGAGCGCTGGTTCAGGCGCCAATCGATGACCATGCGCTTGGTGATGCCAGTCGACTCGTCCGCCGTCTCGGTCATGGACTGGCCTTCGACCAGATCCTCGAAGCCGACCACGCCGTCCACTTCCGTGAGGATGGGACGGGTGTAGGGGTCCCATTCAGCGATGCGCTGGCCGCGCTTCACCTTGTCGCCCTCGTCCACCTTCAGGCGCGCGCCGTATTGCACGCGGTGCACCGCGCGCTCCACGCCGTCCGCGCCCACGATCACGACCGCGACGTTGCGGGCCATGACCATCAGGTCGCCTTCGCTGTTGCGAGCGAGATGGGCGTTGCGGATCTTCACCGTGCCTTCGAAGTTCGACTCGATGAATGACTGGTCGGCGATCTGCGCCGCGCCGCCGATGTGGAACGTGCGCATGGTGAGCTGCGTGCCGGGCTCGCCGATCGACTGCGCCGCGATGACGCCCACCGCTTCGCCGAGGTTGACCGTCGTGCCGCGCGCGAGGTCGCGGCCATAGCAATGGCCGCACACGCCGTTCTTGGCTTCGCAGGTCAGCACCGAGCGGATCTTCACCTCCTGGATGCCGGCGGCGTTGATCGGTTCGATGTGCCACTCTTCGATCATCGTGCCGGCGGGCACGACCACCTTGCCGTCGAGGTCCACGAGATCCTCAGCCGCGGTGCGGCCCAGGATGCGGCTCGCCAGCGACGCGACCACCTGGCCCGCATCGACGATCGCACGCATGCGGATGCCGCCGGTGGAGCCGCAATCGCGCTCGGTGATGATGGAATCCTGCGCCACGTCCACGAGACGACGGGTGAGATAGCCCGAGTTCGCGGTCTTCAACGCCGTGTCCGCGAGACCCTTGCGGGCGCCGTGGGTGGAGTTGAAGTACTCAAGAACGGTCAGGCCTTCCTTGAAGTTCGAGATGATCGGCGTCTCGATGATCTCGCCGGAGGGCTTGGCCATCAGGCCGCGCATGGCGGCGAGCTGGCGCATCTGCGTGGGCGAGCCGCGCGCGCCCGAGTGCGACATCATGTAGATCGAGTTGATCGGCTTGTCGCGGCCGGCGTCATCCTTCTGCACCGACGAGATGCGCGCCATCATTTCCTCGGCGAGCTTGTCGGAGCACTTCGCCCAGGCGTCGATGACCTTGTTGTACTTCTCGCCCTGGGTGATGAGGCCGTCGTTGTACTGCTGCTCGTATTCCTTTGCGAGCGCCTGCGTGGCGCCGACGATGGATTCCTTCGTCTCCGGCACGACCATGTCGTCCTTGCCGAAGGAAATGCCGGCCTTGAACGCCTCGCGGAAGCCGAGCGCCATGATCCGGTCGCAGAAGATCACCGTCTCCTTCTGCCCGCAATTGCGATAGACCGTGTCGATCATCGACGAGATCTCCTTCTTCGTCATGAGGCGGTTCGCCACATCGAAGGTGATCTTGCGGTGTTCAGGCAGGAGCTGGGCGAGGATCATGCGGCCCGGCGTCGTGTCGTAGATTTTCGACACGCGCTCGCCCTTCTCGTTATAGGTCCAGGCGCGGCCCTTGATCTTGGTGTGCAGCGTGATCGCCTTGGCGTTCAGCGCATGCTCGATCTCGGCGAGTGAGGAGAAGGCCATGCCCTGCCCCGGATCGCCGTCGCGCATCAGCGACAAGTAATAGAGGCCGAGCACGATGTCCTGCGAGGGCACGATGATCGGCTGGCCGTTCGCCGGGTGCAGGATGTTGTTCGTCGACATCATCAGCACGCGCGCTTCAAGCTGCGCCTCAAGCGACAGCGGAACGTGCACGGCCATCTGGTCGCCGTCGAAATCGGCATTGAACGC
>CAZYBF010000092.1:0-9345 GCA_964645525.1 uncultured Beijerinckia sp.
CGATGGACATCGAGCGCGAGCGCGGCATCACCATCAAAGCGCAGACCGTGCGCCTCGAATACAAGGCGAAGGACGGCAAGACCTATGTCCTGAACCTGATGGACACGCCTGGCCACGTCGACTTCGCCTATGAGGTGTCGCGCTCGCTGGCCGCTTGCGAAGGCTCGCTGCTGGTCGTCGACGCCTCGCAGGGCGTGGAGGCGCAGACGCTCGCCAATGTCTATCACGCGCTCGACGCGGGCCATGAGATCGTCCCCGTGCTCAACCTGCCCGCCGCCGAGCCCGACCGCATCAAGGAGCAGATCGAGGACGTGATCGGCCTCGACGCCTCTGACGCCGTGCCTATCTCCGCCAAGACCGGGCTCAACATCGACCTCGTGCTCGAAGCCATCGTGCAGCGCCTGCCGGCGCCCAAGGGCGATGAGACGGCGCCGCTGAAAGCGCTTCTCGTCGATTCCTGGTACGACGCCTATCTCGGCGTCGTCGTGCTCGTGCGCGTGATCGACGGCGAGATGCGCAAGGGACAGAAGATCGTGATGATGGGCACCGACGCCCATTACGAGATCGACCG
Source organism: uncultured Beijerinckia sp. (assembly GCA_964645525.1). Taxonomy (GTDB): domain Bacteria; phylum Pseudomonadota; class Alphaproteobacteria; order Rhizobiales; family Beijerinckiaceae; genus Terripilifer. The sequence continues at coordinate 572 of CAZYBF010000092.1, forward strand.
CATCGGCGTCTTCCGCCCCAAGATGCAGGATGTCGCAAAGCTCGGGCCGGGCGAGGTGGGCTTCATCACCGCGCAGATCAAACAGGTCGCCGACACGCGCGTGGGCGACACGATCACCGACGAGCGCAAGCCCTGCACGGATGCGCTGCCCGGCTTCAAGCCCGCGCAGCCGGTGGTCTTCTGCGGCCTGTTCCCGGTGGACGCGGCCGATTTCGACGACCTGCGCGCCGCCATGGGCAAGCTGCGTCTCAACGACGCCAGTTTCACCTTCGAGATGGAGAGCTCCGCCGCGCTGGGCTTCGGCTTCCGCTGCGGCTTCCTCGGCCTCCTGCATCTGGAGATCATTCAGGAGCGCCTGCACCGCGAGTTCAATCTCGATCTCATCGCCACCGCGCCTTCCGTCGTCTATCGCGTCAAGCTGACGAGCGGCGAGACGATTGAGCTGCACAATCCCGCCGATCTGCCCGACGTGATGAAGATCGAGGAGATCGAGGAGCCCTGGATCAAGGCGACGATTCTCACGCCCGACGATTATCTCGGCTCGGTGCTGAAACTGTGTCAGGACCGGCGCGGCGTTCAGGTCGATCTCAATTACGTCGGCAAGCGCGCGATGGTGGTCTATGAGCTGCCGCTCAACGAAGTCGTGTTCGACTTCTATGACCGCCTGAAGTCCATCTCGAAAGGCTATGCGAGCTTCGATTACCAGATCACCGGCTATCGCGCGGGCGATCTCGTGAAAATGTCGATCCTCGTGAACGCGGAGCCGGTGGACGCGCTCTCCATGCTCGTGCATCGCACGCGCGCGGAATCGCGCGGCCGCGCCATGGTGGAGAAGCTGAAGGAGCTGATCCCGCCGCACATGTTCCAGATCCCCATTCAGGCGGCGATCGGCGGCAAGATCATCGCGCGCGAAACGGTGCGCGCCCTGCGCAAGGACGTGACGGCGAAATGCTACGGCGGCGACGTCACCCGCAAACGCAAGCTGCTCGAGAAGCAGAAAGAGGGCAAGAAGCGCATGCGCCAGTTCGGCAAGGTGGAGATTCCGCAGGAAGCCTTCATCGCCGCCCTGAAGATGGACGGGTGACGCGCGCGCCGCCTTCGACACAGGAGCATCCCATGATCGTGCATCGCGTCGGCTCCCGCAAAACCCTGCGCGCCTCGGCTGATTATTTCACCGGGACCGTGCATCAGGATCCCATCCTCGAGGCGCCCGCGCCCGCGAATCTGCGCGCGCTGCGCGTCTCTTTCGAACCGGGCGCGCGCACCGCCTGGCACACCCATCCGCTTGGCCAGACCATCTATGTCACCGACGGCCTCGGCCTCGTGCAGCGCGAAGGCGGGCCGGTGCTGGAGGTGCGCCCCGGCGACGTCGTGTTCTTCGAGCCCGGCGAGCGACACTGGCATGGCGCGTCGCCTGACGTCGGCATGGTCCACATCGCCATGCAGGAGGCGCTGGACGGGCGCCACGTCGACTGGGCCGAGCAGGTCAGCGACGCGCAATATCTCGCCACGCCGCAGCGCTGAGCCCGCCCATGGCCGCGCCGCAGGATCCCTCCGCCAGCCAGCCGCAATCCGCCGCCGTGCCCGCAGGCGAGGCCGCCGGCGCCGGCCCCTTCGTCCTGCCGCCGGGCTATGACGGGCTCGCCGAGGCGCGCCGCCTGTTGCGCGTGATCCGCGCCGGCGCGCTTGCGACCCTTGACCCTGAAGGCTTCCCCTTCGCCTCCCTCGTCAATGTGGCGACCGACCACGATGGCGCGCCGCTGCTTCTCATGTCCGGCCTGTCGGCGCACACGCGCCATCTTCTCGCCGATCCGCGCGCCTCGATCTTGCTGAGCGAGACCGGCAAGGGCGATCCGCTCGCCCATCCGCGCCTGACGGTCGTGGGCGCCATGGAGCGGCTGGAGGGTCCTGCGCGCGAGGCCGCCAAGGCGCGCTTCCTCGCCCGCCATCCGAAATCGGCGCTTTACGCGGATTTCGGCGATTTCGCCTTTTGGCGCCTCGTCGCGGCCCGCGCCCATCTCAACGGCGGCTTCGCCAAGGCGGCGGTCTATGAGGGCGGCGAACTCCTGCTCGGCGCGCAGGCTTGCGCGGCTGCGGCCGCGCTCGAGCCGCAGGTTCTGGCCGAACTGGAAGACGCGCCTGATTCGCTCGCGCGCCTGACGGCGGCGGCGGGGGAGGAGCCCTCAGCGCGCTGGCGGGCGACCGGCCTCGACCCGCTCGGACTGGATCTGGCGGCGGGCGACCGCACGGCCCGCGCGCTCTTCCCGCAGCCCGTGACCGACGAAGCGGGCTGGCGCGCCGCGCTCGCCGCGCTCGCAGGCGGCTGATGCTGCGCTGCGGCAATCGTTCCGCGCGCGCCTGTGGACGCCGCGCGTGCGTGGCGCTTGCTCTTGGTCGCTGCGGGGACTAAACAGCCGCCCTACACAAGTCGCGCGCCCGGGAGGACGGTTCGAGGCGCGCTTGCGCGTACGATATCGCGACCTCGGAGACAGCGATGAAACAGACGGGCATCTGGAACACGACCCACGGCGTGGACAAGAGCGGCTTCGCCGGCGCCAAGAGCGCCTATTACAATCTCGAAGCCCCGATGCTCTATGAGGAGTCGATCCGCCGCGGCGAGGCGGTGCTGATGCCCGGCGGCGCGATCAACGCCGAGACGGGCATCCACACCGGCCGCTCGCCGAAGGACAAATTCACCGTCCGTGACGGCCTGACCGAAAACAAGGTCTGGTGGGACAACAACAATTCCATCACGCCCGAGCAGTTCGACGTTCTCTACGCCGATTTCCAGAAACATGCGGCCGGCATGGACCTGTTCGTGCAGGACCTCTACGGCGGCGCCGATCCGGCCTTCCGCGTGAAGGCGCGCGTCATCACCGAATTCGCCTGGCACTCGCTGTTCATCCGCAACCTGCTGATCCGTCCGGACCGTTCGGAGCTCGCCGCTTACGTTCCCGAGCTGACCATCATCGACCTGCCCTCCTTCAAGGCCGATCCCAAGCGCCACGGCGTGCGCTCCGAGACCGTCGTCGCGCTCGACTTCTCGCGCAAGATCGTGCTGATCGGCGGCACGAATTACGCGGGCGAGATGAAGAAGTCGGTCTTCACCTGGCTCAACTGGACGCTGCCCTCGGGCAATGCGCTGCCGATGCACTGCTCGGCCAATACGGGCGCCGACGGCGACGTCGCGATCTTCTTCGGCCTGTCGGGCACCGGCAAGACGACGCTCTCGCAGGATCCCAACCGCATCCTCATCGGCGACGACGAGCACGGCTGGTCGCGCGACGGCGTGTTCAATTTCGAAGGCGGCTGCTACGCGAAGGCCATTCGCCTGTCGCGCGAGGCGGAGCCCGAGATCTATTCCACCACCGAGCGTTTCGGCACGGTGCTGGAGAACGTGGTCTTCGATCCCGTCACCCGCGTGCCGGATTTCGACAGCGAGGAGAAGACCGAGAACACCCGCATCGCCTATCCGCTCGACTTCATCTCCAACAGCTCGCCCACGGGCCGCGGCGGCCATCCGAAGAACATCGTGATGCTGACCTGCGACGCCTTCGGCGTGCTGCCGCCGATCGCCAAGCTCGATCCGGCGCAGGCCATGTATCACTTCCTCTCGGGCTATACGGCGAAAGTGGCCGGCACGGAAAAGGGCGTCACGGGACCGGAGGCGACGTTCTCCACCTGTTTCGGCCATCCCTTCCTGCCGCTGCATCCTTCCGTTTACGGCAATCTGCTGCGTGAGCTGATCGCGAAACATTCGGTGGATTGCTGGCTCGTCAACACCGGCTGGACCGGCGGCAAGGAAGGCGTGGGACGGCGCATGCCGATCCGCGTGACGCGCCGCCTGCTCACCGCCGCGCTCGACGGCTCGCTCAACAAGGCGACTTTCCGCACCGATCCCTATTTCGGCCTCGCGGTGCCCACGTCCGTGCCGGGCGTCGAGCCGCACATTCTCGAGCCGGTGAAGACCTGGACGTCGAAGTCCGAATTCGCCGCCACCGCGAAACATCTCGTGGAAATGTTCCGCAAGAACTTCGTCGAGTTCGAGAAGCATGTGGACGACAAGGTGCGCGACGCCGCGCCGGTCATGCGCATCGCCGCCGAGTGAGTCGGGCGCGCAGCTCCTGATACAAAAAAGGCCCCGTCAGCGGGGCCTTTTTCATGTTCATTGTCTGTTGCGCCGCGCGCCTAGGCCATGAAGCGGCGGGCGTGCTCCACCACCTGGCCCGCCATGATCTCGAGCTGTTTGGCGATGGCGGGCTCGGAGCAGCCGCCGTCCTGGAACTTCACCACCGCCGCGTTGACCGCGACCGCCAGCGGCACGTTCCAGCCGCGCAGCGCATGGCCGATCTGGCGCAATTGCGCGACCACCATGCCGGGGCCCTGATAGCCGTAGCCGCAGCCGATGGAGCCGACTGCGCGCCCGTCGAAATAGACCCGCGCGTCGGCGCGCATTTCCTCGGTGTAGTCGATCGCGTTCTTCACGAGCCCCGACACGCCGCCATGGTAGCAGGGCGAGGAGATGATGACGCCGTCGGCGCGGCGCAGGTCCTCGATCAGCTGGCGCGCGACATCGGTCATCGAGCTGGGGTCGGGATCATACATGGGAAGCTGCAGGTCCTTGCCCGCATAGATCTTCGTCTCCGCTCCCTGCGCGCGGCAATAGGCCAGCGCCATGGCGAGCGCCTGTTCGGACGTCGAACCCTGCCGGGTCGTTCCGCCCATGCCGACGATGAAAGGTTTGCGGCTCATCTGCTTCCTCGAACTCTGTTGGTTTTCCTTGGACGGACGCACCTTAACGGCGTGCGTGCGCCGCTGCAATCAGGCCGGCGCGTCGAGAAGCCCTGCGCGGATGAGCCGCGCATGGTCTTCCGGGCGATCCACGTCCCAGATCACGCGCCCTTCGGCGGCGAGGAGTCCAAGCGCCTGCGCCCGCGCGCGGCTCGTCTCCATCACGTGCGCGTCGCCCCAGGTCATGTCGCTGAACAGGCCCGGCGCCGGGGCGCGCGCGCCCACGAGTCCATAGCCGCCGTCTTCCGCCGGAAGGAACGCCACGTCCGCGCCCGCGCGCAGCGCCTGCGCGCACCAGCGCAGGTCCTGCGGCGTGATGCAGGGGCAGTCCGAGCCCATGAGCAGGAGCGGCGCGCCCGCATCGAAGGCGGCGCTCATGCGCGCGCCCAGGTCAGGCCCGGCTTGTGTCGCAAGCAGAAGCGCGCCATCCGCCGCCGCGCAATGCGCGAAGAAGGGATGATCCGCATGTTCGGGCGCGCGCCACAATGTCACGGGGCCGATGTCCGCCGCGCGCGCGACGGCGAGCGCGCGGGCTACGAGGCTTTCATGCAGGCTGGCGGCGCCTTGCGCGCCAAGCAGCGGAATGAGCCGCGTCTTGGCCGCGCCGGCAACCGGCGCGCGCGCGAACACGGCGACGCGGATCGGCGCGTCGGGGGCAAGCGCAGGCGGCGCGCGGCGCTGCGAGCCGCGAGGCTCATATCCATAACGCCGCGCGAGCGCGTCGGGCGCGGCGCCGAGGAAATAGGCGAGCCGCAGGCGCCACATGAGCAGGATCGTGCGCAGGGCGCCATGCGTATCCCAGCGCCGCCCGCTGGTGTGCGCCTTCTCCCGCAGGCGCACGGGCCGGCTGAGGCGCTTGAGCGCGCGCGAGGCGGCGATGTCCTCCATCAGCGCGATATCGGGAAAGCCGCCGATGGCCTCGAAGGCCGCCCGCGTCATGAAGATCGCCTGATCGCCTGTCGCCACGCCCGTGAGGGCGGAGCGCAGGTTCATGCAGGCGGCCACCACCGGCAGCCAGCGCGAGCGTCCCTCGATGGCCACGTCGAACCGGCCCCATGCGCGTCCGCTGCGCGCCAGCGCCTCGCACAGGCGGCGCGCCGCCTCTTCCGGCAGGCGCGTGTCGGCGTGCAGAAACAGCAGAGCGCCGCCGCGCGCGATGCGGGCGCCGGCGTTCATCTGGCTCGCCCGCCCGCGCGGCGCGCTGATCAGAACGTCGCACAGAGGACGCGCCAGACGCGCGGTCTCGTCCGCGCTGCCTCCATCCGCCACGACGATCTCGACCCCCTGCGCCCGCAGGCCCTGAAGCGCGCCCAGCCGCGCGGCGACACGCCCCGCTTCGTTGAGCGTCGGCAGGATGATGGAGAGCGCGCCCGGATTCATGGACCCGCGCCCTCCCGCGCTGCGGCCGCGCGCCTTGCCAGCGCCCCGCCCGGCGTGCGATTCAAGAGCAGCGCCACGGTCGTGCGGCGGCGCGTATGTCTGGCCGCGCGTCCGCCCGCGCTTCGGGTCACGAAACGGTTCACATGCGTTTCCTCGTCACCGGCGCGGCCGGCTTCATCGGCTATCACCTGTCCCGGCGCCTGCTGGACGACGGCCATTCCGTGGTCGGCGCGGACGGCATGACGTCCTATTACGACGTGTCGCTGAAACACGCGCGCCTCGCGCGATTGACGCGCACCAACGCCTTCGCCTTCCACGAATTCATGCTTGAGGACGCGCAGGCCCTGTCGCGATGCGTGGAGGAGGCGAAGCCCGACGTCGTGATCCATCTCGCCGCGCAGGCGGGCGTGCGCTACAGCATCGAAAATCCGCGCGCCTATGTGGATTCCAATCTCGTGGGCATGTTCAACGTCCTCGAGGCGGTGCGCGCCTGCGCGCCGAAACATTTCCTGTTCGCCTCCACGAGCTCGGTCTATGGCGCGAACGCCGCCATGCCGTTTCGCGAGACGGACCGCGCCGATCATCCGCTCACGCTCTACGCCGCCACCAAGAAGGCGGGCGAGGCGATGGCTCATTCCTACGCGCATTTGTGGAAGATCCCGACCACGGGCTTTCGCTTCTTCACCGTCTATGGTCCCTGGGGCCGGCCCGACATGGCGCTGTTCAAATTCGTGAGCGCCAGTCTGGCAGGCGAGCCCATCGACGTCTATGGCCACGGCGCGATGAAGCGCGACTTCACCTATGTGGACGATCTCGTGGAGGCGGTGACGCGCCTTGTCGGTTGCGCGCCCGTGGAAGGCGCGCCCGTCTGCGAGATCGACACGCTCTCCCCCGCCGCGCCCTATCGCGTGGTGAACATCGGCGGCGGCAATCCTGTCGGCCTGCTTGATTTCATCGACGAGGTGGAGCGCGCTCTGGGCGCGCCCGTGAAGCGACGCATGCTCGACATGCAGCCCGGCGACGTGCCCGAGACCTACGCCAGCGCGGACCTTCTGGAGGCGCTGACGGGTTATCGTCCCGCCACGCCGCTGGCCGAAGGCGTGCGCGCCTTCGTGGAATGGCGGCGCGCCTACGCGCCATAAAAAACGGCGGGCCGAAGCCCGCCGTGGTTTGCGTTGCGCCCTCGCGCGTCGCGCGCTCACTCCTGGAACGCGACCTCGCGCGTGCGGCGGAACGAGGGCAGCACGATCATCAGCACCAGCGCCGCCGACATGAGCAGCAGCGCAAGCGAGATCGGCCGTTCCACGAAGATCATGGGGCTGCCGAAGGAGAGCACCATCGAGCGGCGCACGTTCTCCTCCATCAGCGGGCCGAGCACGAAGCCCAGCAGGAAGGGCGCGCCTTCGCATCCCAGCTTGCCGAACGTGTAGCCCAGCACCGCGAAGCCCGCCATCATCATCACAAGGAAGGGGCTGGAGCTGATCGCATAGGCGCCCACGCAGCACAGGATGACGATGCAGGGGAAGAGCATGCGGTAAGGCACGCGCAGCAGGCTCACCCACAGGCCGATCAGCGGCAGGTTGATGATGACCAGCATGAGATTGCCGATCCACATCGAGGCGATCATGCCCCAGAAGAGGTTCGGACGTTCGCTGATCAGCGCGGTGCCCGGCGCGATGCCCTGGATCATCATGGCGCCGACCATGATCGCCATCACGGGCGTCGAGGGAATGCCGAGCGTGAGCAGCGGAATGAAGGAGGTCTGCGCGCCAGCGTTATTGGCCGCCTCCGGGCCCGCCACGCCTTCCACCGCGCCCTTGCCGAACATCGCCCGCGAGCGGGAGATTTTCTTTTCGAGCGTGTAGGAGGAGAAGGAGGCGAGCACCGCGCCGCCGCCGGGCAGGATGCCGAGCAGCGAGCCGAGGAACGTGCCGCGGAGCACGGCTGGCGCCGCGAGCTTCACCTCTTCGCGCGTCGGCCACAGGCTGCCGATCTTCTGGGTCTGGCTGCGATCCTCGAACTTGCGATCAAGGTTCGTCATCATCTCCGCGATGCCGAACAGGCCCATGGCGAGGGGCACGAAATCGATGCCGTCGTAGAGTTCCGAGACGCCGAAGGTGAAGCGCGTGACGCCTGCCTGCGTATCCGTGCCGACAAGGCCAACGAGCAGGCCGAGTATGACCATCGCGACCGCCTTGATCACCGAGCCATGCGCGAGCACGACGGCGGCGACGAGGCCGAACAGCATGAGCGAGAAATATTCCGGCGAGCGGAATTTTTCCGCGAAGCCCGCGAGCACCGGCGCGAACATGGCGATCGCGATCGTGCCCACGCAGCCGGCGAAGAAAGAGCCCACCGCGGCGATGGTGAGGGCGGCGCCCGCGCGTCCGCGCTTGGCCATCTGATAGCCGTCAAGGCAGGTGATGACCGAGGACGTCTCGCCGGGCAGGTTGACGAGAATGGCGGTGGTCGAGCCGCCGTATTGCGCGCCGTAATAGATGCCCGCGAGCATGATGAGCGCAGCGAGCGGATCAAGGCCGAACGTGACCGGCAGAAGCATCGCGATGGTGGCGATGGGTCCGATGCCCGGCAGCACGCCGATC
>CAZYBF010000093.1:0-8935 GCA_964645525.1 uncultured Beijerinckia sp.
AGCAGGGGAGCCGGCGCCGGCGCAGGCGCGCGGCGCGCGGCGTTCCAGCCGGAGGCCTCGGCGCGGAAGAATGCGGCGGCCGAATCGTCGCCGGGCGGCGCATAGGCGGCCGTCTGCACCGGCGCGCCGCGGCCGCGCACGGGGGTCGCCGGCGCCTCGTCCTCATCCTCGCCCCAGCCGAACAGCGAGGCGAAGAAACCCTTCTGCTGCACTTGCGCGACCGTGGGCATGGCGTAATCGCCGCGGGCGGCGATCTCCGCGCGCGCGTCCTCATAGCGCGCGAGCGGCTGGCCGTTGGTGGGCAGATGCACGGTCTTGCCGTCGGGGAAAAGGCGCGCGAGCTGATCGTAGGACATGCGCGGCCAGGCGCGCACGCCGCCCACGTCCAGATGCACGAAGCCATTGGCCGGATAATAGCCGACGCCGCCGCGCTGCATGCGCATGGCGACTTCGCGCACGCGCGAGATCGGCGCGTCGGGCACATGCAGATCCATGGCCTTGCCGCGCATGTGCTGCGAGAACTCCGCGACCGCACGCGAGCGCCGGCGCAGCATGGAATTGGTTTCAGGCGAGCGATAGGCCGACATCACGCGCAATGGCGCGGTGGAGCCGGCGCCGCGCTGGGCCTCCCAGATCACGTCGAACAGGCGCGGATCCATCTTGGTGGAGGCGTCATTGCGCCAGTCGCGCAGGAACCAGTTGAGTTTCGCAAGCGCGGCGGGATCGTAGGAGCCGTTCACGCGAAACGCGACGGATATCTGCTCGCCGGTGTGGGCGTGGTGCAGGTTCAGCACGCGCGTATCGCCGTTGGCGATCGCCGTTTGCGTGGAGGTGGGAAGGACGCAGGCGGCGCCAAGGCCCAACAGGCCGGCGACGGCGGACGTCGGGCGCGACAGGCCCAAGCCGAAACGCAGAAGACGCAAACGCAACACCCTTCAACCGGCGCCCATGGGCGCGCAAGGCGCCTCCGCCCTTACACGCGGGCGGGGACGCGAACGCCCGATCATCGGACGTAAGGGTTAAGGTCTGGTAAGGACGCGGGCTCCGGCCCGCGCTTTCATAAGCCCAGCGCGAGCTGGACCTTGCGTGAATGGCCGTAAATGTCCTCGCGCGCCTGCAGCTCCCCGCGCTCGTCCACGAAGGCGGTGAAATATTGCAGATGGACCGGGATCGGCGCGCCAAGACGCAGCGTGCGCTCGGTGCGCCCGATCATCTTGCGCAGCCGCTCCTCGTTCCAGTCGTCAGGCTGCAAGGCCTGGGCGAAGGAGAAGGGCTGGTCCACTCGCACGCAGCCATGGCTGAAGGCGCGCCGGCCCTGCGCGAACAGGCCGCGCGTGGGCGTATCGTGCAGATAGACCGCATGGTCGTTGGGGAACATGAACTTGATGTGGCCGAGCGCATTGCGCTCTCCCGGCGGCTGGCGCACGGAGATCTGCGAGCCGCGCTGCGCGACCTCGTAGCCGCGCTTGGCGAAATAGGTCGGGTCCTTCTGATAGGCCGGCAGCATTTCGTTGCGAATGATCGAGGGCGGCACGTTCCACGACGGATTGACGACCGCATATTCCATGACATCGGAGAACACCGGCGTCTGCGTCTCGGGCTTGCCGACGATCACGCGCGCAACGTGCACGAGCTCGTCGCCCTTCATCACGCGCAATTGAAACTCGGGGATGTTCACTTCCACGCGCAGCGCGCCAAGCTCGCGCGGCAGCCAGCGCCAGCGCTCCATATTCGCGAGGATCTCGGCTTCGAGCCGCCCCCGCGGCTCGGCGTCCGACAATGCGGCGACGGTGCGCGCATTGAGGGCGCCATCGCCCGGCAGGCCGCGCGCACGCTGAAAATCTGCGACGCGGCTCGCCACCCGCGTGTCGTAAACGAGCGGGTCGCGCTTCTCCTGACCGTCAACGTCAAGCCCGAAGCGGGCGCGCACAAGCGGCACACGCGGGTCGCTCATGCCCACTTTCAAAACGGGCCCGGCGGAAATGCGCGCGGGCTCCGGCGCCGGCGCGTCGCGTCGAACCTGCGCCAGCTTTTCCCGCAAGGCGCGATAGCCAGCATGGGACGGATTATAGGCGTGCAGCCTGTCGCCTGCGCTCGCGCCGGCGGCTGCGACTGCGGCGAGGACTTCGGCGGCGGTCGCCGTCTGCGGGATTGCGGTGATGAGCTTCGAGAGGCTGCGCGGATCGATGCGCGCGCCGCCCGCCTGCCGCGCATAGGCGACCACCGCATGCGAGAGCGCGACGTCGAAGGCGGCGAAAGACGCGTGATCGGCGCCGGCGAGCGGCTGTAATTCATGCTGGCGCAGATCGAGCCCGTCGTCCTGCGCGCGGGCGAGCCGCGCCATGGCGGCGGTTGCGGCGGGCGTGAGCGCGCCGGCTTCGAACCAGAGCGGCTCATAGCCGCGCGCCTCGTAAAAAGCGGCGACGGCCTCGCGCTCGCGGCGCACGCCAGCCGCCGGCGTCTGGCCTGCGGCTGCGCGCACGGGCGCACGGGCGCGCGCGTCGAGCGTCTCGCGCAGCGCGGCCTGAAGCGGGACGAGCGCCGAGCGCTGGAGCGGCTCTTGCGCATCCGTGCGGCCTTCGAAGATCGGCGCAGGCGGCGCCTCGGCGGGAATGACGAAGGCGGGAGCGGCGGAGGCGGGATCGACGGAGACAGGAGCAGCGGAGACAGGATCGGCGGAGAAAAGCTCCGGCGGCGCTTTCTCATCCGCAAGCGACAACGCAGGCGAGACCGCCAGAAGAATCGCGATCACGGATACTGACGCCGACGCTCCCACACGCATGCTCATGTCCGTCCACCTGCGAGAACGACCTATTCTGGGCCTTTGCAGCCTTACGGCGCAAGCCTCAGAAGTCGCCCTATCTCCTCACGCAACAGCGCCCGCAGGCGCGTCTTCCAGGCCGTAATCCTTCATCTTGCGATAGAGCGTCGAGCGCCCGATCCCCAGCCGGCGGGCGACTTCCGACATTTGACCGCGATAGTGGGACAGCGCGAAGCGGATCAGCTCGGCCTCCGCGCTCACAAGCGTGCGCACGGCGCCATGATCGTCGATGAGGCGCATCACATTGGGGTCGCGCACCTCCACGCGCACGATCTCGCGCGATGTCGGCGCGGAAAGCGCGAAGGAAGCGGGCGCCGGCGGCACGCGCACGCCGAAGCCATCCACCTGCGCGGCGATCTGCGGGAATTCGGCGACCGTCAGTTCGTCGCCTTCCGCAAGCACGACGGCGCGAAACACCGCATTCTCGAGCTGGCGCACGTTGCCCGGCCAGTCATAGGCGCACAGAAGCGCGCTCGTCTCAGCCGCAAGCCCACGCAGGCGCTTGCCTTCCTCGGCGGCGAACCGCGCGACGAAGCGCAGGGCGAGATCGGGAATGTCGTCGCGCCGCGCGCGCAGCGGCGGCACGCAAATGGGAAACACGTTGAGCCGGTAATAGAGATCCTCCCGGAACAGGCCGGCCTTCACGCGCTCGATCAGATTCTGGTTGGTGGCGGAGATCAGGCGGATGTCGACCTTCACCGGCCGGCGCGCGCCGACGGGATCGACCTCGCCCTCCTGAAGGGCGCGCAGAAGTTTAACCTGCGCTTCCAGCGGAAGCTCGCCGACCTCGTCAAGAAAGAGCGTGCCGCCGCTGGCTTCCTGAAACTTGCCGATATGCTTTTCATTAGCGCCGGTGAAGGCGCCTTTTTCGTGCCCGAACAGAATCGACTCAACGAGATGAGGCGGCAGCGCGCCGCAATTGACCGTGACGAAAGGCCGGCCGCGCCGATCCGACGCACCCTGGATCGCACGGGCGACCACTTCCTTGCCGACGCCCGACTCGCCTTCGATCAGCACGGGGATATTGGATTTGGCGGCGCGTTCGCCCAGCCGCACGATGCGCTCCATCTCGTTGGAGCGCGTACGCAGGTCCTTGAAGCCGAGCGCGCCGGCGGCGCTGCGCTTGATGCGGCGCAATTCGTCTTCCAGCGCGTCGGAGCGCAGCGCGTTCTTGATGGAGACGAGCATGCGCTCGGCGCCGACGGGCTTCACCACGAAATCCATGGCGCCGGCGCGCATGGCCGACACGACCGCCTCAATGGAGCCATGGGCGGTCTGCACGATCACGGGCACGCTGAGCCCGCGCTGGCGCATGCGCGAGAGCACGCCCATACCGTCGAGGTCAGGCATCACCAGATCGAGGACGAGAAGGGAGATCGCGGGGCCGGCTTGCGATTGCAGTCGCTCCAGCGCCGCCTCGCCGCTCTCCACGGTCTCAACCCCATAACCGAAACGGCGAATCATCGCCTCAAGCAGCCGCCGCTGAACCGGGTCGTCGTCTGCTATCAGAATCGTGGCGTTCATCGTGCCCCTTGACCGCGGCGGACGTCCCGGCGCGCCGTCACAAAGTCGCCCGTTACGGTAAATGGCCGGTTAAGTTTTTAGGCGAAGCGGCCGAAAATGACACAAAAGGTTAAGGTCAAGATGACAAGTCCGCCTTGATTTTCGACGTTTGACGCGCGGCCCCTCGCGGGGCGCGCAATGGCCGGCGCGCGCATGACTTGCCAATGGCGCGAGACGCGCGATACCCGTCGAAAGCTTTCAGAAAAGGTCGCTCATGCCCCCCTTCCCTCTCGATCGTCCGCTCGCCGTCGCCCCCGCGCAGGCGGCCGCCGGCCAGGCCGGCGCCGCAGCCCCCGACGCCGCCGAACTGGGCGCGCTGCCCGAATGGAATCTCGCCGATCTCTATCCGGCCATGGATTCCCCCGCCTATCGCGACGACCTCGCGCGCGCGCAAACGCTCTGCCGCAGTTTCGCTGAAGCCTGGCGCGGCAAGCTCGCCGACATCGCCGCCGGGCCCGACGCGTCCGCCACGCTGGCGCAGGCGGTGCGCGCCTATGAAGAGATCGAGGACCTGCTCGGGCGCATCATGTCCTATGCGAGCCTCGTCTACACCGGCGACACGACCGACCCGACGCGCGCGAAGTTTTATGGCGACGCGCAGGAGAAGATCACCAATGCGTCCTCGGACCTGCTGTTCTTCACGCTGGAGCTGAACCGCATTGACGATCGCGCGCTGGAGGCGGCGATGGCGCGCGAACCGCTCGCCCATTGGCGCCCATGGATCGAAGACGTGCGGCGCGAGAAGCCACACCAGCTCGAAGACAGGCTGGAGCAGGTCTTCCATGAGAAATCGATCACCGGGCGCGGCGCCTGGAACCGACTGTTCGACGAGACCATGGCGGCGCTGCGCTTCAACGTGAACGGGCGCGAACTCTCGCTCGAACCCACGCTCAACCTGATGCAGGACCCCACCGAGGACGTGCGCAAGGCGGCGGCGCTGGCGCTGGGCGAGACGCTGAAGGCGAACCTGCGCACGTTCACGCTCATCACCAACACGCTCGCCAAGGACAAGGAGATCTCCGACCGCTGGCGCGGCTTCGAGGACGTGGCGGACAGCCGCCACCTCTCGAACCGGGTTGAGCGCGAGACGGTGGACGCGCTCACGCAGGCGGTGCGCGCCGCCTATCCGCGTCTCTCGCACCGCTATTACAAGCTGAAAGCGAAATGGTTCGGCGTCGATGCGCTCGATTACTGGAATCGCAACGCGCCGCTGCCCAACGCGCCGGCGCGCATCTACAAATGGGAGGAGGCGCGCGACCTCGTGCTGTCCGCCTATAGCGATTTCTCGCCGCGCATGGCCGACATCGCGCGCCGTTTCTTCGACGAACGCTGGATCGACGCGCCCGTGCGGCCCGGCAAGGCGCCCGGCGCCTTCGCGCATCCCACCGTGCCCTCCGCCCATCCCTATGTGATGGTGAATTATCAGGGCAAGCCGCGCGACGTGATGACGCTCGCCCACGAACTGGGGCATGGCGTGCATCAGGTTCTGGCCGCCCCCAACGGCGCGCTCATGGCGCCCACCCCGCTCACGCTGGCGGAGACCGCCTCGGTCTTCGGCGAAATGCTGACCTTCCGCTCGCTTCTGGAGGCCGCGCGCGATCCCGTGCAGCGCCGCTCGATGCTCGCCGCGAAAGTGGAGGACATGCTCAACACCGTGGTGCGGCAGATCGCTTTCTACACGTTCGAGCGCAAGCTGCATGTGCAGCGCCGCGAAGGCGAGCTGACCGCAGACCAGATTTGCGAGCTGTGGATGAGCGTGCAGGGAGAGAGCCTCGGGCCCTCGATCAAGCTGGGGCCGGGATATGAGACCTTCTGGGCCTATATCCCGCATTTCATCCACTCGCCTTTCTATGTCTACGCCTACGCCTTCGGCGATTGCCTCGTGAACTCGCTCTATGGCGTCTATCGCAATGCGGCGCAGGGCTTCCAGGAGCGCTATTTCGCGCTGCTCTCGGCGGGCGGCTCGCAGCCCTATGGCGACCTGCTCAAGCCCTTCGGGCTCGACGCGCGCGACCCGGGCTTCTGGGACATCGGCCTGTCGATGATCGAGGGCATGATCGCGGAGCTGGAAGCGCTCGAGGCGTGAGCGAAAAAAAAGCGCGCGGCCCTCGCGGACCGCGCGCGTTTCAGACAGTGCTGCGCGGATCAGCGCGGCAGGAGGGTCGCGCCCATCAGGTGTTCATCGACCGAGCGGGCGCATTGACGACCCTCGCGGATCGCCCACACGACGAGCGACTGGCCGCGGCGCATGTCGCCGCAGGCGAACACTTTCTCCACCGATGACTTGTACTTGATCGTGTCGGCGAAGACATTGCCGCGCGCGTCGAGCTTCACGCCGAGATCGGAGATCATGCCGTCATGGATCGGCGAGACGAAGCCCATGGCGAGCAGGACGAGATCGGCCTTCAGCTCGAACTCGGTGCCTGCGATCGGCTGGAACTTCTCGTCCACGCGCACGCATTTGAGCTTCTGCACCTTGCCGTTCTCGCCCATGAACTCGACCGAATTGACGGCGAACTCGCGCTCGGCGCCTTCCTGATGGGAAGAGGAGGTGCGCAGTTTCAAGGGCCATTCCGGCCAGGAGAGCAGCTTGTTCTCCTTCTCCGGCGGCTTGGGCATGATTTCAAGCTGCGTCACGGAGAGCGCGCCCTGACGCACCGACGTGCCGATGCAATCTGAACCCGTGTCGCCGCCGCCGATCACCACCACATGCTTGCCCGAGGCCAGGATCGGCTCATTGGTGCCGATGGGCTCTCCGCCCACGCGCCGGTTCTGCTGCGGCAGGAAGTCCATGGCGAAATGCACGCCGGCGAGATCGCGGCCGGGGATCGGCAGGTCGCGCGGCTTTTCCGCGCCGCCCGCCAGGATCACCGCGTCGTGCTTCGCGACAAGATCGTCCACCTTCACGTCGACGCCGACGTTCACGCCGTAATGGAACGTCACGCCTTCCGCGCTCATCTGGTCGATGCGGCGGTCGATGAAATGCTTCTCCATTTTGAAGTCGGGAATGCCGTAGCGCAGCAGGCCGCCCGCCTTGGCATGCTTTTCATAGACATGCACGTCATGGCCCGCGCGCGCGAGCTGCTGGGCGGCGGCGAGGCCGGCCGGGCCTGAACCCACGACCGCGACGCTCTTGCCCGTCTTCTGCTTCGCCGGCTCCGGCTGAACCCAGCCTTCCTTCCAGGCGCGGTCGATGATCGCGCATTCGATCGACTTGATGGTGACGGGCGAGTCCTCGAGATTGAGCGTGCACGACGCCTCGCAGGGCGCAGGGCAGATGCGTCCCGTGAACTCGGGGAAGTTGTTGGTGGAGTGCAGGTTGCGGATCGCCTCCTGCCAGTCGCCGCGATAGACCAGATCGTTCCAGTCCGGGATCTGGTTATTCACCGGACAGCCGTTATGGCAGTACGGGATGCCGCAATTCATGCAGCGCGCCGCCTGGTCCTTCGTCGCTTCCTCGGAGAGAGGAATGACGAATTCCTTGTAATGGCGGATACGGTCGGCGGCGGGCGCGTATTTGCGGTCCTGCCGGTCGATTTCGAGGAAGCCGGTCACCTTTCCCATCGGATCACTCCCCCGCCAGAGGCATTTGCTGCGCCTTCATTTCGTTCAGCGCGCGCCGGTATTCAACCGGCATGACCTTGCGGAACTTGCCCTTGTAGGCGTCCCAGTTATCGAGGATCTCCTGCCCGCGCGACGAACCCGTGTAACGCACGTGGTTCAGGATGAGCTGGCGCAGGCGCTCCGCGTCGAAGCGCGTCATGTCGCTCATCACGTCCACGCGGCCATGGGTCTGCAGGTCTCCGCCCTGATGGTGAAGGCGCTGGTTGAGCTCCTCCTCCTCCGCGACGGATTCCAGATCGACCATGGCGAGGTTGCAGCGCTTCTCGAACGTGCCGTCCTCGTCGAGCACATAGGCGATGCCGCCGGACATGCCGGCCGCGAAATTGCGGCCCGTCTGACCGATGACGACGACGACGCCGCCGGTCATATATTCGCAACCGTGGTCGCCGACGCCTTCCACCACCGCGACAGCGCCGGAATTGCGCACGCCGAAGCGCTCGCCCGCCACGCCGCGGAAATAGCATTCGCCGGAAATCGCGCCGTAGAGCACCGTATTGCCGACGATGATCGATTCATGCGGCACGATCTTCGTCGCCTCCTTCGGCGGCTTGACGACGATGCGCCCGCCCGAGAGGCCCTTGCCCACGTAGTCGTTGGCCTGACCTTCCAGCTCCAGCGTCACGCCGCGCGCAAGCCATGCGCCAAAGCTCTGGCCCGCGGTGCCGCGCAGCTTGATCTGGATCGTGTGGTCAGGAAGACCCTCGTGGCCGTAACGCTGCGCGATCTCGCCCGACAGCATCGCGCCCGTCGTGCGGTCGACGCTGCCGATGGAGCCGGTGATCATCACCGGCGTCTTCTTCTCGACCGCCTCGCGCGCCTCGGCGATGAGACGCTGGTCGAGCACTTTCTCAAGCCCGTGGTCCTGCGACTGCGTATGGAAAACGTCGATGGAGGCGGGCATTTCGGGCTTGTGGAACAGGGCCGAGA
>CAZYBF010000094.1:0-8782 GCA_964645525.1 uncultured Beijerinckia sp.
GATGGAGCAGCAACGCCAGCAACAGATGCAGCAGCAGCGCCAGCAGCAGATGGAGCAGCAACGCCAGCAGCAGATGCAGCAACAGCGTCAGCAGCAGATGGAGCAGCAACGCCAGCAACAGATGCAGCAGCAGCGCCAGCAGCAGATGGAGATGCAGCGTCAGCAGCAGATGATGCAGCAGCGCCAGATGGAGATGCAGCGTCAGCAGCAGATGATGCAGCAGCAACGCCAGCAGCAGCGCGCTTGCGGCGGGCCGGGTCAGCCGCCCTGCCGTTGAACGGCGAGGCGCCCGGCGCTGGAGCCGGGCGCTTGGTCATGCGGATGTGGGCGCGCTGCGCGCGCGTTCAGCGATTGCGGGGTTCGTCGAGCAGCGCGATCAGGCTTGACGTGTCCCAGCGTCCGCCGCCCATCGCCTGCACCTGCGCATAAAACTGGTCGACGAGCGCGGTGACGGGCAGTTTCGCGCCGTTGCGGCGGGCCTCTGCGAAGCAGATCGCGAAATCCTTGCGCATCCAGTCGACCGCGAAACCGAATTCGAATTCGCCCGCCGCCATGGTCTTGTGGCGGTTCTCCATCTGCCAGGACTGGGCGGCGCCTTTCGAGATCACTTCGATCACGGCCTGCGTGTCGAGGCCGGCGGCCTTGCCGAAGGCGATGGCCTCCGACAGCGCCTGCACAAGGCCGCCAATGCAAATCTGGTTGACCATTTTGGTGAGCTGTCCCGCGCCCGATGGCCCCATCAGCCGGCATGATTTCGCATAGGCGGCGATGACGCCTTCCACCTGCGCGTAATCGTCGGCGTCGCCGCCGCACATGACGGTGAGCTGGCCGTTCTCCGCGCCGGCCTGTCCGCCCGAGACGGGCGCATCCACGAAGCCGAGGCCCAGAGACTTCGCCTGCGCGTGAAGTTCGCGCGCGACGTCGGCGGACGCGGTGGTGTGGTCTACGAAAACGGCGCCCGGCTTCATGCCGGCGAAGGCGCCGTCAGGCCCCAGCGTGACCGCGCGCAGGTCGTCGTCGGCGCCCACGCAGGCGAACACCACGTCCTTGCCCGCGGCCGCTTCGCGCGGCGTCGGCGCGGCCTTGCCGCCGTGTTCGCTGACCCAGGCGAGCGCTTTCGTGGCGCTGCGGTTGTAAACCGTCACCTGATGGCCGTGGCGCGCAAGATGGCGCGCCATGGGGCCGCCCATCACTCCAAGTCCGATGAACGCCGCCTGCGCCATGTTTCGCCTCTCTGTTCCTTAGTGAAGAAAACGCAGGCGGATTGTCGGGCGCAGGGTCGCGCAAATCAATGGCGCGGCCTTCGGCGGCTCTGCCTTGACTTCCCCCGGACCATACGAAAGGCTTATAGCCCGAAGGCTGGTCGGGAGGCCGCGCGCGGTTGCAAAGCGGAGCCGGCGATGCTCCAGTCTTATCAAGGCGCCGGAGGGGCGTCGTCGCTCAGGAAAGACCCACTATGACGATCAAGCGTCGTGACTTCATCAAGACCGCCGCAGCAGGCGCCGCCGGCGTCGCAGGCGCGGCCGCCATCGCCGCGCCGGCCATCGCCCAGTCGAGCCCGGAAATCCGCTGGCGCCTGACGTCGAGCTTCCCCAAGTCGCTCGACACGATTTACGGCGCGGCTGAGGTCTTCGCCAAGGCGGTCGCGGAAGCCACCGACGGCAAGTTCCAGATTCAGTGTTTCGCGGGCGGCGAGATCGTTCCTGCGCTGCAGGCGCTCGACGCGGTGCAGAACAACACGGTCGAGGCGTGCCACACTTGCATGTATTATTATTGGGGCAAGGATCCGACCTTCGCCTTCGGCACGGCTGTGCCTTTCGGCCTCAACGGCCGTCAGATGAACTCCTGGTTCTATCACGGCGGCGGCAACCAGATGATCGACGAGTTCCTCGCCGATTACGGCACGGTGGGTTTCCCGGCCGGCAACACCGGCACGCAGATGGGCGGCTGGTTCCGGCGCGAGATCAAGACCGTCGCCGACCTCAAGGGCCTCAAGATGCGCATCGGCGGTTTCGCGGGCTCGGTGCTCACGAAGCTCGGCGTCGTGCCGCAGCTGATCGCCGGCGGCGACATCTATCCCTCGCTTGAGAAGGGCACGATCGACGCGGCCGAGTGGGTCGGCCCCTACGACGACGAGAAGCTCGGCTTCAACAAGGTCGCTCCGATCTATCACTTCCCCGGATGGTGGGAAGGCGGCGCCGCGCTTCACCTGCTCATCAGCCGGCAGAAGTTCAACGAACTGCCCAAGCACTATCAGTCGATCGTGCGTTCGGCGGCCGCGCTCGCCAATGTCGACGCGCAGGCCAAGTACGACTTCCAGAACCCGCAGGCGCTCAAGCGTCTGGTCGCCGCCGGCACGCAATTGCGTCCGTTCTCCGGCGAGGTGATGGAAGCCTGTTTCAAGGCCGCCAACGAGGTCTACGCCGAACAGTCGGCCAAGAACCCGAAGTTCAAGAAGATGCACGACGCCTATATGGCCTACCGCAACGACCAGTATCTCTGGTGGCAGGTGGCCGAGTACAATTACGACAACTTCATGATCCGCCAGCGCGCGCGCGGCGGGTGAGGCAAATCTACGCCTTCAGTCGGCGCCGCCAGTCCGGGCCGCCAGTTGCGTTGGCCTGCGAACGAGACGCGAAACCCCGGCTTCGGCCGGGGTTTTTGCTTTTCGGGCCGGGCAGGGCGTCTCTTTCATGCTTTGTTCCGGCACCGGGGGGTAGTCCTGCTACGTGACTTGAGGCCGGCGAAGTGGCACAAGGAGCGCGGCGCGCGCCTCCGGAGAGGGCGGGCCGTGAAGCGGCGCTTCGGCGCCCCCGATCCAGGACCGACCATGAACGTCTTCGACAGCATCCGCCGCCAGCTCACCCCCATCCACCCGGAAGGCTACGTCTTCATCGTCGCCTTCGCGGTGGGATCGCTGGTCCTGCACTGGATCTGGGAGCCGCTGGGCTGGATCGGCCTCGTGCTCACGCTCTGGTGCGCCTATTTCTTCCGCGATCCCGTGCGCGTGACGCCCATGGACGAGGCGCTCGTCGTCTCGCCCGCTGACGGGATCGTCTGTTCCGTCGGCGCCTTCGTTCCCCCGCCGGAGCTGGGGCTTGGCGCCGAGCCGATGGCGCGCGTGTCCATCTTCATGTCCGTCTTCGACTGCCACGTGAACCGCACGCCGGTGAACGGACGCGTGACGCGGGTCGCCTACAAGCCCGGCCTGTTCGTCAACGCCGACCTCGACAAGGCGAGCGAGGACAATGAGCGCAACGGCCTCGTGATCGAGACGCCGCGCGGCCAGTACGGCGTGGTGCAGATCGCCGGCCTCATCGCGCGGCGCATCGTCTGTTTCGTGAAGGAAGGCGACACGCTCGCCACCGGCGACCGCGTGGGCCTGATCCGTTTCGGCTCGCGCGTTGACGTCTATATGCCCGAGGGCGCGACGCCGAGCGTGGCGCTGGGCTCCAAATGCGTCGCGGGCGAAACCATCATTGCGGAATACGCGACCGGCGAGCGCCGGCGCGCGTTCAAATCCGCCTGAGGCGGAGGGCGCGGCATGATCGAGCGCATGCAGGGAGGGGAGCCGACGAGACGCTGGCGGCGGCGGCGCAGGCCGTTCGTGCGCGTGCCGATGCGCTATGTGCTGCCCAATCTCGTCACGCTGATCGGCCTGTGCCTCGGCCTCACCGCGATCCGCTTCGCGGTCGAGGGACGTTATGAACTGGCGGTGATCTTCATCGCCGGCGCGGCGGTGCTCGACGGGCTCGACGGGCGGCTTGCGCGCGCGCTCAACGGCACGTCGCGCTTCGGCGCCGAGCTCGACTCGCTCGCCGACTTCATCGACTTCGGCGTCGCGCCCGCGATGCTGCTCTATTTCTGGACGCTGAACGAGTTCAAGAGCGCGGGCTGGTTCGCCGTCATGGTCTATGTGGTGGCCTGCGCGCTGCGGCTCGCACGTTTCAACGTGATGATCGACGATCCCAAACAGCCCGCATGGAAAGGGCAGTTCTTCGTCGGCATGCCGTCACCCGCGGGCGCCATCGTCGTCCTGCTGCCGATCTATCTCCATCTCTCCGTGGTCTCGATGCCCGAGAGCGTGATGCTGGCGCCGGCGCTGATCGCCTATGTGCTGCTCGTCGCCTTCCTCATGGTCAGCCGGATCCCGCATTTCTCCGGCAAGCAGATGGGACGCATCCCGCGCGAATGGTTCCTGCCGGTCATGCTGGGCGTGATCGCGCTTCTCCTCTTGCTGGCGACCTATCCGGCGGAGGTGCTGGTGGCGCTGACGCTGGCTTATCTCGCGCTGATTCCCTTTGCCTGGCGTCGATTTAAGCGGCTTGAAGCCGCCGACGCGCGCCTCGCGGCCGAGCAGGAAGGCTCCGCTGGGGCCAGCCAAACGCCGGAGCCGGCGCAGAAATCCCCGGAAGGGACGTGACGCGGGCGCAGGGGCGCACGCGGCGGTGGCGTCGGGCGCGGCCTTTGCGTATAGGAGCCGGGAACCGCGGCGCGCAGCCGGGCTTGACCATGAGACGGTCGCCGCCCGGCGGACGGTTCACAAAAGCCGCCGCATCCTTTAGGGTCCGCGCGATTTCATAGCGGCGGCTGTTCGCCGCTCGTCCTCACCGGACCACCAACCTTACGGGACTACATGGCCAAGGAAGAATTGCTGGAGTTTCCCGGCGTCGTGTCGGAGCTTTTGCCGAACGCCACCTTCCGCGTGAAGCTGGAGAACGATCACGAGATCATCGCCCACACGGCCGGCAAGATGCGCAAGAACCGCATCCGCGTGCTCACCGGCGACCGCGTGCTCGTTGAGATGACGCCTTACGACCTCACGAAGGGTCGCATCACTTACCGCTTCAAGTGAGCGGCTTCGCGGCCGCGACGGGGGGACTTTCCGCGTGAATGGACCCGAAGACGCATCCTCGACATGGCGTCCCCGGCTCGTGCTCGCCTCCGCCTCGCCGCGTCGGCTCGCGCTGTTGCAGCAGGTCGGCGTCGAGCCTGACGAACTTCTTCCCGCCGATCTCGATGAAACGCCGCTGCGTGGGGAAGCGCCCCGCAGCCATGCGCTGCGGCTTGCGCAGGAAAAGGCGCGCGTGGCCGCCAGCGTCGCTGCGCGCGGGGAGGGCGGCCCCGCCTTTGTGGTGGCCGCCGACACCGTGGTGAGCGTGGGCCGCCGCATCCTTCCCAAATGCGAGCTTGCGGAAGAGGCTGCCGCCTGTCTCGAGCTTCTCTCCGGCCGCAGCCATCGCGTGCATACCGCGGTCACGATGATCACGCCCAAGGGCGCGGAGCGCAGCCGTCTCGTTGAGACGCGCGTGCGCTTCAAGCGGCTGTCGGGCGCGGAGCGCTCCGCCTATCTCGCCAGCGGCGAATGGCGCGGCAAGGCGGGCGGCTATGCGATTCAGGGACTGGCCGGCTCTTTCGCGGTGAAACTCGTCGGTTCCTATTCGGGCGTCGTCGGCCTGCCGGTCTATGAGACGATGTCGCTGCTGGCGGGCGAGGGCTATCCCGTCCACCTCCTGTGGCTCAACAAGGGCTGAACGTGGCGATGAGCGATTCTGCGGACGATGCGAAGCGCGACGCCCCGACGGGGCGCCCATGCGCGATCTGCGCCAAGCCCGCGATCGAGGCCTATCATCCGTTCTGCTCGCGCCGATGCGCGGACGTGGACCTCGGCCGCTGGCTGAGCGGCGCCTATGCCGTGCCCGCCGCGCCTGAACTCGACGAGGACGGCGAGCAGGACGAATGGGACGAGGGCCGCGAGGGCGCGGAGCGCTAGGCGGGTCTTTGCGTGCGCGCGTGCGGCTGCAACGCGCGCCCCAGCGTCGCCTTCAAGATCTCGAGCACCGCGAGCAGGAGCGCGCCGCCGCCCAGCGCGATGGCGACGTCATGGGCATGGATGGCGCCGAGCGCGAACAAGGCGCGCGCCTGCGGCCATGCGAGAATGATGGCCAGCGCCGAAGGCACGGCGATGAGGACCGCAACGAGCGCGCGGCTTGGGCGACGCACCGCGCGCCACAGCGACGACGAGAACGAGCGGTTGGCGAACATCAGCGCCACGATGCAGGTGACGAGGGTGAAGAACGTGACGGCGCGCGCTTCGTCCGCGGGCATGTCGCGCGCGAGCGCGCCCAGATAGACCGCGCCGACGACGGCGTAGGCGAGCAGCCCCTGCGCAAGCCCCCAGGCGATGAGCGACCATGAGAACAGCGGCTCCTGCGGATCGCGCGGGGGGCGCGCCATCACGTCGTCTTCCTCGCGTTCGGCTTCGAACACAAGCGAGCAGACGGGGTCGATCACCATTTCGAGAAAGGCGATGTGCACCGGCCCCAGCACGATGGGCTGGCCGAGCGCCAGCGGCAGGATGGCGAGGCCGGCGATCGGGACATGGACCGCGAGGATGTAACCCATGGCCTTGCGCAGATTGTCGTAGATGCGCCGGCCGAGACGGATCGCCTTCACGATGGAGGAGAAGTCGTCGTCCAGCAGCACGATCGCCGCGGCTTCGCGCGCCACATCGGCGCCGCGTCCGCCCATGGCGACGCCGATATGCGCGGCTTTGAGCGATGGCGCGTCGTTGACGCCGTCGCCCGTCATCGCCACCACTTCGCCCTGCGCCTTCAGCGCTTCGACGATGCGCAGTTTCTGCTCCGGCAGGATGCGGGCGAAGACAAGGCCTTCGCGCGCGCGTCGCGCCAGCGTTTGGGAATCGAGCGCGTCGAGCGCGTCGCCCGTGACGGCCTCACGCGCGGGAACGCCCGCCTGCCGGGCGATGGCGAGCGCGGTCGTGGGATGGTCGCCGGTGATCATCACGACGGCGACGCCGGCGGCGCGACATTCCGCGACCGCCTGCGCCGCGTTCGCGCGCAGGGGATCGGCGAGGCCGGCGAGACCGAGGAAGGCGAAATCGAACGCCTGCTGATCTTCAGGCGCCTGCGCGCCGTTGAAGCGCGCCTGCGCGACGCCCAGCACCCGCAGGCCCTCGCGCGCCATCTCGTCCACCTGCGCCTGCAGCGCGGCGCAGGCCGCGTCGTCGAGACGACAGAGTTTCGCAATCGCCTCCGGCGCGCCTTTGCAGCAGACGAGGAGGCCATCCTCGTGGGGCTGCGCATAGGCGTTCGACATCGCGAGCAGGTCAGGCCGCAGGCCGTAGCTCGCCGCAAGCCGCATCTCTGCGATCTGCGCGCTCAGCGCGCCGTCGCGCTCCGCCAGCGCATGAAACGCGCGCTCCATCGGATCGACCGGATTGGCTGCGCTCGCCAGCCGCGCGGCGCGCACAAGCGCGTCGAAATCCGCGCCGCCCTGCGCGTCGGCGGGATCGAAGGTCGCGCCGGCGGCGCTGCGCATCTGCGCCACGCGCATGCGGTTCTCGGTGAGCGTGCCGGTCTTGTCGGTGCACAGCACTGTCGCTGCGCCCAGCGTCTCGATCGCGGCCGCGCGCCGCGTGAGCACGCGCGCCTGCGATATGCGCCATGCGCCCATCGCCATGAAGACGGTGAGCACGACGGGAAATTCTTCGGGCAGCATCGCCATGCCCAGCGCCACGCCGGCGAGCGCGGCCTGCAGCCAGTCGCCGCGCGTCAGTCCGTAGAGCGCGACGACGAGCAGGCTGACGGCGCCGCCGAGCACGGCGAAAATGCGCACGAGGCGGCGCGTCTGGGCGGCAAGGCGAGGCGGTTCGCTTTCGAGCGCGCTCAGGCTTCGCCCGATCTTGCCGATCTCGCTGCGCGGCCCGGTGGCCTGCGCCTGCGCGAGCGCGGAGCCGCGCACAATGAGCGAGCCGGAATAGAGCGTGGGCTGGTCGTCGCCGCCGGGCCTGCCGGCGGGCGCGGCCTGCGGATCGTCCTGCGCGCGCTTGCGCACGGGCGCGGATTCGCCGGTGAGCAGGGATTCGTCGGCGAGCAGGTCCTGCGCTTGCAGGATGGTCGCGTCCGCAGGCGCGCGGTCGCCTTCCGAAAGGATGAGCACGTCGCCGCGCACCACTTCGCGGCCGGGAATGCGGATGCGCTCGCCTCCGCGCACCACCAGCGCGCGCGGGCTTGAGAGTTCGCGCAGCGCCTCCAGCACGCGTTCGGTGCGGCTTTCCTGCACGATGGTGATGACGACCGAGAGCGAGGCGAAGATGAGCAGGATCACCGCTTCCGCGAGATCGCCCAGCGCGAGATAGAGCGCGCCGCCGCCGATGAGCAGAAGCATCATCGGCTCGCGCGCGACTTCGAGCGCGATGCGCAGCAGGGTGCGCCGCCCTGCGTGCGGCAATTCGTTGGGGCCTTCGAGCTGGAGACGTTCGGCGGCCTCGGCCTGCGTGAGCCCCGCCGTTTTCGGTCCCGCTTGCGTCGGTGCGTTCATGTCGCGACTCCTGCGTCAACCTAGCCGGGCGGGGCGCGCGCAGGTAGGGCGCATGCGAAGGCTGGACCTGCGCGGGACGCAGACTATATCCCGCCAAGACGCGCGCCTGCCGACTGGCAAGCGCGGCCGCAGCCGCCGGAGAGACATGTGACGAGCCTCGCGCAGACGCCGAAGCAGACGGACGCGGCTTCGCTCGCCGATCTTGCGACGCGCTTTCCCGGCGAGAGCCTGCGCGTGATCGCCGCCGATGGTGTGATGACGCTTGCGAGCGTCAACACGACGCTCGGCTATTGCCGATACGACGCGACAGGCGAGGTGGAATATGTGTTCGTCGGCGCAGCCTTTCGCCGCAAGGGCGTCGCGTCATGGCTGCTCGCTCGCGTCGCGCAGGAGACAGGCCGCACGCTGGCGTTCCGCGAACCCATCAGCCCGCTCGGCG
>CAZYBF010000095.1:0-2080 GCA_964645525.1 uncultured Beijerinckia sp.
TCTTCCTGCTCGACGAGATCGACAAGATGGGCATGGATTTCCGTGGCGATCCGTCCTCCGCGCTTCTCGAAGTGCTGGACCCCGAGCAGAACCAGGCTTTCAACGATCATTACCTCGAGGTCGATTACGACCTGTCGAGCGTGATGTTCGTGACGACGGCGAACACGCTGAATATCCCTGCGCCATTGATGGACCGCATGGAGATCATCCGCATCGCCGGCTACACCGAGGACGAAAAAGTCGAGATCATGCGCAAGCATCTGATCCCGGCCGCGACGCAGAAGCATGGTCTGTCGCCGACGGAATGGTCGGTGGACGACGGCGCGTTGCTGATGCTCGTGCGCCGCTACACCCGCGAGGCGGGCGTGCGCAATCTCGAGCGCGAAGTCTCCAACCTCGCCCGCAAGGCGGTGAAGGAGCTGCTCACCTCGAAGAAGAAGAAGATCGCGTTCACCGCTGAAAACCTGCCCAATTATCTCGGGCCGCCGAAGTATCGCTACGGCGAGGCCGAGACCGAGGATCAGGTGGGCGTCGTGACGGGCCTCGCCTGGACGGAAGTCGGCGGCGAGCTGCTCACCATCGAAGGCGTGATGATGCCGGGCAAGGGCCGCATGACGGTGACCGGCAATCTGAAGGACGTGATGAAGGAGTCGATTTCGGCGGCGGCGTCCTATGTGCGCTCGCGCTCCATCGCCTTCGGCATCGCGCCGCCCACCTTCGAGCGTCGCGACATCCACGTCCATGTGCCCGAGGGCGCGACGCCTAAGGACGGCCCTTCGGCCGGCATCGCGATGGCGACCGCTATCGTCTCCGTGCTGAGCGGCATTCCTGTGCGCCGCGACATCGCCATGACGGGCGAGGTGACGCTGCGCGGGCGCGTGCTGCCCATTGGCGGCCTGAAGGAGAAGCTTTTGGCGGCCACGCGCGGCGGGCTCAAGAAAGTGCTGATCCCCGAGGAGAACGCGAAGGATCTGGCGGAACTGCCGGCCTCCGTGAAGAACGCGCTCGAGATCGTGCCCGTGTCCCGGATGGATGAGGTGCTGCAGCACGCCCTCGTGCGCCAGCCCACGCCCATTGAATGGGATGAGGAGAAGGAGGCCGCAGAGGCCGCCAAGAGGCGCCCCGACGAGGAAGCCTCCGCGGGCCTCGTCGCTCACTGACGCAGGCTGGAGCGAAACCTCGCCAACAACCGCGCGCCCGCCCGGCGCGCGGTTTTTTTATGCGCAGGCGCGGGCGAGTCTGAAATCTGGGAATTTCTGTGGCCGCGCGAGCGCGGGCGATTGTGGGGGCGGGCGGGCTGTGCGAACGTGCGCGCGGCCGGCGCTGTCCGGCGCATCCGCTGGAGGTTTTCGCCCATGAATCGTACGCTTGCATCCGCGCTTGGCGCGCTGGCCGCGTTCGGCTCCCTTGCAATGTTCTCGTCCGGCGCGCAGGCGCAGGCGCCGACCGGCAAAGTGACGGTTGTGACCTCCTTCGCCAAAGACGTCACCGATCCATTCAAGCGCGCTTTCGAGAAGGCCTATCCGGGCGTGACGCTGGAGGTTCAAAACCGCAACACCAACGCCGCGGTGAAATTCCTTGAGGAGACGCGCGCCGCCAATCAGACCGATCTGATGTGGGCCTCGGCTCCCGACGCTTTCGAAGTGTTGAAGGGCAAGCAGCTCCTGCAGAAATACGCGCCGAAGGCGAAGGGTCTGGCCGAGAAGGTCGGCTCCTATCCTGTCAACGACAAGGACGGCTTCTATTTCGGCTTCGCGGCCTCGGGCTACGGCATCATGTGGAACGAGCGCTATCTGCGCGCCAATCGTCTGCCTGAGCCGAAGGAATGGCAGGATCTCGCGAAGCCGGCCTTCTACGACCACGTGTCGATCTCCGCGCCCTCGCGTTCGGGCACCACGCATCTGACGATCGAGACGATTCTGCAGGGCGAGGGATGGGACAAGGGCTGGCGCACGATCAAGGAAATGGCCGGCAATTTCCGCTCTGTGACCGACCGTTCCTTCGGCGTGCCGGAGGCCGTCAATTCGGGTCAGGTGGGCGTCGGCATCGTGATCGACTTCTTCGCCTTCTCCGCGCAGGC
>CAZYBF010000095.1:2090-6316 GCA_964645525.1 uncultured Beijerinckia sp.
AATTCGCCTATCCCTCAGTCACCACTGTCGTGCCGGCGAACATCGGCGTGATCGCCAACGCGCCCAACCGCGCGGGCGCGGAGGCCTTTGTGGAGTTCATCCTGTCCCCGGAAGGTCAGGAAGTGCTGCTTGATCCGGGCATCCGTCGCCTGCCGGTCAACATGCAGACCTATGCGAAGGCGCCTGCGGGCTATCCCAATCCGTTCAAGGATCCGCAGTTCCAGAAGATGATGCTGTTCGACGTGGACAAGTCGGAGGCGCGCACCGCGCCTGTGGACGTGTTGTTCGACCAGCTCATCACGTTCCAGCTCGAGCCGCTGAAGGCCGCCACCAAGGCCGTCCATGACGCTGAGGCGGCGCTTGCGAAAAAGAACAACGACAAAGCGCGGGCGCTTCTGAAGGAAGCGCGCGACCTCATCGCCGCCATGCCGATCAACGAGGCGCAGGCTTCGAGCGCGGAGATCCGCGGCGCCTTCACGGGCGCCAAGGAGAAGGGCGCGCGGCAGGCGGAGCTTGAGACGCAATGGTCGGCCTTCGCGCGCGAGCGCTATGCGCAGGCGAAAGCGAAAGCTGACGAGGCGCTGAAGCTCGCGCGCTGACGCGCGGGCAGGGGCGGCGCGCAGCGTCGTGCGCGGTCTTTCCGAATCGGCTACAGGCTTGAGCCTGAGCATTTCGGAGAGACCATGCCTCGCGCGCGCGTCGCTTTATGTCGCTGGACGGCGCTGGCGCTTCTGACGGCGCTCGCCACGCGCGCGCCGTTCGCGCTGATTGATCGTCCCTTCGCGGACGAGGCCGGCTACGCGCTGTTCGCGCGCTACTGGCTCGAAGGCCTTGTTCCCTATCGCGACGTTTGGGACGTGAAGCCGCCGGGCCTGTTCGCGCTTTACGCGGTCGCGCAGGCGCTGGGGGCGGAGCCCCTTGCCGCCATCTGGATCCTGCCGCTGCTCGCGGTCTGCGCGCTGGCGCTCGCGTTCTGCGCGATCGGGCGCGAATGGTTCGGCGACGTGCGCGTGGGCGCGCTCGCGAGCGTTCTGTTCTGCCTCTATTCGCTTGTAGGCGATGGGCTGAAAGGCCCGGCGATCCTGCTCGCGGCGCCATTCGTCGCATGGGGTCTGTTGTTCGCGCGGCGCGCGCAGACGGGCGCGGCGGCGCTTGGCGGCGCGCTGCTCGGATGCGGCGTTTGCGTCCTCCAGTCCTCCGCCTTCGAGGCGGCGTTCGCTTTTCTGCTGGTCGCCTTCGCGCCGCAGACGCCGCTTGGCGATCGCGCCCGTCGCGCTGGCGCGCTCGCTCTTGGCGGGCTTGCGCCTGCGGCGGCGTTCGCTCTTTTGTTTCATTGGCAGGGCGCGCTGCGCGATCTGTGGGAAGGCGCCGTCATGGTGGCGCTTCTGCGTTCGACCGATCACGGCGTCGGCTTCTGGGACGGACTGATCCACAATTTTCGCGGCGGCGCGAAGCCTTATCTGCCGGTCTATGCGGCGGCGATGTTGATGGTCGCAGAGCGGGCCTGGCTTGTGGATGCGCGCCAGCGGGCGGGCGCGCGCGTGCTGCTGGGATGGTTCGCCGTCGCCTTCGCGGGCGTGCTTGTGCAGCGCGCCGCCCACAGCGCCTATATGCTCGCCGTGCTGGCGCCCATTTGTCTGGGCGCCAGCCTTTACGCGCTTCACCTGTTCAAGCGTCTGCGCGCCGGCCCGCCGCGCGCGGTCGCCTTGGCGGCCGGCGCGCTTGCGCTCGCCTATCCGTTCTGGTGGACCTTCGAACAGGTCAAATGGGATGAGCGCGCCTCCATTGCGCGCGCCGCCGCACAGGTCGTGACGGAGCGCCTCGCGCGGCCGGGAGAAGGCGATGGGCTTTATGCTGTTGATTATGAACCCGCGCTGCATCTGCTGACGGGCCAGCGGCCGGTGAGCCGTTTCGTTTTCGCGATGCATCTGCATTGCGACTTTCTGCTGCCGGATGGCGTGAAGGCGGGGGAGGAGATTCGGGCCGCCTTCGCGCGCACGCCCCGTTTCGTGGCCTTGCACGACCGGCAGGATTCCATCTCCTGCATCCGGCCCGCCGTGCGGACGCTGATTCAGGATGTCCTTGACGCGCATTACGATCTTGTGGGCGTCTTGCCGCCGCCGCGACCCTTTTCCCGGGTCCTGATTTATGAATTGAGGGAGGGGATGGCGTCACGCCTGCGCTCGCGCTAGTGTCGCGCCGCCTCGGAATGCGGGGAGGGTCTTTTGGCGGGTACGCAATCAGGCATGAACGCGGCGTCTTCCACGCCGGCCGTCTGGTCGCTGGCGTCCTGGCGCGCGTCGGCGACGCCGGGGCAGATCGCGCTGGCGCTCGCCATTCTGGCGTTCCTCAGCGCTTTCCTTGTGATCCCCGTCGCCACGGTCATCTACGTCGCATTCACTGAGCGTGGCACGGGCGCGTTCACGCTCGTCAATTTCTACGATTTCTTCGCCACGGAATTGTTCGTCCGCTCCTTGTGGAATTCGGTCTGGGTGAGCCTGATGTCGGTGGCCTTCGCCTCGGTCATCGCGCTGCCGCTCGCCTATCTGACGACGCGCTTCGAGTTCCGGGGCGCGGCGATCGTGCAGACGCTGGGCTTCCTGCCTCTGGTGATGCCGCCTTTCGTCGGCGCGGTCGCTCTGCAATTGCTGTTTGGCCGCAACGGCTCGATCAACTTGCTGCTCGACGAGTGGTTCGACTTCAAGATCCCGTTCATGGAAGGGCTGTGGGGCGTCGTCTTCGTGCAGGCGCTTCATTATTTCCCCTTCATTCTGGTGAACCTGTCGGTCGCGCTGCGCTCCATCGACCGCAGCATGGAAGAGGCGGCGCAGAACCTCGGCGCGTCCGGCTTCCGCCTGTTCCGCCGCATCGTGCTGCCGCTTGCGGCGCCGGGCTATGTGGCTGGCTCCGCGCTCGTGTTCGTGAAAGTCTTCGACGACGTGGCGACGCCGCTGCTCTTGAATGCGAAGGACCTGCTCGCGCCGCAGGCCTATCTGCGCGTCACGTCCATCGGCGTGGCCGATCCTATGGGTTATGTGATCTCCTCGATCCTGATCGTGAGCTCCGTGCTGGCTGTCTGGCTGTCCACATTGTCGATGAAGGGGCGCGACTTCGCGACCACCCAGCGCGGGGGCGGCGGACTTGCGCGGCGGCGCCTGCGCGGCGCGGAGGCTTTCGCGGCCTATGGCGTGGTGGGCTTTTTGCTGCTGCTCGTTCTGGCTCCGCACATCGGCCTTCTGCTGCTGTCCTTTGCGACCGTGTGGTCGTTCAGCCCGCTGCCGGACGCCTATACGGTCAGCCATTACGTGCGCGTGTTCGACGACTCCTGGGTCTATATCAAGAACACGCTCGTTTACGCCTCCATTGCGGCGGGCATCGACGTAGTGCTGGGCGCGGCGATCGCTTATCTGGTGTTGCGCACGCGCCTTGTCGGACGCCAGTGGCTCGACTGGCTTGCGACCGCTTCGCTCGCCGTGCCGGGCGTGGTGCTGGGCATCGGTTATCTGCGCACCTTCTACAACATCAGCCTGCCGAACGGTCAGCCGCTCGCCACGCTGTGGATCATGATCGTTCTGGCGCTCGCCATTCGTCGCGTGCCCTATGCGCTGCGCGCCTGTTTCTCCGCCCTGCAGCAGATCTCCATCTCGCTCGAGGAGGCGGCGGAGAACCTCGGCGCCACCAAAACCCGCACTGTGCGGCGCATCGTCCTGCCGCTCATGATGGGCGGCGTGCTGGCGGGCTTCGTGACGAGTTTCGCGACGGCGGCGGTCGAACTTTCCGCGACGCTGATGCTTGTGCAGTCCAATTCCGACGCGCCGCTCGCCTATGGAATCTACGTCTTCATGCAATCGGCGTCGGGGCGTGGGCCGGGCGCGGCGCTTGGCGTCGTCGCGGTCGTCTTCGTCGCGTTGTGCACGCTTGCGTCGCATCTGCTGGTGGAGCGCAGCCAGCGCTCCAAGGGGCTTGAAACATGAACGCCACTTCCGCCGCCGCCGATCTGCTCATCCGTGGCGTCAATGTCTCCTATGGCGCGAACCATGTTCTCAAGGACGTGAACCTGGAGATCCGACCCGGCGAATTCTTCGCCTTTCTCGGGCCCTCCGGTTGCGGCAAGACGACCTTGCTGCGCCTCATCGCGGGCTTCGCGCAGGCGCAGACAGGCGCGGTGCTGATCGGCGGGCAGGATGTTGCGCAACTCCCGCCCTGGAAGCGCGACGTGGGCCTCG
>CAZYBF010000095.1:6326-8765 GCA_964645525.1 uncultured Beijerinckia sp.
TATGAGCGTGCGGCGCAACGTCTCCTTCGGTCTTGAGGTGCGGCGCGTTCCGCGCGCCGAGATCGAGCGAAAGGTCGCCGCCGCGCTCGAGCTCGTCGGGCTCTCGCATCTGGCCGAGCGCCGCCCCTCGCAATTGTCGGGCGGACAGCAGCAGCGCGTCGCGCTGGCGCGCACCATCGCGGTGGAGCCGAAAGTGCTTCTGCTCGATGAGCCGCTTTCAAACCTCGATGCGAAAATGCGCGAGCAGGTCCGCCGCGAATTGCGCGACCTCCAGCAGCGTCTCGGCATCACCACCATTTTCGTGACGCACGACCAGGAAGAGGCGAACACGATCTGCGACCGCATCGCGGTGATGAGCGATGGCGTCGTCCAGCAGGTCGGCGCCCCAATGGAGATTTACGAGAAGCCCGCGAACCTGTTCGTCGCCGGCTTCCTCGGCGCCGCCAATATCGTCGCGGGGCGCGTGAGCGGCGGCGGGCGGCGTTTCGAGATCGGCGAGGGTCTCGGCCTCGACATTCCGGAAGGCATCGTCGCGCCAGAGGGCGCGCGCCTCATGTTCCGGCCGCAGCATGCGCGGCTTGCGCGTCCGGGCGCGGGGCCGGCAGGCGGCTTGCCGGTCAGCGTCGCGCGGCGTGAGTTTCTGGGCGCGAGCGTGCGTTACGGCGTGCGGCTGGGAGACGTCGAGATCGTCGTCGATGCGCCCTTTGAGTCCGCGAGCGCGATTTTCGAGCAGAATGATCGCGCCGATCTTCTCCTGCCCGCGCGCGGCCTCAATTTCCTGTCGAACTGAGCGCTCTTATTCCGCTTTCAGCAAGATGTGCTTCTTCTTGCCAAGCGAGAGTTTCGCTACGCCATCGCGGAAATCCCCGGCCGCAAGCGCTGCGCGTTCGTCGCTGACGGGCGCATCGTTCAGGCGCAGGCCGCCGCCCTTGATCTGACGACGCGCCTCGCCGGTCGAGGCGACGAGGCCCGCGCGCACGAAGGCGGTGAGCACGCCCATGCCGATGAGTTCGGAGGCGGGCGCGGCGACGCTGGGCAGGTCCTCGGCGAGCACGCCCTGTTCGAACGTTTTGCGCGCCGTCTCGGCGGCGGCCTCCGCGGCCGCGCGTCCATGGAGCAGGGCGGTCGCTTCATTGGCGAGCGTTTTCTTCGCCTCGTTGATCTCGGCGCCGTCCAGCGCAGCGAGGCGCGCGATTTCGTCGAGCGGGAGCTCGGTGAACAATTTCAGGAAGCGCGCGACGTCGCCGTCCTCTGTGTTGCGCCAGAATTGCCAATAGCCGTAGGGCGCGAGCATGTCCGCATTGAGCCAGACGGCGCCTGCGGCGGTCTTGCCCATTTTCGCGCCCGACGCGGTGGTGAGCAGAGGGGCGGTGAGCGCATAGAGCTGCGGGGCGCCCATGCGGCGGCCGAGATCGATGCCGGTGACGATATTGCCCCACTGGTCCGACCCGCCCATCTGCAACAGGCAGCCGTAGCGCTTGTTGATTTCGACGAAATCATAGGCCTGCAGGCACATGTAGTTGAACTCGATGAAGGACAATTCCTGATCGCGTTCGAGGCGCAGTTTCACCGAATCCATCGACATCATGCGATTGACCGAGAAGTGTCGGCCCACGTCGCGCAGGAAGTCGATGTAATTGAGCTTCGTCAGCCATTCGGCGTTGTCGATCATGATCGCCTCGCCGGCGCCGGGGCCGAAGGCGAGGAACTTGTCGAACACCTGACGGATGCCCTCCTTGTTCGCCTCGATCTGTTCGACGCTGAGAAGCTTGCGCGCCTCGTCCTTGCCGGAGGGGTCGCCGACCCGCGTCGTGCCCCCGCCCATCAGAGCGATCGGGCGGCCGCCTGTTTTTTGCAGCCAGCGCAGCATCATGATCGGCAGCATGGAGCCCACGTGCAGCGAGGGGGCCGTGCAGTCGAAACCGATATAGGCGGTGAGCCCGCCGGCAAGCGCCTTCTCGTCGAGCCCGGCGAAATCGGAGCATTGGTGCACGAAGCCGCGCTCCATGAGGACGCGCAGGAAGTCGGATTTCGGCTTGAACTCGGTGCTCATCGCAGGCCTCTCGTGACGGCGCGACGTTTAGGGGAGGGTTCGGTCGGGCGCAAGCGGCGGGCGCCAGAAGAAAAGGGCCCTTGCGGGCCCTCATTCCTCGGCGGCGGCGGCTGCGGCGGGCTGCGCGTCCGGGCGCGGGCGCGCCGCTGGCAGTTTCACCGCGCGCAGCATGAAGGACGGCACATGGTCGCCCATGCCGCGCACGGGCGGGCCGTCGTCCTCGTCATGGCGCCTGCCGCGGCGCTCGCCGCGCTCGGGGCGCTCGCCGCGCTCGGGGCGCGGGCCGCGCTCCTCGCGTTCTGGGCGGGGGCTGCGTTCGGCGCGGGCTGGGCGTTCGCTTTGCGCCTGCCGTTCGCCGCTGCGGGGCTGGCGCTCGCCGCGGCCCT
>CAZYBF010000096.1:0-8699 GCA_964645525.1 uncultured Beijerinckia sp.
AGAACATGGTGCCATCTGGAAGGAAGGCCATATCCCATGGCGACTCCGCTTTCTGGAAGGATTCAACCTTCACATTCACAGCGGAAGCCGGCACGGCCGCCAGCATAGCTGCCGCTGTTACAGCGGTGAGTGAGAGAGAAACGACAGTTTTTTTCATTTTGTCTCCTAGTTTGAGTTGGGGGCAGCATCGCTTCGCATTTCCTCGCCGCTAGCATTTCCCTACGTACCTACTACACGAACCAAAGAACAGCGCGTGGAGATCAATCAGCTACAAAGTACCACTCCGAAAGTAGTCGCAGCCACATGATTCGCTTTTTAGCATACATGAATTACTAACGATTTCAAGCAAATCAAACATGTTTTGTAGGTACAAAAAAAACCGGCCGCAAAAATGCGGCCGGCGGAATCGCCATTTCTAACAACGTATTTAAGAGAGGGAGCTTGTCCCGCGGTCGATGGTAGGTAGCAAAGTTAACAGAATCAACAGGAAAAATTCCCAATTCCTC
This sequence comes from uncultured Beijerinckia sp., assembly GCA_964645525.1. GTDB lineage: Bacteria > Pseudomonadota > Alphaproteobacteria > Rhizobiales > Beijerinckiaceae > Terripilifer. The sequence continues at coordinate 507 of CAZYBF010000096.1, forward strand.
GGGCGCGCACTCAGAAAGCAGTCTTTTCAGTCAGTTTAGCGATAGTGTTTACTACCAGAATTTTCGCGGCACACTCTCTTGTAAAGCGCATCGGAGATAAATTCCGAGATAACCTTGAGAAGGGAAGGGCTAAAATTATAATTATTGCAATGTTTAATCTCAGCTATTTGTTTTTATTGCAATGTTTAATCGCAAACAATTCAGCCGAGAAAACCAATTTCACTTCATAGGTTTTCTTCAAAGTGCATTACTGCTTGGCTTTTGCGTCAGATAAAGCGCGGATGTTTTGCAGATGAACGCGAAACGATCCCGCTTGTTTATCCGAAATCAGGATCCCCAGCTCTTTGACGTCAGCGAACACCACTGCTGGCGCATCCACCGCTCGGCCTCGAAAGCTTGCTCTGAAATTTTGCGGCACGAATCGATAGATATTCCAAGCCTCCGTAGTAACAAAGTCGGCTTGATACATCGGCGAGCGTGGTGAGGGATCGGTGCGAAGAATGAATTTATAACGTTTACCATCGCCTTTGATCTTCAACTCAAGTACCGCGGTACCAACACTAAACGCTGCGGCACTCCGCACCGAAGCAAATCCACCATTGTTCTCCAGAGAGACATTGCCTTCAATAATCACTCCCTCAGCGCTATGGCGGAAGCGTGACTGCGAAACACCGCCCATCACACCATCATTCACGACCCACATCTGCTCCACGATCTGGGCATCGGTGAAATCAAGCGTTTGGGCATTCGTCACGAGCGATAAGGGCAACATAAACAGCCAACCGAGTCGGTGCTGGCGCAGTTTCATAGGAATACATATCCGAACCAAGTCCCCTCTTCTTGAGGTCCATGAAGAGTGGTACCGATGAAAGACCGCCTAGGCAATAACCTAGGAGCACGGAGATTCACTTTACCGGATCGCGCTTTAGGCTGCCCGCACTTGATCGACCTGACGCGCCTGCGCATTACCAGTTTCAAGCTTGCCTGCTTTCGGGATCTTGGGCAAGTTATCAAGCATTCCATAGCGTTCTGTGCGCGGTATCCAACTGCCATCAGCGATGCACCGCTTTACATGCATGGCGATGTCCCGCATCGGCGCGAACCAAACACCACCCTTCTCCATCATCTTGCCGATCATTCGATGGGTTTGATGCCAACGAGCCAAACGCCCGGACAAGAAAGGGTGCCAAACCGGTACCCAAAGCCCGCCGTATTCCCAAGCGGCCTCAAATTCATCCCACCAGTTTTGCCAAGCTATCGAAGGTGCCTGAATCGGCATCTGAAACCCGAATTCAGTGCTATGCATGAAAGCAGGCCAGTCATCCATACCCCAGTGAGAGGGAAGCTCTAGTAGCACGCCACTTTTGCTCTCGATTAGGTAGGGGACGTCGTCACCCATCAAGGATGCATCGTAGTGAATGCCGGCTTCAATCAGCAGCTCGGTGGAACGATGCGAAAAATTATAAAGAGGCGCACGCCAACCAGCCGGCTTCTCGCCAGTGATCTTCTGTACCGAGGCAATGCTGTGTTCAAACCAAAAGCGCTCTTCATCATCCGCTAGTTCATTCGGGTGCTCGTGTAACCAACCATGGCCGGACACCTCATGCCCTTCTTTCACCATCGCTTCCAGCGCATAGGGATACCTCTCAGCGCACCAGCCAGGAACGAAAAACGTCTGCTTGATACCGAAGTGCTTGTAAGTATCGAGAATACGCGGTACCGCTACGTTAGGACCGTAGCGCAGCTGCGATGCTGTTGCCACCATCTGATGCGCTTTGTCCGGATACGACAAATACAGCAAACTCTCAGCATCCATATCGAGCGTGAACGATACCGCGCAACGTGCACCATTCGGCCAGGGGATGGGATTTGCAATCATGGCGAGACCCTTTCAGTTTTTTATTTACAAAGTCAGGGCGCCACCGACAACGCCAGCGGCATTTTGTTTAAAAGTTCAGACTCTTGATAAAACGTGGCTGACTATACGGAGCGGTGAAGACAGTACTCGACGTCCGGCATGGCACCGCCAGCAAAGTCCAAGGAATTTTTTCAAAGCGTTTAGGCGGAGGTTTTGCCACCATCTGCTGCCCACACCGCACCCGTTACAAACCCAGCCGCTGGGCTCGCAAGAAACGCAACGATCGCCGCAATATCTTGTGGCTTACCCAACCGCCCAATCGGCACTGTACTAATCTCTTTTAGTCTTGCGGCATCTGGGTCGGTCGCTAGTTGAAATTCCGCGTCGAGCATAGCGGTATCGATGGGCCCAGGACAAACCGTATTTACACGAATATGTTTAGGCGCCAATTCCACGGCTAGAGCCCGACTCCAAGCGAGTATCGCACCTTTGGTAGCGCTGTAGGCGCTATAGCCCCACTGCCCGACCAGTGCCAATTCAGACGCAATATTGACAATCGAGGGCCCAGCACTTTTTGACAAAGCGGGTAATAAGGCGCGCGTGATTCGAAATGCCGCGTGGAAGTTTACTGAGAATAAACGATCCAAAACAATGTCATTTGTGTCAGTAAAGTCCATCACTTCACTGATGCCGGCGTTATTCACGAGTATGTCTGCACGCCCTCCGAGTGCTGATTGCAATTGAATTAGCATACCGTCGGTATTTACGCGATTTTCCAGGTCAGCGACATAGCTATCGAATGCGCGCCCATACTCATCCCTCATCTGCGCCAGTACTAAAGCATCTCGATCAATTGCATAGATGTGTGCACCGCGCGCATGTAACGCGGCGACAATCGCGCGCCCAATACCGCCGGCCGCTCCAGTCACAATGGCATTATATTCACTAAGATCTTGCATTTTTAGCGATGGTTCGGTCATTCGGATCGTACTTGGGAAAGGTGACACAACAGGTAATCGATTCGATAGGCTCACATCACGGTGAGAAATGAAACGCCGTGAGCGCCGACGAACCCATCAGCCCTACCGGCGCCCTTACCAGGCGCGCCATAGTCTTCCGATATCACTCGGCTGACCCGATTCCGGTGCCATGTCTTGAGTAGTTCGGATAGGGGCATCACCGCAAGCGAATGGGTGCCGTAAAGCTCATAATGTACTTTCGGTAAGCGGTACCATGGGACTGCGGCGCGCTCATGATGTGCATTGTGATAACCAAAATTCAGTGTCAACAAATTTAATACCGGAAAGCGCACTGAAACGATATTGGAAAATGTATTCGCTTGTTCGTATTGGCGATCACGGCCTTCCATTGGCACTGGCGCATATTCATCGACAAAAAATTGTTCAAAAGTATGGTGAAAAGCATCGAAAAAATTCAGCACATGCAGAAAAATAAGATAAGAGATCACATATAACACCAAGGCCTTCGCAGACCACGCTGCAAGTAGCATTAACAAGCTCATACGAATTACCAATATCACGAGCGAGCGTGACAAGTACCGGCGTTGAGACTTTACGAAAAATGGGCGCCAAATTACCTGTAGATGCATCAGCACCTCAGTCGCGGGTAGGTAAGCCCATTCCAGTGACTGCAGTAGCCTTTTAAGCCAAGCCTGACGATGCATCAAACCCTTAAAATCAAAGCACGTAATATCAGCGCGATCACGATGATGACGAATATGCAGGTGACGAATTCTTTCGAAGGAGGCGTAGCAAGACCCTGCGATAAAGCTCATCCACTCGCCGACCCAATGGTTGTGGACGGGGTCACGAAACAACGTGTAGTGTGCAGCCTCATGCACGATATAAGCAGCCAGTACCATGGCATGAACACACAAGATCACGGCAGCGATGTTCAATACGAGGCCTTCCGCTCCCATCATCGCGAATGACGTCAACCAGATGATCGTCGCCCAAACAAGCACCAAGCTGTTTGGCAACGCACCTTCAGGCTCACGAAATATGGTGGAAACGGCGGGGTTCATGAATCAAAATGGCAAGAGCAATTGACCTTGCCTTGCTTTAGCAATCTGCGTGCCATGAAAACGACAACTGATGGTGGATTATTTGCACTAATTAGGTGTGTACACGTACCAAGAATGTGCAAAGCCGCTGCTCCGCAAATTCACTTTATTTGCGGCGAATCAGGGCTTGAATTGAGTCCGACTAGGTGGGCGGCGACCACTCCAGCACTTCCCAGCGAGAGGACACGCCATCGATATCCAATTGAACACTACCGTTGCTCTGCTCGTGTAGTGATATCTTCACATGGTGACCTTCGCGCCATGGTAGCGTCGAGTTCAGAATCTTCCAGCCAGATTCATTGCGATGGCCATATGAGATCTCAAAATCGAGTTGAGCGCGCAAGCGCTCGCCATGGCTCCAGCCCTCAGGTTCAAACGCCAGATCACGCGCACGCAGCAGCATTACCTGTGAGCCCGCTACAAGTATCAGGCTTTTTACGCCGTTGTCTAGGCATCTAAATACTGCGCAGCCAGCACTAGAGTCCGGTACATGATGCCAATGCTCTATGTAATCTGCGTGAATACCGGTTTCGACCAGTACCTCATCTTCAAAATTCGCATAGCCCGCATCTGGAAATAATGCGGGCGGCTGGAAATCAATTTGTCGTAACCATTGGGTTTTACGCGTAGCGGCATCGAAGGTGGTCACGCCTGCGAAACCCTGCTGGGTCGTTAACCAGGCAAGCTGTGTTTCGCTGCAGTCCTTGAGTGAGTGCACACCATTAAAGTCAGGGCGCCCGGCTGGAATACGAATATCACCATGCCAGCGTGCAGCCTGTAACCAGTAAACGATTGTGGTGGTATCGTCGGCCTGTGACGGTACGCGCAGCAAACGACGCTGCCAAACACCTCGAAAGGAAGGGGGTACCGGTTCGGTGTAGGTAACACTGGCAAGCATGGCGTGTTTTTTATTCGGTTAATTCAAAAATACTTGCGATGACCTCGGCGGCACTGGCCGTGCGGCCAAAAATTCCGCCTTCTACCGAAACCATTTTCAAAGCGGGTTGCTGAAGTGCTGGATCACTCGCAGCGCAAGCATCCTCTACCAATATGCAGCGATAACCACGGTCAACTGCCTCGCGCAACGTGGAGTGCACACAGACTTCGGTAGTGACTCCACACAAAATCAATTGAGCGATACCACGATGCTGTAATTCACGTTCGAGGGAAGTTTGATAAAACGCACCGTAGCCCGGCTTGTCTACTACAATCTCGCTACTAATCGGCTGTAATTCATCGATGAAGTCGTGACCATATTCACCGCGTACCAGCAAACGTCCGAGCGGACCCGCACTACCGATCTCTGCGCCGGCAGAACGACTCCGCCGCAACTTCTCGGGTGGGCAGTCTGACAAATCCGGTACATGTCCCTCTCGTGTATGAATTACCGTCATACCGGCCAGACGGGCAACATCCAATAACTGACGCGCACCTCGAACCGCAGTCGATAGCCGCGTAACGTCCAAGCCGGCCTGCGCGGCATAACCGCCAGCGCTACAAAAATCACGCTGCATATCAATCAGCAGCAAGGCACAGTGATTAACTTCGGCAATCATGAGTCCGCTTCCGGCTTGGCGGTCAGCGCTTCTAAAAATGTCGCACTTAGGATCATCACCGCACCCACAATTTCGCCGATTGATAACAATTCACCACCGATCAGTACTGCAGAAATCATGGCAACGATCAATTCGAGTACCTGCATCACCGCAGCACGACTTGCGGGTACATACGTCACCCCATAGGTGGTGAGTAGTGTGCCGCCAATCAGCCAGACGAATGCATAGAGCACCAGTAAAGACCAGTCGCTCATCGCCATCATCGGAATCGTGGGTACATGAATCATCAAGCCTAACAAGGCGACACCGGTGCAACCCACAAAGGCGACCAAGGTACGGCTGGCCATCGGTATCTCGAATGCCTTGCGATTAGTGATACCGGCACCGGTGTAAGCAATACCGGCGATGAATGCTGCCGCATCGGCCAAGCTGAGCGGTGTATCGAACACATCGAAGCCACCGACAATAGTGAACACGCCAACAAGGCAAAGCGCTACTGCCAACAGGCGCCGTGGACCCAGTTGCTCACCTAAAAACAGCTTGCCGCCAATGACGCCCCATGCCGGCAACAGAAAGAACAGCAACATGCTGCGTACCACCGAGCCGACCATTAAAGACCAGGTGAAGAAGAAGTTGGCGATACCAAATAAAACGGCGATCAGCAGCAGCAAGCGCCATTCACCACGCCATGCATGGCGCCCACGCCAAATCAGCGGCAGTGATACCAGCGACACCAGCGCATAAGCGGTCAGCGCAATGGCATGACCATCCAATCCTTGCTGACCAAAATACTTTAACGGCCACCATGCCAAACCCCAAAACACGCTGCCAAGCATCAGTGCTACCAGGGCTATTGGCGGGTCGGATTTTGGAGCTTGGGAAACATTTGCGCTCATGGCGAGCGACTTTTTAAAAAATAGAGCATGCGCCATCATAGCGTGCGACGATGACAAGCGCAGGCTGGTATCAGACCGCTGTCAGAAACGATACGCCAACAGCACCAACAAAACCATCTGCGCGACGCGTTTCACCTGCAGGCAGTAGCTGACCATAATCTGGAGCCAGTACACGTCGCACGCGGTGTATATGGAATGCTTTTAATAACTCGGGCACCGTCACGACTTGGCCATAGCTATCGCCATACAACTCGCGATGCAGCCTCGGCAGTTGATACCACGGCACAATCGGTCGTTCATGGTGCGCATTGTGGTAACCGAAATTCAACCACAGCAGGTTTAGCCAAAAACTATTCAAACCAACCACATTGGTATAGGTATTTGCCTGTTCGTAGACCTTGTCACGAATAAGCTCCTGCGGAAGCGGTGTGTCGTCGTCGATCGGGTAGGCTTCATAGGTGTGCTGAAAGCAATCCGCAAAGCGCAGCACCGTAATCATGACAAGATAAGCACCGAAATACAGCAAGAGCGCGAGCGGAGAGAACCAGCCAAGTAGGCCGAATAAGCTGATTCGAACCGCTAGGATGGCCATCACACGCCAGCGCGCTGAACCACCCTTACGCCAAGCACGCGCGACGACGAACCCACGCATCAAGAATTCAACTGCCGGGAAATACAGCCACTCCAACATCAACACCACGGAACGGAAAGCTGCTGGCATTCTTCGCAAAAAATCCTGTACATCAAAGGTCAGTACATCAGCACGCTCCACATGGTGCCTCACATGCTTGCGCCGCAGAGAATCGAAGCTGGCAACACAGCTCCCGTTAATCCATGACATGAGTGTTCCCCAACGCCGGTTAGCGTCGGGTGACTTGAAAATACTGTAGTGTGCGAATTCATGAATGAAATATGCCGACCAGATAAGGGTCAGGCTGACTAGCAAAAATCCGGCAAGCAATAGTGGCCAGTCACCACTAGTCAGCAGAAAAATACCCAGCGGCCAGCCAAACAGTACGACCGACAGCGCCGCAAGGTTAGGCACAATGCCGTCGGCAGACCGAAAATGTGGGGCAAGGATTGCAATGCTCATTTTTTATTTTGCGAGTGAAGTCACGAATTGTGCGTCGATTGTGCTCTCGGTCGGCGGGATTTTGTCGATTTGCCCCTTCGCTTTCAGCAAGCCAGAAATAATCTCACCGCTTCCGTAGTAGGACTTGGTGTCCTTGGATTTGGCGAAAGCGGTCGGCATTTCCTTCAGTGGGATGTTGTACACGCCCGGTAACTGCTCTTTCACTTCCTTGGCGCTGATACCCATGAACTTACCAATGATTTTTGCGGCCTCGTCCGGCTTGGTGCGCATATATTCCAACCCTTCAAGGTAGACCTTCACGATGGAGGTAATGTCTTTTGGGTTCGACTGAATGAATTTTTCATCGAAAACCAAGACGTCAGCGATCAGCCCCGGCGCATCCTTGGAAGAGAAAATCACCTTGAATTTTTTGCCGCCACCTTGCGACAGAATCTGCGATAGGCTGGGCTCATAGGTCACGCCGATGGGTAGCTGGCCCGAGGCCATTGCGGCAGGAACCGCTTCCGGAGTAATGCTTACCGACGTAATATCTTTATCGGTAAGGTTATTCACCTTTAATGCATAGGTCAGCAAGAAATCTGACGGCGACAACGGGTTATAGCCAATCTTTTTGCCCTTGAAATCCGCAATTTTGGTAATACTGTTTGACACAACAATAGCGTCGCCACCATTTGAGTAATCGATTGGCATTACGACCTTGTGCTTGA
>CAZYBF010000097.1:0-8471 GCA_964645525.1 uncultured Beijerinckia sp.
CGCGGATCCTGATCCTCGTATTCGATCTGCCGTCCGCCCTGCTTGACCGAGGTGGAGCCGCCGCCCTCGTTGCTGACGCGCCGCAGCGAGATCATTGGATAGCGCGCGGAGCCAAGGCTGCACGCCAGATAACGCGCAGGCTCGCCGCATGTGTTGAAATGCTGGTGGAACATCCAGAAGGGCGGCGTGTACATGAAGCCGTGCCGCCAGGGAATCTCCACGAATTCGCTGTCGCCATCGTACCAAAGCAGCGAATAGCCCTCGCCGCTCACCGCATGGACGTGGGTGCCCGCGGCGTGGCGATGCGCCTTCTTGTAGCGGCCCACGGGAATCTCGGACGTATGCGCATGCATCGTGCCGTTGGTGAGCTGGAAGAAGACGTTGCGCGAGCCCTTGCCGCGCGTGTTGAGGTCGTAGAGCTTGAAGCTCGTCAGGTCGGAGACGAAATTCGTCTCCCACACATTGATCATGCCGGCGCCCGCCTTGCGGATATAGGTGCCGTGGTCACCCTCGCCCTGGAACTGGTTCGGCTTGCCGATGCGGTCAGGGAACGTGCAGGGATTGGCGAAGATGAACTCCAGATTGTGGTAATGGTTGATCGCCAGCGGCGCGTCATTGGTGCACGACAGACGCGCGCTCTCGCGTCCCGACGTGTTGAAGATCTGGTACTCGCAGTTCAGCGGAATCGAGAACAGCGCCTTCGGCCCCCATTCGAAGGTCTGACGCGCGCCATCGGGCAGCGTCACGACGGTCGAGCCATAGCCAGACAGAACATAGAAGAACGCTTCGTAGAGATGTTTGATCGGCCGCGTCTTGCGACCGGCCTCCACCTCGAGCACGTAATTGGCGCAGAAATCGCCGCGCCCGTGCGTATGCGCGAAACAGCCGCGCGCCTCGTAGCGGTCCCAGGCCTTGGTCTCCAGCGACAACAGGTCATGTCCGAAATCAAGATGGATGGGAATCCCTTCGCCCTGCGCCCAGTCGAGATAGGGGTCCTGAAAATAGGGTTCCGTCGGCGTCTGCTGCTTGATCTCGTCGGACATGATCGCTCCCGTTCTATGTTTTCTTGAATGCGCCCGCCCGAAGGCGGACGCGGCCAAATCGTCATCGGCGTCTTCACTCAGCCGCGGCGGGCTTGGCGCCGGGCAGTTCGCGCATAGCTGACCCCGGCTCCAGCGCATTGCGTGCGCGCGCCAATGTCGCCTCGGGCGTGGAGTAAAGATCCTCGATGATCGCCTGCAGTTTCGGACCGGGGATCGGCCGAAGCTCCATATTCATCTTCGCGGCTTCCGCCTTCAGCTTCTCGTCGCCGAGCGCAGCGTCGAAGGCTGCGCGCAATTCAGCCGTGCGCTGCTGGGGAATTGATGGCGGCGCGAGGAAAGGCCGCCCGTACAATTGCTGCGAATAGATCAACTCCATGATGCGACGATCTTCGTCGTTCTTGGCCACGTCCGTCGCCCGATCAAGCTTCATAGATGCGACGCGCTCGTTCTGCTCGCCGTTCTCCTGGAAGAGCACGCGGATCTCGCCGCGCCGAATCGCGTCTTCCGCCCCGCCGTGCAGCGAGCTCCAGCCCATGCCGCACCAGCCCTGCACCTCGTTGCGCAACACGGCGAGCGTCACCTGCGCGGAGCCCGTATAGCCCGAGATGATCTTGAACTTCGTGCCCAGAAGGTTGTTCATGAGCGCAGGCGACATGGAGGTGGACGAACCCTGCCCCGTGGCGCCTACGAGCAGCTCATGATCGAACAGGTCCTTCATCGTCTTCACGCGCGCGTCGCTGCGCACGAAGCAATAATAGGGCTCGCCGTTCATGCTGCCGATATAGGTGAGCGCCTTGGTGTCGAACTTCACAAGATCGCGCCGCCCGAACGCCGCTTCGGTGAGAGATTGCGGATAGGCGCCCGCGATCACCGTGCCGTCCTTAGGCGCGACATTGGCGAGATAGGAGATCGCCACCTTGCCGCCAGCGCCGGGCATGTTCTGCGGCACCATATCGGCCCTGCCGGGCAGATATTGGCCCATGTGGCGGGCGAGCAGGCGGGCGTAAGTGTCATAGCCGCCCGCAGCCGAGGACGGGATGAGCACGATCACCGTCTTGCCCTTGTAGAAATCCTGCGCGCTTGCGGGCGCTCCGGCCCCGGCGATCGCGAATGCGGACGCGAATCCTGCGAAGGCTGCCTTTCCCCAACGAGCCATGCCGACCATGCGCTCCTCCCTTTCCAGTTGCGCGCCGGCTTCGCGCCGGCGTCGTTTCATGCTGCGCCCGAGGCGATGCGCGGCGCGCTCACCATTTCGCGCGCAATTCCGCCTCAAGCTGCGCCCGCCAGTCCGATCCCGAGGGAATGTAATTGTCATGCGGGCGCACGTCGCCATGGACGGCGGGATCGAGTCCGGGAGGCGCCTCGCCATTGGCGACCGCGTCGATCGCGCGCGACATCATGCGCCGCATGGTGACGATCGCCTTGTCCGACGTTCCGAGATTTTCGAGGCTCCGGTCGACGATGCCGCCCATGCCTTCCTGCAGGGCGTAATCCTGCGTGTTGACGCCGTCGATGCCGGTGAAGGTGCGCGTCTTCTGCATCTGCCGGTCGATCATGTAATCGTTCTCGGCGTTGCGCAGCAGTTTGAAGCTTCCTGGAATGTGGTGTTCGGGCCCGCGGCCCGCGCGGCTTTCCCATGCGGCGACCTTCTCGGGCGGCAGCGGGGCGTTCACGTCGTAGCTGTACATTGTGTTGAAGACGAAGCAGCTCTCGTCGTCGATCGGCGTCCAGATATGCCCGTCGAAGCGGGGGTAATCAGCAAGGCCGCCTTCGATCTTCACGATGGAGCCGCGCACCTGCTGCGCAGGCATGATGTATTGATAGATGCGGACATAGTCCTGCTCCTCGCTGATCCTGCGCGTGGAGATGTAGCGATAGCCGTAATCCGTGGGCTCGACGTCCAGCCGGGGCGCCTTGTCGCGGTTGCGCGGCATGTTCTTGTTCTGGATGTCGTTGTTATGCGCATAGGAGGAATGCGCGGTGTCGAGTCCGCCCTCAAGCGCCTGCAGGAAATTGCATTGCTCGAAAGTCTTGGAGACGAAGCGATGGGTTTCGGGCGCGCGCATCCATTCGTAATCGGGCGGCGAGGGCTGCAGCTCTTTGGGGCCCATATAGGCCCAGACCACGCCGCCTTTCTCGAAAGTCGGATAGGCCTTGATCTTCACACGCGCCTGCAAAGGCGTTCCGGCGGGCTCGGAGGGCATGTCGACGCAATCGCCGTGACGGTCGAACTTCCAGCCGTGATAGACGCAGCGCATGCCGCATTCCTCATTGCGGCCGAAGAACATCGGCGCACGGCGATGCGGGCAATAGGCGTCGATGAGGCCCGTATGGCCCTGCGTGTCGCGAAAGGCGATCAGGTCTTCGCCAAGCAAGCGCACCCGCACGGGCGCGCAATCAGGCTCGGGCAATTCGCTCGAGAGCAGGAAGGGATGCCAGTAGCGCCGCAGAAAGCGACCGCCCGGCGTGCCGGGTCCGACGCGGGTGAGCTTTTCATTATCTTGGGCGCGTAGCATGGGCCTTGCCTTCTGGATGAGCCCCCGCGACTCGCGCAGGCGGCCGATCACGTCCTCCTCGCGGCCCTCTCAGGAGCCGTCGGGCGAAGGTTAGGCCGTTCGCGCTGCGGGGTCCAGTCCCTGCGGCCAAGCCCGCGCATCCGGCGCTTCTGCGCCGTCGTGCGGAACGCGCGCTAGAGCACGCCCGCGCGTTCGCGCTTGAAGACCTCGCCCTGGGCGAGCAGCGCCTCGAAATAGGCGATGGTCTTGCCGAGTCCCTCGCGCAATTGCGTGCGCGGTTGCCAGCCCAGCGTCTCCCGCGCCTGGGAGATGTCGGGCCGGCGCTGCTTCGGGTCGTCGGAGGGCAGGCGTTCGTGCACGATCTTCGAGCGCGCGCCCGTCAGCTCGATCACCAGATCGGCCAATTCGCGAATCGTGAATTCGTTGGGATTGCCCAGATTGATCGGGCCGGCGACCTCCGCAGGCGTCGCCATCAGCCGCTGGAAGCCGTCGATCAGATCGTCCACATAGCAGAAAGAGCGGGTCTGCGAGCCCTCCCCGTAAATCGTGATGTTCTCGCCCTTGAGCGCCTGCACGATGAAATTGGAGACCACGCGCCCGTCATGGGGATGCATGTTCGGACCATAGGTGTTGAAGATGCGCGCCACCTTCACCTGCAGCCCGTGCTGGCGACGATAATCGAAGAACAGGGTCTCCGCGCAGCGCTTGCCCTCGTCATAGCAGGAGCGCACGCCGATGGGGTTCACATTGCCCCAATAAGCTTCAGGCTGCGGATGGACCGCCGGATCGCCATAGATCTCGGAAGTGGAGGCCTGAAAAACTTTCGCCTTCACGCGCTTGGCGAGGCCGAGCATGTTGATCGCGCCGATCACGCTCGTCTTTGTGGTCTGCACGGGGTCGAACTGGTAATGCACGGGCGAGGCCGGGCAAGCGAGATTGTAAATCTCATCCACCTCCACATAAAGCGGAAAGGTGACGTCGTGACGCATCAGCTCGAAGCGCGGATCAGCGATCAGATGTTCGACATTGCGCCGCGTGCTGGAGAAGAAATTGTCCACGCACAAAACCTCGCAGCCCTGTCGCAGCAATTTCTCGCACAGGTGCGAGCCGAGAAAGCCGGCGCCGCCGGTGACAAGCACGCGCTTGCCGATCATCTGGGTCATGGGTGAAATCCATCGCTGCTGAAAAAATGAAAAACGAAACGCAAAAACGAGACGCTACGGAAACGGCGCGCCAGGCAAGCGAGCGCGAATCTCGGCGGCGTAATAGGCCGCCAGCGTCCCAGGGGTCAGATGCCTGTCATAATAGGCGCGCGCCGCGCTGGCCATAGCCTCTATCCGGTCGGGGTCGGCGAGCAGTTCCGCGCAGGCGTCCGCCGCCTCCTCCGGCGTGTCGACGAACAAAACCTCGCGCCCGTCGACAAGGTCCACCGGCAGGCGCGTCCCATGGCGCGCCGCCACCACGCAGGCCCCCACCGCCAGATAATCCACGAAGCGGCAAGAGAAATCCCCCTCACCGGGCGGATGGATCACCACGCGCGCGCGCGCCGCCTGCGCAAGCAAAGCGCTCGGTCGCCGTGTTTTGCCCTCGCCCGTGAGCGCGAAACGCCCGTCGGCGGCCAGCGCGTCCAAAAAGAGCCTGCGCCTGTCAGATCCAGAGGCGGCGTCGAATCGAGCGAGCGCCTGGTGGGCGAAAGCGCGTCTGTCGCGCATGGCGCGCAAGGCCGGCAGGACGGCGCCGAGTCGTGCGCCCATCTGCGGCCCATAACCGCCGGGCGTGACATTGGGGCGCCCGTAGCCCCTGCGTCGAAACTGCATTTTGAAATAGACGAGCGCGCGATCCGCCAGCGCCTCGTCGATGTCGGACGAATCGCCGCAATCTATGACGATGGGATAGGTCTCGCCCTCGTAGCGCGCGTGGATGATCTCGCAATTGCGCGCAGGGGCCGCGAGGCTCCCAGCGCTCTCAATCTGCGCGCGTTCAGCGAGGCCTGCGCGCAAGGCGTCGAACCAGACGGCGAAGGACGCGCAGGAATAAATGCGCGGCCATATCAGCGTGAAGGGTTCGGGATTGGGCGCCGCAAGCGCGCGCGCCCCGCGACGCAGCCAGGCGCTGTGCGCGACCAGCGCAACCTCCTGCGCGCGCTCACGCCAGCTCCGCAAAAATTCCGCCGCTCCGCCAAATCGCGCCGTCATCATGCGCCCGCCCGCTCTTCAAGCGTAAAGGCCGCGCCGTCGCAAACCCTATGCCGCCCTGCGCGAGGGCGCATCGTCGCGTCCTGCGAAGGGAAGGCGCGCCGAACCTTGGCGAAATGCGAGTCAGGGCGCGGGAGCGGCGAGCAATCTTTCGATTTCGGGCGCCAGAGCGGCCGGCGTCGTGGTGGAGGCGTAGCGGCCCGCAACCTCGCCGGCGCGGTCCACCAGGAACTTGGTGAAGTTCCACTTGATCCCTTCGGTGCCGAACACGCCCGTCTTCGCCGCTTTCAGATGTTTGAACAGCGGATGCGCCCCCTCGCCGTTCACCTCCACCTTGGCGAACATGGGGAAGCTGACCCCGAAACGCGCTTCGCAGAATTGCGCGATCTGGCTCTCGTCGCCCGGCTCTTGTGCGCCGAACTGATTGCAGGGAAAGCCGAGCACCGCGAAGCCGCGCGGGCCATAGGTCTTCTGCAACAGCTCCAGCCCCTCGTATTGCGAGGTGAAGCCGCACTGGCTGGCGACGTTGACGATGAGAAGCGCCTGTCCGCGCCAGCGCGACAGCGTGATCTCCTCGCCCGTGATCGAGCGTGCGGCGAAATCATAAACGCTGGTCATCGGTCTCTCCCTGCGCGCGGCGCCCCTCCATTCCTACGCGCCGGGGCGCCCGCCGGTTCTGTCCCGCGACAAACTTAGCTATAATAACCAAGAATCGTTTTCTCATGAGGAGCTTGTCCGGTGGATCTGGAGGCGATGGCGGCGGCGCTCGAAGCCTCCGGCGCCTATCGGGTGCTGCGCAGGATCGAACCGCGCGCCCAATTGGCGCCCGCGGAGGGCGCAGCCCTGCGCAACGGCCTGTTCGTGGACGTCGAGACTACGGGGCTCGATCCTCTCGCCTGCGAGATCATCGAACTCGCCATGGTCCCCTTCTCCTATGGGCCGGACGGGCGCATCTATGCGACCGGCGCGCCGTTTCAGGGCTTCAACGAGCCCGCCGCGCCGATCCCGCCGGAGATCACGCAGATCACCGGCATCACGCAGGACATGGTGGCGGGCTGCCGGCTCGATCGCGCGGCCGTTGAGGCGGCGCTCGAAGGCGCCCATCTGGTCGTCGCCCATAACGCAGGTTTCGACCGCCGCTTTCTGGAGCGCTTCAGCCCCGCCTTCGAGCACAAGCCATGGGCCTGTTCGATCGAACAGGTGGACTGGAAGGCTGAAGGGTTTGAAGGCGTGCGGCTTGGCTATCTCGTCGCGGGCGCGGGCTACTTCTACGACCGCCACCGCGCGCTCAACGATTGCTACGCCGCCATTGAACTGCTGGCGAAGCCGCTGCCCCGCAGCGGCGCGATCGCCTTCGCGCAATTACTCGACAAGGCGCGCAAGGCGGGCTGGCGCATTTTCGCAGCCGGAGCGCCTTTTGAGATGAAGGATGCGCTGAAGGCGCGCGGCTATCGCTGGGGCGACGGCGCGCAGGGCGCGATCCGCGCCTGGTGGATCGACGTTGCAGACGAGGCCCGCGATGCTGAGCTCGCATTTCTGGAGACGGAGATTTATGGTCGCCCCGTCGAGCTGCCGATGAAGCGCATCGACGCCTATACGCGTTTCTCGAGCCGCATCTAGGAGCCCACGATGACCGATCTCGAAGCGCGCCTCGAAGACCTTGAAGTGCGCAGCGCGCATCAGGAGAAGACGATCTCCGACCTCAACGACGCGCTCGCCGGCCAATGGCGCAGGATCGAACTGCTCGATCGCATCGTCGCGCAATTGCGCGAAGAAGTGCGCAACGCCCAGCCCCAGCGCGAGGGCGAGGAGCCGCCCCCGCCCCATTATTGAGGCGAACGCCATGAACCGCCGCGACAAGCCCTCCCCCGCCCGCGCCGCCATCGACCGGCGCAGCCTTATGCTGGGGGCGCTGGCCGCCCCGCTCGCGGCCCTTGGCGGGCGCGACGGGCTGGCCCAAGAACGCGAGCAAGAACGCGCGCAAGAACGCGCGCTTTCCCAATTCGGCGTCGTGCTGATGCATGGCAAGGGCGGCGGACCGGGTGGGCCCATCGCCTCCCTCGCGGAACATTTGCGGGCGCAGGGCGCGCGGGTCGCCATGCCGCGCATGGGCTGGGCGGGCGAACGCGGCCGCCCGGCCGCTTACGCGCAAAGCTTTCCGCAGGCCCTTCAGCCGATCGGCGCAGCGCTCGCGCAATTGCGCGCGGACGGCGCCCGCAAACTCGTGCTGGCAGGCCAGAGTCTGGGGGCGAACGCCGCCATCGCCTGGGCCGCGCGCAATGGCGGGGGCGGACTCGCCGGCGTCGTCGCGCTGGCCGCCGGCCATACGCCGGAGCGCATGCGCCGCCCCGAGATTCTCGCAGCGCTCGAACAGGCGCGCGCGCTCGCAGCCTCCGGTCAGGGCAAGACCCGGCGCATGTTTCCAGACATCAATCAGGGACAATCCTTCG
Organism: uncultured Beijerinckia sp.; assembly: GCA_964645525.1. Taxonomy (GTDB): domain Bacteria; phylum Pseudomonadota; class Alphaproteobacteria; order Rhizobiales; family Beijerinckiaceae; genus Terripilifer. The sequence goes on from CAZYBF010000097.1 coordinate 8,205, forward strand.
ATGTGGAGGGAAGCGCGGAGGCCTGGCTCTCCTATTATGAACCCGATGGCCCCGCGAACATGCCCCGCAACGCGGCGCGCATGCCCGCCCTGCCCTTCCTGTGGGTGATCGGCCGGCGCGACATGCTGCACGACGCCGGCGCCGCCTACGCCTTCGACCGCGCGCCGCGCCACGCCAAGAGCCGCTATCTCGTGGTGGACGCCGGCCATATAGACACGCCCGACCGCGCGCGCGCCGAGGTCGCGGCCTGGCTGCGCGCCTTGTGAG
>CAZYBF010000098.1:0-8435 GCA_964645525.1 uncultured Beijerinckia sp.
GGGCTCGTCGGGCGCCATCCTCAGCTACATCATGTGCAAGGGCATGAACCGCTCCTTCGTCTCCGTCATTCTGGGCGGGTTTGGCGGCGAGACGGAGGCCGCCGGCGGCGCGGTTGAGACGCGCCCCGTCAAACAGGGCTCCGCGGACGACGCGGCCTTCATCATGAAGAACGCCTCGAAGGTCATCATCGTGCCGGGCTATGGCATGGCGGTGGCGCAGGCCCAGCATGCGCTGCGCGAGATGGCGGACCTTCTGAAGGCGGAAGGCGTCGAGGTGAAATACGCCATTCATCCGGTGGCGGGCCGCATGCCCGGCCATATGAACGTGCTGCTCGCCGAAGCGAACGTGCCTTACGACGAAGTGTTCGAGCTTGAGGACATCAACTCGGAGTTCGCGCAGGCCGACGTCGCCTTCGTGATCGGCGCCAACGACGTGACCAATCCTTCCGCGAAGACGGATCCCAAGTCGCCGATCTTCGGCATGCCCATCCTCGACGTGGAGAAGGCCAAGACGGTGCTCTTCATCAAGCGCGGCATGGGTTCGGGCTACGCCGGCGTGGAGAACGAGCTGTTCTTCCGCGACAACACGATGATGTTGTTCGCCGACGCCAAGAAGATGGTCGAGAGCATCGTCAAGGCGCTCGGCCACTGAGCGCGCCGCGCGCGGATCGCAAGCAGGGATTCGCGCGCGGTCCTGTTCCGCGCTCTCTACCGGGCAGCGCGCGTCCCCGCGCGCATCTCCGCACGCAACCCCGCAAGCCTGGGACTCACACGCCCTTTTTGGCGAGCGCCTGACCGATCTCCTGCAGGATGGCGGGATCGTCGATCGTGGCCGGCGTCGACCATTCGTCATGGTCGGCGATCTTCTTCATCGTGCCGCGCAGGATCTTGCCTGAGCGCGTCTTGGGCAGGCGATCCACGACCACGGCGGTCTTGAAAGCGGCCACGGGGCCGATCTTGTCGCGCACCAGCGCGACGATCTCCTTCTCCACCTCCGCATGGTCGCGCGCGACGCCGGCTTTCAGCACGACGAAGCCCAGCGGCGCCTCGCCCTTGAGCGAGTCCTTCATGCCGATCACCGCGCATTCGGCGACATTGGGATGGGAGGCGAGCACTTCCTCCATGCCGCCCGTGGAGAGGCGGTGGCCGGCGACGTTGATGATGTCGTCCGTGCGGCCCATGATGTAGAGATAGCCGTCCGCGTCGCGATAGCCCGCGTCCGCCGTCTTGTAGAAGCCGGGGAACTCGGCGAGATAGCTTTCGCGCATGCGCCCGTCGTCGCCCCACAACGTGGGCAGGCAGCCCGGCGGCAGGGGCAGCTTGATGACGATGGAGCCCATCTTGCCGGTTTCGATCGGCCGCGCCGCCTCATCGACGATCTGCACGTCGTAGCCGGGCATGGGTACGGTCGGCGAGCCATGTTTGACCGGCAGCAGGCCAAGGCCCACGGGATCGCCGACGATGCACCAGCCGGTCTCCGTCTGCCACCAGTGATCGACCACCGGCACGCCCAGAATGCGCTCCGCCCAGGCGACGGTGTCGGGGTCCGCGCGTTCGCCGGCGAGGAAGAGCGTGCGCAGCGATTTGGTGGAATAGCGCGCGAGATGGCTCGCCTCGGGATCTTCCTTCTTGATCGCGCGGAAGGCGGTGGGCGCGGTGAACAGCGCGACGATCTTGTGCTCCTCGATCATGCGCCAGAAGGCGCCTGCGTCGGGCGTGCCGACGGGCTTGCCCTCATAGACGACCGTGGTCGCCCCATGCAGCAGCGGCGCATAGACGATGTAGCTGTGGCCCACGACCCAGCCCACGTCTGAGGCCGCCCAGAACGCCTCGCCCGGCTCGACGCCGTAGAGATTCTTCATCGTCCATTTCAGCGCCACCATATGGCCGCCGTTGTCGCGCACGACGCCCTTGGGCACGCCGGTGGTGCCGGACGTGTAGAGAATGTAGAGCGGATCGGTCGCTGCGACTTCGACGCAAGGCGCGCTTTTGCCAGCCGCCTTCGCCGCCTCCATGAGGCTCGCCCAGTCGTGGTCGCGGCCGGCGACCATTTTCGCCTCTTCCTGCGGACGCTGGAGCAACAAGACGCTCTGCGGCTTCGCGCTCGCCAGCGCGATCGCCTCGTCCAGCAGCGGCTTGTATTTCACCACGCGGCCGGGCTCGATGCCGCAGGATGCGGTGAGCACGAGTTTCGGCTTGGCGTCGTCGATGCGCGTCGCCAGCTCTTTGGCCGCGAAGCCTCCGAAGACGACCGAGTGAATGGCGCCGATGCGCGCGCAGGCGAGCATCGCCATCACCGCCTCGGGGATCATCGGCATATAGACGATCACGCGGTCGCCCTTCGTCACGCCGAGATCCTGAAGCACCGCGGCCAGGCGCGCGGTCTCGTCGCGCAATTGCGCATAGGTGTAGGCGCGCTTGGCGTTGGCGACGGGGCTGTCGTAGATCAGCGCGGTCTGCGCGCCGCGCCCGCCCTCCACATGCCGGTCGAGCGCATTGTGGCAGGTGTTGCAGGTCGCGTCGGGAAACCAGCGGCCATAGACGCCGGCTGCGGCGTCGAAGATTTTCGTCGGCGGCTTGATCCAGTCGATCTCGCGCGCGGCCTGCGCCCAGAACGCCTCGGGATCGGATTTCCAGGCCCCATAGACTTCGTGGTACCGGCTCGACATCGCTTCCTCCATCCGCAGGCGGATTTCCGGCGCGACTTTCGCCAGTCCGCCTGCCTAACGCAATTGGCGCGCCCTTAGCTTTTCGGCCTAAGCGGAAGGGAGTGCGCGCGCGCCTCCGGGCCGCCCACGGCGCAAGGAAATGTTCAGGCTTGCGGGCGTAGGATTTTCGCCTCGTTTTCAGAACTGGCTTCATTCATGGCTTTTTCCTGCGCCCCGGCGGCGTTCGCCCATTCGGCGCTGGCGCGGCAATTGGGCTCTTTCGCGATGGTGGGGGGGCTTGGTTTCGCGGTGGACCTCGCGGCCACCCTTCTGCTCGCGCAGGGCGCGGGGCTCGCGCCGGTTCTGGCGAAGCCCGGCGGCATATTCTGCGGCCTGCTCGTCACGTTCACGCTCAACCGGCGCTTCACGTTTCGGTCGCGCGGGCCGCGCCTGATGCGGGAGTTTCGCCGCTATGCGCTGACCTGCGCGGCGGCGCAGGGCGTCAATTTCGTCGCCTTCAGCGCCTGCCACTGGACGCTGGAGGCGCTCGCGCCCGGCCTGTCCGATCCGCTCGCCATCGTGGCGTCCTCGGTTTTCGGCTCCGGCCTGTCGGCCTGCGTCACCTTCACCCTCGCGAAACTCTACGCTTTCCGCTGACGCGCGCGAAAAGGCGTTTCGTTCGCGCCCGCGCCGGCCTATGGCTGGACGATGATCGACGACTGGGTCTTCTACGCCTTCGCCATTCCCTCCGTGATCCTGCTCGGGCTGGGGAAGGGCGGCTTTTCCGGCCTCGGCCTCTTGTCCTTTCCGTTGATGGCGCTGGTGGCCCCGCCCATTCAGGCGGCGGCGATCATCCTGCCGATCCTGATGGTGCAGGATCTCGTGGGCGTATGGGCGTTCCGGCGTGAGTTCGACCGCGAGAACCTGAAGCTCATGGCGCCGGGCGCGCTCGCAGGCCTGGTCGCGGGCTTCATCTTCGCCAAATCCGTCTCCAATGGCGCGATCCTGTTTCTGGTCGGCCTGATCTCGGTGGCTTTCGTGATCTGGCAGGCGCTGGGCGCGCGCCGGGGCGCCAGCGCGCCAGCCAAGCCCGCGCGCGGCCCGGCCTCCTTCTGGGGCCTCGTCTGCGGGTTCACGAGCTTCATCGCCAATGCGGGCGGACCGCCCTTTCAGGTCTACATGCTGCCCCAGCGCCTGCCGCCGCGGCTCTATGCGGGCACGTCCACCATGTTCTTCACGGCGGTGAATTATCTGAAGTTCCCGGCCTTCTTTCAGCTCGGCCAGATGAACGCGGGCAATCTGCTCACCTCGGCGGTTCTCTTTCCGCTCGCGATCGCCTCCGTCTCGGCAGGCATCTGGATGGTGCGGCGCATTTCCGCCCAGCGCTTTTATCCGCTCGTCCTCGGCCTCACCCTGGCGGTCGGCCTGAAACTGATCTGGGACGGCGCGTCTCAGCTGCTCGCGCAAGCGTAGCAATTAACTTGGCCTATATTGTATATTTTATCTTTACAAACATTGTCGAAAACGTAAGGTTAGACCTAGGCGCCAAACCAGAGGTGGGCCAAGATGTCGGCTGCTACAACGCTCAAGGTTGATGATACGGCTCTGAACGTCGCGCGCGAGTGCCTGGCTCGGGCGGCCCTTGAGATGGAGCGCGCAGCCATAGCGCTCGACCATGCGCGCGCAGGCGCTGAAGGCGACGCCCGCGGCAGGCTTGAGCTGATGGCCGAAGTGGTCGGCACGCAAAAGGATCTCGCCGTCGGCCTGGCGGTGCTCGCGCGCACCGCGCCGGAGGAGAGTTTCGACCTGTTGCTGGCGAGCGTCGCCTTCGGGCGCGGCCGCGCGGCTTCCGACGCGCACTGAGCGCCCGACGGCGCGCGACCGGACGCAGGCGGCCGCGGCTCCGGCTGGGCCGCGCCTTCGCTAGTGCAGGGTCGCCTTGGCGCGCAGCTTTGCGATTTCGTCCTTCAGGAGGAGCTTCTTTCGCTTCAGTTCGGCCACTTTGGCGTGGTCGACGGAGGGGTGAAGCTTCGTGCTTTCGATCTCTTTTTCGAGCGCCCGGTGGCGGCGCTCGAGCTCGACGAGATGGTTCTGCAACGACATCCGACAACTCCCTTATGGGATGAGGACCCGTCGATCATGCCACAGGGCGCGCTAGCCACAAGGCGTATGCCGCGCGTTCCTGAATGAATTTTTTCTAAGTTCGCGCGCCTTGCGCGCATCCTCCGCGGGCGCCGCAGGGGCGGGCGTCGGGGACTGATTCGCCAGCCTTGACCCTGCGGCGGGCGTCCTATAAGCTGCGCGCGAAACTGAGGAATGGCTATGCACGCGCACAGCTTGTCGAAGGTAGTAGACATCGCGCCTGGACCGGGACGGCACTAGCCGGCTTCCCGCAATGGCGCGCGACCAGGCCCCTCGGTGGGCCTTTTTTATTGCCTCGAACTCAGCAGGGCTCAGCGGACCGAGTGACGGAGACGGGAAATGGCGAAGCAGATGACCGGAGCGGAAATGGTGGTCGAAGCCCTCAAGGATCAGGGCGTCGACACGGTGTTCGGCTATCCCGGCGGGGCGGTGCTGCCGATCTACGACGCGCTGTTCCAGCAAAACAGCGTGCAGCACGTGCTCGTGCGCCATGAACAGGGCGCGGCCCATGCGGCGGAAGGCTATGCGCGCTCCACCGGCAAGGTCGGCGTGCTGCTCGTCACCTCCGGGCCTGGCGCGACCAACGCCATCACCGGCCTCACCGACGCCCTGCTCGACTCGATCCCGCTCGTCTGCCTCACCGGCCAGGTGCCCACCCACCTCATCGGCTCCGATGCGTTTCAGGAATGCGATACGGTCGGCATCACGCGCCATTGCACCAAGCACAATTACCTTGTGCGCTCGATCGAGGATCTGCCGCGCATTCTGCATGAAGCCTTCTATGTGGCGCGCAGCGGCCGTCCCGGCCCTGTCGTGATCGACCTGCCGAAGGACGTGCAGTTCGCCAGCGGAACCTATTCGTTCCCGAAGAACATCCAGCACAAGACCTATCAGCCGAAGATGAAGGGCGACCTCGACAAGGTGCGCGAGGCGGTGGAGATGATGGCGGCCGCAAAGCGCCCCGTTCTCTACACGGGCGGCGGCGTCATCAATTCGGGCCCTGCGGCTTCCGAACTGCTGCGCGAGCTTGTGAAGCTCACCGACTTCCCCATCACCTCCACGCTGATGGGCCTTGGCGCCTATCCCGCCTCGGGCAAGAACTGGCTCGGCATGCTCGGCATGCACGGCACCTATGAGGCCAATCACGCGATGCACGACTGCGATCTGATGATCGCCGTGGGCGCGCGCTTCGACGACCGCATCACCGGCCGTCTCGACGCCTTCTCGCCGGGCTCCAAGAAGATCCACATCGACATCGATCCCTCCTCGATCAACAAGAACGTGAAGGTCGATCTCGCCATCATCGGCGATTGCGCCCATGTGCTGGAGGATATGATCCGCCTGTGGCGCAGCGAGGGCAAGGCGTCCGACAAGACCGCGCTTGGCGAGTGGTGGGCGCAGGTCGACGAATGGCGCGCGCGCAAGTCGCTCGCCTATCGCAATTCGAAGGACGTCATCAAGCCGCAATACGCCGTGCAGCGGCTCTATGAGCTCACCAAGAACCGCAACGCCTACATCACGACGGAAGTCGGTCAGCATCAGATGTGGGCGGCGCAATTCTATCACTTCGAAGAGCCGAACCGCTGGATGACCTCGGGCGGCCTCGGCACCATGGGCTATGGCCTGCCCGCCGCCATCGGCGTGCAAATGGCCCATCCCGACGCGCTCGTGGTGGACATCGCGGGCGAAGCCTCGATCCTCATGAACATTCAGGAAATGTCCACGGCGAAGCAATATCGCCTGCCGGTGAAGATCTTCATCCTGAACAACGAATACATGGGCATGGTGCGCCAGTGGCAGGAATTGCTGCATGGCGGGCGCTATTCCAACTCCTATTCGGAAGCGCTGCCCGATTTCGTGAAGCTTGCGGAAGCCTATGGCGCCAAGGGCATTCGCTGCGACGATCCCGCCAAGCTCGACGCCGCGATCCAGGAGATGATCGACTATCCCGGCCCCGTGATCTTCGATTGCGTCGTGGCGAAGGAGGAGAACTGCTTCCCCATGATTCCGTCGGGCAAGGCGCATAATGAAATGATCCTCATGGATCTTTCGGACGACGCCGGGCTCGAGATCGGCTCCATCATCGACGAGAAGGGCAAGATGCTGGTGTGAGGCGCGCGCCGCGCGCCTTCGCCTGCTCCCTCCACGAACTGCGGAATGAAACCATGAACGCCATCGCAGCCCTGTCTCCCTATTCCTCCAACGCCGGCAAGGCGAATGCGGAGCGCCATACGCTCTCCGTCCTCGTCGACAACGAGCCCGGCGTGCTCGCCCGCATCGTCGGCCTGTTCTCCGGCCGCGGCTACAATATCGAGAGCCTCACGGTCGCCGAAGTGGCCCATGTGGAGCGCTGGTCGCGCATCACCATCGTGACGAGCGGCTCGCCGGAGGCGATCGAACAGATCAGCCACCAGCTCGAACGCATCGTGCCCATCCACAAAGTGGTGGACCTGACCGTGCAGGGGCGCGCGATCGAGCGCGAGCTGGCGATGATCAAGGTGCGCGGCAAGGGCGACAACCGGGTGGAGGCGCTGCGCCTCGCGGAGGCCTTCAAGGCGAAGGTCATCGACGCGACGCTCGAGAGCTTCGTGTTCGAACTGACCGGGGCGCCGCAGAAGATCGACGATTTCGTGGATCTGATGCGCCCGCTGGGCCTTGTGGAGCTGGCGCGCACGGGCGTCGCCGCCATTGGCCGGGGGCCCCAGGCGAGCTGAGCGCGCACCGTCCAGACTCCCTTTGACGGGAGGCGGCAAGCCCCCTAGAAGGCTCCCGCACAGGTTTTCAGGTCCCGGCGCGACGATGGCCCGTCCACCCGCCCCGCCCGGCCCGTCCACTCACGCCTCAGGCGGGCTTGCCGTCCGCGCCGACCCCGAGGAATACGAGCGAGGAATACGAGAATGCGCGTTTATTACGATCAGGATGCCGACATCAACCTCATCAAGGGCAAGAAGGTCGCCGTCGTCGGCTACGGCTCGCAGGGCCACGCCCACGTGCTCAACATGCGCGATTCCGGCGTGAAGGACGTGGCGGTCGCGCTGCGCAAGGGCTCCGCCTCCGCCGCCAAGGCGCAGGGCGAGGGCATCAAGGTGATGGAAGTCGCCGAAGCCGCCAAATGGGCCGACGTCATCATGATGCTGACGCCCGACGAACTGCAGGGCGACATTTATCGCGAGAGCATCGCGGACAACATCCGCCCCGGCGCCGCGCTTTTGTTCGCGCACGGCCTCAACGTCCACTTCAACCTCATCGAGCCGCGCAAGGACATCGACGTGCTGATGGTCGCCCCCAAGGGCCCCGGCCACACGGTGCGCGGCGAATATATGAAGGGCGGCGGCGTGCCCTGCCTCGTCGCCATCCATCAGGACGCTTCGGGCAACGCCCATGACATCGGCCTGTCCTACGCCTCCGCCATCGGCGGCGGCCGCGCGGGCGTCATCGAGACCACCTTCAAGGAAGAGTGCGAGACCGACCTGTTCGGCGAGCAGGCCGTGCTCTGCGGCGGCCTCGTGGAGCTGATCCGCGCCGGCTTCGAGACGCTGGTGGAAGCCGGCTATGCGCCGGAGATGGCCTATTTCGAGTGCCTGCACGAAGTGAAGCTGATCGTCGACCTCATCTACGAGGGCGGCATCGCCAACATGAACTACT
>CAZYBF010000099.1:0-8254 GCA_964645525.1 uncultured Beijerinckia sp.
TATGCAACGGATTGCAAATCCGTCTAGCCCGGTTCGACTCCGGGCCGCGCCTCCAAAAAAATCAAGCACTTAGCCCGACGCTTTCGCCGGGCTTTGTTGTTTCTGAACTCCATGTAGCCACCATGTAGCGGGCAGTACGTCGTTTCGGCTCATCATCTCCACTCGCTCCACCCCTCTGGCATGCGATAGCGCTTGTTCCAACGGCCCCCAGCTCCGACGACGAAGGTCAACCACCCCATCGGCATCACCTGCTGATGGGCCGGCCAATCTGGTCAGCGACCTCATCAACGAGAGAACCAGGCCTGACCTCAAGGGCCGCAGCAATCCGTAGGATCAGCACGAGGTTTGGCATGTGCTCGCCTCGTTCGATCTTCCCCATGTGGGATCGCTCCACCTGAGCCACGTTCGCGAGCTGCTCCTGAGACATCCCTGCATGTAGCCGACGATTACGGACGGCAGCTCCGAAAGCTTGCGCCGGGACTGGGTCAAAGTTTGTCGTCCCTCGTGGTCTTCCTCGTTTTGGCCTCGGGTGCTCTTGCATTTGACAAGAGCATTCCTGCATGAGAGACTTTAAACCACGTTAAATTTAACTATTTGACAAATGTTGTTTCATAACCTGTACGTCGGCTTTTTTCTTGCCTTTGTCGTACTCACACCCCAAACCAGCATCGCTCAGCAAGTGCCTTTTATTTGCACGGTTAAGGAAGTTTTGGAGGTTACGGATACTGGGATGATGGCAACCCCCAAGGCTGGCACTTCATTATTAGGACGCCAATTTGTAGTTAATCGCGAATCGGGAATCACAACAGGAAGAGGAATAAGCACGGAATACGCCAAATCCATATCCATAATCGACAAAGGCCTTAATCATAATAGCTTTAGACTGATGGCCATTATTGATTATTTTCATCCCAGAATTTTTCACCTGGAAATTCAAACATTTATGAGAAATATACCTGGATTTGTTCAAGAAAATGGAATCCCCTTCTCTGGATATTTTTTAAATGTCCATATTTCAGGGGTGTGCAAAGATATGTAGAGAAGAAATAGCCAGCAAACGCTCAAGCGCCAGCAAAAATACCATGCTCGAAAAACCTATATACATCCCTCAGCCAATCCTTACCGGAAAATTTTTTTGAATCATTGACTATGTTGGCCTGTTGCGTGTACATCATTGACTTAGGGACGCATCTTGCGCCTCCAGGAAGCCACATGAATTACATGCGAGAAATTGCGATTGGCTGGGAGCTTTTAGATATCAACGCAAGAAAACAATCAGGTTGCACAATTTTATATAAGAAATATCCACTTCAATTAACAGAAGGGTCTCCCCTGAAATCTGAAATTGAGAATATTTTCAATGAGAAGCTCCCGGCCGATTGGACTCGAAGATTCAATATTAAATCATTACTGGGCACATACTGCATACTACTGAACGAAAATTTCTCGGAAAATGACGGAACTGATGGATTCTCCAAAATAGCCCTCCAACGCCTACAGGCTGGAATCGAACATTCATCTCTACCCAAACCCAGATCGCCTTTCGGAATATTCATGTGCTCCGAACCAGACTTGGAGTTTCTAAGAAGTCTGCCGCCAAACATCCAAACCTTTATTGCCTCCTCTGTTGAATTCTCGAGGTCTTAGGGTGCCGCGAAGGATTGCACCCCACGCCCACCGAAAAAATCATGCCAACTATTCAAGAAACTCAGAAGAATGGAGGAATAATGAATTTTCTTAAGTCCATCTGGAAACAATGGAGTGCCTTAATCGTTCTTGGACTCACGGTTGGGGCTTTGAGTTTGTGGGTGCATCTTGCAGAAGAAAAGAGGGCGCTAGAAAGATCAAAGATCGAAGAAAAAATTCAAAAGCAGGCAGAAGCCAAGAAAATCAAAGAGGAAGATTTGCAAAAAAAATATATGGCGGCATGGACGCAAAAAAATTGCAACATCGATTACAACATAACGCTGGAGGCTTTTTCACCTGATGCAAAGGTGGAGTTGAGGTCTGGCGAGTTGGGCAATTCATTTTCATTGGGAATAAGGGCTGCAAAGGAGGGGAAAGTTGGATTCACATCGCTTTGCCCGGGAAATTTTTTTATTGCCGTCGGCAATGAGGTGGATACCTCTATTGGCCCGGTGCAGGAGTTTTTCAAAGGAAAAATATATAACAGCAAAGTCCATATGACTCGCGATTTAGGGAATATGAAGACAATGAGGAGAGAGCTACTGTAAAGAATTTTCTATATCGCCTCCTGAGGCCCGCATTAAGCGAGAATTTCACAGGAAGCAAGATTAAGTTTGCATTGCATGAGAACTGATCAAACACCTGCTCTGCCGGTTTTTTTCCATGCGCTCAATCACGCCGTGAAAAAACCATATCGAGCATATCGTCTCTCGCGGACAGATGCTGCGGCAGTTCAGGCAAGCATCTGGCTTTGGTCTTCGACGCTCGAGGGCCTCAAGCCGTCGTTGAATGTCGCGCTTCAAGGGAGTTCTCCAGCGATTGAATGCGCCGTTCAAGTTCATCAACCTCAATCAGCTTGGCAAGCGTGCCGAGGGCTGTGATCAACTGGGAGGCATGGGTCACGGAGACCTCACCGGAGGCCGCCAGAGCCACGACTGACTTGGCCTGTCCTGACAGACCGTCTCCAACAATTTGGAGCGCCTGAGGGGCTTCTACAGGCCTCAGTGGTGGGACGGCCCGCTCAAGAAGCAGACGGGCCGCACCAATGTCCCCTGCTTTGGCCCTATCTGTCAGAACCTGAATGATCTCCGGCAGAGACTCCTCTATTCCCTGGCGAAGTTGCTGCACCGAACCAGACCCCGGTCTTCGACCGGCAGGGTTACCCGATTGCCCAGGTCTCCAGCGGCCAGTAGCTTTGGTCGTCGTCACTGCTCTTCTCCTGCATTTACAGGGCTTGACACCCTAGTCACGGCCACGGCCTGCGCTCTGCACGGTTTCTCCGTGCTCCGCGCCAACGCCCCGTATCTTTTCTTCATTTTCGATCTCCTGGGGGGCAAATCTTTCCTACCCCAAATCCGCTACACCGCTGCAACATCACCGCCAGCTCACGAGCCAGCCCATCGGGTGCTACGTACGCGCGTTTCCAGTTGCCACAGCGCCAGCGGCCAGCGCCTTGAAAATGGACGCATTCCAGGCACAGCCGCCGGTCATCCAGGTCTCGATCTCGGTTCACCAGCTTGTCGGCCAGCACCGCGGCTTCGTCCATGCTCACGCCCTTGTCGGTGAATCTCGCCTGACGCGCCAGGAAAGTCTCAATCTCGCCGGCGCTCATGGCCACAGAGCGCGGCCAGCACGATTGGTCGGGGTCTGCCGCATCTGACAGCGCCGCATCGTTTGCCGCCGGCCTATCCAGGTAGTTCACAAGCTGCGCCTTGTTCGCCCGGATAGTTGACCGCAGTTCGTCGGTCAACGCGTGAGCTGGTGTCACCTTCAGCGCCTTTTCAGGAGTCAGGGTCACAGAAAGCCCCGCCGCTGCCAGCGTGTCCAGCAACTCGCTCGGTTGACGAGCCGGCATCAGAACACCTCGCTTTCCACCGTATCTAAGCCGGCGGCGTCAGGTTCTCTTGGGCCAAGTTGTCCATCAAGTTGTCCAACTTGTCCAAGTTTTGATTCTTGGACAACATGGACAAGTTGCTTGGACAAGTTGCCCTCAGATGGGCACTCCCAGTACCACGCGTTTTGCAACTTCCGCTTTTTGACCCCCAGCGCATCGGATGCTCGGCGCACCGTTCGCCAAGAAATGCCCGCAGCCTTTGCTTCAACCTGAACATGCTTGTTGGAGCTAGGGCCGTCCTTGAGCAACTGGATCAGAAACTCCTCGGCTTCGGCCCGCGCCGATGCTCCATAGCCGCCAACATTGTCAATTTTCAGCTCGGCCAGCAGTTCGCGTGCCGTTCCTTCCACAGAGTTGCCCCATTGGATGTGACTGGCAGGAATGCCTGGGAGCGGTTCACTTTGCTCGATGCGGTATTCAAATCCACCATCGTCTGGCCCGATATTCGACTTGCCGCGAGCGAGAATTCGCTTGTCTTCGCCATCTTCCCCCTTGACCTTCCCAGCAACCAGCACCACGCGAGCCACCGCCGTGAATGCAACGCTGCCAATGACGCGGGATACGGGATCGCCACCAGCGCCTCCCTTGGAAAAGTGACTGATTCCAATCACCGCCGCATCAAGGCGACTTGCCAGATCAACCAGCGGTTGCAGCGCCCGTCTCACCTCGGCGTTCTTATGACTGTCGCCCGCCACGGCAGAAACCACGGGGTCAACGATCAGCAGCTTGATCCCGCCAATTCGCTGCGCCTGCTCCTCCAGCGCAAGCATGTCCCTCGCCGGGTCAAACGAATGCACCTCGCCATTGATACGCGTGCCACTGACGAAGAAGCATCGCGCCTCGTCTGCACCCGCAGCTAGTAACCTGGGGAGCAGCGTATCCGCCGGATCATCCTCCCCGCTCCAAATCAGCGCATTGCCCGCTCCGCACAGAGTACCGTCAGGCCAGCGCCCGCCCGTTGTCACAGTCGCCGCACATGCCAGGGCAATGGTCGTCTTGCCTTGTCCTGGCGCACCGGCCAGGATGTGCAGCTTGCCCAGCGCCAACCAATAGCGCCAAACCCAGCGCACCGGCTCCGGTGTTAGGTCTGCGCCATTGAGTAGCACTACTTCCGGCCTTTGGCTCGCCGAACTGATCAGGGGTGCAACAGCGCCGCTGTCTGCGCCTGTGATCGTTTGAGCAGCAGCCTTCGATAACTCCGCGTCCAACTGCGCGGCCATCGCTTCATAGTCTTGAGGGTTCTTCATACGAAGTCCCCTGCGATCATGTTGATACGGCCAGCACACTTAATCAGTCGCGCCCTGTCTGCATCGCTCAATGTTTTGCCTTGCGCCAGATTTCCGGCCGCCACGGCTGTAACCGTCGCTTCAAAGGCCAGCACTTCCAGCGCCGCCCGTGGACTCAATGCCGTGGGTTTGTGCACTTGCTGGGGCTTGCCGTCGTCAATCCATGCGCCTAGTGCCTTGGCAGCTGGAACAAACTCAAGGCCGTGCGCCTGCATGTGGAAGGCAAGAACATCCCCGCCGCCAGCACCGCAGTTCATGCACTTGAACGCGCCGTTTGCTACGTTCACCCGCATAGAGTCACTACCGCCGTGAAAGCGACATTCAGTGGTTTTCCACTTGGCACTCCGTGGGCCTTTGAGCCGCAGGCCTTCGTTTTCAAAGTAGCTAATCGGATCAGGGAGTCGGTTACGCTCGAAGGTCATGGCCGATCTCCAATCTGCTCTAGGAACCGTCGCGCCGTAGCAATGTTGGGTAGGTATCGCGCCTGCCCCCAACGTTCGACCCAAAACGTCATCTGCCCGTCTGCCGGGTCTGTTCGGTGGAGGGAGAAGCCGCGCTTCGCATGTGCCGCTCTAAGTGTTTCAAACGCTTCCCTGGAATCGTTGGCGGCGGCCCTGGCTTTGATCATTGCGCAACTCCCAGTAGTTCACGGATGCGTGCCACGGGCCACATCAATCGGCCATGCAACCGAATTGGGCGAATCGGCCCACTGTCCTCACACGCCCACAGGCGTAATGTCTGCTGTGCGCGGTTGAGGTGCCAAGCGGCCTCATGCGTTGGCAGCGCGGATCGAGTTTCTTGATCCAGCGGTAAGCTCTGTTGAGCGACTTTATTTCCCATGTCGTAGCACTCCGATTTGTTGAACATGGCGAAATTCTTCCCCGCTGACCATCCCCCCCCGCAACCCTCCCCCATACCCCAGTTTGGGGGATACCCAACACTTATTGATAGGCAATGTCACCTTGGACATGCATACGCCCCCAAGCCTTTCCAAACACTTTTGACCCTTTAGGAAACATGGGATTTGCCCCTTCGAGGAGATCGCGGACAGCTGCCTTCACCCCACGCTTACCATTCGGGGCCTTCGGGAGAGCAAGCGGGTTAAAGTTCAGCTGTCTGATTGCGTCAAAGATTGCCAGCTCCTGTGCCCTACCGCGTTGTAGGGGCCGCGGTGGAGCAGACTGCACCAAATCCTCAGAGATAGGCTCACGCTGCGCCTCAATCGGGGCAACCCGGGGAAACTGCTCGGGGAATGTCCACGGTTTCTCAAGAGATTCAGCCCATAGCCGAAATACGGTCAGCTCAACCCTGGATTCATGTGCCTTTTGATTACACACTACGGCAGCCAACCGACCTGTGATTAGATGGTCACATGCAATATGAACCCGTCGATTAAATTCCTCGGATTGAGAATCGGTCGCGCGCTCATGGGTTCGGAGCAATAGACTTTCGGGATATCCATAGCCCGATGGTGTTGCTGGCTCTATGTCTTGAGAAAGAAAGACCGCCTCCCAAAGTTCAGCAGTAAGACGGCCCTCCCGAAGCTTCCAATTGACGGCCATGACATCCCCCGATAAATCCCGCGCAAGCAGCCGCCAGTAGGCCGGGCGGGAGCACCGGCTTTTCGGAAGAGTTGCAGCCCTTCCTGGCTGGGGCGAAAACGTCAGGCAGCGGTCGCTGCGCTCAGATTCCTTGCGGTCGCTTCCGGCCAATTCAGCCCCGCAGATGCAACGATGAAGCGCTCGATGACTTCACCGTGTAGCTTGAGCATGTCGAACGGACGCCGGATGTAGTGCGCCTCTCGCACGCTCCTAGGCTTGTGACCAGCAATTTGACTGGCCACCCCGGCGGGCACGTTCACCCACTCGGCCAAGGTCGCGGTGGATCGGCGTAAATCGTGAATGGTCAAGTCGGGCAGGCCAGCCCGGCGGCAGGCGCGTTTGTGCAAGGTGTTGACTTCAACAACAGAGGCTCGCGATTGCGGTATTTCCGATGCGCGACGCGCTCTGCGGCGGATGTTTTGTGGGGTCATACTCAGCACGCGGGGGCTTTGAAACACCAACTCACCCGTCCGGGGCAGGCCCCGAAGCAGATTAGCCACGAATACGCTCATCGGCACATCGCGGCCTGCCTTGGGGTCTCCCTTATCGTTCAGGTGGATTCGGCCCCATTTGAAGTCCACATCCTCCCAACGCAGACGCTGCAGTTCCCCGACTCGGCAACCCAACAGCAGCAGGCATTGGATGAGCGCGGAGGGGACGGGTGGAAGCTCGCGAACCGCCTTGAACCATGCTGGGAGCTGTTCACGCATGATGGCCAGCCCGCCACGCTTGGCAACCCCTGCAGCTAATACTGCCTTGCGCCCGATGGCATCAGGCGCAGCTAGGCCTCGGAACTGTGGCTCGCCGTCGCACCAGCGCAGAAACGCTTTTAACAGCCGCAGGGATAGCCTCACGCGGCCTGCGCGGTAGGCCGCCTCACGTTCAACCCAGCGGCGCACCACTTCGGCGGTGATTCCGGGTAGCGGCAGGCGCAGCAGCTCTGCGAGCGGCCCCGGCTTACGTAGCGGGGCGTCGAGGGCCAGATTCTCATGGTCGCTGCGGTGAGCATCGCTCCAATGCGGCGAGCGCTCGGCCACGTACGCATTCCAGGCCACGCGGGCGGGAGTAGTGCGGCGCGCCTCCTCGGCGGCGTGCTGCGCTGCTTCGGTTTGCTTACGAAGCATGGCAGCCAAGGCGGCCTCGGCTTGCTGGCGCTCCACCTCGCGGGGATCAGCCTTCTCGGTCTTGACCATCAATGCCAGGGCCCGTGCCTTGTCCTCAGCGTGGGAGATGCTCATCACGCCCACCGGTCCCAGCGTACGCCTGAAGGTGCGTCCATGCACCTTGGATTCGTAGACCCAGGATTTAGCCCCGTTGGCGGTGCAGCGCACCCGCAAGCCGTCCACGCTGGCAGCGCGTAGGAACACCTGTCCTTTGCCCGCTGGGCACACTAGCCGGTCAATGAGCCCCACGCTCAATTCATGCGTGCGGGTGAGATCAAGTGGGGCATTTTTATTGGTGCGTGGCATGGCGGGCTTCTTGGTGCCGGGGACTTCATGTAGCCATCATGTAGCCAGATGTTCCGAATTTTGGCGGATTTCGTTCAACATTTGATCTGTACGCCCGTCCAGCATAATCCAAATAACTTGTTGATTTATATGGATTGTATCCACATACATCAACGCTGGCAAATACAGTTTATGAAGGATTGCAAATCCGTCTAGCCCGGTTCGACTCCGGGCCGCGCCTCCAGTACAGACGCATCACTGAAGCTTCGGTGGTGCGTTTTTTTTCGTCTGCACACTGCAGCACAGTGGTGAGTACAGGATGCGCTCGAACTTGACATG
>CAZYBF010000100.1:0-495 GCA_964645525.1 uncultured Beijerinckia sp.
AGAGCTCCATCGGGCACCGCACCCCTTTCGGGATGTAGCAGAAGGAGCCGTCGGAGAAGACCGCGCTGTTGAGCGTGGCGAAGTAATTGTCCGTCACCGGCACCACGGTTCCCAGATATTGCTTCACAAGCTCGGGATGGGTCTGCAGCGCCTCGGAGATGGGGCAGAAGATCACGCCCGCTTTCGCCAGCTCCGCCTTGAACGTGGTGGCGACGGAGACGGAGTCGAACACGGCGTCCACGGCGACCTTCGCGCCCTGCACGCCGGCGAGGATCTCGCGCTCGCGCAGCGGGATGCCGAGCTTCTCATAGGTCTTGAGCAGTTCGGGATCGACTTCGTCGAGCGACTTCGGCCCCTCCGCCGATTTCGGCGCGGAATAATAATAGAGGTCCTGATAGTCGATCGCGGGATAATCGACGCGCGCCCATTTCGGCTCGCGCATGGGTAGCGAACGACTATCTGCGTCTGTGTGCCACTCCGTGGTCCCTTTCGGAT
>CAZYBF010000100.1:505-8227 GCA_964645525.1 uncultured Beijerinckia sp.
GCCGATAGGCGTCGAGACGCCATTGCGTCATCCATTCCGGCTCGTTCTTCTTGGCGGAGATGAATCGAACGATGTCCTCGTTGAGGCCCTTGGGGGCCTTCTCGGACTCGATCTGCGTGACGAAGCCGTATTTGTAGGCGTCAACGTCAACGGATTTGACCGTCTGAACGGTCTCATGGACTGCCGGCATATCCTCTTCCCCCTTGGCGGCTTCAAGGACCGCTGGTTGGACTTGAAACGCATACGCGCCGGTCGCCCGGCCTGATCACTTCCTGCGGCCTCACGCCGCGTCTGCTTGCGGCCTCACGCCGCGTCTTGTCCTCGCCGCGCGATCCGCGCCGCCGCCGTCGCGAAGACGTCGGCGAAGGCCTCCAGCTCCGGCGCGCCTGTGTCGCGTCCGATGCTCACCCGGATCGCGCCCTGCGCGAGCTCCGGCGCGACCCCCATCGCGGCCAGCACGTGGGAAGGCTTCACCTTGCCCGACGAACAGGCCGACCCAGAGGACAATGCGAAGCCCTCGAGATCAAGTGCGATCAGGAGAGTCGCCGCCGCCGCTCCAGATAGCGCGAAAGCGCTGGTGTTCGATAGTCTCGGGGCGCCCTGTCCGAAAATCACGAGGTCCGGCAGGGCCGCCTTGAGCGTGGCCTCCAGCCCGTCGCGCAGGCCGCGCTGCCGGGGAATATCGTCAAGGCCATGTTCCCGCACGGTTTTCGCCGCCGCCCCGAAGGCCGCGAGGCCGGCGGCGTTTTCGGTGCCGGCGCGCGCGCCGCGCTCCTGTCCGCCGCCCCTGATCTGCATGGACTCGATATTGGCCGCAGGGTCGCGCAGCACAAGGGCGCCGGAGCCCTTGGGGGCGCCGATCTTGTGGCCGGAGAGGGCGAGGGCGTCGGCGGGCAGGGCGTCGAAGCCGCAGGCAATGCGCCCGGCCGCCTGCACAGCGTCGCAGACGACGATCCCGCCGCGTTCGCGCACCAGCCCGCAGGCCTCCGCCACCGGCTGGAGAACGCCGGTCTCGTTGTTGGCCGCCTGCAGGGCGAGCATGGGCCGAAGGTCGCCCAGCTCCGCGAGCAGGGCTTCGAGGGCGGCGAGATCGAGCCGGCCCTCGCCGTCGAGGGGGGCGATGCGCACGCGCTCCTGCGCAAAGCGATGGCCCTCCAGCGCGCAGGCGTGTTCGCCGGCGGAGAGGATCAGCACGTCGGCCGGGCGCCGGTCGGCGGGCAGGAAGCCGGGGGTGAGGGCGAGGTTCATCGCCTCGGTGCCGCCGGAGGTGAAGATCACCCGGTCGGGCCGCGCGCCCACAAGGGCGGCGACCTGCGCGCGGGCCTCCTCCACCAGAGCGCGCGCGGCGCGCCCTTCCTGATGGATCGAGGAGGGATTGCCGACGATCTCGAGCGCCTCGATCAGGGCCGCGCGCGCCGCCGGCAGCAGCGGCGACGAGGCGTTCCAGTCAAGATAGACGCGAGGGCGCGCCATGCCTGGCTCCGGGTTGAGGCGAAAATGCTTGCAAATCGCACCGGCTCGCGTGCTAGAAGCCGCTTTCCGCAGAGCGGGAGCCGAGGTCGGCGACATTCGCTTTTCGGGTCGCGCAAGTCAAGGAAACCGCTGGCGCTCCGGCAGGTTTCAGAAAGTTCGCGCGGGCTGCGCCGGACATACGCCTGGGAGTCACGATGCCTGAAGTCATCTTCACCGGTCCCGCCGGACGCCTGGAAGGGCGTTTTCACCCCTCCAAGCAGCGCGGCGCGCCGATCGCGGTGATCCTGCATCCGCACCCGCAGTTCGGCGGAACGATGAACAACCAGATCGTGTACCAGATGTATTACGCCTTCGCGGAGCGCGGCTTCTCGGTGCTGCGCTTCAACTTCCGCGGGGTGGGCCGCAGTCAGGGCGCGTTCGACCACGGGTCGGGCGAATTGTCGGACGCCGCCGCCGCGCTCGACTGGGTGCAGTCGATCAATCCCGAAGCGCGCGCCTGCTGGATCGCCGGCGTCTCCTTCGGCTCGTGGATCGGCATGCAGCTGCTCATGCGCCGTCCCGAGATCGAGGGCTTCATTTCGGTGGCGCCGCCGGCGAACCGGTTCGATTTCTCCTTCCTCGCCCCTTGCCCGTCGTCGGGCCTGTTCGTCCACGGCGACCAGGACCGCGTCGCGCCGCTCAAGGAGGTCATGGGCCTGATCGAGAAGCTCAAGACGCAGAAGGGCATCGTCATCGAACACGCGGTCGTGAAGGGTGCGAACCATTTCTTCGAGGATTGCGTGGACGATCTGATCGTCGAGGTCGGCGCCTATCTCGACAAGCGCCTCGACAATCCCGTGAAGCGTCCCACGCCCACGCGCGCGCTCAAGGGCCCGGCCGCCGAGGCCTGAGGCGCTGCGGGCCGGCGTCGGCGTCGGCCCTCACGGGCGGGATATCCTGCCGCCTGTCATTGGCGCAGGGACTCCGGTCGTCGTGGGAAAGGTGAGCGGCAGGCCGCGTTGCGCGCGCACGGCGAGAAAAGCGAAGGCCTGCGCCTCCATGGCGGCGGCGTTCCAGCCGATCTCGTCGGCGGTGGAGAGCGCGAGGCCCAACGCCTCGCCCAGCATTCTCATCAGCGTGGGATTATGCGCGCCGCCGCCGCATATGATGACGCGGCGCGGGCGCGCCGGCAGAAGCGCGAAGGCGCGCGCGATCGAGCGGGCGGTGAAGGCGGTCAGGGTGGCGGCCGCGTCCTCGGTTGAGAGCGCTGCGACGGGCGCGCGCGAGAAAGCGTTGCGGTCCAGCGATTTCGGCGCTGGCGCCGCGAAATAGGGATGGGCGAGCAATTCCGCCAGCGCCGCCTCGTCGACCTTTCCCATCGCCGCCGCCATGCCGTCCACGTCGCAGGCGATCTGCGTGCGCTCCAGCATGAGGTCGTCGAGCAGCGCGTTGCCCGGCCCGGTGTCGAACGCGATCGGGTCCTCGCCCTCCGCCACGAACGTGAGATTGCCCACGCCGCCGATGTTGACTGCGACAAGCGGCGTCTCCAGCCCGGCGTCGAGCGCCAGCGCGCGATGCCAGACCGGCACGAGCGGCGCGCCCTGTCCGCCGGCGGCCACATCGGCCGCGCGCATGTCCCAGGCCACGGGAAGCGCCAGCGCGCGGGCGAGCCCCGCCCCGTCGCCGATCTGGACCGTGAGGCGCTGTTGCGGACGGTGCAGGACGGTCTGGCCGTGGAAGCCGACGAGGTCCACGCTCGCGCGGTCGATGCGATGATGGGCGAGAAAGGCCTCCACCGCCTGCGCATGGCGGGCGACGATCATCCGGTCGGCGGGTTCGAGGGCGCCGGGCCGTGCGGAGCGCTCGCTCAGCGTCTCCGCCTCCTTGATGGCGGCGCGCAGGAGCGCCCCGTCCTCCTCCGAATAGGCCTGAAAGCCCGTCGGCCCCAGCCGGATCGCGCGTTCCCCGTCGGTCTCCACGAGCGCCACGTCCACGCCGTCCATGGACGTGCCGGACATGAGGCCGATGGCGCGGACGAGGGGCATGGGGCGGGGATCCTGTGCTGATCCCCGGTCCATAACATGGGCCCGGGCCCGGCGGCTGTCGCCAAAGGGATACGCCGACGCGTTTTCCGCCGCCGCCCTTTCTGGACCCGGCGGCCCGGCCCGGGCTAAACAGGCGGCACGATTCCGAAACGGCGCAAGGGTTTCTCCATGTACGACATCCGCTGGATCCGCGAGAACGAGGCCGTATTCGAGGAGGGCCGCCGCCGCCGCGGGCTCGCCCCGCTCGCGCCCGCGCTGTTCGCCCTCGACGACGCGCGCCGCGCGGCGATCGCCAAACTGCAGGCCGCACAGGAGCGCCGCAACGCCGCCTCCAAGGAGATCGGCCAGGCGATGAAGGACAAGGATCAGGCCCGCGCCGACGCGCTGAAGGCCGAGGTCGCCGCCCTCAAGGACCAGATGACCGGCTGGGAGGAGGAGGAGCGCGCCGCCGTGCGCGCGCTTGAGGAGGCGCTGCTCAAGGAGCCCAACACGCCGGCGCCCGACGTTCCCCTCGGCAAGGACGAGCACGACAATGTGGAGACGCGCGTCGTCGGCGAGAAGCCGAAGATGGATTTCGCGCCCCGCGAGCATTTCGAGATCGGCGAGGCGCTGGGCCTGATGGATTTCGAGACCGCGGGCAAGATTTCGGGCGCGCGCTTCGTCATCCTCAAGGGCGCGCTCGCGCGCATGGAGCGCGCGCTGATGCAGTTCATGCTCGACCTGCATGCGGACGAGCACGGATATGTCGAAGTCGATCCGCCGCTGCTGGTGCGCGACGACGCCATGTACGGCACCGCGCAATTGCCGAAGTTCCGCGAGGATCAGTTCGCCGCCGGCGAGGGTTTTTGGCTCATTCCCACCGCGGAAGTGCCGCTCACCAATCTGGTGCGCGAGACGATCCTCGAGGAGAAGCAATTGCCGATGCGGCTCACCGCCGGCACGGCCTGCTTCCGCGCCGAGGCGGGCGCAGCGGGGCGCGACACGCGCGGCATGATCCGCCAGCACCAGTTTCAGAAAGTGGAGCTCGTCTCCATCACCACGCCGGAGCAATCGGGCGAGGAGCATGAGCGCATGACGCGCTGTGCGGAGGAGGTGCTCAAGCGCCTCGGCCTGCATTATCGCGTCGTCACCCTGTGCACGGGCGACATGGGGTTCGCCTCGCAGAAGACGTATGACATCGAAGTGTGGCTGCCGGGGCAGGGCAAGTATCGCGAGATCTCGTCCTGCTCGGTCTGCGGGGATTTTCAGGCGCGCCGCATGAACGCGCGCTACCGCTCGCCCGACTCGAAGAGCCCGCGTTTCGTTCACACGCTCAATGGTTCGGGCGTGGCGGTGGGCCGCGCGCTGGTCGCCGTTCTGGAGAACTTCCAGCAGGCGGACGGATCGGTCGTCGTGCCGCCGGCGCTGCGCAAATATATGGGCGGACTCGAGATCATCCGCCCGGCGTGAGGCCGCGCGCGTCTATTCGTCGAGAAAGTCGCGCGTGCGCGCGCGCCACAAGGCGGCGGCGCTGAGGGCCTCCATGCGGCTTGCGTCCGCAAGCGGGGGCAGCGGCGCGCCCGCGCGCAGCGCGCGCATGGTCGCCTCGATGGCCGCGAGCGCGGCGGCGATCGGCTGATGGCCTTGCAGGGCGATGCGCACGCCATGGGCCGCGAGAAAGGGCCGGTCGAGGAGATCGCCGGGAACGCCGCCCAGCAGGATCGGGACGCGCGCGGCTTTCGCCAGCGCCTCGATCTGCGCGCGTTGCGTCGCGCCGGTGAGGAACACGCCGTCCACGCCGAGATCCTGAAACGCCTTCAGTCGATCCACCGCATCCGCAAGCCCTGTGACCGCCAGCGCGCCGGTGCGGCCGAACACGCACAGGCCCGGATCGCTGCGCCCCGCGAGCGCCGCCTTCAGCTTGCCGACCGCCTCGGCCCGCGAGACGAGGCGCATCTCCCGCTCGCCGAAGGGCCGGGGCAAGGCTGTGTCCTCGATGGTGAGGCCTGCAACGCCCGCCGTCTCCAGCTCCTCCACCGTGCGCAGCGCGTTCAGCCCATTGCCGTAGCCATGGTCCGCATCGGCGATGACAGGCAGGCCGCAGGCGCGCGAAATGCGCCGCGCGGTTTCGGCGAATTCGCTGAGCGTCAGAAGAATGAGGTCGGGCGCGCCGAGCGCGGCGAGCGAGGCGACCGATCCTGCAAGCATGCCGCATTCGAAGCCTGCGTCCTGCGCGATGCGCGCGGAGAGCGGGTCCCACGTCGAGGCGGGGTGCACGCAGTCCGGGCCTGCCAGAATGGCGCGCAGGCGCGCGCGGCGCTGGGCGGCGTTCGCGATCGGGCGCGGGTGATCGGATAAGGGATCGGACAAGGCGTCAGTCATGGGCGCTCCTCGCCGCCCAGTTTCTGAGCCCGCGGGCGCATGCGCAAGCGGGGCGGGCGCTTTTGGGGCGCTTAACGAAGCGTTCACCATTTGGAGCCAAGCATCGCGGCATGGTCAAACGTCGCCGTCTGCGCGCAATTCTAATTCCTCTGGTCCTGTACTGCGTCTCCGGCGCGGTCTCCTCCTATTTCGTCTGGCATGCGGTGCATGGAAACCGCGGCCTGAAGACCAAGGAGGAATACCGCGTGCAGATGAACGCGCTGCAGGCCGAGCGCAACGAGCTGACGGGCGAACGCAAGGCGCTGGAGCGCCGCATCGCCATGCTGCGGGCCGAATCGGTCGAGCGCGACATCCTCGAGGAGGAGGCGCGGGTTCTTCTGGGCCGCGTCCACCGCAACGACGTGGTGGTTTTTCTGCCCCGCTGACGATCCGCCGATGGCTTTTGCGGCGCAAGCGCGGCGGCTGCGACAAATCGAATAACCAGATTCCGGTTAATTTGCTATAGTCTTTGTTGAATCAGCGCATTAACCGCTATCTTAGCACCCTCGGACGCGCTCTCGATTTCCCCTCCGGCCTCCGCTATGCTCGCCCCGCTTATACCTTCGTAGGGATAGGGCTGAGGCTCTCAAGGGGACCGCATATGGCCGCATCACGCACGACCGCCCGCAGCGCCGCGAAGGGCGGCGCGAAAGCAGCCGCCAAGGGGGGCAAGGCCCCGGCGCGCAGCGGCGCGAACACGCTTCAATTCACGCGCGAACAGGAGCTGGCGGCTTACGAATCCATGCTGCTGATCCGCCGCTTCGAGGAGAAGTCCGGCCAGATGTACGGCATGGGCCTCATCGGCGGTTTCTGCCACCTCTACATCGGCCAGGAGGCCGTGGTGGTGGGCGTGCAGATGGCGTCCAAGGACGGCGACGCGATCATCACCGGCTATCGCGACCACGGCCACATGCTGGCCTGCGGCATGGACCCCAAGGGCGTGATGGCGGAGCTCACCGGACGCCAGGGCGGCCTGTCGAAAGGCAAGGGCGGCTCCATGCACATGTTCTCCAAGGAGAAGCATTTTTACGGCGGCCACGGCATCGTGGGCGCGCAGGTGTCGCTGGGCACCGGGCTCGGCTTCGCGAACAAATATCGCGGCAACGACAATGTGAGCCTGACCTATTTCGGCGACGGCGCCGCCAACCAGGGCCAGGTCTACGAGAGCTTCAACATGGCGCAGCTCTGGAAGCTGCCCGTGATCTACATCATCGAGAACAACCGCTACGCCATGGGCACGGCGGTGAGCCGCGCCTCCGCGCAGCAGGATTTCTCCAAGCGCGGCCTGTCCTTCAACATTCCCGGCGAACAGGTGGACGGCATGGACGTGCGCGCGGTGAAGGCCGCCGCCGACCACGCGATCAAATGGTGCCGCGAGGGCAATGGCCCCTACATCCTCGAGATGCAGACCTATCGCTATCGCGGCCATTCCATGTCGGACCCCGCGAAATACCGCTCGAAGGAGGAAGTGCAGCGCGTGCGCGACGAGCACGACCCCATCGAGCAGGTGCGCGCGCGCCTTCTCAAGGGCAAGCTCGCGACCGAGGACGATCTGAAGAAGATCGACGCGGGCGTGCGCGCCATCGTGGCGGAAGCCGCCGAATTCGCCACCAACGATCCCGAGCCCGATCCGTCCGAGCTGTGGACGGACGTGCTCGTCTGATTTTCGCCATTCGCCAGAGCGCCTGCGCCACAACGCGCGCAGGGCTTCCGGGGTCGACTCTTTCGAGTTCGAGGATCACATGCCCACTAACGTTTTGATGCCCGCCCTTTCGCCGACGATGGAACAGGGCAAGCTCGCCAAATGGCTCAAGAAGGAAGGCGA
>CAZYBF010000101.1:0-6861 GCA_964645525.1 uncultured Beijerinckia sp.
GGTGACGAACATGTAGCTCGTGTCGCGCACCATGAAGATGAAGTCGGTCATGGCGGGCGAATAGACGTCGCCGCCCGCGCACGGCCCCATGATGAGCGAGATCTGCGGAATGACGCCGGAGGCGAGCACATTGCGCTGGAACACTTCGCCATAGCCGCCGAGCGCGGCGACGCCTTCCTGAATGCGCGCGCCGCCCGCGTCGAACAGGCCGATGATGGGCGCGCGGTTCTTGAGCGCCATGTCCTGGATCTTGGTGATCTTCTGCGCGTGGGTCTCGGACAGCGAGCCGCCGAAGACGGTGAAGTCTTTCGCGAAGACGTAGACCGTGCGCCCGTTCACCGTGCCCCAGCCGGTCACCACGCCGTCGCCGGGGATCTTGTCGCCCTTGTCCATGCCGAAATCCGCGCAGCGGTGCTGCACGAACATGTCGAACTCCTCGAAGGAGCCATGGTCGAGCAGAAGCTCGATGCGCTCGCGGGCGGTGAGCTTGCCGCGCTTGTGCTGGGCGTCGATGCGGGCCTGTCCGCCGCCAAGGCGGGCGTTGGCGCGGCGGGCTTCGAGGGCGTCGAGGATGTGCTTCATGGGGACGGTCGTTCCAGCCGGGGTCTCTCTCGTCCCCCTCTAGCACGCGCGCGATGGCGCCGGAATGCGACGGATGGGGGAGACGGCGGCCGGCCTGTCATCAGGCCAGCCGGCGCCTCAGGGCGCGCTTCCCGCCAGAAAGCGCCGCAGCTCCGGCGTGCGGGGATCGGCGAACAGGGCCTGCGGCGCGCCTTCCTCATGCACGCGGCCTTCATGCATGAAGACGAGCTTGCTGCCCACGTCGCGGGCGAAGCGCATTTCATGGGTGACGAGGATCAGCGTCATCCCGTCGGCGGCGAGCTTCTCCACCACGCGCAGCACTTCGCCCACGAGCTCGGGATCGAGCGCGGAAGTGATCTCGTCGCACAGAAGCGCCTTGGGACGCATGGCGAGCGCGCGCGCGATGGCGACGCGCTGTTGCTGGCCGCCCGACAATTGGCCCGGATAGGCGTCCGCCTTTTCCGGCAGGCCGACGCGGGCGAGCATTTCGGCGGCGAGATCGGCGGCTTCCGCCTTGCCAAGCCCGTCCACGAGGCGCGGGGCGAGGGTGACGTTCTGCGCGGCCGTGAGATGGGGAAACAGGTTGAACTGCTGGAACACCATGCCGACCTTGCGGCGCAGGGCGCGCAGGTCCTGCTTGCCCAGCTTGTTCGCATTGCCCGCCTTGCTCGCCCCGTCGCCGGCGCCGACCCGTTCCCCGTCCACGACGATCTCGCCGGAATCATAGGTCTCGAGCCCGTTGATGCAGCGCAGCAGCGTGCTCTTGCCGGAGCCCGAGCGGCCGATCACCGCCACAACGTCGCCGGCCTCCACGGCGCAGGAGACGCCCTTGAGCACATGCGTCGCGCCGAAGCTCTTGCGCACGTCGCGGATGTCAACCAGCGGCATGAAGCCTCGCCTCCAGTTTGCGCGCCGACCATGAGAGCGGATAGCAGAGCGCGAAATAGATCAGCGCGACCAGCGCATAGACCAGAAACGGCCGGAAGGTCGCGTTGTTGAGCATGGTTCCCGCTTTCGTCAGCTCGACGAAGCCGATGATGGAGGCCAGCGCCGTGCCCTTCACCACCTGCACGGAGAAGCCCACCGTCGGCGGCACCGCGATGCGCAGGGCCTGCGGCAAGATCACATAGCGCATCTGTTGGGAGAAGGTGAGCGCGAGGCTTTCGGACGCCTCCCACTGTCCGCGCGGAATGGCCTCCACGCAGCCGCGCCAGATCTCCGCGAGGAAAGCGCTGGTCCAGAAGGTCAGCGCCAGAGCCGCCGCCGTCCAGGGGCTCGCCTCAAGCCCGAACAGGGCGAGGCCGAAGAAGAGCAGGAAGAGCTGCATCAGCAGCGGCGTGCCCTGAAAGAACTCGATCCACAGGATCGCGCAGCGGCGCGCCCATGCATGATGCGACACGCGCATGTAGAGCAGCGCCGCGCCCACGAGCCCGCCGCCGGCGAAGGCGATCAGCGAGAGCAGGATCGTCCAGCGCGTCGCCAGCAGCAGATTGGAGAAGATGATCCAGAAGCTGAAATCCGCCATGTCACGGCCCCGCGAACAGGCGCGCGCCGAGCCGGCGCAGGGCCTCGCGCAGGATCAGCGCCAGCGCGAGATAAACGAGGGTGGCGGCGAAATAGCTCTCGAAGGCGCGGAAATTGCGCGATTGCACGAGATTGGCCGCGTAGGTGAGGTCTTCGGCGGAGATCTGCGAGACGACGGACGATCCCAGCATCACGATGACGATCTGCGAGGAGAGGGCGGGCCAGACGCGCCGCAAGGCCGGCGCCAGCAGCACGTGCCGCAGCACCTGCATGCGCGTGAGCGCAAGCGACAGGCCCGCCTCGATCTGCCCGCGCGGGGAGGCTTGCAGGCCCGCGCGCACGATCTCCACGCAATAGGCGCCGAGATTGGCGGACATGGCGACGAAAGCCGCCTGCGTCTCCGACAGTTTCACGCCAAGGGCGGGCAGGCCGAAAAAGACGAAGAACAATTGCACGATGAACGGCGTGTTGCGGATCAGCTCCACATAGGCGCCCACGCAGACGTCGGCCCAGCGCGGCCCGAAGGCGCGCAGGCTCGCGCCCGCCACGCCGATCGCCACCCCCACGAACGTCGTCGTGAGGGTGAGCGCGATGGTGAAAAGGGCGCCCCATGCGAACTCGCGCCAATAGGGCAGGAGCTCGCCCATCTGCGGCGTGTAGAGCATGGCGCGCCTTCTTCCTTGCGTGAGCTGTCGCGGCGGCGCTCAGAAGCCCGGCGGCAGGGGCGCCTTCAGCCATTTCTCCGACATCTTGCCCAGTTCGCCCGAGGCTTTCGCTTTCGCGACGATCTCGTTCACCTTGGCGAGAAGGGCGGGCTCGTCCTTGTTGAGGCCGATGAAACAGGGGCTGTCCTTCACCACGAATTTCAGGGACGGCGCGCGGCTGGCGCTTTTCTCCGCGATCACCGCGGCGACGGTGTTGCCGGTGGCGATCAGGTCCACCTGTCCGGAGACGAAGGCGGCGATGGTCGCGTTATTGTCCTCGTAGCGGCGGATCGTGGCGCCGGCGGGCGCGGTCGCCGTCAGCTCCAATTCCTCGATGGCGCCGCGCGTGGCGCCCACGGTCTTGCCGGCGAGGTCGCCGACCTTGCTCACCGCAATGTCCTTCAGCCCATAGACGCCCGAGAAGAACGGCGCATAGGCGACGGAGAAGTCGATCACCTTCTCGCGCTCGGCGTTCTTGCCGAGGCTCGATATGACGAGATCCGCGCGCTTGGTCTGCAGATAGGGGATGCGGTTGGCGCTGGTGACGGGAATGATCTCCGCCTTCACGCCCAGTTCGCGGGCGATCAGATTGGCCATGTCCACGTCATAGCCTTGCGGCTTCAGGTCAGGGCCGGCGAAGCCGAAAGGCGCGAAATCCTGCGGCACGGCGATCTTGATGGTTTTCGCCTTGATGATGTCGGCGAGCGCGTCCGCTTTTGCGGCGCCTGCACCAAAAGTGAGCACGGCGCCCATGCAAGCGGCGGCGGCGAGCGTTTTGAAAATCGACATGATGACCCCCTGATCGTGGCGCCGAACCAATGAGCAAGATGCGCGCCACGACGGAAGGTCAGTCGTCGCCTAGTCCCAGACCAGGGCTGCGGCGCGCATGTCCTCATAGCGGCGCGCGCGGCGCGCCATGGCCTCCGCGTCCTCGCCCCATGCGCGCATCTGGAAATCCTCGTCCACATGGGCGGCGGCCCAGGCGGCGTCCTTGTCCATGAAGCCGGAGGCGACCGCGAGCGCGAGCAGGACCGAGCCCGTGAGCGTCGTCATCACATGCAGCGAGGCGAGGCGCATCGCGGCGCCGGTCTCTCCGCCGTCGCCTGCGCGCACGAGGTCGTCGAGGAGCCTGCGCACGGCGGCGAGCGCCTCCTCGCCCTGCGCGGCGAACATCACGCCTTCCGCCAGCACGAAGCGCGCGCCATGGGCGGCGCGCATCCAGTCGAGCACGGGGTCCCACGCCGCCGACTGGTCCGCGACGAGGGAGGCGGGATCGCCCGCGCGGTAGCACAGCAGGTCGGAGCCTGCGTATTTCGCAGCGTCCGCGGCCACGGCGTCCATCTCGCGCGCCACGCCGTCGAGCGCGGAATGGACGAGGCGCGTCAGCGGCATGGTCGCGGGGTCGATCACCTCCCGCTGCGCGTTCCATTCCTCCGCCAGCGCCTGCGCGAGGGCGGCGGAATGGACGGTGAGCGGATTGCGCGCCGGCGTGCGCGCGCGCCGTCCGTCGAGCGCAAGGGAGAACAGCGCGCCGTCGGCCTCGACGCCCGCCTGCGCATAGAAGCGTTTGGGCAGGCTCTTTTGCAGGTCGCGCCGGGCGAGCTCGCGCGGATCGATCGCCTCGCCGGGGCGCGGCAGCATGTCGTTTGAGAAATCGTCGGTCATTGCGTGCGTTCCGGCGTGTGGCGATCACGTAAGGGGCGCGCGCGCCGCGTCAAGCAGGGCGGCGAGCAGTGCGTCGAGTTCAGAGAAATCGCGGGCGATGCGATGGGCGCCCGCCTGCGCCAGCAGCGCGGGGGCGTGATAGCCCCAGCTCACGCCGATGGCGTGGACGCCGGCGGCGCGCGCCATCTCCATGTCATAGGTGGAATCGCCCACCATCACCGCCTGCGCGGGATCGGCGCCGGTCTCCGCGAGGGCGGCGAGCAGCATGTCGGGCGCGGGCTTGGAGGGATGCAGGTCGGAGGTCTGGATCGTATGGAAATGCGGCTCCCATCCGGTCTTCTCGAACAATGTGACCACGCCCTTGCGCGATTTGCCCGTCGCTATGCCCAGAAACACGTCCTCGCGCGCGGCGAGGCGCTCCACGGCCTCACGCGCGCCGGGAAAGAGCGGATCGTCCCATTCGGGCTTGCCGCGCATGTCGGCCCAGGACGCCTTGTAGGCTTCCGCCAGACTTTCCGCCGGCGCGCCCGGCGCCAGCACTTCGAAGGCGCGCACGAGCGACAGGCCGACGATCGAGAGCATTTTCTCGCGCGGCGGGGGTTCAAGCCCATGGGCGAGGAAGGCGCGGCGCTGCGCCTCGCAGATATAGTTCTGGCTGTCGACGAGCGTGCCGTCGACGTCGAAGACGACGAGCTTCATTCGGGGAAACGGGGCAGGGGGGCTTCGCCTTCAGGCGCGGGCGTGCGCGCCACGTTCATGGTCAGCGCGAGCAATTGGTAATAGCCCACGAGCCCGCATAATTCGACGACGCCTGTCTCGCCGAAGGCGGCGATGGCGCGCGCATAGGCGGCGTCGCTCACCCGTTTGGACTGCAGGAGCTCGCTGACGAAATCATGGACGCAGGCTTCGTCCTCGGGCAGGTCCGCAGGCCTGCGCCCGTCGCGGATCGCTTCGATGGTCGCCGGCGCCACGCCCGCTGCGAGCGCGTGCTTGCGATGGGCGCCCCATTCGTAATCCTGAGTCCAGAAGCGGGCCACGATCAGGATGGCGAGTTCGGAGAGCCGGCCTGACAGCGAACAGCGATAGCGCAGATATTCGCCCATGCGCTGCGCCGCGCCCAGCAATTCCGGCGCGCGGATGAACACATGCCAGGGGCCTGAGAAATCGACCTTGCGCAGCGCAAGGAAATCCGCGTGGGCGGCCTTTTGCGCCGCGTCGTAGCTCTCTCTGGCGATCGGCCCGAGACGTTCGCGCGACATCATTCCTCCGGCGCGTCGAGAATGGGATCGTGCTGGCTGACGTCGAAGCCGAACAGGTCGAACGTCTTCTTCATATGCGGGGGCAGGGGCGCGATCACGTCCAGCACGCCGCCCGAGGGATTGGGCAGGATGAGGCGGCGGGCGAGCAGATGCAGCTTGCGCTCGACCTCCGCAGGAATCGACCGCATGGGATCGGTGCGGCGCGGATCGTTCTCGGCGAAGCCGCCGTGATATTTCGGATCGCCGATCATGGGATGGCCGATGGCCTCCGCATGGGCGCGCAATTGGTGCGTGCGGCCGGTGATCGGCTTCATCGAGAGCCAGGCGAGGCGCGGGGCCACCTTGTCCACGGTCGCGTAGTAAGTGACCGAATGCTGCGCGTCCGCCTCGCCATGTTTGGCGATGCGCATTTTCTCCGGGTCCACGCGCCCCGGTCCGGCCTGCGGCTTGCGCGCGCGGGCGCGGTCGTCGCCCATGGCCGCGCCTTTGGCGAGAAACAGCGAGATGCGTCCCTGCGGCGGCTTGGGCACGCCCTCCACGATCGACCAATAGATCTTGCGCGCCTGCCGCGAGCGGAAAATCTCGCCGAGATCGGCGGCCGTCTTGCGCGTCTTGGCGATCAGCAGAACGCCTGACGTGTCGCGGTCGAGGCGGTGGACGAGCACCGGCCGCTCGCCCATCTCCTCCGCCATGGCCTGCAGCATGCCGTCGATGTGGCGCGTGGTGCCCGAGCCGCCCTGCACCGCAAGGCCGAAGGGCTTGTCGAGCACCATCAGCTTGCGGTCTTCATAGAGCGTGATCGAGCGAATGAGCTTCGCGTCTGCGGGATTGGCGACGGGCCGCTTCACCGCAGGCGCTTCCGCCTCGAAGCGCAGGGGCGGCACGCGCACGAGGTCGCCAGCTTTCAGCCGGTCGGATCCTTCCACGCGCTTGCCGTTCACGCGCGCCTCGCCCTTGCGGCAGATCTTGTTGAGATGCGACAGGCCGAGCGCAGGAAACCGGCGCCGGAACCAGCGGTCGAGGCGCATGCCGTCCTCCTCCGCGCTGACCGCGATGGTCTGCACGCCGGCCGGCGCGGCCGTCGCGGGTTTCGGCGCAGATTTAGTCGCGGGTTTGGCGGCGGGTTT
>CAZYBF010000101.1:6961-8158 GCA_964645525.1 uncultured Beijerinckia sp.
GCGGGTTTGGCGGCGGGTTTCGCAGCAGGTTTCGCAGCGGGTTTCGTCGCGGATCTTGCGACGCGCGGCGCAGGCTTGCGCGGGCCGGACGGGCGACCTTCGGGTTTGCGCGCTTTGGTCATGCGAGGCTCCGCGCCAGAAAGAGGCCGGCGGCCAGCGCGGCGATGGAGCCCGCCACGGATCCGCCCACGTAGAGCGCAGCGTCCATGGCCGCGCCGCGCTCCCACAGGAGGATCGCGTCGAGCGAAAAGGCCGAGAAGGTGGTGAATCCGCCCAGCACGCCCACGCCCAGAAAGAGCTTCGCCGGCTGCGCCAGCCCCTCGCCGGCGCGCAGCGCCAGCCAGCCCGCCAGCAGGCCCATGGCGAAGGAGCCGGCGACGTTGACCGCCGTGGTGCCCCAGGGGAAGTCGGGCCCGCACCAGCGCGCGCAGCCGAGGTTGACCGCGTGGCGGGCCGCCCCGCCGAGCCCGGCGCCGAAAAAGACGAGAAGAAAGGCTGTCATGGCCGCTGTATAGCCCGGGCCGGCCGGGGCGTCGACTTTGGGGTTTTCGGGCGCGCGAGGACGCGCGCGGTCCTGTTTGGCTTTCGGCGCGCGGTCCCGGTCCGCGCCCGTCTGGACCGCGCGCGTCCTCGCGCGCACTTGTTACGCGGTCACCCCCCGCGCTCGCGCCGCAGCTTCGCCCAATAATCGAGCCGCTTGCCGATCTCGCGCTCGAAGCCCCGCTCAACCGGCTCGTAGAGCCGGCGCCGGCCGATCTTCTCGGGCCAGTAATCCTGCCCGGAGAAAGCGTCGGGCTCGTCGTGGTCGTAGCGATAGCCCTCCCCATAGCCTTCCTCGCGCATCATCTTCGTGGGCGCGTTGAGGATGGCCTTGGGCGGCGTCAGCGAGCCATGCTCGGCGGCCAGCCTGCGCGCGGCCTTGTAGGCCTTGTAGGCGGCGTTGGATTTGGGCGCGCTGGCGACATAGATCACCGCCTGCGCGAGCGCGAGCTCGCCTTCGGGACTGCCGAGGAAATCATAGGCGTCCTTCGCCGCATTGGCGACGACGAGGGCCTGCGGATCGGCGAGCCCGATGTCCTCCACCGCCATGCGCACCACGCGCCGGCACAGGAACAGCGGGTCCTCGCCCGCCTCCAGCATGCGCGCGAGATAATAGAGCGCTGCGTCGGGATCGGATCCGCGCACGCATTTGTGCAG
>CAZYBF010000102.1:0-8138 GCA_964645525.1 uncultured Beijerinckia sp.
CGGCGCCGTCGAGATCGACGGTGAAGCCGCCCTTGACCTGATTGAAGATGACGCCTTCGACCTTTTCCTTGGCCTCGAACGCCTTTTCGAGCTTGACCCAGCTCTCTTCGCGGCGCGCCTTGTCACGCGAGATGACGGCTTCGCCGAGCGCGTTCTCGATGCGCTCGAGATAGACCTCGACCTCATCGCCGATGTTCAGCGTCTGGTCGCGGCCGGGGCCGGTGAATTCCTTGAGGGCGACGCGGCCTTCGGTCTTCAGGCCGACGTCGATGACGGCGACGTCCTTCTCGATGGCGACGACGACGCCTTTGACGACCGCGCCTTCCATCGCTTCATTTTCATTGAACGTCGCGTCGAGCATCGCCGCGAAATCCTCGCGCGTCGGCGCGGATCCGGATTGGGTGTTTGCCATTGGGTCTCCTGGGGGCCTGCGCCGCGTCTTGCGGCGGCGGCCAAATGCGCCGGCGGGGCTGGTGTTGTCATGCGCTCGCTTTCCCCGGCGTCCGTCTTGCGACTGGACTCACCGCCCGGGATGTCTCCCTCGAAGGCGGGCCGGCGCGGGCCGGTTGGGCGAGCAGGTTTGGAGCCCGCGGTCGCCCGCGGACGGGGTTCTCTATCAGCGGGAGGGCCCCCCGACAAGCGAAAGCGCGGCCCGGGGCGCGAAAAGCGCGCTCCCGGACGCTTGTGGCGCGCGGATTTTGCCTTTACCACGCGAGAAGACAGTCACGAGGAAGCCGCCCCATGCGCCCATCCAAACGCGCCGCCGACGAGATGCGCGCCGTCACGCTCGAGCGCAATGTGGCCCGTTACGCCGAGGGCTCCTGCCTGGTGCGCTTCGGCGAGACCCATGTGCTCTGCACCGCCTCGCTGGAGGACAAGCCGCCACAATGGCTGCGGGGACAGGGACGCGGCTGGGTGACGGCCGAGTATTCCATGCTCCCGCGCGCGACCCAGACCCGCACCCGCCGCGAGGTCTCCTCGGGCAAGCCCTCCGGCCGCACGCAGGAGATCCAGCGCCTCATCGGCCGCTCGCTGCGCGCCGTGGTGGACCTGCAGGCGCTGGGCGAGCGCCAGATCGTCGTGGATTGCGACGTCCTGCAGGCGGATGGGGGCACCCGCACCGCCGCCATCACCGGCGGCTGGGTCGCCCTGTACGAATGCCTGAAATGGATGCGCGGCCGCTCGATGATCCGCGACCTGCCGCTGCGCGACCACGTGGCCGCCGTCTCCTGCGGCATCCATCAGGGCCTGCCTGTGCTTGACCTCGACTATGCCGAGGATTCCGCCGCCCACACCGACGCCAATTTCGTGCTGACCGGCGCCGGGCACCTCGTCGAGGTGCAGGCCACCGCCGAGGGCGCGACCTTCACCGAAGAGCAGCTCGGCGAATTGCTCGCGCTCGCCCGCAAGGGCGTGGGCGAACTCGTCGCGCTGCAAAAGGCCGCGACCGCCTGATCGCGGTCGCCCGCCCCGCCGGCGCCTCAGCCGGCGCGGATCGCCGCGTGGCGGGCCACCGCGCTTTCCGCGCGCCGCCGGATCGCATCCCAGTCGCGCCGGGCGATGTCCTCGCGGGGGGCGAGCCAGGCGCCCCCGACCGCCACCACATTGGGCTGGGCGAGCCAGTCGTCGAGATCCTCCTCCGCCACTCCGCCCGTGGGCATGAAGCGGGCGTGGGGGAAGGCCGAGGAGAAGGCGCGCAGGGTCGCCGGCCCGCCCATGGTCGCGCCGGGAAAGAACTTCACCACATGGAAGCCCTTGCTGATGGTCTTCATCAGTTCGGAGGCGGTGGCGATCCCCGGCACGAAGGGGAAATCGTCCATGGCGGCGGCCTCGTCGAGCAGGGCGTCGGTTCCCCCCGGCGACAGGGCGAACATGGCGCCGCATTCGCGCGCCAGATGCAGGTCGAGCGGCGTCATCACATTGCCGGCGCCGGGCATCGCCTCGGGCGCCCGCGCGCGGATCTCGCGAATGGCGTTGGGCGCGCCGCGGGTGCGCAGCGCGATCTCGATCGTGCGCAGGCCCGCGTCCACGAAGGCGCGGGCGAGCGGGACGGCGTCCTCCACGTTGTGGATCTCGAGCAGGGGCACGAGGCGGGCGGGCTCCAGCAGGCGCAACGGGCTTTCGCTATGGGAGGGATTGTGCGCGCTGTGGGACGCATGAGCGCTGGGCGTGTCAGTCATGGCTTCTCCCCATGGTTCCCGCGTATAACGCCGCAGGTTCGCAAAACGCCCCCGAGAGGAGCATGACATGTCGCAGGCGCATCGCAAACTCACCGGACGGGTGGTCATCGCCACGCATAATTCCGGCAAGCTGCGCGAGATGCGCGAATTGCTCGCCCCTTACGGCATCGAGGCGGTCTCCGCCGGCGAGCTGGGGCTGGGCGAGCCCGACGAAACGGGCGACACGTTCATCGCCAACGCGCAGATCAAGGCGGAGGCGGCCGCGCAGGCCGCGCAGCTGCCCGCCTTTGCGGATGATTCAGGCCTGTGCGTGGACGCGCTCGGCGGCGATCCGGGAATCTATTCGGCGCGCTGGGCGCGCGAGGCCGGCGACTTTCCCGCCGCCATGGCGAACGTCCACGATCTCATGGACGCCAAGGGCGCCACGTCCGGCGCGCAGCGGCGCGCGCATTTCGTCTCCGCGCTCGCCATCGCCTGGCCCGACGGACATCTGGAGACGTTCGAAGGCAAGGTGTTTGGAGCCATCGTCTGGCCGCCGCGCGGCGAGAAGGGCTTCGGCTACGATCCCTTCTTCCAGCCTGACGGGCACACGCGCACGTTCGGCGAGATGAGCGCGGAGGAAAAACACGGTATCCCCGCCGACGGCTCGCAGGCGCTCTCCCATCGCGCGCGCGCCTTCCAAAGCCTGGCGAAAGCCTGCCTCAGCTGAGCGCGCGGCTCAGCCCTGCGCAGCGCGGATCGCCCGCCACACGCGATGCGGCGTCGCCGGCAGGTCGATGTGATGAAGACCGAGCGGGCGCAGGGCGTCCACGATCGCGTTCATCACCGTGGGCACCGCGCCCGTCGTGCCCGCCTCGCCCACGCCCTTCACGCCAAGCGGATTGTTGGGCGAGGGGATCGGCCGGTCGAAGATCTTGAGCGGCGGCAGGCAATCGGCGCGCGGCATGAAGTAATCCATGAAGGAGCCGGTGATCATCTGTCCGCTCGTCTCGTCATAGACGGCAAGCTCGCCCAGAACCTGCCCGAGCCCCTGCATGATGCCGCCATGCACCTGGCCTTCCGCGAGCGTGTGGTTGAGCACCACGCCCGCATCGTCCACCGCGACGTAACTCACGACCTCCACCACGCCCGTGGCGGGATCGATCTCCACCTCCGCCACATGGGCGCCGGTGGGATAGTTCGACGTCATGGGATGAGAATCGAGCGTGTCGAGCGCATTGCCGCCCGCCGCCGCATGGGCGCTCGCAAGCTCCATCAATCCGACTGAAAGATCCGTGCCGCGCACGCGAAACACGCCGGCGTCGAACTCCACGTCCGCCTCCGCCGCCTCAAACCGGCTGGCGGCGAGCGCGCGGCCCTTGCGCACGACCTCATGGGCCGCGTTATGCAGCGCGCCGCCATGGGTCATCATGGAGCGCGAGCCGATCGTGCCGAGGCCCACAAGCTCCGGCCCGTCCGGGTCGCTGGCGCGCAGCGTGATCTTTTGCGGATCGACGCCGAGGATGCGGCCGACGATTTCGGGAAACACGGTCTCATGGCCCTGCCCCGAGGGGCCGGACACGGTGTAGAGAACCGCCTCGCCATTGGCGCCGAAGCGGATCGCGACTTCCTCGCGCGGCGCAGCGCCGCCGCCCGAAGGTTCGATGAAGACCGAACAGGCGGCGCCGAACAATCGGCCGCGTTTCGCCGCCGCCTTGCGACGCCGCTCCACGCCCTTCCAGTCCGCCTCCTTCAGGACGGCGGCGAGAAGTCCCGGCGGGTCGCCGCTGTCATAGACCGAGCCCGTGGGCGTCTTGTAGGGGAACGCCTTTTTCGGAATGAGATTCATGCGCCGCAAGTCGATGCGGTCGCGCCCTGTCTCGCGCGCGGCCTCCTCGACGAGCCGCTCGATGAGATAGCTCACGTTCGGCCGCGCGGCGCCGCGATAGGCGGTGGTGGGCGTTGAATTG
The DNA here is from genome assembly GCA_964645525.1 of uncultured Beijerinckia sp. Lineage (GTDB taxonomy): Bacteria > Pseudomonadota > Alphaproteobacteria > Rhizobiales > Beijerinckiaceae > Terripilifer. The sequence continues at coordinate 4,130 of CAZYBF010000102.1, forward strand.
GTGAGCGCCAGACGATGCAGGCCCACGATGTTGGGAATGGCGTAGACGCTGCCCGCGTGCACGCTCGGCGCCATGGTGTTGATGAACGGTCCCGGCCCCGAAAGATAGGCGCCGCAATCGACGATCCATTCGATCCGCAAGCCGATGAAACGTCCCTGCGCGTCAAGCGCGAGCTCGCCGGTCATGGAGGCGGCGCGGCCATGATGGTCGCTCAAGATCGTCTCCGCGCGGGTGGACACCCATTTGACAGGGCGGCCCACCGCCTTTGCGGCCATCATCGCCGCGCAATATTCGGGATAGGCCTCGCCGCGCACGCCGAAGCCGCCGCCCACGTCCGACGCATAGACGCGGATCTTGCTCTCCGGCAGTCCCATGGCGGCAGCAAGGCCGGGACGCATGAGCGTGATCCCCTGCGTGGGCGCATAGACGTCGTAACGATCGGCGGCCGCGTCATAGGCTGCGACGCAGGCTTTCGGCTCCATCGGATTGCCGACGATGCGCGGCGCCTCCACGCGCAGTTTCGTGACATGGGCGGCGCTCGCGAAGGCCGCCTCCGTCTTCGCGCGGTCGCCATATTCATAATCGAAGGCGAGATTGCCGGGCGCTTCCTCATAGAGCTGCGGCGCGCCGGGCGCGAGGGCGGCGCGCGCATCGGTCACGACGGGCAGATCGCGCAATTCGACCTCGATGCGTTCGGCCGCGTCCATCGCCGCCGCGAGCGTGCGCGCGACCACGAAGGCGAGCGGCTGGCCGGAATAGCGCACGCGCTCGATGGCGAGCACGTCGCGTCCCGTCTCGCGCAGCTTCATGCCGCCGACGCCGGGAAACTTCACGAGCGGGGGAATGGGCGCGAAGCCCGCCGCACGCGCCTCGACGCCGGTGAAGACGGCGAGCACGTCGGGATGGGCGCGCGCGGCGCCCGCGTCCAGCGAGACGATCTGCGCATGGGCGCGGTCGGCGCGCAGAAAAAAGCCATGGACCTCGCCGGGCAGCGACACGTCCGCCGTGTAACGCCCGCGCCCCGTGACGAGCCGCGCATCCTCGCGCCGGCCCCTGAACGTCTCGCCCATTCTCGCCCCCTGCGTTGCAAGACGGCCGCGCAGGGCGCGGCCGTCTGACGTGTTTGAAGGAAATCGCGCCGCGCCCTACTCGATGAGGGCGCGTGCGCGAGCGGCCAGATGTTTGGGCGTGGCGAGCACGTCGGCGACGACTTTCTGCATGTCCTCGCCGCGCACCGGATCGATCTCGATCTTCATCTGCGCCGCTTCCTTCACGAAGTCATCGTCCGTCATGGTCTTCATGAAAGCCTCGCGCACCGCCTTCACGCGATCGTCAGGCACGCCGCCTGCGAAGGCGAGCGGACGGCCCAGCCGCGTGCCGGAGACGATCAGCTCCACGATGCGCCGGTCGTCGTCGCTCTTCACAAGCGACGTGACGTCGGGCACGCCGGGCAGATCGGCGGGCTTGGGCCCCGCATAGGCGAGAATCTTGATGTCGCCGTTCTTGATCCACTCGGGCTTGGTGACTTTCCAGCTCGACCAGGTGTTGTTGCGCGCCTGCACCTCGCCGCGCTCCATGGCGAGATTGATCTCATTGCCGCCCGGATAGCCGGTGACGATCTTGAATTTCGTGCCGACGAATTCGTTCAGCATGGCGGGGAAGGAATAAGTGATCGCCCCGCGCCCGCTGGCGCCGGCGATGACTTCCCGCGCGCGCGCCTCCTCGATGGAGGACACGCCGGCGGTCTTCGTCCACACGGTCATCGTCTCCACCGTCGGGCAGATCGAGCCGATCCACTGGAACTTGCCGAGATCGAAACGGATGACGTCGACGCCCGCAGCCTGCATGGCCGGGAAATTGTTCGCCATCATGCCGATGTTCGTGCCGTCTTTCGGCGCGACGTCGGCGAGGAAAGCGCCCATCTTGGCGCCGCCTGCGCCCGTCATGTTCTGCGGCACCATGGCCGGCGCGCCGGGAATGTGCTTGCCGATGTGGCGGGCGACAAGCCGCGCATGCAGATCGTATTCGCCGCCGACGCCCACGCCGATCAGCACATTGACGTTCTTGCCCCGGTAAAAATCCGCAGGCGATTGCGCAAGGGCCCCGGAGCCGGAAGCCTGCAGGCCGCAAAGACCCAGCGCCAGCGCAAACGCGCGCTTGGAAACGTGCGAAATCATAATCCCTCCCTTCGCCCCGCCTCCCCGGCGCGCCGACGCGCGACGCGCCCGAAGCGGGCGCGCCATCATATCAGCGCGCGCCGCCCAGTCCACGCGGCGATCCTCATGACGAAACAAGATAAGCTTGCCCGTGGGCGCCCCTTGCCTTATGGCCTGAGCCGAACCAATTCACTGTCGCCAGAACAAGACTGGAAGGGAACTCGCCATGACCACATCCATGCGGCTGCGCGCGCTTGGCGCGCTTGGCGCCTTTGGCGGCGCAATAGCGCTGTCGCTTTCGGGCTCGAGCGCTCTGGCGCAAGGCGCCGACGATTTCTTCAAGGGCAAGACCGTCACGGTCTACATCGGCTTCTCGCCGGGCGGCACCTATGACCTGTTCGGCCGCATGGTGGCCCGCTACATCGGCAAACACATCCCCGGCCAGCCGACGGTGGTGGCCTCCAACATGCCCGGCGCAGGCTCGCTGACCGCCGCCAACTGGCTCTACCGCGCCGCGCCGAAGGACGGCACCGCGCTTGGCATCGTCTCGCAGACCATGGCGATGGACGAGGCGCTCAAGGCCAAGGGCGTGCAGTACAAGGCGGTCGAGTTCAACTGGATCGGCCGCGTCACCTCGAACATCGAGGTTCACGTCATCTCGACGAAGTCGAAAGGCTCCACGCTTGAGGGCATGCGCCAGGCGGAAGTGCCTGTGGCCAGCACCGGCCCGGGCTCGCCCTCCGACACCTATCCGCGCATCATGAACGAAGTGTTCGGCGCCAAGTTCAAGGTCATCCGCGGCTTCCCCGGCTCCACCGACGGCCTGCTCGCCGTGGAGCGCGGCGAAGTGGACGGCGCGCTCACCTCTTGGAACACGATGAAGAGCACGCGCATGGACTGGCTGACCGACAAGAAGGCGGTCCTGCTGGTGCAATACGTCACCGAACGTTCGCCCGAGCTGAAGGACGTGCCGACCCTTGTGGAGCTCGCCAAGAACGACGCCGACCGCAAGCTTCTCACCTTCGCGGTGAGCAGCGCTGAACTCGGCCGCTTCATCATCGCCCCGCCCGGCCTGCCGGGCGACCGCGTGAACACGCTGCGCCGCGCCTTCGACGCCGCGATGAAGGATTCCGAACTGCTCGGCGAAGTGAACAAGGCGAAGCTCGATTTCGAACCGGCGACCGGCGAGGAGATCGCCAAGATCGTCGCCCAGACCGCCAATGTGGAAGCCTCGGTCATCGAGCGGATGCAGAAGATCATCGGCGAGTGAGCGCGACAACTCACAAGCGATAATCAAAAAAGAAAGCCCCGGAGACGCTCCGGGGCTTTTTTCATTGGGGCGCGCGCCTGTCAGCCCAGCGTGGGATCGAGCACGATCTTGCCCATGCCGGGATCGCCCTCGATCATGCGATGCGCCTCGGCGGCTTTCGAGAGGGGCAGGACATGGGCGATCTGCACCTTGATCTTGCCGCTCGCCGCCGCCTCAAAACAGGCCGGCAGATCGCTTTCGCGCGAGCCAGGCGAACCCTTGATCATGATGCGCCTGTCGTAGAGGTGGAAGAAGTCGATCGTCACATTGGGGCCGCCATGGGCGCCGGCGGTGACGAGGCGACCGTCCATGCCCAGTCCATGGAAGGCCTGCGGCAGAACATTGGGATTTGCGATGTTGTCGTAGAGGACGTTCACGCCCTTGCCGCCGGTCGCCTTCATGATCTCGGCGAGGATGTCCTGCGTCGAATAATCGACCGCGACGTCGGCGCCCAGCGCGAGGCCCACATCAGCGCGCGCGCGTGAGCCGGCCGTGCAGATGACCTTCGCGCCGATGACGTTCTTGGCGATCTGGATTCCGATCG
>CAZYBF010000103.1:0-8055 GCA_964645525.1 uncultured Beijerinckia sp.
GCCTCCGGAGCAGCGAGCGCGCCATAGACACTGGAGGCGCTCGCGCTTGCAGGCTCGGCGCCGAGATCGGCGGCGAGGATGGGCTCTGCGCCAGCGGGATCGAGCGGACCTGCGTCCCCGCGCCGCTGACGGCGCTCAGCGGCGGGCGGAGCCGCCGCAGGGGCCTCCTCCATCGGCGCGGCGCGGTCGACGGGCTGCTCGCTCGCCGCCGCCTTGTCGCGCGCCTCGCGCTCCACTTCGCGCCAGCGCGCGACGTTGCGGTTGTGCTGCTCCAACGTCTCCGCGAAGACATGGCCGCCCGTGCCGTCGGCGACGAAGTAAAGGTCGCGGGTGCGGGAGGGATTGGCGACCGCCTCAAGCGCCGCGCGCCCGGGGTTGGCGATCGGCCCCGGCGGCAGACCGTCGATCGTATAGGTGTTGTAGGCGGTGGGCTTGGTGATTTCGGCGCGCATGATGGGCCGGCCGAGCGTGCCCTTGCCGCCCACGAGTCCGTAGACGATCGTGGGATCGGATTGCAGGCGCATGCGCTTGTTGAGCCTGTTGTGGAACACGGCCGCCACGCGCGTGCGCTCATCCGCGCGGCCCGTCTCCTTCTCCACGATGGAGGCGAGCGTGACGAGCTCGAACTTCGAGCGGATCGGAAGGTCGGGCGCGCGGCGCGACCATATCTGATCGACGAGCCTGTTCTGGTCCGTCTGCATCTTGCGGATCAGCTCGGCGCGCGACATGCCGCGCGGCACGCGATAGGTTTCGGGCAGGATCGTGCCTTCGCGCGGCGGCTCGCGGATCTCGCCCACGAGCACGTCGGATTCCATCAGGCGCTGGACGATCTGCTCGCTCGTGAGCCCTTCGGGAACCGTGATCGAATGCAGAAGCTGGCGACCGGAGACGAGCGCGTCCATCACGTCGCGCAGGCTCGCCTCCTTGCGGAAGAGATATTCGCCCGCCTTCACGTTCGACCAGCGCCCCTCGATCCACAAAGCGGCCTTGAGCAACGTCGGCGCGTCAACGATGCCGGCTGCGTGCAATTGGTCGATGATCTCCACCACTTCCGAACGCGGGGCGATGAAAACCACCTTGTCGGAGGGCAGCGGGCCGGGCGCCTCGATCTGGCGTTGCAGGGCGCTGAAGGCCGCCACGCCGCCGATCGCGGCCACGAGGAGAAAGCTCAGGAAGCCGCTCAGCGCGCCAAGACGGCGGGCGCGGCGCTTCTGCGATTTCGGCGGAGGCGGCGGCGGCGCAGCCTCGGGATGGAGCGCCTCCTGCGGCGAACGCAGGGGCCGGCGCGAGAAAAAGCGCGCTCTGGGTCGTTCCGGCTGGTTCGGCGCGTCAGTCATTCGGACAGGAAGGCCCCAGGCTTGCGCCGCGACATGGCGCAGGAAGATAGCTCCGAGAACTGAGGCGCCTTCTACGGCGCCTCTGCGAGGGGATCACCCTAGCCCGGAATATGGCGAAATGGCGATCCCCCTGCAGGGGGATATCCCCTTGATCAGACGCGGCGGAAGACCAGCGAGGCGTTGGTGCCGCCAAAGCCGAACGAATTCGACAGCGCCACGTCGATGCGCCGCTGGCGCGGCTTCTTGGGCACGAGGTCGATCGGGGTCTCCACCGACGGATTGTCGAGGTTCAGCGTCGGCGGAGCGACGTTGTCGCGGATGGCGAGCAGCGAGAAGATCGCCTCCACCGCTCCGGCGGCGCCAAGAAGGTGGCCGATCGCGGATTTGGTGGACGACATGGAGGCGCTCGCCGCCGCCGCGCCCAGCACGCGCTGCACGGCGCCCAGTTCGATCTCGTCGCCCAGCGGCGTCGAAGTGCCGTGCGCGTTGATGTAGTCGATCTGCGCCGGCGACACGCCCGCGCGCTTGATCGCCGCGCTCATGCAGCGGAAGGCGCCGTCGCCGTCTTCCGACGGGGCGGTGATGTGATAGGCGTCTCCCGACAGGCCGTAGCCGATCAGCTCGCCGTAGATTTTCGCGCCGCGCGCCTTGGCGTGCTCGTATTCCTCCAGCACCACGCAGCCCGCGCCCTCGCCCATGACGAAGCCGTCGCGGTCTTTGTCATAGGGGCGCGAGCCCTTCTCGGGCGCGTCGTTGAAGCTCGTGGAGAGCGCGCGGCAGGCGGCGAAGCCAGCCATGCCGAGACGATTGACCGCGGATTCCGCTCCGCCCGCCACCATCACGTCGGCGTCGCCCAGCATGATGAGCCGGCCCGCGTCGCCGATGGCGTGCGCGCCAGTGGAGCAGGCGGTGACAACGGAATGATTGGGGCCCTTGAGCCCATGCATGATGGAGATATGGCCGGAGGCCAGATTAATCAGGCGGCCAGGCACGAAGAAGGGCGACAGACGGCGCGGCCCGCGCTCCTTCACGAGGACGGAGGCTTCATAGATGCCGCCGAGTCCGCCTATGCCCGAGCCAACCAGAACGCCCGTGGCGTTGCGCTGCTCGGCCGTCTTGGGCGCCCAGCCGGAATCAGCCAGCGCCTGCGTGGCCGCGCTCACCGCATAAATGATGAAATCATCGACCTTGCGCTGCTCTTTGGGCTCCATCCAGGCGTCGGCGTTCCATGTGCCGTTCGAGCCGTCGCCGCGCTTGACCTGGCAAGCGATCTGGCAGGGCAGATCGGAGACTTCGAAATTCTCAATTCGGCCCGCGCCGCTGCGGCCTTCAAGGATGCGCGACCAGGTTTCCTCCGCCGTGCCCGCCAGAGGCGAAACCATGCCGATTCCGGTGACGACAACCCTTCTCACCCGCGGTCTCCATGCAATTCAGCGTGAGTTCGGCGTCGGGTTGGACGCAACAGGCGGCCCGACGAGACAAGGGCCGGGAATCCCGGCCCTCGCTGCAAGCGGGCTCGCGGCCCGCGTGAGAAAGCCGCGCGGCGTAAAGCGCGCGGCGCGAGATCAGCCGGCGGAGGCCTTCTCGAGGAACTTCACGGCGTCGCCGACGGTGGTGATCGTCTCGGCGGCGTCATCGGGAATCTCGACCCCGAACTCCTCCTCGAAGGCCATCACGAGTTCCACGGTGTCGAGCGAGTCGGCGCCGAGGTCGTCGATGAAATTCGCGCCCTCCACGACCTTCTCAGCGTCCACGCCGAGATGCTCCACAACGATCTTCTTCACGCGCTCGGCAACATCGCTCATCTTGATTTTCCCTGCTGTTCTGATCGCGAGCCCACCTCGTCGCCTGGGCGAGGGCCTTTGCCCCCTGCCCGGCCGCCGCCGGAGACCCCCAAACTCACAATCCCCACGTCCGAGGGACCGCATCGGACTGCCGGAAGGCTCTTCGCCACATCGAAGCGGCGTCGACTTCCCCCCGCAGATTCCGCGCCTCGTACCATACTTCAAGAACGATGGCGAGAGGCGCCGGAGCAGTCGAGACAGCCGGCGAACCGGCTGATTCCCGGTCAGATCATGGCCATGCCGCCGTTCACGTGCAAGGTCTGGCCCGTGACATAGGCCGCCTCCCGGCTGGCGAGATAGACCAACGCCGCCGCCACGTCCGCCCCCTCGCCGAGGCGACCGGCGGGGATCGTGCCCATGATCGCTTCCTTCTGCTTCTCGTTGAGCGCGTCGGTCATGGGGCTCTGGATGAAGCCCGGCGCCACGCAATTGACGGTGATGTTGCGGCTCGCGACCTCCGCGGCCAGCGACTTCGACATGCCGATCATGCCCGCCTTGGAGGCGGCGTAATTGCCCTGGCCCGGATTGCCGGTCACGCCCACGACGGAGGTGATGGAGACGATGCGGCCGAAGCGGCGCTTCATCATGCCCTTGAGGCAGGCGCGCGACAGGCGGAAGGACGAGGTCAGGTTGACCGCGAGCACCTCGTCCCAGTCCTCGTCCTTCATGCGCATGAACAGGCCGTCGCGGGTGATGCCGGCGTTGTTGACCAGAATGTCCACCTGCCCCATCGCCGCCTCGGCGGCCGGGACAAGCGCCTCGACCTGAGCCTTGTCGCCGAGATTGCAGGGGAGGACGTGGACGCGCCCGCCAAGCTCGCCCGCCAGCGCCTCAAGCGCGGCCGCGCGAGTGCCCGACAGGGCGACCGTCGCGCCCTGAGCGTGGAGGGCGCGCGCCATGGCGCCGCCAAGGCCGCCGGTGGCGCCGGTGACGAGCGCGTTCAGGCCGGTGAGATCGAACATGGGGGCTCCGTCGTTTTTGGAGGGTGTGAGGGTCTCAGGACTTCATGCGTTGCTTGAAGGCGTCCACGTCGGCGGGCGCGCCAACGGGCGTTCCGACGGCGTTCGGCGCAATCCTTTTCACGAGTCCTGACAAGACTTTGCCTGCCCCAACCTCATAAAATGATTCAACGCCCTGCGCGGCCATGAACGCAACAGATTCCGCCCAGCGCACCGAGCCCGTCACCTGTTCGACGAGGCGGGCGCGGATCTCGGCGGGATCCGTGACGGGCGCGGCGAGCACATTGGCGACGAGGGGGACGACGGGCGCCCTGATCTCGACCTGCGCAAGCGCCTGCGCCATGGCCTGCGCGGCCGGCGCCATCAGCGCGCAGTGGAAGGGGGCGGACACCGGCAGCAGAATGCCGCGCTTGGCGCCCTTCTCCTTGGCGAGTTCGATCGAGCGCTCCACGGCGGCCTTGGCGCCAGAGGAGACGACCTGACCGCCGCCGTTGTCGTTGGCGACCTGACAGACGAGGCCGGTCTCGGCGGCGGCGCGGGCGCAGACCTCGCGGGCGTCCGCCAGCTCAAGGCCCAGAAGGGCCGCCATGGCCCCCTCGCCCGGCGGCACGGCCTTCTGCATCGCGTCGCCACGGATGCGCAGCAGGCGCGCGGCGTCGGTCAGGGAGAAGGCGCCCGCGGCCGCAAGCGCCGAATATTCGCCGAGCGAATGGCCGGCGACGAATTTCGCCTCGCGCGCGAGGTCGAGCCCCGCCTCCGCCTCCAGCACCCGCAGGACGGCGATGCTGACGGCCATCAGGGCCGGCTGGGCGTTGGCGGTGAGCGTCAGCTCGGCCTCGGGCCCCTCGAACATCAGGGCGCTGAGCTTTTGGGACAGGGCGGCGTCCACCTCGTCGAATACGGCGCGCGCCTGGGGAAAGGCCTCGGCGAGCGCCTTGCCCATGCCGACGGCCTGGGAGCCCTGCCCTGGAAACACGAAAGCGACCGCCATGGATTCGTCCCCGCCTGGCTGATGAAGCGGCCGAGCTGCTCGCACCGGCGCCCCGGCGAGTCAAGGGGCGGCGGGAGCCGGCGGGCGCGGCCGCGCGCCTACGATGACACGCCGGCCCGGGTTGGATAGAGCTTCGCGCGACGACGACAGATCGCGATTCGGACAAAAACCCATGGGCTCCATACCGGGCAAGAGCTGCGGCCCCTGCACCATGTGCTGCAAGGTGCTGGTCATCGACCATTTCAAGAAGGACGCGGGCGTCCTGTGCGAACATTGCACGCTCAAGGGCGGCTGCAAGATCTACGAGACCCGCCCCAACGTGTGCCGCGACTATGAGTGCGACTGGATGATGGAGCGCTCGCTCGGGCCCCAGTTGCGGCCCGACAAGGTCGGCACGATCCTCATGGAGGACGCGGATTCGGACGAGTATCAGGCGGTGGTCGATCCCACGACGCCGATGGCCTGGCGCAATCCGCTCGTCTTCAAAGTGCTGGTCTCGAAGGCCAAGGAAGGCCGCGTGGTGGTGGCGAAGGCTGGCGCAAAGACCTGGCGGATCTTCGACAACGGCACGTTCAAGCCCTGGACGTGAGAGCGCGGGCCGCGCTTGCGCGCGGGCGCGCCGCGCCGTCATATGGGCGGCGAACATAAAAGAATTCGGGAGGACGCATGGGTCTGGCCAGCAGCGCGCGGGCGCGCATCGAGGCGCGCTGGGACGCGACGCCCACCACGGCCAAGGGCGTCGCCCTCGTGTCCATGGGTTCGTTCGGCCTCGTCGCCATGGCGGCGCTCGCCAAATATCTCGGCGACCGGCTGCCGCCCTTTGAAATTCTGTTCTTTCGCTCCGCCGTCGGCTTCCTGTGCGCGCTGTGGGTGTTCCGTCACGACCTGATGGAGCCATGGCGCACGAAGCGGCCGGGCGCGCATTTCTTCCGCGGCCTCGTCGGCGCGGGCGGCAACGCCTGCTTCTTCTGGACGATCACGCATATGATGCTCGCGGACTCGCTGGCGCTGCAATTCTCGCGGCCGCTGTGGATGATCCCGCTCGCCCTGTGCTTCCTGTCCGAAGTCGTGGGCTTTCGCCGCGTTGCGGTGGCGACCGTCGGCTTCGCAGGCATTTTGCTTTACGCGCGCCCCTTCACGGAAGGCTTCGACCCGAACGCGATCGTCGGCGCGATGGGCGGCCTGTTCGCCGCGCTCGTCGTCGTGGCGATCAAGAATCTCCAGAAGTCGGGCACCGAGCCCACGCGCGTGATCATGTTTTATTACGCGTTCTGGAACGCTTTCTTCGCCGCCCTGCCCGCAGCCTACACATGGATCGCGCCAACGCCGTCCGAACTCGTTCTGCTGACGCTGATCGGACTCATCGGCATGGGCGGACAGGCGCTCGTCACGCACGGGCTGAGCATGGGCGACGCGACGGCGCTCGTGCCGCTTGATTATCTGCGCATCGTCTACGCCGCTTTGCTGGGCTTCTTCCTGTTCGGCGAGATTCCGAGCCTGACGAGTCTCGGCGGCATGGCGCTGATCATCGCCGCCTCGCTCTATCTGGTGCTCACCGAGCGCAAGGCGCGCAAGGGCTGAGCGCCCCTCAAAGCTCCATCACGCGCGATGCGCGCACCAGAAGGTGAGGCTGGCCGAGCCGCGCCTGCCAGCCCTCGCGGAAGGCGCGCCACCAATTGGGATCGAAATCGTCCGCCATCGTTTCAAGAATGACGATGACGTCCTGCGCGACGCCGCCTTGTTCATCGCCCGCGTCGTCCTCGCGCCACAGGTCTGTCGCCGGGGCGCGCTCAAAGGCGGCGACGCCGCCGAACCGCGCGGAGAGGTCGTCCCGCAGATCGCGCAGGCCCGCGCGCTCGCGCGTGACCGGCACGAAGATCTCGATCCGCCAGCGCGCGCGCATCCGCAGCGTCACTTCGCCGAGACGGCGTCGGCGGCGAGACAACGCGACGCGCTGATGAGCGCGACGTCGTCGGCGTCCACCACATAACCGCCGAGGCGCGGATCGTATCTGAGCGCGCGCCAGGGCAAGGGATGACGGCTGCCGCCCAGCCCCAGGAAGCCGCCGCACAGCATCACGACGTAGGCGACATGGCCGCTGTGTTTGTCGACCATGAAATTGTGGACGACGCCAAGCTGGTGGCCCGCCTTGTTGAACACGGGCGCGCCCTCGACCTTGTTGGAGGCGATCAGGCGCGCGGTCTCCTCGACGGCGAGCGATCCGCCCGCAGGATCAAGCTCCATCGAACCGGGCGGCCGCAGCCGGCTCTCATGGGGCGCGGGGGGAGGCAATCGGGTCGGCATGGGGACTCTCCTTCAGATCGCCAGCGACGCGACTTCGCCGGTCAACGAGCGCCGCCCCCGCAGCGTTCCCACGCCCGGAACGGCCCGGCCGCGCCCGCGTTGACCGCCAGAGCCCGCCCTCGCCCCCAAGGAGACCCCATGGCTATCGAGACCCGCACCCCGCCCCATGCGGCGATCCCAACCACGCAGGAGAGCCTGCCCCCCAATCCCGCTTTCCCGCATCCGCGCGGGACGGGCGAGGGTCTGGAGACCCGCCAGCGCGCGGCCTTCGAGGATGACGAGGGCGGCCCGGAGGCCAGTCCGCGTCTGGTCCGGCGCGCCTGGGAGGGCGGGATGGAGGTCTGGGAGAACGGGGCCCGCCACAGCCGCCAATGGGCGCGCCGCCACCCCGTGCAGCTCTGGGGCGCGGTGGGCGCGCTCGGCCTGTTCGCCGTCTGGATGGCCTACCGGCCGGCGGCGAACGCCGCCCGCAGCCTGCCGGAGGGGGCGGGCGCGGCCGCCGGCGCCCGGGACCGGGCCGACGCGCTGAACCCCTGACGCGGCGCGGGTTGCGCCCGCCCGAAATCCGCGTATAAAGCGCGCTTCGCAGCTCCGGCCGGGGGCTGAACGGAAGGCCGTCG
>CAZYBF010000104.1:0-7872 GCA_964645525.1 uncultured Beijerinckia sp.
GAAGCCGCCGGCGTCGCCGGCCTGCATTCGCGCCGCCATGAGGCGGAGCTGCGCCTGAAGGCCGCAGAGGACAATCTCAACCGGCTCGAAGACGTCATCAAACAGCTCGACTCGCAGGTCGACAGCCTGAAGCGTCAGGCGCGTCAGGCGAGCCGCTACAAGACGCTGGCCGCCGACATCCGCCGCAACGAGGCGCTGGTGCTCTATCTCTCCCACAAGGAGATCGGCGAGCAGCTCGCCGAGGCGCGCCAGAAATTCGCCGAGCACGAACGCGAAGTCGAGGAGCGCACGCTCCATCAGGCGGAAGCCGCCAAACTGCAGGCGGTCGCCGCCTATGAACTGCCGCCCCTGCGCGACGCGGAGGCCAAGGCCGGCGCGACGCTGCAACGCCTCGTGCTCGCCCGCGAGCAGCTGGAGGGCGAGGAGGAGCGCGCCAAGCAGCGCGGCCTCGAGATCGAACGCCGCCTCGCGCAATTGGACCGCGACCTCGCGCGCGAGCGCGCGCTGATCGACGACGCCGCCAATGTGCTGGGTCGCCTCGACGCGGAGGAGGAGGAGCTTCAGGCCGCCTCCGAGGCCTCCGAGGAGACCGACTGGGCCGCGAAGGAAAAGCTCGCCGACGCGGAAGGCCGTCTCGCCGAATGCGAACAGGCGCTCGCGCAGGCGCAGGCCGCCCTTGCGGACCTGAACGCCCGCCGCTCAGCGCTCGAACAGGCCTTGCAGGGCGAAGATCAGCGGCTGCGCCGCTTCGAGGGCGAGCTCGCCAATGTCACGCGCGAACTGGAATCGCTGCGCGAACAGGCCGGCAGCGCGGAGGAATTCGCGGAAGTCGCCGAACGGCTGGAAGGCGCGCAGGCCGCGCTCGACATGGCTGAGGAAGCGGCCATGGCCGCCGAGGACGCCTATAACGCCGCGCGCGAACAGGAAGCGGGCCTGCGCGAACCCTTCGCGGAGGCCGACCGCAAGGCGCAGCGCCTCGAGACCGAAGTGCGCACGCTCTCCAAACTGCTCGCCACCGCGGAAAGCGACCTCTGGCCGCCGATCGTGGAGGAGATCGCCGTCGAGAAGGGCTATGAAGCCGCGCTCGGCGCAGCTCTCGGCGACGATCTGGACGCCTCCACCAATTCCTCCGCACCCGCCCATTGGGGCTATAGCGGCGACGCCTCCGCCGACCCCGCCCTGCCGCCGGGCGTCGCGCCGCTCGCGAGCCTCGTGCAGGCGCCGGCGCAGCTCGCCCGCCGCCTCAACCAGATCGGCGTCGTGGTGCGCTCCGACGGCGCGCAGTTCCAGAAACTGCTGAAGCCCGGCCAGCGCCTCGTCTCCAAGGAAGGCGACCTGTGGCGCTGGGACGGTTTCGCCGCCGCCGCCGAGGCCCCCACGCCCGCCGCCCGTCGCCTCGCCGAAAAGAACCGGCTCGGCGAACTCACCGGACAGGCCGACGCCGCCCGCACCGAGGCGGACGCGCTGAAGGCCCGCCACGAGGCCGCGCAGGAGGCCCTGCGCCTCGCCGCGCAGACCGAGGCCCAGAGCCGCGCCGAGGCGCGCAACGCCCAGAAGGCGCTCGCCGAGGCCCGCGAGGCCGCCGCCGCCGTGGAGCGTCGCCGCGGACAGGTCGCCTCCCGCGTCTCCGCGCTGGAGGAAGCCGCCAGCCGCCTCGCCCAGAGCCGCGACGAGGCCGCCGCCTCCCACGCCCAGGCCCGCGAGGAGCTGGAGACGCTCGCCCCCACCCAGGCGCTGCAGACGAAGCTCGAAAAGGCCCGCGCCTCCGCCGCCCACGCGCGCGCGGAAGCCTCCGAGGCGCGCGCCGCCGTGCAGGGCCTCGCCCGCGAGGCGCAGATCCGCGACCAGCGCCGGCAGGCGATCGCCGCCGAACGCCAGTCCTGGGACGCGCGCCGCAGCGGCGCCACCCAGCAGATCGCCGATTTCGAGGAGCGCATCGCCGAGGCGCGCGAGGAACAGGCGGAACTCGCCGAGGCGCCCGACCTCTTCCTCGAGCGTCGTCGCGCGCTGATGAACGAGATCGAACAGGCGGAGGAAGCCCGCAAGCTCGCCTCCGACAAGCGCGCGGAAGCGGAGACCCGGCTCGCCGACAGCGACCGCATCGCCCGCATGGCGCTCGACGCCATGGCCCATGTGCGCGAGGAGCGCGCGCGCTCCGAACAGCGCGTGGAAGGCCTGAGCCAGCGCCTCGACGATCTCGTGCGCACCATCGCCAACGATCTCGAATGCGCGCCCGAAGGCCTGATGGCGCTCGCCGGCGTCTCGCCCGGCGACCAGTTGCCGGAAGCCGACACCATCGCGCGCAAGCTCGAGGAGCTGAAGTCCGACCGCGAACGTCTTGGCGCGGTCAACCTGCGCGCCGACGACGAGCTCGTGGAGATCGACGAACGCCGCACGGCGATGACCACCGAGCGCGACGATCTCGTGGAGGCGATCCGCAAGCTGCGCATCGCGATCCAGAACCTCAATAAGGAAGGCCGCGAGCGCCTGACCGCCGCTTTCGACGTGGTGAACGGCCATTTCAAGGAGCTGTTCACGACCCTGTTCGGCGGCGGCTCGGCGGAACTGCAGCTTGTGGAATCCGACGATCCGCTGGAGGCGGGCCTCGAGATCCTCGCCCGTCCGCCCGGCAAGAAGCCGCAGACCATGACCCTGCTGTCAGGCGGCGAACAGGCGCTCACCGCCATGTCGCTGATCTTCGCGGTGTTCCTGACGAACCCCTCGCCGATCTGCGTGCTCGACGAAGTGGACGCGCCGCTCGACGACGCGAACGTGGAGCGCTTCTGCGACCTGCTCGACGAAATGCGCAAGAAGACCGACACGCGCTTCGTCACCATCACCCACAACCCGATCACCATGGCGCGCATGGATCGCCTGTTCGGCGTGACCATGGCGGAACGCGGCGTGTCGCAATTGGTGAGCGTGGACCTCAGCGCCGCCGAGCGCATGGTGGAGGCGGCCGAATAGGCCTGCGCCGCAAGCCTTTCCTGAAATTGCAAAGGCCGGGCCCGCGCCCGGCCTTTCGCTTTTGGCGCGCCTGCGCCCGCGCGCTCAGACCAAAAGCTTTAGCGGCTCAACTTTTTCGGCCGCGCACGATGAGATAGGCGCCTTCCAGCGCGCCGTCGGCGCCTTTGGCGAGTTCGCGATCAAGCCGGTCGATCGCCGCGCGCACCTTGTAGTCGCCCAGAACCTCATCGGGCAGGATCGCCGCGATCTGCGGAAAGCTCGACGCCTCCTCCACGACGAGCGCGCCCGGCAGCGCCGCGCGCACGTCGGCGAGCGCGTGGAGCTTCGCGTGAACCGGCACGCGCGCGTCGCCGATCTTCACGTCGAGGCAATCGGCGTAAGGATTGACGACCGCCTCAAGGCTCGCGACCCAGGGCAGGAAGCCCATTTTGTAGAGCAGCGCGTCAGCGTTGTAGAAGGTGAGGAAGAAGCGCCCGCCGGGCTTGAGCACGCGGGCGATCTCGCCGGCCACGCGCGGAAAATCCGTCACGTCGCTCGCCGTGCCGAGATTCATCACGACGAAGGACACGCTCGCATCGGCGTGCGGCAGCGCCTGCGCATCGAGATCGAGCTGGCCGAAGACGACGCCCGGCAGGCCGGCGCCGCGCGCTTTCGCGCGGGCGGCCTCCACCATGGGCTGGGAAATGTCATAGCCTGCGACCTGCGCGAAGGAGCCTGCGAGATCGAGCGCGACGCCGCCTGTGGCGCAGCCCAGATCCAGCGCGAGGCTGCGGTCGAGAAGGTTCGCGCAATCGCGCGCGATCAGCTCGCGCTCATAGGCGGCGTAGGCCTGGGTGGCGAATTTGTCGCTCGTCTCACGCGCGTCATAGGAGGCGGCGACGGCCTGCGTGAGGCGCAGCAGATTCTCCTTCAGCCGCTCGGCCTGCGGGCGCGCTTCCTCTCCCGCCTGCGACTCGAGAAGGATCGTCTGCTCCTTGCAGGATTCGCCGATCAGGAAATAGAGCAGCGCGCGCGCCATATGCGGATTGAGGCCGATGCGCTGCGCATGCTCGCCGATGGCCGCGATGCGCTGGTCCTCGATCTGCGGACGGTACATCACGCCGCCGGTGCGCTGCTTCTCCTGCGCGACGAGCTGGGCCACGTCCATGCGCCGCTTCACCAGATCCATGATGAGGCGGTCGATCTTCCGCAGGTCTTCGCCGAGCTGAACCAGATCCGGCATGGGGCCTCCTCGCGCATGGCATGGCTCGGGGGCCGGTTTGGTCTGGCCGCGCCCTCCGCTTCCGCTGTATAGCTGGAAGCGAGGACGCGCGCGAGGCGCGAGACGAAAGCGGGAGGGCTCCATGACCCAGGAAGAGCTTGTCGAGGAGGCGCTCCGGATCGCCCGCGAAAAGGCTTTCCCCGGCATGAGCGAGGAAGACCGCGAGGAGCTTATTGAGAAGGCCATGCTGTCGCTGATCGACCGCAAGGCCATGACCCCCTATTTCGCCAAAGTGGGCCTGACCGCCTGCGGCGGCTTCAACGCCTCCTCCGGCCTCTACCTGATGCATGAGGAGCCGCGCCTGCCGGCCATGCCCGAGAAGCCGACGCTGATCGATTTCTTCGAGCGGCGCATCCTGCTCAACCGGCGCGGCGGCACGCATCTGCTGCAGAGCGCGCGCCTCGCCATGCAAAAGGGCCTGTCCGACAATATCGTGCTCGCCTGCCTGCTGCACGACGTGGCGGTGGTCTCCCATGTGCGCTGCGACCACGGCTATTACGCCGCGCAGCTCATCGAGCCCTATGTGGATGAAGAAGTGACCTTCGCGGTGCGCTACCATCAGGCGCTGCGCTTCTATCCCGACCCGGAGATCGGCTACGAATATCCCGATCTCTACAAGCGCGCCTTCGGCGAGGACTACAAGCCGCCGAAATATATCGAGGAGGCGGCCGCCTACGCACGCGCCCACAAGCATTACATGGCCGCGCGGCTTGTGACGGCCAACGATCTCTATTCCTTCGATCCCAACGTCGTCGTGGACGTGCGCGAGTTCGAGGACGTGATCGGCCGCAGCTTCCGCCAGCCCGCCGAAGGTCTGGGTTTCGACGCAAGCCCCTCCGCGCATATGTGGCGCAGCATCATCTGGCCGAACAATTTCCTCTGACGACGCGCGCGCCTCATCCATGACCGGCAAGCAAGATCCAGCATCGGCGCAGGACGCGGGCGCCTCGTTGTTTTACGCCGCGCTGCCGGCGACTTTCGTGCTGTTCTGGTCCACGGGATTCATCGCCGGCAAACAGGGCCTGCAGGACGCCGCGCCCTTCACCTTCCTGCTCTACCGCTTTCTCATCGTCGCCGCGCTGCTGACGCTCGTCGCATGGATCGCGCGGGCGCCATGGCCGCCGCTGCGCGCGCTCGCGCCGCTGGCGATCGGCGGCGTGTTCGTTCATGCGGGCTATCTGGGCGCCACGTTCGGCGCCATGTCGCTGGGCGTGGAGGCGGGCGTCTCCTCGCTGATGGCGGGGCTTCAGCCCGTGCTCACCGCGGTTTTCGCGGCGCCTTTTCTGGGCGAGCGCGTGAGCGGACGCCAATGGGCGGGGCTCGCGCTGGGCATGGCTGGCGTGACGCTCGTCGTATGGAACAAGCTCGGACTGGGGCTCGGCACGCCGGCGGGCATGGCGCTGTCCTTCATGTCCGCCGTGTTCATGACGGCGGGCACGCTGTGGCAGAAGCGCTTCGGCGGCGCGATGGACCTGCGCACGGGATCAGTGGCGCAATTCGCCGCCTCCGCCCTCGTCATGCTGCCGCTCGCCGCATGGGAAGGCTTCCGCGTGGAATGGACGGCTTCTTTCATCGGCGCGATGGGATGGCTCTGCCTCGTGCTGTCGGTGGGCACGATCAGCGTTCTCTTCGTGCTGATCCGCCGCGGCGCTGCGGCCGAAGTGGCGAGCCTGTTCTTCCTCGTGCCGCCCACCACCGCGATCCTCGCCTGGCTGATGTTCGGCGAGACGCTGGGCCCGGTCGCGCTCGCCGGCATGGCGCTCGTCGTGGTGGCGGTGGCGATGGTGACCTGGAAGCCGCGCCCGCGCGCGG
This sequence comes from uncultured Beijerinckia sp., assembly GCA_964645525.1. Classification (GTDB taxonomy): domain Bacteria; phylum Pseudomonadota; class Alphaproteobacteria; order Rhizobiales; family Beijerinckiaceae; genus Terripilifer. Next base: position 6,041 of record CAZYBF010000104.1, read on the forward strand.
CCTAATCCGTTCCGCGCAGCCGGCGCCAGCAGAAGACTGCGAACACGCCAACCAGCGTCAGCGCGAGCCCATACCAGGTGAGCGCATAGGAGAGATGTTTGTTGGGGACGTTGCGCACGTTCGCCGGCGTGGGAAGCGGCCAGCCGCCGGGCGCGGGGCTTCCCTCCGCATCGACGAGGAAAGGCGCCGCCCCCTCCAGCCCGAGCGCTTGCGCCATGGCGAGCGGATCGCGCACATGCCATACGCGGCGCGCCGGCTCGTCAGCGGGCGTGAAGGCGTTGCGCGCCTCAGGCGCGCGCATGAGGCCGACGACCTCCGTTTCGCCCGCGACCTGCCCCTGCGCGCGGCGCGCAGGATCGGCGAGGGCTTGCGGGGCGAAGCCGCGGTTGACGAGGACATGGGCGCCTGACGCAAGGCGCAGCGGCGTCACCACCAGATAGCCGGGCTCGCGCGCGGGCCCGCCGGCGGCGTGGAACACCAGCGCCTCGCGCGCATGATCGAACGCGCCGCGCAGGCGCACGCGCCGAAACTCGTAATCCTGCGCAGACAGCGCCGCCCAGTCCTGCGGAGCGGGCGCCTCCTGCGCAGGCGCGCCCGCGCGCGCCTCCCATTGCGCGATCAGCCCCTCTTTCCAGGCGAGCCGGCGCATCTGCCAGTTTCCAAGCGAGACGAGGATCGCAAGCGCCGCGAGCGCGAGAAGGCCCGGCGCGATGAGCCCGCGCCAGCGCGCGCGCGGGGCTGCGGGAGACGGCGTCTGGCTCGGCGCGACGTCCATCAGCGCTCCAGCCGCCCCTGCTCGGCCTTGTTGGAATATTGCAGGGCGATGAGAAGCCCCTTCAGCGGCCGCAGGACGCCAAGACATACGATCAGCGTCAGCGGCGCGAAAATGACGATGTGCAGCCAGAACGGCGGCTCGTAGGCGAGCTCCAGCCACAGGGCTGCGCCCAGAACCAGAAAGCCCGCGATGAGCGTGACGAAGACCGCTGGCCCGTCGCCCGAATCCGCAAAGGCGAGATCGAGCCCGCAGACCTCGCAGCGCGGCGCCAGCGTTAGGAAGCCGCTGAACAGCCGCCCTTCCCCGCAGCGCGGGCAGCGGCCGGCGAGGCCGGTCGCATAGGGAGATTGCGGAGCGTAATCGTGCTCAGTCATGCCGCGCCTCCACACAGGCCTCCAGAACGCGAAAGGGCGGCCGCAAGGCCGCCCCCCACGACGCGCGTTCGCGCGCGATCAGTGAACGGCGATGACGCCCTTCCAGTTGCCCCACACATAGATGGCGGCGAACAGGAACAGCCACACCACGTCGACGAAGTGCCAGTACCAGGCGGCGAACTCGAAGCCGAGATGCTGCTTGGGCGTGAAATGGCCCTTGTAGACGCGGATCAGGCAGACCAGCAGGAAGATGGTGCCGACGAGCACGTGGAAACCGTGGAAGCCCGTCGCCATGAAGAAGGTCGCGCCGTAGATCGAGTTTTTGAACGCGAACGGCGCGTGCATGTATTCATAGACCTGCACGGCGGTGAACAGCGCGCCAAGCAGCACGGTGGCGATGAGGCCCTTCTTCACGCCCTCGCGGTCGCCGTGCAGAAGCGCGTGATGCGCCCAGGTCACCGTGGTGCCGGAGGTGAGCAGGATGAGCGTGTTGAGCAGCGGCAGATGCCAGGGGTCGAACACCTCGATGCCCTTGGGCGGCCACAGGCCGCCGGTGTGCTCCACGCGGGCCTGCTGAATCGCCTCGTTGTAGAAGAGGCTGGCATCGAAGAAGGCCCAGAACCAGGCCACGAAGAACATGACTTCGGAGGCGATGAACAGGATCATGCCGTAGCGGTGATGCA
>CAZYBF010000105.1:0-6511 GCA_964645525.1 uncultured Beijerinckia sp.
CGTATTCGGTCTTGATCTGGTTTAACGCGGCGTCGAATTCTGGCGAGCGCAGCTTTTCGAGCAAAAGCGCCATTTGCGCCGGAGTCGGATTGTTCTTGTACTGGTTGTAGAGATAGATCAGATCCTTGGCGAAGGACTTGCTCTTGCCCGCCGCCGCATAGGCGATCAGCCGGAGAAAGCGCTCCAGCTCCGGGGTCGCGACCTCCGTCAGCTTCTTCAGTTTGGCGGCCTCGTCGCGCATGCCCTCGATGAGGGATTTTCCCGCCTTGCCGTAATCGGACTCGATCAGCTGCTTGTCTTTGGCCTTCTGCGCCGCGCTCACCTTGGGATCGTTGAGGCGCTGCAACGCGCGGCCCAGTTCCGCGGTTTTCGGATCCGCAAGCAGGAGCGCGATCAGCTCCTTGTTTGTCTTGTCGGCTCCGATTTTGACGTTGTATTCGGACCCGCGGTATCGATCATCCCGCGATGGCGGAAGGTCGAGCAAATCCTTCAACTTGTCCAAAGTGATCATGATAATTCCCCTCCAGCTACGACGTTGTCCATAATCAAGCGCATCGACGAAACGGGGCGTCGGCCGCCCTCTTCTGAAATGGGATCGACAGGCCCGCGCCGCGCAAAAGCGGCGTTGAGCCTTCAGTCTCCGATCTGCCCCGCCCGGATGATCCGGACGGTGGACGGTTTCGCGTTGTCCACGGCGGACTGCACCATGGACACGACGGACGCGGGGCCGCAGACCTTGAACGCGCGCAGGGCGGCGTTGTGCGTCAGCGCGTTCTGCGACGACCAGGGAAGAGCGAAGCGCAAATGGCGCCGCGCCTCTGAAAACCTGTCGGCGCCATCGATGATCTGGACGCTCGACGCTCCCGGCCCCGACACGATCACTTTGGACCCGTCGTAATGGGCGCAGAGCCCATGCCGGGCGGCGAGTTCCTGCAGCGCGGTCTTCAACGGCGCGCGGATCGACCAGTCGTCCACCACGGCGTCGAGCTGGCCGACGACGACGATCCGCACCCCGGCGGCGGCGCCGAGTGACGCAAGCGCCTCCTGCAAGGGCTGGCCGATCGCGCGGAAAACCACCGGCGTGGAGAGGCCGCCCATCGGAACGGGCGCATCCGCCTTGCGACCCGGCTCAGGCGTCGCCTTGCAAGCAGAGCCCTGACACCAGGCCGGAGAGGCCGCAGCCGCAGGCACGCCAAGCGACGCAGTCACGCCAAGCGCCGCAGTCACGCCAAGCGACGCAGTCACGCCAAGCGACGCAGTCACGCCGAGGGCAAACCATCCGCGAAACCCTTGGGAGCGCCCACCAAAATGACGCCATGATCTTGAAATTACTTTCAAAAACTTTTTTGCCATTGGAGAGACCCCAATTAGCGACGCCGCAGTTTCAGTCTTTAACATCTCGTTAACGTTTTCAAGAAAAATCTTGACCTCAACCTTGAATTCCGCGCTCTCCTGCGCATGGCGCCGGGGCCGATTTCCACGAGCCGAAAGCTTTTCCGTAGATCTCACGCGCGCTTGCGCCGCTCAGGCCGGACAGCGGCCGACGGAAACTTTTTTAGCGGGCCGCGCCCGGGCGGACATACGTCAGGTCGAAGCGACGAGGGATGAGCACGCTTGCCGAACGCAGCGCGAACGGATATGGTCTGTTCACGATTTGTTTAAACGATTCGACGCAAACTGCGTCGCGTGTGTCCAGACCGGGCGCATGCGGCGTCCACGCCGCGCCGGGACCTAAGCTCAAGATAAGGGCGGGAGGTTCGGGCGCCGGCCTGGCGGATCGCGCAGGGTTTCGCCGGACGCGGGCGGCAAGACAGGACCGGCTCGCCGGGAGAGGACGAACGATGCTCACCAGGAAGCAGAGCGAGCTTTTGCGCTTCATCAACGAGCGCCTGAAGGAGACGGGCGTGCCGCCCTCCTTCGACGAGATGAAGGACGCGCTGGACCTGCGCTCCAAGTCCGGCATCCATCGGCTGATCATGGCGCTTGAAGAGCGCGGCTTCATTCGTCGCCTGCCCAACCGCGCGCGCGCGCTTGAAGTGCTGCGCCTGCCGGAATCCTCCACGCCCGCGGGCGCGGCGAGCGCGGCCGGCGGCCGGGCCGGACGCTTCCCCGTCATCGAGGGCAATCTGGGGCGCGTGCGCGCCGCGCCGCCCTCGGGCGAGGCGCCCGCCAGCATCGTCGTGCCCGTCATGGGCCGCATCGCCGCCGGCACGCCGATCTCCGCGATCCAGTCGCGCAGCCATTCGATCTCGCTGCCGCCCGATTTCCTCTCCACAGGCGAGCATTTCGCCCTTGAGGTGCGCGGCGACTCCATGATCGAGGCCGGCATTTTCGAAGACGACACCGTCATCATCCGCAAGCAGGACACGGCCGAGACCGGCGACATCGTGGTGGCGCTGATCGACGACGAGGAGGCGACCCTGAAGCGGCTGCGCAAGCGCGGCGCCTCGATCGCGCTCGAGGCCGCCAATCCGGACTACGAGACCCGCATCTTCGGGCCGGACCGCGTGCGCATCCAGGGCAAGCTCGTCAGCCTGCTGCGCCGTTACTGAACCGCGCGCGGGATTGACGGGCGAACGCCTCAATCCCGCAGGTCGGGCGCGCGCTCCTCGCGCGCGAACGCGTCCTCGTCGCGATCCAAGCCCCCCTCTTCGTCCAGGCTTCCCGATCCCGCCGCGTTTGCGGGAAGCGTGGCGCGCGGCGCCCGCGTCCATGGCCGGTCGAGGCCGGGTTCGCGCACGGTGCGCAGGCTAAAGCCCCCCTCCGGCGCAACGAAAGCGTGGGTTGCGCCGCGCGCGGCGAAATGCGCCGCGTCCATGAGCAGCGCCGGCTGGCGCGCCGCGCCCGCGCAGATCTCGCGCGCGCGCAGCGGCGTCACCAAAACGTCGGCGCGCCCGCAATCCTCCGCCAGCGCGGACAGGCGCAAGACGAGCGCGAGGCTGCGCCCGTCCGGCAGGCGGCCCACGCACCCTTGCGCATCGCAGCGCGCTTGCGCCGCCCCATTCTGCGCCAGCCCATTCTGCGCGACGCCAAGATGACGCGGCGTGCGCGGATCCGCGTCGGCGGCGAGCCATTGCGCCAGCGCGAACGGGTTCGCCTGTCCGTTGAGCGCGACGAGCTTTCCATCCGCGCCGCGAAAGGCGACCGTCGAGCCGCGCGCGTCGGCGATCAGGTCGGGGCGCGGCGCGTCGAGCGCGAGCGCGCCGCCGACGATGGCGAAGGCGAGGCCGAACCAACGCATCGCGCTGCGCCACAGGGTGAGCCACAACAGGCCGAGCGTCATCAGCGCCAGCGCGCCGGGGCCGAAGGCGGGCACATGCTGGACGGCGCCCGGCAGGCGCGCGACGAAGTCCGCGGCCTGCAGCATGGCGTCCACGCCAAAGCCCATCAGGCGCCACACCGGCGCGTCGAGCCCGAACGCGCTCGCCACCACGCCGACGGCTGCCGCCGGCATGACGATGAATTCGACAAGCGGCAGCGCAAGCGCGTTGCCCACGAGGCCGTAAGCCGAAACGCGATGGAAATGATAAGAGGCGAAAGGCTCCGTGGACAGGCCCGCCACCAGAGTCGTCGCGACCATGGCGAGCGCGACGCGCGCGACGCGCTCGAACGCGCCCGGCGGCGCCTCGCGCAGGAAAACCCTGTTTGACGGCCCTTTCTCGAACAAAGCGATCATCGCCGCCACAGCGGCGAAAGACATCTGGAACGACGGGCCGAGCAGAGTGGAGGGCTCGCGCGCCAGCACGAACAGCGCGGCGATGGCGAGATTGCGCATCGAGATCGCCGGCCGGTCGAACAGGACCGCGCCGAGAATGACGAGCATCATCACCATGGCGCGCTCGGTCGCCACTTCAGCGCCCGAGAACAGGTCATAGGCGACCGCGCCGACCATCGCTGTCGCCGCGGCCCATTTCTTGATCGGAAAGCGCAGCGCGATCGCGGGCGCGCAAGCGAGCAGCGCGCGCACGCTCCACATGAACATGCCCGCCGCCAGCACCATATGCAGGCCCGAGATGGACACGACATGATAGATGCCCGCCGCGCGCAGGGTCTCGTTCGTCTCCTCGGGGATGAGCCCGCGCTTGCCGGTGACGAGGGAGGCGGCGACGGCTCCCTGCGTTCCGCCGATCGAGGCGACGATGCGGGCGGTGAGCGCGTTGCGGCCGCGGTCGATCCAGGCGATCAGCCGCGCGTCGAGGGGAACCTGCGCAGGCGGCGCGATCTCGACGCGCGAGAGCACGGAGCCCACCGCGCCGATGCGACGGAAATAAGCGTCGCGCGAGAAATCATAGCCCGCCGGCTCGGAGGCGCGCGGCGGCGGCGACAGGCGCAATGCGGCGCGGATCGTCGCGCCCGCCTCGAAGTCCGGCGCGCCGCGCAGGCTCACGCGCACCCGCTCCGGCGTGCGCTCGGGCGCGACGCCCTCCATCTCGACGATGCGCAGATGCAGCCGCGCGCCGCCGGGCCGCATGTCGACGCTCTCCACATAGGCGGTCGCGCGCGTCGCCATCGGCCGCTCCAGCGCCGGCGCCTCCACCATCGCCGTCCGCATCGTGGCGCAGGCGAAGCCGGCGAACAGGAACGCGCCGGCGGCGCAGGCCCGCATGAGCCAGACCCGGCCGGCCGCGCGCGCGCGCAGGGCGGCGAGGGCGAGCAGGCCGGCGGCGAGCGCGGCGGGCGCCAGCGCAGGCTCCTGGTCTGCGGCGAAATAGGCGAGCGCGCCCAGACCGAAGAAGACAGGGCTCCAGAGGAAGAAGCGACGCTCATGCGTCTCCTGCGCGATCCAACCGGCGAAAGCCCGGGCGAGCGCCTCCCGCAGGGCGCCGGCGCCTCGAAGCCCAAGGCCGAGCCGCCATCCCTGACCGAGGCCGCGTCCCAGGCTGTTGGCCCGCGTCGCGAACGCTTCGCCGCCCCGGTTGGGGCCTCCGCCCGCCTCCACGCAACGCCCTTCCTGAAAAAAACAATGAAAACGACTGGTTCAAAACGTCCGGCGGGCGCGCGCGCGCTACCCAAGCCGGCCCGTCGATGGTACACGACCTGCGCCCGCGGGCCACCCCCCGCCCGCTGCGCCCTTCCCTGTGCGGCCACGCCCCCTGAAGTCCGAAAGCAGATCCATGTCCGAGCCCGTCGTCACGCGTTTCGCGCCCTCCCCCACCGGCTTCCTGCATATCGGGGGAGCCCGCACCGCGCTGTTCAACTGGCTCTACGCCCACCATTTCGGCGGCAAGATGCTTTTGCGCATCGAGGACACGGACCGCGAGCGCTCCACGAAAGAGGCGATCGACGCCATCATCGACGGGCTGCAATGGCTCGGCCTCGATTGGGAAGGCGAGCCGATCTTCCAGTTCTCGCGCGCGAGCCGCCATGCGCAGGTCGCCCATGAGCTGATGGCGCAGGGCAAGGCCTATGAATGTTTCGCCACCGCCGAGGAGCTTGCGGAAATGCGCGAACGCGCGCGCGCCGAAAAGCGCCCGCCCCGCTACGACGGGCGCTGGCGCGACCGCTCCGCGCAGGACGTCGCCGCCGCCCGCGCCGCAGGCCTCAAGCCCGTCGTGCGCCTGAAGGCGCCGCAGGACGGCGAGACCGTCGTGGAGGATCGCGTGCAGGGCCGCGTCGTGTTTCCCAACAAGGATCTCGACGACCTCGTGCTCCTGCGCTCCGACGGCACGCCCACCTATATGCTCGCGGTCGTCGTGGACGATCACGACATGGGCGTCACGCATATCGTGCGCGGCGACGACCATCTCACCAACGCCGCGCGCCAGACGCACATTTATCAGGCGATGGGCTGGAACGTGCCCGTGATGGCGCATATTCCGCTCATCCACGGCTCCGACGGCGCGAAACTCTCCAAGCGGCACGGGGCGCTCGGCGTCGACGCCTATCGCGCGCTCGGTTATCTGCCGCAGGCGCTGCGCAATTACCTCGTGCGGCTGGGCTGGAGCGCGGGCGACAAGGAGATCTTCTCCACGCAGGAGATGATCGACGCCTTCGACCTTCCCCAGATCGGGCGCTCGCCCGCGCGCTTCGACTTCACGAAGCTTGAAAGCGTGAACGGCCATTACATGCGCGCCATGGCCGACGACGACCTGTTGAAGGCGCTCCTCGACACCCTGCCCCATCTCGAACAGGGCGGCGCGCTTGCGGCCAAACTGGCCGGCCCGGACGCAGACGCCCTGCGCGCGCAATTGCGCGCCGCCATGCCCGGGCTCAAGGAGCGCGCCAAAACCCTCGTCGAATTGCTCGACGGCGCCCGCTACCTTTACGCCGACCGCCCGCTGCCCCTCGAGGCCAAGGCGGCTGAAATCCTCGACAATGGCGGCCGCGCCCATGTGGCCGCGCTCGCGCCGAAGCTCGAGGCCATGCCGGAATGGACCGCCGCCGCGGCAGAGGCCGTCGTGCGCGCCTATAGCGAGGAGGCGGGCGCCAAGCTCGGGGCGGTGGCCCAACCGCTGCGCGCAGCGCTGACCGGGCGCACGACGTCGCCCGGCGTGTTCGACGTTCTTGAAAC
>CAZYBF010000105.1:6611-7862 GCA_964645525.1 uncultured Beijerinckia sp.
AAAACGCCTCCCGGATGGGCGGAATGCGCCCCAATGCGGCGCCTGCGGTCGCGAAGCCGGGCGTTTCCATCCGCACGCCGTTCCGCTGGCCGCCATAACGCCCCTGACCGCGCCCGCCGGCGCGACGAACCCAGGCGCGCGCGAGCCCGTTCGCCATGCTGGAGAGGCTTGAACAGCCCCCGCCGATCGGATAGCAAGCCAAGGCGTCGCACAACGAGCGCGAGACGGCGGAAGTCCGATTTTTCGGAACGTGCGCCGCCATATCATGAGGGCATGTGACATGACGAAGTCCGCTAAGATCACCATCGGCGAAAAGACGGTCGATTTGCCGGTCAAAGGCGGCTCGATCGGTCCCGACGTCATCGACATCGGCAAGCTCTACGCGCAGACCGGCGCCTTCACCTACGACCCGGGCTTCATGTCCACGGCGAGCACGGAATCCGCCATCACCTACATCGACGGCGACGCGGGCGTGCTTCTCTACCGCGGCTATCCGATCGAACAGCTCGCCGAGCACGGCGACTTCCTCGAGACCTGCCACCTCCTGCTCCACGGGGAGCTGCCGACCGCCGCGCAGAAGGCCGACTTCGACCTGCGCGTGACGCGCCACACGATGGTGCACGAGCAGATGGCCCGCTTCTTCCAGGGCTTCCGCCGCGACGCGCATCCGATGGCGGTGATGGTGGGCTGCGTGGGCGCGATGGCCGCGTTCTATCACGACTCCACCGACATCAACGATCCGCATCAGCGCATGGTCGCCTCGATGCGCATGATCGCGAAAATGCCGACGCTGGCGGCGATGACCTACAAATACTCGATCGGCCAGCCGTTCGTTTATCCGAAGAACGATCTCGACTACGCGTCGAACTTCCTGCGCATGTGCTACGCGGTGCCCTGCGAGGAATACAAGGTCAACCCGATCATCGCGCGCGCGCTTGACCGCATCTTCATCCTGCACGCCGACCACGAGCAGAACGCCTCCACCTCCACGGTGCGTCTGGCCGGCTCCTCGGGCGCCAATCCCTTCGCGTGCATCGCGGCCGGCATCGCCTGCCTCTGGGGCCCCGCGCACGGCGGCGCCAACGAGGCCGCGCTCGCCATGCTCGCCGAGATCGGCGACGTGAAGAACATTCCCGCCTTCATCAGCCGCGTGAAGGACAAGAAGGATCACACGCGCCTCATGGGCTTCGGCCACCGCGTGTACAAGAACTACGACCCGCGCGCGAAGATCATGCAGAAGGCCTGCCATGA
>CAZYBF010000106.1:0-7822 GCA_964645525.1 uncultured Beijerinckia sp.
TTTCCCGTATACACACTTTCCAGGCGTGCGCCTTCAACCACTCGGCCACCCCTCCGTTGCGCGCTTTAAGGCGCACGCAAAACCTTTCGTCAAGAACGGCCGCCGGAGGCGGCCTGTGCCGCTTCAAGCACTTGCAACCACTCGGCTGCGCCTCCGTTGCGCGCTTTAAGGCGCACGCAAAACCTTTGTCGCTTTCTGCGGCCGCCGGCGGATCATTCGACCGGCCCCGCGACGCGGCGCAAGCCATAGACCAATTGGCCCGCCGCGCCAAGGCCCGCAAAAGCCCGGGCGCACAGGGCGCCGCGCGGCGGGGCGCTCTTTTGCGCATTGGACAGAAGCTTCACAAAGCCCTATTTTTAAGCTTCTGATTCTTATGGCGAAGTTAGATGTTCGGGTTTCTGGTTCGCGCAATCGGCGTCCTGTTCCTCGCCGGCGGTTTCGCAGCCTTCGTCATCGACGGCTCGCGCACCATCGCCGCCTCGCGCCTCATCGTCACGTCGTTCGGCGAAACCTGCCTGCAGATGTTTCCGCGCCTCTTCCCCCTGCTTCAGCCGGCGGTCGAGCGCCGGCTTCACCCGCTCGTGTGGGATCCCTTCCTGCTCGCGGTCTTCCTTCTGCCGACGGCCTTCGTCTTCGCCGCCTTCGGCCTTCTGCTGTTGTGGCTCGCGCGCCGGCGCGAGAGCCAGCCGCTCTGGTCCGCGTGAGAGCTTGCGCTGGACGCGCCCGGCTGGCGGCATAGAATCCCGACATGGAGGACGCCATGTTCCTGTTCCGCAAGAAAGCCGAAATGCCCAAGCCGGAGGAGGCGCCGCCCGGCCGCGACGCGCCCATTCCCACCGCCGCCAACCATTATGTGTTCGGCCGCCCGCTCGCGCCGCCATGGCCAGCCGGCGCGCGCATGGCGATGTTCGGCATGGGCTGCTTCTGGGGCGCGGAGCGCAAGTTCTGGCAGATGGGCGAGGGCGTGCTCGTGACGGCTGCGGGCTATTCCGCAGGCTATACGAAAAACCCCACCTATGAGGAGGTTTGTTCGGGGCGCACGGGTCACAACGAGGTCGTGCTCGTGGTCTTTGACCCCGCCAAACTCCCCTATGAGCGCCTGCTGAAAACGTTTTGGGAGAACCACGATCCCACGCAGGGCATGCGGCAGGGCAATGACCTGGGCACGCAATACCGCTCCGGCGTCTATGTCTTCGACGCGGAGCAGAAAGCGGCTGCGCTGGCGAGCCGCGACGCCTATCAGCAGGCGCTCGCCGCGCGCGGCTTCGACGCGATCACCACGGAGATCCTCGACGCCGGCCCCTTCTATTACGCCGAGGCCTATCACCAGCAATATCTCGCCAAGGAGCCCAACGGCTATTGCGGGCTGGGCGGCACAGGCGTCGCCTGTCCCACAGGCGCGGGCGTGGCGACATAAGCGCCTCCATGGTCGCGGCCAATGCGTCGCGACGCCGCGTGCTTTCAAGCGCGTTTGCGCTGGCCGAAGGAGCGCTTGCGCCCCCGCGCGCCCGGGCTGACAATCCAAAAGGGGGCCGCTAATCTGCGCCCCGAACCCGGCCAGGTCGCCGGTGGCCATGTGGAGGAGTTTTCATGTTCGGCATTGTTTCGGCGCGGCGCAGCGCAGGCGCGTTCGGCCTCTCCCTTTCGCTCGCCGTCGCGGCGTTGGGCGTGGGCGCTTTCAGCCTGTCCGCGGGCCTCTCGACGCCCGCGCGCGCGCAGGACGCCAAGCAGGAGCCCAAGGGCGAGTATCAGCCCACGGTCGGCCAGCGCGGCAAGGATGTGGTCTGGGTGCCCAGCCCGCAGGCGCTCGTCGACCGCATGCTCGAGATGGCGAAGGCGACCCCGAAGGATTTCCTGATGGATCTTGGTTCGGGCGACGGCCGCACCGTCATCACCGCCGCCAAGCGCGGGCTCAATGCGCTCGGCATCGAATACAATCCCGACATGGTGGAGCTGTCGCGCCGCGCGGCCGAGAAGGAAGGCGTGTCCGACAAGGCGAAGTTCGAAAAGGCCGACCTGTTCGAGACCGATTTCTCCAAGGCCGACGTGATCACCATGTTCCTGCTGCCGGACATCAACCGTCGGTTGCGTCCGAAGATCCTCGACCTGCGCCCCGGCGTGCGCGTTGTCTCCAACACGTTCGACATGGGCGACTGGACGCCTGATCAGGTCGCCGACGCGGGCGGCGATTGCACGTCCTATTGCCGCGCGCTGCTGTGGATCGTTCCCGCCAAAGTTGAAGGCAAGTGGAAGACCGCCGACGGCGAGGTGACCTTCGAGCAGAAGTACCAGATGGTCACGGGCTCGGTGCGCGCGGGCTCTGGCGTGGACGCGATTTCGCAGGGCAAGATCACCGGCGACCAGATCGTCTTCACCGCCGGCGCGGTGGTCTATACGGGCAAGATCTCCGGCTCCGCCATCGAGGGCGTCGCGAAAGGTCCTTCCGGCGAAAAGCCTTTCCGCGCCACGAAGGGTTGAGCGACACGCTTGCTTAACGCATCTGGAGTGAGATGAGGGTCGGCCGAGCGCCGGCCCTTTTTCTTTGTTCGTTTGAGTCCGGAGTTTTTGCGTATGAAACTGGAAGCCATATCCGTGGGCGCGGACGCGCCCAATGTCGTCAATGTCGTCATAGAAGTGCCGATCGGCGGCGAGCCGATCAAGTATGAGCTCGACAAGGCCTCCGGCGCGCTGTTCGTCGATCGCTTCCTCTATACGCCCATGCGCTATCCCGGCAATTACGGCTTCATCCCGAACACGCTGTCGGGCGACGGCGACCCGTGCGACGTGATCGTCGCCAACACGCGCGCGATCCTGCCTGGCGCCGTCATGTCCTGCCGCGTGATCGGCGTGCTGAAGATGGAGGACGAGGCGGGCGTGGACGAGAAGATTCTCGCCGTGCCTGAAACAAAGCTCACGCGCCGCTATGAGAACGTGCGCGATTGCGAGGACGTGCCGGAGATCACGCGCCGGCAGATCGAACATTTCTTCGAGCACTACAAGGATCTCGAACCCGGCAAATGGGTGCGCGTGATCGGCTGGGGAGACGCGGAGGAGGCGCGCGCCATCGTCGCCGCCGCCGTGCTGCGCGCGGAGGCCGCGAAAATGGCGCGCGCCGCCTAGTTGATTTACGCGCCTGAGAACGCGCGCGGCGCGGCGCTGACCACGGTCGTCGCGCCGTCGCGCACCTGCAACACGCTCAGCCCGCGCTCGTTCAATCCGTTCGCAAGGAAACGGAAGAGCCCATCCGCGCCGTTGAAGCCGGAGGCGTTGGCGAGCGTGGCTTCCGAAAAGCCCATGTTCTGCGCGCCCAAAGCCGCCGCCAGCGACATCGCGTCATAGGCGAGCGTCGCGATGCGCGTGGGGTCGGAATTGTGCTTCGCGCGATATTTTCCCGCGAACACGTTAAAGCCCGCGTTTTCGGGCGCGGCGAACCATGCGCCCTGCAATTGCGGCAGGCGCAGCACGCGCGCGTCGTTCCACAGGCCGGTGCCGAGAATCTGCACGCGCTTGCCGTCGACGCCGGAGCTTGCGAGCGCCTGCGCGACCGCCTGCATCTGGTCGGCCTGTTCGGGAATGAACAGGGCGTCGATCTGCGCGCCCAGTCCCGCGATGCGCTGCGCGCCGGCGAGCGCGCCGCCGGCCTTGTAGCGTTCGATCGCCTGCACGCGCACGCCGCGCGCGGCCGCGCGCTGCTGCAATTGCGCCACGGCCACATTGCCGTAATCGCTCTCGGGCGCGAGCGCGGCGAAACTTTTCTTGCCGCGCGAGGCTGCGAAATCGACGATGCGGTCCACATGGCTTTCGGCGAGGAAGGAGAGCAGATAAACGCCCGGTCCCGCCGTGGTGGCGTCGGTGGAGAATGCGATCACCGGCACGTTGGCGGCGCGCGCCAGTCGGCCCGCCTCGCGCACATTATTGGCGTAGAGCGGGCCGAGGATGATCTGCGCGCCCTGCGAGAGCGCCTGTTGCGCGGCGGCGCGCGCGCCTTCCGGCGTGGACTGGTCGTCGAACACAATGAGGGTCGCGGCGCTTTCGCCCGCCTCGCTCAGCGCCAGCTCAGCGGCGTTGCGCAGCGACTGGCCGACGAGGCTCGGCCCATCCGCCTGGGTAAGCGGGGCGATCAGCGCGACCCGCGTGCGCCCCGAGCCGAGCGCGGCGCCGGCGGAGGTCGCCGCATCGGTGAGGGGAGGAGCGGAGGCGGCGCCGGCGTCCGGCTTCACGAACGTGCCGTAGGGGCCGCAGCCGGCGAGCGCGGCGCCGCCGGCGAGCGCGCCCCCGCGCGCCATCAGCCTGAGCGCCCCGCGCCGTGAAAGACGCCCCTCGGCCGCCGCGCGCCCGAACCCTTCGAAAATGGACTTCATGATCGATCCGCCTGCTCTGGAAATGTGGCGCACGTTATTCCCGACTTGGCCGTCTTTCAAAAGCAAAACGCGGCCCCGCGCCGCCAGCGCGTCGAAAACAGTCATGCGCCGCGTATTGTTCTTTTTAAAGAACGATAAAACTGATTTACAGAACGCTCCCGACTGAGCTAGACTGCCTCTATGAAGCCCGAGCCTTCCTCCCGATCCGAGGCGCCCTCCTTCACCGCTTTCGGCCTGCGGGCCGAGGCGCAGAAGCTCGCGCCCGGCCTGCATGTGGTCGCCACGCCCATCGGCAATCTGGGCGACGTGTCGTTTCGCGCGCTGGCGACGCTGGCCGCCGCCGACGCGGTGATCGCGGAGGACACGCGGGTCACCAAGACCCTGCTCGCCCATTACGGCATCGCCACCCCGCTTGTCGCCTATCACGAGCACAACGCCGCCGTGATGCGCCCGCATCTGATCGCCCGGCTCGAGGCGGGCGCGGCGCTCGCGCTGGTGTCGGACGCCGGCACGCCGCTCGTCTCCGATCCGGGCTTCAAACTGGTCGCCGACGCGGTGGAGAAGGGGCTGCCGGTGACTGGCGTGCCCGGTCCTTCGGCGGTCCTGGCGGCCCTCGTGGTCGCGGGCCTGCCCACCGACCGCTTTTTCTTCGAAGGCTTCCTGCCCCAGAAATCCGCCGCCCGCCGCCAGCGCGCCGCAGCCCTCGCGCAGGTGCCGGGCACGCTTGTGTTCTTCGAATCCCCGCGCCGGCTGGTCGAATGCCTCGAGGACCTCGCCGCCGTGCTCGGCGCCCGCGAGGCGGCCGTCTGCCGCGAGCTGACCAAGAAATTCGAGACCGTGCGGCGCGGAAGCCTGCCGGCGCTGGCGGCCGAATTCGCCGCCGAGCCCACGCCCAAGGGCGAGATCGTGCTGCTCGTCGGCCCGCCGCTGGAGGACGCCCCGGTCGAGGGCGAGGACCTCGACGGCCGGCTGCGCGCCGCCCTCGCCCGCCATTCCGTGAAGGACGCGGCCGCCGTCGTCTCCGCCCAGACCGGCCTGCCGCGGCGCAAGGTCTACGCCCGGGCCATCGAGCTCCAGCAGGAGGACGGGGAGGCGTGAGCGCCCGCCGCCGCCGCGCCTATCTTCTGGGGCTGCGGGCGGAGATCTGGGCGACGCTCTACCTCAGATTGTTCGGCTGGCGCATTCTCGCCCGCCGCTGGCAGGGCGGGGGCGGGGAGATCGACATCGTGGCTATGCGCGGCGACGTGGTGGCCTTTGTCGAGGTGAAGGCGCGCCCCAGCCTCGATCAGGCGGCGGAGGCCGTGACCCGAGACAAGGCCCGCCGCATGAGCCGGGCCGCGCGGGCCTGGGCGGCCCGCCATCCCTGGAGCGCGGGCAAGGTTCTGCGCGGCGACGCCCTGCTCATGGCGCCCCGCCGCTGGCCGCGCCATGCGCCGGGCGCGGTCGAGCTGGAGTTCTAGCCCCCCGCGGCTGGATTCTCCCCCGTATTCGTGTATAAGCGCGGCATCGCTCGCCGGTCCTCCGGCGCGCGCGCCTGCCATCGCGACCCGGCTGGACGACATCCCGGCCCGGCCGCACGCAGGCTTCCCGGCCTCCTTCCGCCCTGCGGGCGGCGGCCTCATCTCCACTCCGAAAGGACAGTCCGATGTCGATCACCGACGAGCGCAAGCAGGCGCTTGTGAACGAATACGCCACCAAGCCCGGCGACACGGGTTCGCCCGAAGTCCAGGTCGCGATCCTCACCGAGCGCATCGCGAACCTCACCGAGCACTTCAAGACCCACGTCAAGGACAATCACTCCCGCCGTGGCCTGTTGAAGCTGGTGTCGCAGCGTCGTCAGCTTCTCGACTATGTGAAGCGTCGCGACGATGCGCGTTACCGTAAGCTGATCGAGCGTCTCGGCATCCGCCGCTAAGCTCGACGCGATCTCCCGCGCCCCTCCGGGCGCGGGGGAGCTCCTGGGTCGCCGGCATGGGGCCGTCGCTCCCGTCAAACGGATCAGCCATGGCAGGATCGCCAGACGCTGTCGCCTTCAGGATCGCACGATCCGGGACCCCGCGGTCCGGGCAGCGTCTCGCCGTCTTGTCCATGGCCGTTCGCTTTGCGAAAGCACAGAGAAAAGCCAAGAGAGACAATCAACATGTTCGAGATTCATCGCGAAACCCTTGAATGGGCCGGGCGCAAGCTCACCCTCGAAACCGGCCGCATGGCCCGTCAGGCCGACGGCGCGGTCTATGCGACCTGGGGCGAGACGAGCCTGCTCGCCACGGTCGTGTCCGCCAAGTCGCCCAAGCCCGGCGTCGACTTCTTCCCCCTGACGGTGAACTATCAGGAGAAGGCCTTCGCGGCCGGTCGTATTCCCGGCGGCTATTTCAAGCGCGAGGGTCGTCCTTCCGAGAAGGAGACGCTGGTCTCCCGCCTCATCGACCGTCCGATCCGCCCCCTGTTCCCGGACGGCTACCGCAACGACACGCAGGTCGTCGTCACGGTGCTCAGCCATGATCTGGAGAACGATCCCGACATCCTGGCCATGGTTGCGGCCTCCGCCGCGCTGACGATCTCCGGCGTGCCTTTCATGGGCCCGGTCGGCGCCGCGCGCGTGGGCTTCATCAAGGGCGAGCTGAAACTCAATCCGACCATCGACGAGATGAAGGAAAGCGGCCTCGACCTCGTGGTCGCCGGCACGCAGGACGCCGTGCTGATGGTGGAATCCGAGGCGCAGGAATTGTCTGAAGAGACGATGCTTGAAGCCGTCATGACCGGCCATCGCGGCTTCCAGCCGGTGATCGACGCGATCATCCGTCTCGCCGAGAAGGCCGCCAAGGAGCCCCGCGATCTGGTCGTCGCCGACAAGAGCGAGATCGAGAAGGCCGTCAGCGACATCGCCGAGGCGGAGCTGCGCGTCGCCTACAAGATCACGCAGAAGGCCGAGCGCTACAAGGCGGTCGACGCGGTGAAGGCGAAAGTCAACGCGGCGCTGTGCGAAGGCGAGACGCCGAAGTTCGACAAGCAGAAGGTCGGCGAGGTCTTCCACGACCTGCAGGCCAAAGTCGTGCGCTGGAACATTCTCGACACCGGCGTGCGCATCGACGGCCGCGACGTGCGCACCGTGCGTCCCATCCTCGCGCAGGTCGGTGTGCTGCCGCGCACCCATGGCTCGGCGCTGTTCACGCGCGGCGAGACGCAGGCCCTCGTGGTCGCCACGCTCGGCACCGCGGAGGACGAGCAGTTCGTCGACTCGCTGGAAGGCACCTACAAGGAGCGCTTCCTGCTTCATTACAACTTCCCTCCCTACAGCGTCGGCGAGACCGGCCGCATGGGTTCGCCCGGCCGTCGTGAGATCGGCCACGGCAAGCTCGCCTGGCGCGCCATCCGTCCCATGCTGCCCACGCAGGCGGAATTCCCCTACACGCTGCGCGTCGTCTCCGAGATCACCGAGTCGAACGGCTCGTCCTCGATGG
>CAZYBF010000107.1:0-7741 GCA_964645525.1 uncultured Beijerinckia sp.
GCGCCGGCATGACCATGAAGAAGATCATGATCACGCCGTGGCCGGTGATGAACACATTGTACATGTGCTTGGCGGCGTCGGCCGAGCCGTCGCCCGCCATGATCTGCGAGATCCACGGGAACACGCCGAGGCCGGTGCCCGCGAGCTCCGCGCGCATGGCCACCGACATGGCCGCGCCGATCAGCCCCGCGAAGATCGCGAAGATGATGTAGAGCGTGCCGATGTCCTTGTGGTTGGTCGAATAGAGATAACGGCGCCAGCCCGTGGGAATGCCATGGGCGTGGTCGTCGTGATGGGCCGCAGCGTTCGTAGCCATCTTTCGCTTCCTCTATCGAATGTTCAGCGCGCGACGCCCGCATCCGCGAGGCGGACGGGCGCGTCTTCCACGGCGGCGAATTCCTTGCGCGCCTTTTCGAGCCAGGCCTTGTACTCCTGCTCGCTCACCACGCGGATCACCGCGGGCATGTAGGCGTGGTCCTTGCCGCACAGTTTCGAGCACTGGCCGTAGTAGATTCCTTCCTTCTCCGCGCGGAACCACGTCTCGTTGAGGCGGCCCGGCACGGCGTCGATGCGCACGCCGAAGGAGGGAATGACGAAGGAATGGATGATGCCAACCACGTCGGCGGTGACCTGCAGGCGCACGGTCTTGTTCACCGGCACCACGGCCTCATTGTCGACGTCGAGGAGCTTCATCTTGCCAGCCGGCAGCTTGTCCTGATCGAGCAGGCGGGTCTGGAACTCAAAGCCGCCCTCTTCCTTCGGATAGGTCCAGGTCCAGGCCCACGAGGAATTGCCGGTGACCTTAATGGTCATGTCGGCTTCCGGCATGGTGAGCTGATGGTTCAGCAGGCGGAAGGAGGGCACGGCGATCACGACGAGGATGAGCACCGGAATGACGGTCCAGGCGACCTCGAGGCCGGTGTGGTGCGTCGTGCGCGAAGGCGTGGGGTTGGCGTTCTCGTTGTATTTCGCGACCACGATCACGAGCAGCGCCAGCACGAACAGGCAGATCACCGTGATGATCGGCAGCAGGATCGCGTCGTGGAAGAAGTTCATCTCGCGAGCGATCGGGGTGACGGGCTCGGGAAGGCCCATCTGGCCCGGGCGCGGGGCGCCCACCACGCCCTGCGCCGCAGCGGCGCCGGCGAACAGAACCAATCCGGTGAAGGCGGCGCCCGCAGCCGCGAAGGCCCGAGAGAGCTTCGCGCGCGCAGCGTCAGCGCCGGTCATTTGGAATTTCATTGGAATCGTAGCTCCCGCTCGGCTTTCCTCTCGGGACGCGCGACGTCCCGCGACGACAGACGCTTGCGCGCTCTCCCGCCGTCGCCGTTCCAACCATAAACGGGCTATGAGCGCAACACGACCTTTGAGCCGGACTGATGCGGCATAAGGGCGCGCATGGGCGGATTCCTCGCAAGGCCCCCGAAAAACGATGGTTTGCGGGTTGGCCTTGGCCGCAGCCGAGAGGGTTTGCCAAGGCCCGCGTCATTGCTTAATCCGGAGGTCCGATTCGGCGGGCCAGCGCGTCCGCCCGGGCGCCCTCGGGCGCCCCTTTGGCGACAGGAGCGGCGATGAGCGCGATGGAACGGGCGGACGCAGGACAGACGCGCCGGAGCGCCCGCGGGCGAGGCCTCGCGATCGTCCTCGCGGCGGCGGGCGCGCTGGCGGCGGGCGCAGCCTTCGCCCCGGCGGCGGCCCAGTCGGCGGTGCGCGGCAAGCATGGCGACTGGGAAATGCGCTGCGAGACCCCGCCCGGCGCCAGCCGCGAGCAATGCGCGATCATCCAGTCCGTTGCGGCCGAGGACAAGCCCAACATGAACCTGGTCGTGATCGTGCTGAAGACCGCCGACGGCAAGTCGCGGCTGCTGCGCGTCATCGCGCCGCTAGGCGTGCTCCTGCCGGCCGGGCTTGGCCTGAACATCGACGGCGCCGACAAGGGCCGTGCGGGCTTCGTGCGCTGCCTGCCCTCGGGCTGCGTGGCCGAGGTCGTGATGGACGACAAACTGCTGGACGAATTGCGCGCCGGCAAGAACGCGGTCTTCATCGTCTTCGAGACGCCTGAGCAGGGGATCGGCATTCCCCTCGCCCTCACCGGCTTCCGGGAAGGATTCGAGCGTCTGCCTTGAGCAACGCTTGCCTTAGCCCGCCCGCGTTTCCCTGAGCCCGCCCGCGCTGGCGCGCGCTCGGGCGCTGGTGTAGTTTGCGCCGCGGCCGCTTACGGCCCCGATTTCAGGAGCGTCTCCCATGCGTCTGCGCGTCACCGCCGCCCTGCTCGCCGCCGGCCTTCTGTCGGGCTGTTCCGGCGGAGGCCTCGGCAGCGCGGGCTCGGCGCTGGGCAACCTCGTGGCCTTCAACTCCACCCGCGCGCCCGCGGCGGGCGCGGCCGCCCCGGAGGCGGACCCCAACGTCGATCTCGTCTGCCCGGAAGTGCATGTGCGCGAAGGCGCAGCCGCCCTGCGCGTGATGGCGGGCGGCGCGGTGCGCCACCAGTTCTCCATCGGCGAGCTCGCCCGCCAGTGCCGGGTCGTCAATAAGCAGCTCATCCTGAAAGTGGGCGTCGAAGGCAAGGCGCTGCTCGGCCCCGCAGGCTCCCCCTCCTCCTTCTCCGTGCCCATCACCATCGCGGTGCGGCGCGACGGCGAGGAGCGTGCGCTGGTCTCGCGCGCCTATCGCGCGCAGGCGGTCATTCCCGCCGGCCAGTCGCAAACCACGTTCACCGTGGTGTCGGACGAAATCGCGGTGCCCTTCATCAGCGAATCGGCCAACGAGGATTACGAAATCCTCGTGAGCGTGGACGGCGCGGCCCCCGCCGGCGAACCGCGCCGGCGCCGCTGAACGCGTCTTTCGCAGTGGAGAGCGCGCCGGCGCGCCAGAGCGCGGCTTGACTCGCGCCGGCGCCTCTCTACCTTCTCGAATCGTCAGTCCAAGATCCATCGCGGAAGAGTCCGGCGCGCGTCGCCGGCGCCGAAGGCGCAACCGCCCCGGAAACGCTCAGGCAAAAGGACCGCGCTGGGATGACACTCTGGAAAGCGGCGCATGTCGCAAGACATGCGTCCACCGACGGGCGTAACCGTCCTCGCAGCGCGTAGCGTCTGGCGGCGGGCGACGGGAAATCTCTCAGGTCACGGGACAGAGGGGGCGCGAAACCGTCATCCGGCGAAAGCCGGAGGCGGATCAGCGTCTCGAATCCCGGTGGCCCATGCCGACTGACGAAACCTCTGGCGTCGAAACCTCTGCGCTGTCGCGCACGCCGCTGCATGCGCTCCACCGCGAGCTTGGCGCGCGCATGGCCGGCTTCGCCGGCTATGACATGCCGATCCAATATCCCGCCGGCGTGCTCGCCGAACACAGATGGACGCGCGAAAGCGCGGGCCTGTTCGACGTGTCGCACATGGGCCAGGCGATTCTGTCGGGCGCGGGCGCAGCGCAGGCGCTCGAAGGGCTCGTGGCGGCCGATCTTCTGGGCCTGCCGCAAAACCGCACGCGCTACACGCAATTGCTGAACGAGACGGGCGGCGTGCTGGACGACCTTATGGTCACGCGGCTCGCGCCGGACGCGGACGGCGCGGAGCGCTTGCTGCTCGTCGTCAACGCCGCGCGCAAACAGGCCGACTTCGCGCTGTTGCGCGCCAAACTGCCCCAGCTGCGCCTCGAGACGCTCGAGACGCGCGCCCTGCTCGCCTTGCAAGGCCCGCAGGCCGCGCAGGCGCTGGCCGACGCCCTGCCCGCGCGGGCCGCCGCCATCGCCGCGCAGCCCTTCATGTCCTTCGACGCCGGCGCGCGCGCGCACGACGTCTGGCTCTGGCGCTCCGGCTACACGGGCGAGGATGGATTCGAGATCTCGCTGCCCGACGGCGAGGCGGAGCGCTGGGCGCGCGCGCTGCTGGCGGATGCGCGCGTCAAGCCGATCGGCCTGGGCGCGCGCGATTCCCTGCGGCTGGAGGCGGGCCTGTGCCTCTACGGCCACGACCTCGACGAGACGACATCGCCCGTGGAAGGCGCGCTCGCCTGGTCGATCGGCAAGCGCCGGCGCGCGGAAGGCGGATTCGCCGGCGCGCAGCGCATTCTGCGCGAACTTGGCGAAGGCCCTGCGCGCAGGCGCGTTGGCCTGCTGCTGGAAGGCCGCCAGCCCGCGCGCGAAGGCGCGCAGATCGCGGCCGAAAACGGCGAGATCGTCGGCGCGCTCACCTCCGGCGGCTTCGCGCCCTCGCTCGAAAAGCCCGTGGCCATGGGCTATGTCGCCGCCGCCCATGCGCGCGAGGGCGCAGCCCTCAACGTGATCGTGCGCGGCAAGCCGCTGCCCGCGCGCATCGTCCCTCTTCCCTTCGTCCCCCATCGTTTCGCCCGCTGAACGGAGCCTGTCATGTCGAGCATCCGCTATACGAAAGACCACGAATACATCCGCGTCGAGGGCGACGTGGGCGAGATCGGCATCAGCGATTACGCGCAAAAGCAATTGGGCGACGTCGTGTTCGTGGAGCTGCCGAAAGTCGGCGCCCGCGTCGAGCGCGGCGGCGAGGCGGCGGTCGTGGAGAGCGTGAAGGCGGCGAGCGAAGTCTATGCGCCGGTGTCGGGCGAAGTGGTCGCCGTCAACGAGGCGCTGGAAGGCGATCCCGCGACGATCAATTCCGATCCGCTCGGCGCCGGCTGGTTCATGAAAGTGCGCATCGCCGACGCCGCCGACCTCGACGGCCTCATGGACGAGGCCGCCTATCAGGCCTTCCTCAAGACGCTCGACTGACGAAAGGACGCCCCATGCGCTATCTGCCGCTGACGGACGAAGACCGCGCGAGCATGCTCGCCTGCGTCGGCGCGCCGACGATCGACGCCCTGTTCGCCGACGTGCCCGCCGACAAATTGCTCAAGGCGCCGCCCGACCTGCCGCGCAGGCAGGGCGAGCTTGCGGTGGAGCGCACGCTGGCGCGCATGGCCGCGCGCAACATCGCCGCCGGCTCCGCGCCCTTCTTCGTGGGCGCCGGCGCCTATCGCCACCATGTGCCCGCGAGCGTGGACCATCTGATCCAGCGCTCGGAGTTCCTCACGAGCTACACGCCCTACCAGCCCGAGATCACCCAGGGCACGCTGCAGATGCTGTTCGAGTTCCAGACGCAAGTCGCCAATCTCACCGGCATGGAGGTGGCGAACGCCTCCATGTACGACGGCTCGACGGGCTGCGGCGAAGCGGTTCTGATGGCCCATCGCGTCACGCGGCGCAAAAAGGCGGTGCTTTCGGGCGGCCTGCATCCCCATTATGCGGAAGTGGTGCGCACGCTCTCGCGCATGGCCGGCGATGAGACGACGACCCTGCCGCCGGACGTGGCGGGGCGCGAGGACCTGCTCTCGCAGATTGATTCCAGCGTCTCCTGCGTCGTCGTGCAGACGCCCGACGTGTTCGGCAATCTGCGCGATCTCACCGCGCTGGCGAAGCGATGCCAGGAGGCGGGCGCGCTGCTCATCGCCGTCTTCACGGAAGCCGTTTCGCTCGGCGCGGTCGAGCCCCCCGGCGCCATGGGCGCCGACATCGTGGTGGGCGAGGGCCAGTCGATCGGCAACGCGCTCAATTTCGGCGGCCCCTATGTGGGCCTGTTCGCCACGCGGCAGAAATATGTGCGCCAGATGCCGGGCCGCCTTGCGGGCGAAACGCGCGACGCGGACGGCGAGCGCGGTTTCGTGCTGACGCTCTCCACCCGCGAGCAGCACATCCGCCGCGAGAAGGCGACGTCCAACATCTGCACCAATTCGGGCCTGTGCGCGCTCGCCTTCTCGATTCACATGACGCTTCTGGGCGAGCGCGGCCTGCGCACGCTGGCGCGGGTGAACCACGCCAATGCGGTGAAACTTGCCGACATGCTGGCCGCAACGCCCGGCGTGGACGTGCTCAACGAGACCTTCTTCAACGAGTTCACCGTGCGCGTGAAGACGGACGCGGCAGACCTTGTGGAACGTCTTGCGCGGCGCGGCGTGCTGGCGGGCGTGCCCGTCTCGCGTCTCTTGCCGGACGCCGGGCTCGACGACCTGCTGCTCATCGCCTCCACCGAAACCAACACGGACGAGGACCGCGCGGCGCTTGTCGCGGGCCTGCGCGCCGAACTCGCCCATTGAGGAGACCTTCGCCATGATGAACGATCAGGGACGCCCCACGGGCGCAGGCGCAGGCGGGAACAGCGCATCGCGCAAGACCTTCTCCGGCCATCGCGGACTCGAGACCCGCGAAGGGCTGATCTTCGAACTGGGCCGCGTGGAGTCCACGGGCGTCGACATCGACGAGCCGGAGGATTTCACGCCGCGCCTGGGCGCGCTGGCGCGCAAGGCGCCCATCGACCTGCCGGGCCTGTCGGAGCCGGAGACCGTGCGCCATTACGTGCGCCTGTCGCAAAAGAACTATGCGATCGACGCCGGCCTCTATCCGCTCGGCTCCTGCACGATGAAGCACAATCCGCGGCTCAACGAGCGCCTCGCGCGCCTGCCGGGCTTTGCGGACGTGCATCCGCTGCAGCCCGTCTCCACCGTGCAGGGCGCGCTCGAACTGATGCAGGAATTGTCGCGCTGGCTGATGGAGCTGACGGGCGCCGCCGCCGTGGCCCTGTCGCCCAAGGCGGGCGCCCATGGCGAATTGTGCGGCATGATGGCGATCAAGGCCGCGCTGGCCGCGCGCGGAGAAGGCGCGACGCGGCGCGTCGTTCTCGTGCCCGACAGCGCCCATGGCACGAACCCCGCCACCGCCGCGCTGATCGGCTTTGAAGTGCGCTCGATCCCCGCGCGCGAGGACGGCACGGTGAGCGCGCAAGCCGTGCGCGACGCCTGCGGGCCCGACGTGGCGGCGCTGATGCTCACCAATCCCAACACCTGCGGCCTGTTCGAGCCGGAAGTGGTGGAGATCGCCGCAGCCGTGCATGAGGCGGGCGCGTACTTCTATTGCGACGGCGCGAATTTCAACGCCATCGTCGGCAAGGTGCGCCCGGTCGATCTCGGCGTCGACGCCATGCACATCAACCTGCACAAGACCTTCTCGACGCCGCATGGCGGCGGCGGGCCGGGCGCGGGTCCGGTGGTGCTGTCGGAGGCGCTCGCGCCTTTCGCGCCGGCGCCTTTCCTGCGCCTGACGGGACGCGACGGCGAGACCCTCTCGCTCGTGGAGGAGACGGGCGCCGGCGGCGCCTTCGGCAGGCTCACGGCCTTCCACGGCCAGATGGGCATGTTCGTGCGCGCGCTCGCCTACATGCTCTCCCACGGCGCGGACGGCCTGCGGCAGGCCTCGGAAGACGCGGTGCTCAACGCCAATTACGTGCGCGTTCGCCTGAAGGACGTGATGAGCGCGCCCTATGGCGAGCGGCCCTGCATGCATGAGGCGCTGTTCGACGACCGCTGGATGAAGGGCAGCGGCGTGACCACGCTCGATTTCGCCAAGGCGATGATCGACGAGGGCTACCATCCCATGACGATGTATTTCCCGCTCGTCGTGCCCGGAGCCATGCTGATCGAGCCGACCGAGTCTGAATCGCGGGCCGCCATCGACCTGTTCGTGATGACCCTGCGCGACCTCGCCTTCAGCGTGCGGCGCGGCGAGACCGATCGTTTCCTCGGCGCGCCCTATCATGCCCCGCGCCGCCGGCTCGACGAAACGCGCGCCGCGCGTCAGCCCATCTTGCGCTGGACGAAGCCCGCGCCCTGGGCGGAGCAAGAGCAGGCGGCGGAATAAGCGGCGAACGAGACCGCGCGCGGGTTTCTTGGACCGCGCGCG
>CAZYBF010000108.1:0-7694 GCA_964645525.1 uncultured Beijerinckia sp.
ACGGAGCTCATCACCGGCGTGGACCTTGTGGAGCAGATGATCCGCGTGGCCGCCGGCGAGCCGCTGGCGCTCAAGCAAAGCGACGTGCGCCTGCGCGGCTGGGCGGTGGAGAGCCGCATCTATGCGGAAGATCCCACGCGCAACTTCCTGCCCTCCACCGGGCGGCTCGTGAAATATCGCCCGCCCGCCGAAGGCCATTGGGACGGCGTGACGGTGCGCAACGACACGGGCGTCTATGAGGGCGGCGAAATCTCGATCTGGTATGATCCGATGATCGCCAAGCTCGTCACCCATGCGGGTGACCGGCTCACCGCGATCGAGGCGCAGGCGCGCGCGCTCGACGGATTCGTGATCGATGGCATTCGCCACAACATTCCCTTCCTCTCCGCGCTGATGCAGCATGAACGCTGGAAAGCCGGCCGCCTCTCCACCGGCTTCATCGCGGAGGAGTTTCCCAACGGCTTCGCGCCGCTGGAGGCGAAGGGCGAGACCGGCCACGCGCTCGCCTGCGTGGCCGCCGCCATCGACCATGTGCACAACGAGCGCAAGCGCCTCATCTCCGGCCAGCTGCGCACCCAGCGCCCGGTCGCCTTCGAGCGCGAGCGCGTCGCCATGCTCGGCAAGGCGCGCTACGACCTCACCCTCGATGATTCCGAAGGCGTGCTGATGGTGCGCTTCAGCGACGCCAGCGCGCACGCCCATCGCCTCGAATCCGACTGGGTTCCCGGCGAAATGGTCTGGCGCGGCAGCGTGGACGGCGCGGAGATCGCGGTGCAGGTGCGCCCGATTCTCAACGGCCACCACCTCACCCATGCGGGCGTGTCGGTGGATGCGCGCGTCTTCACGCGCCGCGAGGCGGAATTCGCCGCGCTGATGCCTGAGAAGGTCGCCGCCGACACGTCGAAGAGCCTGCTCTGTCCGATGCCCGGACTCGTCAAGGCCATTCTCGTGCGCGAGGGGCAGGAGGCGAAGGCGGGCGAGGCGCTCGCCATCGTCGAGGCGATGAAGATGGAGAACGTGCTGCGCGCCGAACGCGACGTCACCGTGAAGGCGATCCGCGCCAAGGAAGGCGACAGCCTGCCCGTGGACGCCACGATCATGGATTTCGCCTGAGCGTTCCGCACGCGCGCCGAAAGATGCTATAGGCGATCCATGCCGCTTTACTTCGCCTATGGCTCCAACATGGACGCCGCCGCCATGCAGGCGCGCTGCCCCCGTTCCCGCGCGCTGGGAACGGGCCGGCTCGCACGCCATCGCCTCTTCATCATGGCGCCGGGCTACGCCTCCATCATGCGCGACCCGCGCCGCGACGTGCATGGCGTCATCTGGGACGTGGCGCTCGCCGACCTGCGCGCGCTCGACGCCTATGAGGACGTCGCCGGCGGCCTCTATCGCAAGGCGCAGCAGCCGATCCTGCGCGCCGGCGGGGGCAGCGTGCGCGCGCTCGTCTATGTGGGGAGTTCGCAGGCGCAGGGCGCCCCGCAGGCCGGCTATATGGAGCAGGTGATCGCCGCCGCGCGCGCCTGGAGCCTGCCGCCCGCCTATGTGCGCGAGCTGGAAAGCCTCAGCCCCGCCCTGCGTCGGCCAGCTACGGGCGCAGGCGGCGCGCCCGAAATCTGGACAGCGCCCGACGGCACGCCCCAGAGCGCTGGCGCCGCCGCGCCGCGGCCCAAGGTGCGCGCGCGTTTCGCCACGCCCTTCGATCGCCGCTAGCTGGCGAACATGGGCTGCGCCTTTGGCGCTTCCATTGCCCAGTCGCGCAGCCCCCGCTATACCGGCCGCCTCAGCAATCGCTTACGCCGGCTCGTTTCGGCGAGTGAGCACAGGAGCCGATATGATCTCCGTCACCTTCCCCGACGGCGCGCAGCGCCAGTTCGAGCCCGGCGTCAGCGGCGCCGACATCGCCAAATCCATCTCCCCCTCCCTCGCCAAGCGCACGGTCGCCATGGCGCTCGACGGCGTGCTGATGGACCTCGCCGACAAGATCACGCGCGACGCGAAGATCGAGTTCATCAACCGCGAAGACCCGCGCGCGCTGGAGCTGATCCGCCACGATTGCGCCCACGTGCTCGCAGAAGCGGTGCAGGCGCTCTTTCCCGGCACGCAGGTCACCATCGGCCCCGTGATCGACAACGGCTTCTACTACGACTTCCATCGGGAGACGCCGTTCACGCCGGAGGATTTCGCCGCCATCGAAAAGAAGATGCGCGAAATCATCGCGCGCGACGCTCCCTTCACGAAGGAGGAATGGTCGCGCGATGAGGCCAAGAGCTTCTTCGCCGCCCGCGGTGAAGCCTTCAAGGTCGAACTCGTCGACGCGATTCCCGACGACCAGAGCCTGAAGATCTACAAGCAGGGCGAATGGCTCGACCTGTGTCGCGGCCCGCACATGACATCCACCGGCAAGGTCGGCTCGGCCTTCAAGCTGATGAAAGTGGCCGGCGCCTATTGGCGCGGCGATTCCAGCAAGCCCATGCTCAGCCGCATCTACGGCACCGCATGGGCGAAGCAGGAAGATCTCGACGCCTACATCAAACAGCTTGAGGAGGCCGAGCGCCGCGACCACCGCCGCCTCGCCCGCGAGATGGACCTGTTCCACTTCCAGGAGGAAGGGCCGGGCACGGTGTTCTGGCACCCGAAGGGCTGGACGCTTTTCCAGACGCTCATCGGCTATATGCGCCGCCGTCAGGAAGACTCGGGCTATATCGAGGTCAACACGCCGCAAGTGCTCGACCGCGCCCTGTGGGAGACGTCAGGCCACTGGCAGACCTATCGCGAGAACATGTTCCTCACCAAGACCGAGGACGAACGCGTCTTCGCGCTCAAGCCGATGAACTGCCCCGGCCATGTGCAGATCTTCAAGAACGGGCTGAAGTCCTACCGCGACCTGCCGCTGAAGATCGCCGAATTCGGCATGGTGCACCGCTATGAGCCCTCCGGCGCGCTGCATGGCGTGATGCGCGTGCGCGCCTTCACGCAGGACGACGCCCATATCTTCTGCACCGAAGACCAGATCATGGACGAGGCGATGAAGGTCAACGACCTCATCATGTCGGTCTACAAGGACTTCGGCTTCGACGACGTCGTGCTGAAACTTTCCACGCGGCCTGAAAAGCGCGTCGGCTCCGACGATGTGTGGGACAAGGCGGAAGCCGCCCTCATGCGCGTGCTCGAGAAGGTGGGCGCAGGCGGCGTGAAGACCGGCGTCAATCCGGGCGAAGGCGCCTTCTACGGCCCCAAGCTCGAATATACGCTGCGCGACGCCATCGGCCGCGAATGGCAATGCGGCACGACGCAGGTCGACTTCAACCTGCCGGCGCGCTTCGGCGCCTTCTACATCGGAGCCGACAGCGACAAGACCATCCCCGTGATGATCCACCGCGCCATGTTCGGCTCGCTGGAGCGCTTCACCGGCATCCTGCTTGAACATTACGCCGGCCACCTGCCGCTCTGGCTCTCGCCGCTGCAGGCGATGATCTGCACGATCACGCAGGAGGGCGACGATTACGCGATGGAACTCGCCGCCGCCGCGCGCAAGGCGGGCCTGCGCGTGGACGTGGACCTGCGCAACGAGAAGATCGGCTACAAGGTGCGCGAACATTCGCTCAGCAAGGTCCCCGTCATCATCGCGGTGGGCAAGCGCGACGCCGAACAGCGCAGCGTATCCGTGCGCCGTCTCGGCTCGCAGGCGCAGGAGACCTTGAGCCTCGACGAGGCGCTGCGCGCGCTCGCTGGCGAGGCCGTGGCCCCGGACGTGGCGCGGCGCGGCTGACGAAGACGCGACAAGCTGCGGATTTCAAAAGATCGCAAGGGCGGCCGTCTGGCCGCCCTTTTCTTTTGCGCGCCGCGCGCCTAGCATGGGCTCGGCTTTATTTTGATTGACCTTTGTACATACAAATGGCATTGTCGATGCGCTTTCACGGGTTTGATTGGGACGCGGGCAACCGCGCCAAATGCGAGAAGCATGGTCTGCGCGCAGCGGAGATCGAGAGCATGTTCGAGGGCAACCCTAAGATCGCGCCTGATCAGCGACACAGCGGGCTAGAGGAGCGTTTCATCGCCATAGGTCGTCACGACAGCGGCAGGCCCGTTTTTGTCGCCTTCACAATGCGCGCGAAAGAGGGCGAGCTCTATCTGAGACCTATTTCAGCTCGGTTCATGCACAGAAAGGAATTGGCCCGTTATGAGCGAAAAGACGAAGCCTAAGCGGGTTCCTGTTTTCCACTCTGATGCAGAGGCGGAAGCTTTTCTTGAACAAGATCTGTCCGAGCTGGACTTCTCCCAGTTCAAGCCCGTGCGCTTTGAATTCGTCCCCAAGACGGAGCGGGTGAACATGCGCCTGCCCGCGCCGCTGCTGGAGGGCGTGAAGGCGCGCGCCGCGCAGGCCGGCATCCCTTATCAGCGCTTTATCCGCCTCGCGCTCGAGGACGCGCTGGCGCGGTCTGCGCGACCAAAAGCAGCCCCTGCGCCGAAGCGAAGCGACGCCGATGAGAAGCGCGCGAAGAAAGCGGGGAAGAGCGCAACCGCGAGCCAGCCGAGGCCTGCGCGCAAGGCGGGATGAGCCGCCGGCGCGCCGCGGATCAATGGCCGCGGCTGATGCAGAAATCCACCACGTCGAACAGGGCGCGCTTCCACGGCCCTGCGGGGAAGGCGGCGAGCGCCTCCTGAGCGAGCGCGCCATATTCGCGCGCGCGCGCGATCGTGTCTTCAAGCGCGCCGCGCCGGCGCAGAATCGCGATGGCGCGGTCGAGATCGCCCTCGCCGATCTCGCCGAGCTCCAGCGTGCGCCGCCAGAAGTCGCGCTCCTCCTCGTCGCCGCGCTCGAAAGCGAGCACGATCGGCAGGGTGATCTTGCCTTCGCGGAAATCGTCGCCGACGTTCTTGCCCAGCGTCGCGGACGCGCCGCCGTAGTCGAGCGCATCGTCGATCAGCTGAAACGCCACGCCGAGGTTCACGCCATAGGCGCGGCAGGCCGCCTGTTCGGCGAGGCTGCGGTCCGCGAGAATGGGGCCGACCTCGCAGGCCGCGCCGAACAGCGCCGCCGTCTTCGAGGCGATCACGGCGAGATAGGCGTCCTGCGTGGTCTGCGTGTCCTTGGCGGCGGCGAGCTGCATCACCTCGCCTTCCGCGATCACGGCGGCGGCGGTGGACAGAACGTCGAGGCAGGCGAGCGAGCCCACCTCCACCATCATCTTGAACGCCTGTCCGAGAAGGAAATCGCCGACGAGCACGCTCGCCTCATTGCCCCACAACATGCGGGCCGCGAGCTTGCCGCGACGCATGTCGCTTTCATCCACAACGTCGTCGTGGAGCAGCGTCGCGGTGTGCATGAACTCCACGGCTGCGGCGAGCTTGATATGTCCTTCGCCGCGATAATCGCTGAGCGCGGCGGTCGCCAGCGTCAGCATCGGACGCAGCCGTTTTCCGCCGGAGGAGATGAGGTGGTTCGCGACTTCCGGGATCATCGTCACGTCGGAGCCCGTCCGCGTGAGGATCGTCGCGTTCACGCGCTCCATGTCCGCCGCCGCCAGCGCGACCAAAGCGTCGACGCCGGAGCCCACGGACGGATCTTTGATCGGCGCGACGACTCCCACTGTGGACCCCCTGCGAGGGCGCAAAGCCGAGCTTGCGCCCGCCTGCCCTAGCATGCGAACCTTCGCCCTCTTCGCACGGCGGCGCCCTGCGCGCAACGTGCATCGCATCGCCTCGCCGGCGATGGAACCAGGATCGGGGCCGGATCCTCGCCATGACCGAAATCCCGCGAACGAACGACCCCGGC
Source organism: uncultured Beijerinckia sp. (assembly GCA_964645525.1). GTDB lineage: Bacteria > Pseudomonadota > Alphaproteobacteria > Rhizobiales > Beijerinckiaceae > Terripilifer. Next base: position 5,780 of record CAZYBF010000108.1, read on the forward strand.
GCGCCGGATCCCAGCCAGGATCCCGCCAAGATCGACGCCCTGCTCAATGGCCGCCTGCGGCTGCGCCAGCCGCAGGAAGGCCATCGGGTCGGCACGGACGCGATCCTGCTCGCCGCCATGCTGGACGATCCCGGCCCGCGGGTGGTGGACGCGGGCGCCGGCGTAGGCGCCGTGGGCCTCGCGCTTGCGCTGCGCGCGCCCCAATCCCGCGTGACCCTCATTGAGCGCGACTCGCGCATCGCCGCGCTCGCCGCCGGGAACGCCGCGCTCAATGGGCTCACGGACAGGGTGGAGACCGCCGTCTGCGATCTGATGGACACGGGCGGCCGGCGCGCGGCGGGGCTTGAGAACGAACGCGCCTCCAGCGTCTACAGCAACCCGCCATTCTTCGCGGCGGGCGCCGTGCGCGCCTCACCCGATCCCGCCCGCGCCGCCGCCCATGTGCTGGGGCCTGAGGGCATGGGCGCCTGGCTGCGCGCCTGCCTCGCCCTGCTGGCGCCCGACGGGCGGCTCGCGCTCATCTGCCTGCCGGAAAGCCTCGGCGAGATTCTTGCGGCTTGCGAGAACCGCGCAGGCGGATTGAGGATCACGCCGGTCCATCCGCGCGCGCAGGCGCCCGCGAAACGCATTCTGGTGAGCGCGCGCAAGGGCTCGCGCGCGCCGCTCGCCTTGGCGCCGCCGCTCGTGCTGCATGGTGAGGACGGCGCTTTCACCGCGCGCGCGCAAGCCATCCATCGCGGGGAGCGCACGCTCGGCGACGCATGAAAAAACGCCGGCCCCCTCACGGGGACCGGCGCTCCTCCGGGCGCCTCACGCGGCGGGGGGTCAGTAGCAGACGACCCGGCGGACTCGATGGAAGCCGCGCCATTTCTTCTTCACGACGCACTGCTCCCCGTAGAAATAGGCCGGCGTGTGATAGCCGTAGGCGGGCGGACGATAGACATGGCTCACGATGGGCCGGTAATGGCCGTAGCCGTAGCCATAGGCCGGGCGATGATGGCCCCAGTGATGGCCCCAGTGATGGCCTCTGCGCGCGGGCCTGTAATGATGGTCGAGCCCCGAACCCGCGACCCAATGGCGATCCCGGTGATAGGCCTGCGCCTGCGAGGGCGCGACAGCGACGCCGGCGCCCAGCGCGCCGAGGCCCAGGGCGGCTGCGAGGGCGAACTTCTTGAGCGGGACGAGGGAACCGATCATCAGCTTTCTCCCATGCGGTGCTGCATGACGCCAATCTGCGCCCGCGCGGCTGAACGCGCCCTGAGGGCGACGTTCATCCCGCGTTCATCCCGCGTCCGCGGGGCGCGCCGCACAACTTGCGCCGGCCGCGAAAACCTCTAGTTTGCGCGCGATTTCCATTCGCCCGCCCTTCCCTGTCCGAGGCTGACATGACGGACCTTCGCGCCCCCGATGCGGGCTCCTCCTCCCTTGATCCGCGCCGCTCCTTTCAGGGGCTGATCCTGACGCTGCAGAAGTTCTGGGCGGAACAGGGCTGCGTGATCCTGCAGCCCTACGACATGGAGGTGGGCGCGGGCACGTTCCATCCCGCGACCACGCTGCGCTCGCTCGGGCCCCGTCCGTGGAACGCGGCCTATGTGCAGCCCTCGCGCCGCCCGAAGGACGGGCGCTATGGCGAGAACCCGAACCGGCTGCAGCACTATTATCAGTTTCAGGTGATCCTGAAGCCCTCGCCGCCCGACCTGCAGGATCTCTATCTGCGCTCGCTCGCCGCCATCGGCGTCGACGCCGCGCTGCACGACATCCGATTCGTCGAGGACGACTGGGAGAGCCCGACGCTGGGCGCCTGGGGCCTTGGCTGGGAATGCTGGTGCGACGGCATGGAGGTGAGCCAGTTCACCTATTTCCAGCAGGTCGCCGGTTTCGAATGCGCGCCCGTGTCGGGCGAGCTCACCTATGG
>CAZYBF010000109.1:0-7428 GCA_964645525.1 uncultured Beijerinckia sp.
ACGCAGAGGACTGCAAATCCTTGCACCCCGGTTCGATTCCGGGCGAGGCCTCCAGATTTCCCCTTCCCAAATCCCCCAAATGCGTCGTTTCGCCTGGCGAACTGCGTCCCGCGTCGGGCGCAGCCTGACCTTGGCTTGCGCCCGACGCCGCTTCTGCGCCGGTCATTGAAGCTCCAGCTTCGCTTCCTTGATGACCTCGCCCCAGAGTTTCGCCTCCGCAGCGAAGAACTTCGCGGTCTCCTCGGGCGACTGGCCGCCCGCGACGAGGGAGGTGCGCTTCAGGAACTCCTGCGCCTCGGGGCTTTTCAGCACGTCGGCCACGTCGCGATGGATGCGCGCGGCGAGGGCTGCGGGCGTGGACGGCGGGGCGGCGAGCCCGAACCAGGTGATGGAGCGGAATCCGGGCAGGCCTGATTCCTCCAGCGTGGGCGCCTCCGGGAAGGCGGGCGTGCGCACGCCGTCGGCGACCGCGATCATCTTCACCTCGCCGCCGCGCGCCAGCGGCACCGTCGCCGACAGCGTGTCGAAGAACACATCGATATGGCCGGCGACGACGTCCATCATGGCGGGCTGCGAGCCGCGATAGGGCACGTGCACCATTTTCAGGCCCGCGCGCGCTTCAAGCTGGGCGGCGGAAAGATGCGGCGTCGTGCCAATGCCGCCCGACCCATAGGTGAGCTTGCCCGGGTTCGCCTTTCCGAAGGCGATCAGCTCCTGCAGATTGTTCACGGGCAGCGTCTTGCGCACCACAAGCGCATTGGGGATCGAGGCGAGCAGGGTGATCGGCGTGAATTGCGCCGGATCATAGCCGAGATCCTTGTAGAGGAGATGGTTGAAGGACAAAGGCGAGGGGGGCGAGACGAACAGCATGTGGCCGTCCGGAGCGGCGCGCGCCACCGCTCGGGCGCCAAGGTTCATGCCCGCGCCGGCGATGTTCTCGACCACGGTCGGGTTCTTCCATTTCTTGGCGAGTTGTTCGGCCAGCATGCGCGCCAGCGCGTCGGTCGTGGAGCCTGCGGGAGCAGGGACGACGAGCTTCACGGTCTGTGTGGGCCAGTTCGCGGTCTGCGCTTGCGCCTGTCCCGGGGCCAGCGACAGGGCCGACGCGACGCCCGCCAGCGCGCATCCCAAAACGAAATCACGACGGGACGCCGGGTGCGCCGTTTTCAACGAAGACATCAAAGAACCTCCCCCTGAATGGACCGCTCTGCGGCGGATGGGGAGAGCCTAACGTGGCCCGCGCAAAGCGCAATCCGGGCTTCTCAGGGGCCCCGCGCCTCCCGCGCCAGCGCGGCCGCGAAACTCGTGCGCTCGAGCAGGGCGACTGCGCGGGCGAGGGCGGCCCGATCGGCCGGGCTCACCTCCTCGTCGGCCTCGTGGGACGGGCGCAGGGCGTCGGGAAAATGGGCCATGATGCGTCTCCCAACCTCGGCGGAGCGCGCCGCGCCGCGGCTGCGTTAAGGCGTCCGCGCGGGGACGTTAACCTTGCGCCCCCCGCCTTAAGGCCGCCGGCGTTAACTTTCGCCTGTATTGAGCGCCCAAAGGGGCGTTGCAATGCGCGGTATGACGCAAGGTAATCTTTTTAGCATCAACAGTTTGTGCGTCGATCGTTCAAATTGTCCGCAAATTGGCGCGACAAAATTATACTTGCCGTTGATCCCGCCAATTCTAAACGCGTTCGCGTAAAATGCGCGCGATTACTTTAGATCGACTGCAAAAGCCCCCTGCGATGCTGTGTCCATCGAACTTTCGGGGCGATCATGAAGCGCACAGTCCTCAAATCCATCGCAGCGGCGGTCGTCGTGTTCACGGGCCTCGTTGGCGTGCATACGCCGACCCAGGCGGAAGCGATGAAGTCGTCCTTCATCGAGGTGGGCGGACAGACTTTGATGCCCTACGGCTGGGCCGATTTCTGCGCGCGCTATCAGGGCGAGTGCCAGGCGAGCGGCGAGGCGAGCGACATCAAGCTCACCCCCGGCGTGTTCCGCCGCATCGCACAGATCAACAAATGGGTGAACGCCAATGTGCGCGCTCGTTCCGATCAGGACCAGTGGGGCGTGATCGACCGCTGGGACTATCCCTCGAACGGGCAGGGCGATTGCGAGGACTATGTGCTGCTCAAGCGCCGCCTGCTGGCTGACGAGGGCCTGCCGATCCAGTCGTTGCTCGTCACCGTGGTGCGCGATGAGCGCGGCGAAGGCCACGCCGTGCTGACGGTGAAGACCAATCAGGGCGAGTTCGTGCTCGACAACCTGCGCGACGGCGTGAAGCCCTGGAGCGCGACCCCCTATAAATTCGTCAAGCGCCAGAGCCAGACCAATCCCAATCTGTGGGTGTCGATCGGCGATGAGGCGCACGCCCCCGCAGTCGTCGCCACTCGTTAAAAACGACGTTACAAAGCGTCACCCTTTCGTCACAGCGCGCGTCAAAGCCCTTGCGTTTCAGCGTTCGCGCTTGTCGCAAGCCGTGATCCCCCGCTTTAATCTTTTGGTAAGAATTGCGGGGGCGTTTCCAATGTTGTCTGCCGGCGTCAGGGCCATGGGCCTTGCAAGCCTGATCGTGGCCTGCGCGGTTGGCGCGCCTTCGGCCAATGATCGCGTGGCTGCGCTGTCGCCGCCGGCGATGGGCGTCGCGCCGGCCGCGCTTGTGGCGCTCGGCCCCGCGCGCGAGCCGATGGGCTGGACGGATTTCTGCAAGCGCTACGCGGGCGAATGCGACGCCCGTCCGCTCGAGCCGCAGACGGTGGTTTACGACGTGAAGACGCGTCGTGCGGTGGAGCGCCTCAATCGCGAGGTGAACGCGCAGATCGAGCCCGCCACGGATTTCGAAATGTGGGGCCAGCAGGAGCGCTGGGACTATCCGCAAGACGGACGCGGCGATTGCGAGGATTATGTGCTCCTCAAGCGCAAGGCGCTCATGGAGATGGGCCTGCCGCGTCAGGCGCTGCTCATCACCGTCGTCACTGACCTTCAGGGCGACGGCCATGCGGTGCTCACGCTGCGCACCGACCGCGGGGACTACATCCTCGACAACATGAACGACGAGGTGAAGCTGTGGCGCGAGACGCCCTATGGCTTCGTCAAGCGCCAGTCGCAGACCGACCCCAATCTCTGGGTTTCGATCGGCCAGCCGACGGCTGCGCCACAGATCGTCTCGCGCTGAGGCTTGATCTGGGCAATTGACGCCCGGTCAGGTCTGGGTGATGTTACGGGCGTGCAGTCCGCAGCGGAGCCCTCGCCCATGTTCGCCCGATCGACCCTCCGTCCCGCCGGCGCCGCGCTTCTTTTCGCAGCCGCTGCTTTTTTCGCGCCTGTCGGAGTTTCCGCGCAGGCGCAGCCGGCGCAGACGCCCGCTCCCGACAATTCGCTGAAGACCTGCGGCGACAAATGGCGCGCGGCGCGCGCATCGGGCGGGGCGGAGGGGCAAACCTGGATGCAGTTTCTCTCGCGCTGCCGCTCCGAACTGGCGGCGGGGCCCGCGCCAGCGCCCGGCCGGCCGGCGGACGCGCCAAGGCGCCGCTCCCGCACGCCCGCCGAAAGGCCTGCGCCGGCGGGGGAGCCCGTGTTTCCCTCCGCGGTCGCCTCCAAATTCGCGTCGGAAAAGCCGACGCGGGCGCGTCAGAAGACCTGTTCGGAGCAGTTTCAGGCCAACAAGGCCACCGGCGGCAACGCCGGGCTGCGCTGGGTGCAGCGGGGCGGGGGCTATTGGAGCGCCTGCAACAAGCGCCTGCGTGAGACGCGCGCCTGAAGCCGGAAAGCGCCCGACGTTTGGATGCGTGGACAGTTTGGGGCCGGGCGGCCTATAAGCCGGCGAAGCCGCGACGATGCGCGGCCAGACGGACGATTCCCATGGCTCACCCTTCCGATTACCTGACGTCCCCGCGCTCCCTGGATCTGCGCCGCACGATGGTCGACCGCCAGCTGCGCACGTTCGACGTGACGGACGCCGACGTTCTCTCCGCCGTGATCGCCACGCCGCGTGAGCCCTTCGTGAGCGGGCATGTGGACTCGCTCGTCTACAGCGACGCGAACCTGTCCGCGCAGGGCGGCAAGACGAAGCGGCGTCTGCTCACGCCGATGGCGGTGGCGCGCGCTCTGCAGCTCGCCCATGTGTCCGCCACCGACCGCGTCCTCGACGTCGCGGGATCGGGCGGCTATTCGGCCGCGCTGGCGAGCCGTCTGGCGCGCGAGGTCGTCGCGCTCGACGACGACCGCGGCTTTGTCGATCAGGCTGAGTTCGGCTTCAAGGGGCTTGGCTTGTCGAACGCGCGCGCGACGTTCGGCGATCTGGGCGCCGGCCTGCCGGGCGAGGGGCCCTTCGACGTGATCCTGATCGGCGGCGCGGTGGAGGAGGAGCCTGAGGCTTTGCTCGCCCAACTCGCTGATGGCGGACGCCTGCTTGCTGTGCGCAGCGCGTCGGACGCGTCCGGTCAGATGACCCTCTGGGAGCGTGCGGGCGGCGTGATCGGATCGCGCCCCTTGTTCGGCGCGCCCGCCGACTCGTTGCCCGCTTTCGCGCGCAGGCCGAGTTTCGCCTTCTGAGGCCAAAAAGCCGCACCCGCTGTGATTCGCGCTTTCTTGCGCCGTTATGGTTCCGCCCACGCTTTATTGCGGGCGGATAGCGTTTTACATTGATCGGCGATTCCCTTCCGGGACGGTGTTTGGTGTGTTTTTCGCCCCGTCGCGGTCGACGCGTCTTGGTTAACGTTGTATGAAAATGGCGTAGCTTTCGGCGCTTGCTTCGCGCCGAGTCGGCCTGTGCGGGCCTGGTTGGGGAAAGGGTGCTGCCTTGGTGTTCGATGCGCAGATCGTGAGCCGGTCGAGCTTCCCTCTCCGTCGCGCGTCCGCTTGTCAGGGGACTGCGCTCGGGGCCGGGTCGCGGGGCGCCGTCACGTTGGCGGCCGCGCTCGCCGTCGCGGCGTCGCTTGGCGTTGCGCCCGCCCAGGCTGAGACGATCTCCGGCGCGCTCGCCAAGGCTTATGTTTTCAGCCCGGATCTGAACGCGCAGCGCGCCGCCACCCGTGCGGTGGACGAGACCGTGCCGCGCGCGATGTCCGGGTATCGCCCGACCGTCACCGCCACGGCGGACTCCGGCCGCCAGTACGCCGAGACCACGGCGCGTCCGAACGGCGTGACCACCAACCCGCGCGGCGTGGGCGTGACGGTCAACCAGAACCTGTGGAACGGCAACCGCACCGCCAATGGCGTGCGTCAGGCCGAGTCCCAGATCCTGCAATCGCGCGAGACGATGCGGCAGACGGAGCAGACGCTGCTCGGCAACGCCGCCGCCGCCTATATGAACGTGCTGCGCGACACGGCGATCCTCAACCTGCGGCGCAACAACGTCGACGTGCTTGAGGAGCAGCTGCGTCAGGTGCGCGACCGCTTCGCGGTCGGCGAAGTCACGCGCACCGACGTCGCGCAATCGGAAGCCGCGCTGGCGCAGGGCCGCTCGGACGCTTTCGTCGCCCAGTCGAACCTGCAGAACAGCCTCGCCGCCTATCGCCAGTTCATCGGCGAACAGCCGAAAAGCCTGTCGCCCGCGCAGCCGCTGGAGCGCCTCGCGCCGCGGTCGCTCGATCAGGCGCTCGCGACCTCGCAGAGCGAACATCCCTCCATTCAGGCCGCGCTCCATAACGCGGACGCCGCCGAGCTCGCGGTGAAGCTCGCGGAAGGCCAGCTCTATCCGACCGTCGGCGTGACGGGGAACGTCAGCAAGCGCTACGATCTGTCGAACGCGCCCGGAGCCAACGCCTACACCGCCTCCATCATCGGCCAGCTCAGCGTGCCCATCTACGAGGGCGGAGCCGTTTATGCGCTCGTGCGCCAGACGAAGGAGCAGCTTGGTCAGGCGCGCCTGCTCGCCGATCTCCAGCGCGAACAGGTGCGCGCGCAGGTCGTGTCCGCCTGGGGCGTGTGGCAGAATTCGCGTCTCGTGATCGACGCCGTGCAGGCGCAGGTGCGCGCGGCGGAAATCGCGCTCAACGGCGTGCGCGAGGAAGCGCGCGTGGGCCAGCGCACCACGCTTGACGTGCTCAACGCGCAGCAGGCCTTGCTGAACGCGCGCGTGAACCTCGTGACCGCGCAACGCGATCGGGTCGTGGGCTCCTACACGCTCCTCAGCGCGGTCGGACGTCTGTCGGCGGGCACGCTGGGCCTCAACGTCGCGGCCTATGATCCCACCGTTCACTACGATCAGGTGAAGGGCAAGTGGATCGGCGTGCGCACGCCTGACGGGCGCTGAGCGTTTGTTGCGTAGGGCGCTGAAACGTTTCCACGTTTCCCACAGTCCCGCGGCGTTCGCCGCTTGCTCCCGGGCGCGCCAGAGTCCATTGTGAAGCATGTGGTGCGAGTCGCCTGCGGCTCGTCGGTGTCACGCATGGCGTAGCGTGCGCGTCGCGGGCGTAGCGGGCCGCTTTTTCCATGAATTTTCAGGGCATTCAGGTCGATGAGCGCTTTTCCTTCCCCGGCGCATTCCGGCGCGGACCATAAGCCGGCCGAGCGGTCGCATGAGCCTGCGTCCGATCCGTCCATGGAGGACATCCTGGCCTCGATCCGGCGCATCATCGCTGACGATCAGGCGCTCGCGAATGGAGCGACGACCGCGCCCGCGCCCCCTGTTGCGCTCGAGCCGTCCTTTGCGCCCGTTCCGCCCTTTCCGCCCGTGGCCCCCAGCGCGCCGGAGCCGCGCGTGTTGGACGTCCTGCCGCCGAAACTCCAGCGGGCCGCGCCTCCGGTCGAGCCGCCCTTTGCGCCGACTGCAGGCGTGGACGCCTATCGCGCGCCGGGGACCTTTGCGGCGCCTGCTTCTGCGCCTGTGCGTGTCGAAGCTCCCGCGCCCGTCGAGGCCGCGCCCGCGCCTGTGAGCGCGCCGCTGGCGGTCGCCGAACATGGGCTGCTGTCGCCGCAGGCGGATGCGTCGGTCGCCTCGGCTTTCGAGGCGCTGAGCGGCGCCATGATGCTCCAGAACGCCCCGTTCATGGAGGAGACGGTGAAGGATCTTCTCCGTCCCATGCTCAAGCAATGGCTGGACGACAATCTGCCGCCGCTGGTGGAGCGTCTTGTGCGCGCCGAGATCGAGCGGGTGGCCCGCGGAGGCCGCTAGGCCGCCTGCGCGCGTTGACAATCCGCGCGCCGTTACCTAACCCGCAAGCTCCCGTGTTTTGACGCTTTCGGCGTCCGGAGCGCCGCCTTCCCATGATGGACAAAACCTTCGATCCCGCCGCAGTCGAGGCGCGCGTGAGCGCCATGTGGGAGGCGTCGCAGGCCTTCCGCGCCGGCCGTCCCGAGCGGGCCGACGCGCCGACCTTCTCCGTGGTCATTCCCCCGCCCAACGTGACCGGCTCGCTGCACATGGGTCACGCGCTCAACAATACGCTGCAGGACGTGCTCTGCCGGTTTGAGCGCATGCGCGGCAAGGACGTGCTCT
>CAZYBF010000110.1:0-7094 GCA_964645525.1 uncultured Beijerinckia sp.
CGGCCTCGCGCTTCTCCAGCTCCATCTCATAAAGGCGCGCGCGCAACATGTCCCACGCTTGCGCGCGGTTCTTGTGCTGTGAGCGCTCCTGCTGGCTCGCCACCACGATGCCGGTGGGAATATGCGTGATGCGCACCGCCGAGTCCGTCTTGTTGACGTGCTGGCCGCCCGCGCCCGAGGCGCGATAGGTGTCGATCCGGCAATCGCTCTCGTTGATGTCGATCTGAATACGCTCGTCCACCACGGGATAGACCCAGACGGAGGCGAAGCTCGTATGCCGGCGCGCGTTGGAGTCGAACGGCGAGATGCGCACGAGGCGATGCACGCCCGATTCCGACTTCAGCCAGCCATGGGCGTTGTGGCCCTTGATGATCAGCGTGGCGGATTTGATGCCCGCCTCATCGCCCGGCGTCTCTTCGATCAGCTCGACCTGAAACTTCCGCCGCTCGCCCCAGCGCGCATACATGCGCGAGAGCATGCGCGCCCAGTCGCAGCTCTCCGTGCCGCCGGCGCCGGAATGGACTTCGAGATAAGTGTCGTTGGCGTCCGCCTCGCCGGAGAGCAGCGACTCGATCTCGCGTCGCTTGGCTTCCGCGACGAGACCCTTGAGCAGGGACACGCCCTCCTGCTCGGTTTCCGCGTCGCCCTCCGCCTCGCCCAGCTCCACGAGCGTCACGGCGTCGTCGAGCTCGCGTTCAAAACGGGAGAGCGAGCCGAGCCGATCTTCAAGATCGGTGCGTTCGCGCATGATTTTCTGCGCGGCTTCGGCATTGTCCCAAAGGGTGGGGTCTTCGACCTTGGCGTTCAGTTCCGCCAGTCGGCGCTGCGCTGCGTCGACGTCAAAGATGCCTCCTCAGCAGTCCCACGGACTGCTTGATCTGTTCGACGAGCGATTCGGCTTCCGCGCGCATGGCACCTGCTCAATTCAAGACGAGGCACCGTCATACTGACGCGCTCGACGCCTGTAAACCGCGATCAATAAAGCCCGCCCGTGCCGGTGCCGATCGCGCGGTCGGAGACCGGGCCCGCAGGCCCGCGGAATGAGGCGTCGCCCACATAGGAATCGGGGGGCGCGGTGCCCGGCTTGAACCCTTCCAGAATGGAGCCCGCCCCCGTAGCGCGCATGCCCGTGCGCGGGTCGATGGAGATGAGCTTGATGCCCGGCGGCACGCGGAACGGCGCGTCCGGCTTATTCTTCAGCGCGACCTTCATGAAGTCGCGGAAGATCGGCGCGGCGTAACGCCCGGCGGTCGCCGAATTTCCGAGCGAACGCGGCCGGTCGTAACCCATATAGACGCCCACGGCGAGATCGGGCGAGAAGCCGACGAACCACACGTCCTTGGCGTCGTTGGTCGTGCCGGTCTTGCCAGCTATGCGCTTGCCGACTTCCTTGATGACGGTGGCCGTGCCGCGCTGCACGACGCCTTCCATCATCGAGGTGATTTGATAGGCGGTGAGCGGGTCGAGCACCTGCTCGCGCTTGTCGATCAGGCGCGGCTCAGGCTGGTTGTCCCAGCGCTCCGCGTCGCAGCCCTCGCACACACGCTGGTCGTGCTTGTAGATCGTGCGGCCCCAGCGATCCTGGATGCGGTCGATCAGGGTCGAGCGGATGCGCCGCCCGCCGTTCGCCATCATGGAATAAGCGGTCGTCATGCGCAGCACTGTGGTCTCGCCCGCGCCCAGCGACATGGACAGGAACGGCGGCATGTCGTCATAGACGCCGAAGCGCTTCGAATATTCCGCGATCAGCGGCATGCCCACGTCGCGCGCGAGGCGCACGGTCATGAGGTTCTTCGACAGCTCGATCCCGTAGCGCAGCGTATGCGCGCCGGTCGGCCGACCGTCGTAGTTCTCCGGCCGCCACACCTCGCCATTGCCCTGATCGACTTCGATGGGCTCGTCGAGCACGATCGAGGACGGCGTGTAGCCATTATCGAGCGCGGTCGCATAGACGAAGGGCTTGAAGGAGGAGCCGGGCTGACGCAGCGCCTGCGTCGCGCGGTTGAACTCGGACTGGTCGAAGGAAAAGCCGCCGACCATGGCGAGCACGCGGCCCGTGTAAGGGTCCATCGCCACCATCGCGCCCGACACGTCGGGAATCTGGCGCAGGCGATATTCGTTGCCGCGACCCTCGATGGGCTCCACATAGATTACGTCGCCGGGCTGCAAAACCTGACGCGGGCGCCGCCCTGTCCAGCGCATGCCCTCGACGGTGAGCACGCCCGTCTGGCGTTCGCGCGAGACGAAGCCGCCGCCCTCACGTTCCGGCTGCAGGCCTACGCGCGCGGCGTTCTCGCCCACGTCGAGGACCACGGCGAGCCGCCAGGGCTTCACGTCGCCAAGCGCGGGAATGTCGGCGAGCGGCGGGCCCCAATCGTCGGAGACGTTGATGGAGCGCATGGCCCCGCGGAAACCCTGCGCCTCGTCGAAGCGCACGAGACCGTCCACGAGCGCCTTGCGCGCGAGCACCTGCATCTGCGGGTCGAGCGTGGTGCGCACCGAGAGGCCGCCTTCATAGACCTTCTTCTCGCCGTAACGGTCGAGAAGCTCGCGGCGCACTTCCTCGGCGAAATAGCCGGCCACGTAAGCGTTGGGCGACAGCACGCGCGGATTGACCGACAGCGGCTCGCGGCGAGCCTTCTCGCCCTCCTCCGCGGTGATGTGCCCGTCGTCGACCATGCGGCCGATGACGTAATTGCGGCGCGCGGTCGCAGCGTCCCGGTTGCGGAACGGATTGAGCGTGCTGGGCGCCTTCGGCAGGGCGGCGAGATAGGCGGCCTCAGCGATCGTCAGCTCATGCAGCGCCTTGCCGTAATAATTGAGCGCGGCGGCGGCGACGCCGTAGGAGTTCAGCCCGAGGAAGATCTGATTGAGATAAAGCTCGAGGATCTTGTCCTTCGAATAAGCGGCCTCGATGCGGAAGGAGAGCAAGGCCTCGCGGATCTTGCGCTCGAACGTCTGCTCGTTGGTGAGCAGGAAGTTCTTCGCCACCTGCTGGGTGATGGTGGAGGCGCCCTGCATGCGCCGGTCGCCGCGCACGAGGATCAGCACGGCGCGCGCGATGCCTTCCGGATCGATGCCGTTATGGCTGTAGAAATTCTTGTCCTCCGCGGAGAGGAAGGCGTTCTTCACAAGCGGCGGAATGGCGGAGGCCGGCAGGAACAGGCGCCGCTCGCGCGCGTATTCGGCGAGCAGGCTGCCGTCGGCCGCATGGACGCGCGACATCACCGGCGGCTCGTAATTCCGCAATTGCGTGTAGTCGGGCAGATCCTGCTCGTAGTGCCACACCACGAGCCCCACCACCGCGGCGGCCGCGATGAAGACCATCGCGCCGGTGGCGAAAAGGAAGCCGAAGAATCTGCCGATCGAACCCATGAAGCCTCTGCCTTCGGCTGCGGGAGACTCATGGTCCCCGCGCAGCGCCTGCGCATATCACGAAAGACGCACGCGGCGCGACCATGGCCTTCGCCTTGTCCCCGGCCCCGCAACGCGCCTGAAACCACCCCCGGACGCTTCAGGAACGCCTGACGCGCCTTTGTGTCGATATGGCGGCGCGCGCTCGCCTTTTCGGCTTGCGCGCCCGCCCCCGCCCCTATCCTCCGCCCGGCTCGCGCAAGGCGAAGAACGCCTCGATGGACCGGGCCACCGCGCCCGCCGTCCGGTCCCGCCAGGCGGGCGTGTTCATCAGCTCAGCGTCTTTCTGATGCGAAATATAGCCGAGTTCAAGCAGGGCGGAAGGCACGTCCGGCGCCTGCAGCACCCGGAAGCCGGCGGAGCGGTGCGGATTCTTGTTGAGGCCGGCGGCCTCCTTCCAAACCGACACCAGCGTGCGCGCGAACACATGGCTATAGGCGCGCGTCTCCCGGCGCGTGAGATCGAACAGAATGTCGGAGACCTCCGAGGAATCCTCCATGGTCTCGAAACCAGCCACCTTGTCGGCCAGGTTCTCTTTTTCGGCGAGGCGCGCCGCATGGGCGTCGGAGGCCTTGTCGGAGACGGTGTAGACAGTAGCGCCCGACACCGTGGCCTCATTCAGCGAATCCGCGTGGATCGACAGGAACAATTGCGCGCCGGCCGCCCGCGCCACGCGCACTCGTTCGGGCAGGGAGACGAACACGTCCCCCTCGCGGGTGAGCAGCGCGGAGAACCGTCCGGTCTCTTCAAGCTTGCGGGCGAGCGCGCGGGCGAACTCCAGCACGATGTCTTTTTCGGCCGGCCTGCCCGGCGCCTGCGCGCCCACGTCCACGCCGCCATGGCCGGGGTCGATCACGATCACCGGACGCTCGCCGCGCGCCGACCTCCCCTCCAGACCATCCGCGCTGACGGGAGGCTGCGCGGAAGACGGCGACTGGGATTGGGATTGCGCCTGCGTCATCGCCTGCCTGCCGCGCCCTTCCACGGCGGCGACCGCGAAACTCACCGCATCCGTGGGCGCAAGGTCGATGACGAGACGCGAGCGCCCCTCCGGCCCGGGTTCGCTCGCCGCATGGACGATGCGCGCGGGTCCGGCGAGATCGATCACGACCCGCGCGCGCCCGGGCCCCACCGCCCCGAAACGATAGGAGGCGATGAGCCCCGTCATGCGCTGGGAGGCTGCCCCGGAAGCGCCGGACCGCCCGCCGCGCTGGCCCGCCGAAGGCGCGGGCGGCATCGAGGGCGGCAGATCGAAACGCATCTCCGGCAGGTCCACGATCACGCGCGCCGGATCCGCGAGCACGAAGGCGCGCGGCTCGACCGGCGCGCTCACTTCAAAGGAGAGCCGCGTGACGTCGCCCGACTGCAAGACGCGGGCGGCGAGCGCCACGGGCGGCGCCTCGCCCGGCTGGCTGGCGGCCTGTTCGGAACCAGCCTGCCCCCTGCCCTGCGCGCCTGCTTCGCCCGCCAGCGACCCAGCCGCCAGAGCCAACGCCAGCGCGACCGTCAGCGCGCCGCGCGGCGGGCGCAAGGCTCGAGCTTGGAAGGATCGGCGAATCATGAGCGTGGCCGGGAAAGGTTTGGTCGGGACGGAAAACGAACAAGGCCGAACGGGCCGGACGCATGTTCTTAAGGCATAAGACGAAGAAGGTTAATGACGCGCTTAGACGCCGCGTCGGCGCATCCGCGCCGCCCAAGGGCGGGAGTTGCGGCGGCGCCACAGGTGAAAAATCTTGCAAGTCGGCTCAGTGACCTTTACAAAGTAAGCGTCCCGACCGGGTCGGAGACACGTGAAAGCCGCGCCCGCGCGGCCGAAGCGGAAAGCGGTCGCCTCCTGCCTGCGGACATTCGCAACAGGTTTCGCGCCCGGTGTCCCTTCACGCAGACGGAGAGGAGACCTCCCCGTGCGCACGCGCTCCCCTCGCCCGGAACGGATCGTCGGTTCAGCGGAGTCCGGCGGCGCCCATGAGCGCAGCGATCCGCGCAGGTGACTTGTGATGAATCGTCCCGCCCCGGGGCGCGTGCGCGTGAAGCGCGACGTTTCCGGACATTCGCTCGATGCGCATAGCGCCCGTTCGACGGCCTGCCCCCAGGCGGCCGTGGTGGCGCCTGCGCCGGGCGCCGGCGTGGACCTCCAGCGTAATCCATCTTCGTCGCGTCCGGGCTTCGTCCCGCGCGACGCTGTTTCATCCCGGTCGCGCGTGAATGCGCCAGCGCTCCCGCTGGCGGCGCATGCAGCGGCCGTTCCCCTCTTCCACTCAACGCAAGAAGCCGTCACGCCGTCCCGCCGCCCATCGGCAGGTCGGGTCGTAACGATCCCGCGCGCCGAACGCGCGGCGACGACGTGGGCTTCGACACAGAAAGTTTCACGAGCTTTTCATGGCCAACAAGATGCTCATCGACGCATCGCACCCGGAAGAGACCCGGGTGGTGGTGCTCCGCGGTAACCGGATCGAGGAATTCGACTTCGAATCCGCCAGCAAGAAACCGCTGCGCGGCAACATTTATCTGGCGAAGGTGACGCGGGTCGAACCCTCGTTGCAGGCGGCCTTCATCGAATATGGCGGCAATCGCCATGGCTTCCTCGCCTTCTCGGAAATCCACCCGGATTATTATCAGATCCCGGTGGCCGATCGTCAGGCGCTCCTCGAGGAGGAGCAGCGCCAGCACGCCGCCGAGGAAGAGGAAGAGGCGCGGCCCCAGCGCCGCAGCCGTCGTCGTCGCCGCAACGGACGCGAGAAGCGCACCCGCGACGACGTGATGTCCGTCGACGCGCAGTCGCTTGAAGACGGCCACCACGGCGCCTCCGGCTTCGAGGCGGGATCGGCGGGCGAGCAGCCCTTCGCGCTCGACGCGCCGCAGCCCGGAATCTCCTTCGGCGACGCGGACACCCAGCCCGTCGCGCTGACGCAGACGGAAGGCGCTTCCGCGCAATCCGCTTCCGCGCAAGCCTCCTCCGCGCAAGCCGGCGAGCCCGCGCCCGCCGTCGCCGCATGGACCCCGCTCGACGCTCCCGCCCCCGCGCCGGAGGCCGATCAGCCAGCCGCTTCGCAGGAACCCGTCCACGCCGCCTCCGCGCAGGACGCCGACGGCGACCGCCCGCGCGACGCGATGGACCATGAACGTCCCGATCACGAAGGCCCCGAAGCCGAGGCCCGCCGCTCCCCTGAGGGCGACACGGACGAGGCTGACGAGGACGACGAGGACGAAGACGAGGACGAAGAGGAAGAGCACGTCGAGCAGATCGGCGGCGACGACGTGGAGGAAATGCCCGTCCGCGTCAGCCGTCAGCGCCGGCAGTACAAGATCCAGGAAGTCATCCGCCGCCGGCAGGTGCTTCTCGTCCAGGTCGTCAAGGAAGAGCGCGGCAACAAGGGCGCCGCGCTGACCACTTATCTGTCGCTTGCGGGCCGCTATTCCGTGCTGATGCCGAACACGGCGCGCGGCGGCGGCATTTCGCGCAAGATCACCGACAATGAGGACCGCAAGCGCCTCAAGGAAATCGCCTCCGAACTGGAAGTGCCGGACGGCATGGGCGTGATCCTGCGCACCGCCGGCGCCTCGCGCACCAAGCAGGAGGTGCGCCGCGACTTCGAATATCTGCTGCGCATGTGGGAGAGCGTGCGCGAGCTCACTCTCGAATCCACCGCCCCCTCCCTCGTTTACGAGGAAGGCTCGCT
>CAZYBF010000111.1:0-6961 GCA_964645525.1 uncultured Beijerinckia sp.
GGCGGGCGAGGGCGCTTGCGGGCGCTGGCTGGCGCGCGGCGCGAAACTGGGCGCGCCGCGTCCGGGCGCGTCGATCCCGCCCTGCCGGGCGGCGGAGGCGGCGGCGGTTCCGCGCGGCGCGGCGCCCTGTCCGGCGTTGGCCTCCGGGCCAGCGGGAGCGAGGGCGCGCTCAAGGGCCGCCGTTCCGCCTGCGCCTTCGGCGAGGGCGGCGACCATGGCCGAGCGGCTTTCAAGGCGGGCCTGCCGGGAGGCGAGGTCCTGCAATTGTCCTTCGATCGTGTCGCGGTCGAGCAATTGGCGGGCGGCGAGCCGGTCGATGCGTCCGCGCATTTCGCCGATGCGCGCCTCATAGGCGAGCTGCATGTCGGACTGGCGGTTCATGAGCGCGAGATAGAACTCGTCGCGGAACACCATCAGCCCCACGCCGACGAGGCTCGCGGCATGGAGCAGGAGAAAGAGGGCCAGTCCGGCCCTCAAGGTCCATGGCCGCAGCGTGATGCGCCGCTCCCGCCCCCCGCGCCAATATCTGATGACGACGTCGGGGCCGGAATCCTCCGCCCCACGCACATAGCCGCCGCGACGCAAAGACATGATCAAAAATCCCCATGGCCGGCGAGGCCGGCCCAATGGGGTCATTAGAGATCATTAAGGTTGATGGAGCGTAAAGCCGCGCTGAAGCCAGCCCCGCGCCGCCTCAGATCTCCTTGCAGGCCTTGAGCACCTCGTCGGCGTGACCGGCCACTTTCACCTTGTTCCAGACGCGGGCGATCTTGCCCTTTTCGTCGATCAGGACGGTGGTGCGCTCAACGCCCATATAGGTGCGGCCGTACATGCTCTTTTCTTTCCATACTTCATAGGCTTCGAGCATTTTCTTCGACTCATCTGAGAGAAGTCCGACGCCCAATTCGTGCTTCTTGGCGAATTTGTCGTGGCTGGCCACGGGGTCGGGCGACACGCCGAAGACCTCGGCGCCGGCGGCCTTGAACTTCGCCTTCAGCTTTGTGAAGTCCTTGGCCTCGGTGGTGCAGCCGGAGGTGTCGTCCTTCGGATAGAAATACAGCACGACCTTCTTGCCCTTGAGCGAGGCGAGGGAGACGGAGCCGCCGCCGTCGCGGGGCAGGTTGAAGGCGGGCGCCTTCGCGCCCTCTACGATCTTCTCGGACATGCAGCCTTCCTTTCGTCCAAAACGGGGGCCATGGGTTGGCGTCGCCCGCTTTATACGGTCTGACCGCGGGCCGGACCATGTGGCGTATACTGCGCGCGAATCGGGGCGGGGCCGTCCCGCGCGCGGCGAGCGCTTTCTGTTCAGGGGTATGTTTGGTCGACAAGGCCTCCGATATCGCGGGCGACGGGCCTCCTCATCCACACGGCCCGCCTGGCGAGCCGGAGGATGGCGCCCATGTCCGCTTGAAGGGCGGGCGTCCCCGGGCGCGGCGCTCGGCCCTGCGTCGATGGACGCGGCGCCTTGTCTTCCTCGCCATCGCCCTCGCCCTTTCCGGCGGCGTGCTCGCGGCCGCTTTCTGGGCGGCGCTGTCGAACGGGCCGATCGCCTCGCCGGCGCTGGGCGCGCGCATCGCGGCCAATCTCGATGAGCGGCTTGGCGACGATTACGCGGTGCGGGTGGGCGCGGCCTTCGTCGAAAAGGGTCCGCACGGGCCGGAGTTCTCCGTCGCCGACCTGCAGGTGATCGGGCGATCCGGCGAAGTCGTGTTCGAGGCGCCGCACGCCAACGTCTCCATCGGCGCGGCTGGCCTGCTCACGGGCCGTCTGCAACCCCGTCGTCTTGAGGCGCATGGGGTCGAGCTGCGCCTGGTCGTGCGGCCGGACGGCTCGCTCGCGCTGTCGGCGGGCAAGGACGCGATGCTGATCGGGGCGCCTGCTCCAGCCAGCCCCGGCGCGCCCCCCGCGCCCGACGCCGCGTCGCCCGAACCGGACGCCTCCGGCGCCGGGGCCGGAGCTGAGACGACCCCGCGCGAGGCGGTCATGCGTCCGCTCGCCGGCGCCTTGCGTCGGCTGCTCGCGCTCGCGGTTGGCGGCGGCTCCGCGCTCAGCTCGCTCGAGCGTTTCGCGGTGACGCAGGGTCAGCTCGTCTTCGACGATCTCGCGACTGGACGCTCGATCCGTTATTCGGGCCTTGAGATCCTGCTCGACCGCTCCGGCGGCGTGGCGAGCCTGTCGGTTTCGGCGCAGGGGCCGAGCGGGCGCTGGCGGATGCGCGCGCAGGCGCGCGGCGAGGAGGACGTGGTCGAGGGGCTGGCGCGCGGTCTCGACGTGGACGTGCGCGACCTGTCGGCCACCGAACTCGTGCTGCTCACCGGATGGCGCGCCCCGCCCGTGGATTCCGACGCGCTCCTGTCCGCGCGGCTCGCCATCTCGCTCAATGCGGCCGGCGGCCTTGAGAACGCCGCAGGGCGCGTGAGCGTCGGCCCCGGCTTTCTGTTCTTCAAGGAGCCCGATCAGGAGCCGATGCGGGTGGACGAAATCTCCGGCGGTTTCCGTTGGGACGTCGCCGCCCGCCGCTTCGAGATCGAGCGCATGGAATGGCGCTCCGGGCGCACCCATCTCGCGCTCGACGGACTCGTGACGCCCCCTGACGCGCCCGACGGGCCATGGCGCCTGTCGCTGGCGAGCGGGCCGGGTGCCTTTGGCGCGCTGCGCCCGGGCGAGACGGACATCGTGCTCGCGCGCATGCAAATCGAGGCGGAGGTCGCTCCGCAGGAGCGTTCGTTCCGGCTCGATCGTTTTTCGCTGCACGGGCCGGACCTGTCCTTCGTTCTCAGCGGGCAGGGGCGGTGGCGGGAGGGCGCGCGCCATGTGAGCCTGCGCGCGGAGGGCTTCGACACGCAGGCGCGCACGATCCTGCGGCTGTGGCCGTCCGTTCTGGCGCCCAATCTGCGCGGCTGGCTGTTCGCGAACCTGCTGGAGGGCCGGCTCGTGCGCGGCTCCGTCCTCGCCGAACTCGACGAAGCCGCCCTGCAGGCGATCGGCGCGCGCGCGCCGCTGCCCGACGGCGCCGTGCGGGTGGAGTATGAAGTCGCCGACGGGCGGCTCGTCTATCTGCCGGGCGCGCCGCCGCTGGCGGGCATGCGCGCGAAGGGCGCCGCCACCGGGCTGACCGCCTCGCTCGTCGCGAGCGAGGGCTATGTCGATCTTGGCGCGCGCGGACGCATCGCTGTGGCGGAGGGGCGTTTCGAAGCGCCCGACCTGTCGCGCAGGCCCACGCCCGCCACCGTCACTCTGCGCCTTGTCGGCTCTGCGGAGGCTGCCGCGGACCTGTTGTCGCGCGAGGCGTTCAAGGCCCATGGCGCGGGCGCCATCGATCCCGGTTTCGCCAAGGGACAGGTGGAGGCGCGCCTGACGATCGACCTGCGCATGTCGAAAGAGCCGGGACAGGGCGGCGCCAGCGTGCGCGCGAACGGGCAGGCGAGCAATGTCGTCATCGAACGCTTCGCGGGTCGCGAGCGGCTGGAGCAGGGGAGCTTCTCCTTCTCCGTGGACGAGGCCGGCGTGCGCGCGTCGGGTCAGGGCCGCGCGTTCGGCGCGCCCGCCCGCATTGAACTCAAGAAGGCCTATCACGCGCCCGGCGAGGCGGTGGTCAATCTCGTGGTGGACGACGCCGCCCGCGCGCGCGCCGGCTGGAACCCGCCCGGCCTTTCCGGCCCCGTCTCCGCGCGCGTCGTCGTCGCCGTCGGCGGGCTCGAAAAGGGTCGCCCGCAGGTCGAGCTCGATTTCACCCGCGCGACGATGAACGGCTTTCCGCCCGGTCTCGTAAAGCCCGCCGGCCGGGCCGCGAAGGCGAGCTTCACGCTCGTGGCGGATGCCGACAAGACGACGCTTCATTCTTTCTCGTTCGACGCAGGCGTCGCGTCTGCGCAGGGCCAGATCGAGCTCGACGCGGCGGGCGGACTGGTGTCCGCCAAAATGGCGCAATTGCGCCTGTCGCCGGGCGACGACATGCGCCTTGACCTGCAGAACGGCAAGGACGGATTGCGGCTGTCGGTGCGCGGCGCGTCGGTGGACGCGCGTCCCTTCGTGGCCGACGTTCTGGGCGGCGGCGTGCAGGGCGCGCCCGTCGCAATTGGCGGGGGCGGGCGCGACGAGCAGGCGTCGCGCGACTTCGATCTCGATCTGAAAGTCTCGCTTCTCAACGGCCACAACGGGCAGTCGCTGTCCAATGTGGACATGCGGCTTTTGCGCCGCGGCGGCAATCTGCGCGACTTGCGCCTGTCCGCGCGTTCGGGCCGGGCTGCGGTGAGCGGCGCCATGCTGGCGACGCCCGCCGGCGCGCCGCCGCAATTCTATGTGCGCAGCGGCGACGGCGGCGCGCTCCTTTCATTCCTTGATCTCTATCGGCGCATGGAAGGCGGACAATTGCAGCTTGTCGGCGTCAGCACCGGCGCGCGCATGAGCGGCGTGCTCAGCATCCGCGATTTCGTGCTGCGCAACGAGCCGGCCTTGCGGCGTCTGCTGGCGGAAGGCGGGGGCGGACGGCTGGACGACAAGGCGCTCGACACAAGCGCCGCCCAGTTCAGCCGGTTGCAAGGCGCGTTCGTGCGCTCGCGCGGCCGGCTTGAGCTCGCCGACGGGGCGATCAACGGGCCGAACATCGGGGCGACGATCGAAGGCTATCTTGATTTCGCGGCCAATCAGGTCGCGCTCAACGGCACTTTCGTGCCCGCCTATGGCGTGAATAATCTATTCGCGAAGATCCCCCTGTTCGGGCCGATCCTGGGCGGGGGCAGCAACGAGGGGCTGATCGGCGTCAATTTCCGCATCTCCGGCCCCGCGAGCGCGCCGCTTCTCACCGTGAACCCGCTTTCGGCCATCGCGCCGGGCTTTTTGCGCAAAATCTTCGAAGCGCCCGACGCGATTCCCCAAACGCTTCCGCAGGGCCTGCCGGCCGATCCGACCGCCCAGCCAGAGCCGCCGCAAGCAACGGCGCCCTCGCCGCCGCGCCCGCCCATGCCCATGTCCGTCTCCCCCGGCGCGGCCGCGCCCGCGCGCTGACGGGCTCGACGCTTCCACCGGGCGTGCTACATCTGGTTCCCACGCGTCCTCGCAAAAGCCCCTCCGCCTTCATGCATGTCCTGCTCACCAACGACGACGGAATCCACGCACCGGGGCTCGCCTGCCTCGAGCGCATCGCGCTCGCGCTGGGCGCTTCGCGCGTGACGGTCGTCGCGCCGGAGACGGACCAGTCGGGCGTCGCCCATTCGCTCTCCCTGAACGATCCGCTGCGCCTGCGCGCCGTCGGCCCCGACCGTTTCGCGGTGAAGGGCACGCCGACCGATTGCGTCATCATGGGCGTGCATCGCATTCTCGAAGGGCGGCTTCCCGATCTCGTGCTGTCGGGCGTGAACCGGGGCCACAACGTCGCTGAGGACGTGACCTATTCGGGCACGGTCGCGGGAGCGATGGAGGGCGCGATCCTGGGCGCGCCGGCGATCGCGCTGTCGCAATCCTATGGCGCGGCCAATCGCGACGACGTGCCCTGGGCGACTGCGGAGCGCCATGCGCCGGAGGTCGTGCGGCGCATCCTCGCCATGGGCATCGCGCCAAGCACGCTCATGAACGTCAACTTCCCCAACCGCGCGCCAGACGAGGTGGCGGGCGTGGAGGTCTGCGCGCAGGGACGGCGCGACGCCGCCTTGCTGCGCATCGAGGAGCGCCATGACGGGCGGCGCAATCCTTATTACTGGATCGGCTTCGAGCGGCAGCGCTCGACGCCGGCGCCCGGCACCGATCTCGCCGCCCTTGCGGCGGGGCGCATCGCGGTGACGCCGCTGCGGGTCGATCTGACGGACCATGGCGCGCTCGCGCGCTACGCCGGCGCCTGGAGCGCCCCTGCGTGAGCGGCGGCCCTGCGGGAACGGCCTCCGCCGCGGCCGATCTTCTGCAGGCCCGCATGGCCTTCCTGCTCGCTTTGCGCGCGCGCGGGCTCGCCGACGTCGCCGTGCTGCGTGCGCTGGAAATGGCGCCGCGCGAAATGTTCGCGCCCCGGCGCTATCTCGATCTCGCCTTGCGCGACGTCGCCTTGCCGATCGAATGCGGGCAGACGATGCCCGAGCCTTATCTCGTCGGCCGCATGATGGAGGCGCTGGCCCTCGACCGCTCCTGCCGTGTGCTTGAGGTGGGCGCCGGTTCAGGATTCGCGACCGCCATCCTCGCGCAGCTGGCCGGATCGACCCTGTCCTTCGAGCGCTATCGGGCTCTGGCCGTGGAGGCGCAGACGCGTCTGCAGGCGCTGGGGCTCTCCAACGCGCAGGTGGTGTGGGGCGACGGCCTTTCGGAAGGGCCCGCGGCGGGGCCATTCGAGCGGATCGCCGTGCACGGGGTGCTCGACTCCACGCAGGCGCTCGACGCCGCGCTCGCCCCGGAGGGAATCATGGTGTTCGCCCGGCGGGGCGCCGACGGGCGGCGCTGGCTCGTGCGGCGGGTTCGCCGCGCGCAGGGCTATGAGGAAACGCTCTTGGCGCCATGCCGGCTGGGATCGCTGGAGCCGTCGCGCTCGGCCTGTCTCTGACGCGCGGCCGCCTGCGACATAAACTGTCCAAATCTGAACAAAGAGGCGAAAAATCGATTCATCTTAAACCCTTGCTTAACCCGACTCCCACTTAATGGTTGCGTTCGATGCGTTGAGTGCGGGTTGCGTGATGGGTCAGTCAAATCAGAAAAACATGCAGGTCGGCTTGATGAAGCTTGCAGCGGGCGTGGCGGCCGCCGCTCTTCTTGCCGGTTGTTCCTCCGACGTTTCCCGTCTTGCCGAAGGCCCTTTTGGGGTCGATCGCATGTCGACGGCGAGCATTCCTTCCAGAAACACGCTGACCCCGCCTGAAACGGTGGGCGCCGCAGGCGCCGGGTCCCAGCAGATGGCCGGCCTTGGCCCGACCTCCTCGATCAGCTCCGCGCCGCTCGCCCCCATCGGCGGCGTTCAGAGCGCGCCCCTCAGCCCGCCGCCCGC
>CAZYBF010000112.1:0-6871 GCA_964645525.1 uncultured Beijerinckia sp.
TTGCAGGTGTTAAGTCTTTAACAGATCATTTAAATCTTTTATCTGGTAAAGAAGTTAGGTTTTTTGATTCAACAAGCTCGAATTATATAGGACTTAAATCTGGATCTCCATCTGCAAATCTTACACTCACTTTGCCGGATGCTGATGGCAGTGCTGGTCAAGTTTTAAAAACAGATGGCTCAGCTAATTTAAGTTGGGTAGATAAAAGTGTAACAGTTGGACAGACTCCTCCTGGTTCTCCACAACAAGGCGATCTTTGGTGGAGTACCTTAGATGCGAACCTATTTATTTATTACAATGATGGAACATCTGCGCAGTGGGTTGAAGCAACTTCTGGTGCTAATGGTGGAAATTATGGTGGAAGTGGAACTGGCTTAACTATTTTAAATGGTCTAGTCTTTCCTATACAAACATTTGAAGTTGGAAGTTTAGGTTTAGATTTTAATATTTCTTCAGCTGGGTCTTCACACACTTTTAATATTCCGAGCGCTGGATCAACCACTAGAGGATTAGTTTCTACATCTACACAAACTTTTGGTGGTTTAAAGAGATTTGCTAGTGGTTTAGAAGTAAAAACTGGAAACTCATTAAAGCTTTTTAATTCTGCAGATACAGCATATACAGCATTACAATCAGTTGCGACCTCTTCGGTAACTTACACCCTTCCTCCAGCAGATGGTCTTCCTTTACAAGTTTTACAAACTGATGGTTCAGCAGCTTTGGGGTGGACTTATGCTGGCGATGTTTATATTGATGTTGATCCTCCAGCATCTCCAAGAACAGGAACTCTTTGGTGGAACTCCTACGAAGGTGATTTAAAAATATATTACTTCGATGGAACAAATTCGATATGGGTTGATGCAAACAATGGTGGTGTAGGTGGTGGAATAAGTGGTGGATCTGGCATATCTGATATAAATGGCCTCACTGCTTTAACCCAGTTTTTTACCACAGGTACATCTGGAAACTCTTTTAATATTGTTTCTTCTGGATCTACACATGTTTTTAATATACCTTTATCTGGTTCAGCAACAACTGGACTAGTTTCACCAAATGCACAGACTTTGTATGGAGTCAAAAGCTTTGATGATGGTTTAGAAGTACTTAGCTCAAATACTTTAAGTTTTTACAACTCTGCAAACTCATATTCGGTAGCAATACAAGCAGCATCAGGAACATCAAGCAATACTACATATGTTTTGCCTTTGACAGATGGTTCAAATGGCTACGCTCTTAAAACTGATGGAAGTGGAAATTTATTTTGGGATACAGTAGCTTCTGGTACTGCGTCTATAGGCGTATCAAATATACTTCCACTAGTAGGTAATACTCAAGGTGATTTAATTTGGCATACTGAAGAAGGCACTCTTAAAATTTGGTATGTTGACACAGATACAGCACAATGGGTTGACGCTTCAAGAAATAGTTTTGGCGGAACTGGCAGCGGATCTGCAACAACTGCAATTTCATCATTAAACTCTCTTACAGAGCCTTTACAAACTTTTTCTGTAGGATCCACTGGAACAAAATTCAATATTGTTTCTACTGGTTCTTCTCATACATTTAACATTCCGTTATCTGGGAATGGTGTTACTGGATTAATAGATTCAAATTCACAAACAATTTATGGTGCAAAAACATTTGATAGTGACCTTTATGCCGTCAATAATATTTATGTAAGTAAAGATAATTATATTGGTGGCGTTCCTTCAGACTTCACTGTTGGCGGTAGCACTGGTGTCATTTATTTTGGTGTTGCAAAAGGACAAAATATCAACCGTTTTGCAGGCATGAAAGTAGAAGAAATTTCATCTCCGCTTGGTGGTGGAAATTTGAATGGAGAAGTAGTTTTTTATTCAGATTCCGAATCACAAGATCTTTCAACAGAAAGATTTAGAATAACTGGTTTTGGAACCGTAATTTCAAAAGGCCCAACTGTAATAACATCAACTGCTGGCTCTGCGACAACATCAGATGGAGATTTATTAGTACATGGCGGGATTGGTGTCAAAGGCAATGTCAATGCTTCATCAGTCGGAATTGCAGATATATCCTCAATATTTTCAAGTTATTTATTGACCTCATCTACAACTCCTAATCAAATTTTACATTCATTAGATTCAAATGCATTCAGATCAGCAAAATATGTAATACAAGTGCTTTCAGGTGTAGAAGTGCATGCTTTAGAAATTTTACTTATTCACGATGGCGCAGATGTATATATGACAGAATATGCTCAGGTATTAGGATCTACAAATCAAATTCTTTCAACTTTTGATGCACAAATAAATATAAGTGGATACTTAGAATTGCTTGTCACTCCTGTCAATGCATCAACAATATATTCGTGTTCTTGCACGGCTTTGAGGGTTTAATAAATGTCTATAGCAATAAAAAGAAATTTTACCATTCCTTCAACATCTGCCATCGGAGCTTCGGAAATTTATGTAACTTCCAGTGTTGCTTCTACATCAACAGGTACTGGGGCTTTATTAGTATCTGGTGGAGCTGGAATAAGTGGAGATTTAACTGTTGGTGGTATCACTAAACTTTTCAATGGCAGTTTTTACACTGGATTTGATTCAGCAGCAACTGCTAATACCACATATACTTGGCCTGCATCATCTCCGTCTACAGGTACATCAGTTTTAAGCTCAGATGCAGCCGGAAATCTATCTTGGATTCTTATGTCTGCAAGTGGTTCTGGTCTAACTTTGAATGGTCTATCAGCAACAACTCAATCTTTTTCAACAGTCATAGGTGGTTCCGGTTTTACTATTGGGTCTATAGGGTCAACTCATTCATTTTATCTAGCTTTAGCTGGAAGTGGAATATCAGGATTAATATCTGGAACAGCTCAGACAATATTTGGTTTAAAAACTTTTGCTTCAGGTGTTGCGATAACAGCTTCAACTGCCTCTACAAGCACTTCAACTGGTTCATTTATTGTATCTGGTGGTGTAGGTATTGGTGGAAGCTTATATCTCGGCAGCCCTTTATTAGTTCCAAGTGGCGGTACAGGTATTACTTCATATACGACTGGAGATATTTTATATGCATCATCGTCTTCCTCTTTAGCTAGAATAACTGCTGGTAGTGCTGGAAGTGTTTTGACTTCTGCTGGTGCTGGCTCAACTCCTTATTGGGCTGCTTCTTCGAGTTCTGCTAGTGGAGTTACAATAAATGGTTTGACAGCTTCCACTCAGTTTTTTGCAACTTCAATAGCTGGTTCTGGATTTACTATTGGATCAATTGGTTCTACCCATACTTTTTACATTGCATTAGCTGGAAGTGCATCTACAGGTTTGATATCTAGTGCAGCACAAACAATATTTGGTTTAAAAACTTTTGGTTCAGGAGCAGCAATAACATCTGGCACTGCTTCTACAAATACAACGACTGGAGCATTAACTATTAATGGTGGGGTTGGAATCACAGGTCAATTATCAATAAACACCATGGCTTTAGGTTCAACTGGAGTTGCAGTTACGCCTTCGATTGTATTTGCTGGTTCTGCAGGTACCGTCATAACAATGAGTGTTCTTTCTGACACTACATTGGCTTGGGAAGGTAGTTCTGGTCAATTATTCTCGATTGATAATAACTTAAGTTCTGGTGAAATATTTTCAGTGAGTGATATTTCAGGTTTACCACTCATATCTGCATCTGCTGGACAAACAATAACATTAAATGAGTTTGGTGGATTTACCCAAGTAGGCAATGGATTGGCTTCTACATCTACTACTACTGGTGCTTTAAGAGTTATCGGTGGAATTGGAATAACTGGGAATGCTTATGTCGGTGGTTCTATTAACGCAAATGCCGGGACAAATAGTACATCCACGACTACAGGAGCAGTTGTTATTAATGGTGGCTTAGGTGTTACTGGAAATGCTAATATTGGTGGAACGGTTAGAATACAAAACACTACTGCAGCAACAGGTAATTCATCTGCAGCATTTACAGTTGCTGGTGGCGCTGGAATTGGTCAATCATTATTTGTAGCTGGAAATTCAAATCTTTCAGGATCAGTTTTTACAGGCACAAACGCTTATACTAAAAATCCAGGCAGTGGGGATATTGCTTTAGATAATGGTAGCGTAGATTCTCCAGCCATATTGTTCTATTGGGGAAACAATAGAAATATGGGTGTCGATACATTCTATTCGGGTGCTGGAACAACTAGATTTAGAATTGTAAGAGAATTGAATGAAGTTGGAGGATCTGAAGTTTGGTCAGTTGATAGAAATGGTATTGTAACTCGTTCGGCTTGGGATGTTGGAGAAGTTATAAATACAAGAGTTTATAATAATTCCGATCTATCTATGAGTGCAACAACAACTATTAATTCTACTACATATACAAATGTTGCTACAATTACTTACACTCCAAAATCTTCTACATCTTATTTATGGATTGAGTTTGACGCTCACTATGATTTTAGTAATGGAACAACTACTGACGATTTCTTTTCAAGAATAACAGTTGCTGGGTCAAGCATTGTAGAAAAAAATCAAATAATGGTTGGTCAAGTTGGGGGTGGTACAAGATCAGGAACTATATTCCCAATTTCTGGCAGGTACACAAACTCATCTACATCAGGAATTGCTATTACAGTGCAAGCAAAATGGGGAAGCGCTGATGACGCTATAAGAGTTTATGGATCAAGTACTTCTGGTTATATGCGTATTCAGGAAATAGGCAGATAATGGGAACTGAGTACAATCCAAGAGTAGTTTCGAATGGATTAGTTTTATATTTTGATGCTGCAAATTCAAGAAGTTATTCTGGTTCTGGTTCAACAACATTTAATCTAGTTGGAACTGTTAATGGAGCTTTAACTAACGGAGTTGGATTTGGAACTACTAATAATGGATATTTTATATTTGATGGCGCTAATGATTATATTGATTTTGGCAATAGTTCAACGGTGCAACAAAGTACTGGCTCATTATCTGTTTGGGCAAAAGCAAGCTCTCCAGGTTCGGGTTATAGGGGAATCATAGCTAAACAATATGCTTATGGTTTATTTTATGTAGATGGTGTGTTAACTGCTTATGACTGGGGTGCTTCTCAAGGCAGATCAACAGGTTTGAATATTGCTGATGGAAATTGGAAAAATATAGTTTTGACTTATCAGAGCGGTGCTAGTAATGCGACAAGTATATATTTGAACGGAGCATCAGTATTAACTACAACTATTACAGTTTCAAATCAAGGATTGGGAAATTTATTTGGCGGCGCTGAAGCTAATGCAGGTCAGTATGCTGCATGTAATATTTCTATGTTTAAAATGTACAACAGAGCATTAACATCAGCGGAAGTTTTGCAAAATTATAACGCTACCAAAAAAAGGTATGGATTATAATGGCACTTGAACATCATCCTAGAGTAGTGTCGAATGGATTAATTGTTTATCTTGATGCTGCTAATTCAAGAAGTTATTCAGGATCAGGAATAACTGTGAATGGTCTTATTGGTGGTATTGGTGGAACTCTTGTAAATGGTATTGGATTTAGTAGCCAAAATAACGGCTCTTTTTTTTATGATGGTACAGATGATTATTTCAGATTTCCATTAAACTTTTTTGTTCACGATACTGGAACTCCATTCACAGTGTCTATTTGGTTTAAAACAGGAACAAGTGGAATGATTTTTGGTCAAGAAAATGGAGCAACACCAGGAACAGGTGGAGGCTGGGTACCTGCAATTTACGTAGATACAAGTGGGAAAATCAGAACATCTTGTTTTTGGGGCGGTTCAACAACAAACCAATCAACTTCATCTGCTTCAGTTAATGACAATCTATGGCACCAAATCACGGTTACATTCGAAAGCACATCACATAAAAGTTTTTTGGATGGCATTTTATTTGACACAATTTCAAAGACTCAAACTTTTTATTCTTTAACTCTTTATTATTATTTAGGCAGTGGAAAAAATACATCTTGGCCAAGCGCTGGAAATATGACATTGAGTGGAAATATTTCTAATTTTATGTTTTATAATCGTGCCTTATCAGCTGCAGAAGTGTTACAGAATTACAATGCCATTAAAAGGAGATATGAAAGATAATGGCAAATAATACTGGTCCAAGAATTTCATCAGAATTGCTAATCTTATATTTTGACGCAGCAAATTACAGGTCTTATTCTGGAACTGGAAATACAGTCACAGGCTTAGTTTCAAGTTTGAACAATACTTTAACTGGTGGAATTGCATATTCATCTGATAATTTAGGATATTTTACTTTAGACGGTGTAAATGACAATATACCTTTTACCTTACCAACTTTTGGAAACACATTGTCAGTTGTAATGTGGGCAAAAATTAAATCTTTCAGTGGCGGAATGTTATTTGGATTTAATTTATATGATGTTTGGACGGGTGGTGGAAGATTAGGTTACAACACAGCGTCTTCCGATCTCTATGGAATGACATCAACTCAAGTGACTAATTTGTCTTTATTAAATCAATGGAAGCATTATGTCTTTGAAATGCGAACAGATGTTTCATATTCTAATAACAAAATATATATAAATGGGCAATTACAATCGATTTCTCAAGTAGTAGGCACAGAAAACGCTACTAATAGAACATTCAATAGTGGAAGCGGAAGAATAAGCTCATGGTTAGCTAATGATAGTTATTTTATACCAATGGATTTAGCATTATTTAGCGTTTACAACAAAGCATTGAGCCAAAATGAAATAGATAAAAATTACAACTCAATGAAAAGAAGATATGGTTTATAGTTGATTAAGCAAATAGAGGTTACGTAAGGTTAATTAGTTAAGAATTAATCGTTACTATTGAGTAGTTTTAACAATTAGGGGAGCAGTTAAATGGCATTATTAGATTTTCCTTCAGG
>CAZYBF010000113.1:0-6520 GCA_964645525.1 uncultured Beijerinckia sp.
AGATCTCCGCGGAAGGCGCTGCGGGAGAGGCGGAAGCGCTTGGCCGGCGCGCGGGGGAGGCGCTGCGCGCGCAGATCCCGCCGGGCTTCATGGGCGCGGCGTGATGCGCGTCCTCGTCGTGCGTCCCTCGCCTGCGGCCGCGCGCACCGCTGAGCGTCTGGCGGCGCTTGGCCACGCGGCGCTGGCGGCGCCGCTCCTCGCCTATGAGCCGACGAAAAATCCCTGTCCCGCAGGCTCTTTCGACATTCTTCTCGCGACGAGCGCGCAGGCTTTCGCAGCGCTGGACGCGCAGGGCGAGGCGCCCGAGCAATTGCGCGCGCTTGCGCTCTATGCAGTGGGCGCGCGCACGCATGAGGCGGCGCGTCGCGCGGGCTTTCGCGCTTGCGTCTGCGTCGCGCCTGACGCTGACGCGCTCGCGCGCGAGATCGCGCGGCTGCATCCTCGCGGCGGGGCGGGCGCGCATGCGCTTTATCTCGCCGGCGTCGATCGCAAGCCGCATCTTGAGGCCGCGTTGCGCGCCATGGGCTTTGCGGTGAGCGCGTGGGAGGTCTATGCGGCGAAGGCCGCCGCCGCCTTGCCGGCGCCGGCGCAGGAGGCGCTGGCCGCCGGAGCGCTCGATGCGGCGTTGCATTACTCGCGTCGCAGCGCGGAGATCTTTTGCGCGCTGGCGCAAGCGGCAGGGCTTGCGCCGGCGGCCGCCCGCCTGCGCCATATCGCCATTTCGCCCGACGCCGCCGCCGGCCTCGCCGCGCTTGCGCCCGCGGACCTGCGCGTGGCGGGCGCGCCGGAGGAGGCGGCCATGCTCGACTTGTTGTCCGCCCCCTAGCGGGCCGGCTGTGCGATACTTGCGCAAGACTTGCCTTTGACGCCATTCCGCCCATGATGGCGTCCGCCACAGAGCGAGGGCGGCGCGTCTCGCCGCCTGAGGGAGGGAAAGTCGTCATGTTCAGCCTGAAGTCCTTGGGACTGTCTCTGGCCGCCGGCGCGGCGCTTGCGTTCACGGCCGCCGGCTCTGCGCGCGCCGACGAGGCGGCATTCTTCAAGGGCAAGACCGTCCGCATGATCGTCGGCTTTAGCCCCGGCGGCGGCTATGACGCCTATGCGCGCATGATGGCGCCCTATCTCGGCCAGCGTCTGGGCGCGACCGTCGTGGTGGAGAACCAGCCCGGCGCCGGCAGCCTCACGGCGATGAACGCGCTCAACGTCGCAGATCCCGACGGCCTGCGCATGATGCTCGCCAACGGCACCGCGGCGGGCCTCGCGCAGATCATGGACAATCCGGGCGCCCGCTTCGACCTCAACACGATGGGTCATCTGGGCACGGTGAGCGCCTCGCCATGGGTGTGGCTGGTGCACAAGGATTTCGAACTGAAGACGCCGGCCGATTTCCTGAAGTCGAACCGTGAGATCGTGTGGTCGGCGACCGGCCCGATCGACGGCCTGTCGGACGGCGCGCAGGTCACCTGCGAAGTGCTGCGCATCAAGTGCCGCGTGGTGATGGGCTACAAGGGTTCGAACGACGCGGGCCTCGCGGTGACGCGGCGCGAAATGGATTCGGTGTTCGTCTCCGACACCTCCGCCAATAATTACGTGCGCGCCAATGATCTGCACGCCGTCGCCAACATGTCGCGCCAGCGTTCGCGCTTCTTCCCCGACGTGCCGACGATCTATGAGGCGGCGAAACTGACGCCCGAGAACGAATGGCTGATGGACTTCCACGGCACCGTGCAGGATCTCGGCCGCATTCTCATCACGCCGCCGAAGATTCCGCAGGCGCGCATGGAGTTCCTGCGCGCGGCCGTGAAGGACACGCTCGCCGACGCCAAGCTGCGCGAGGAAGGCGAGCGCTCCCAGCGCTACATCGATTACATCGATGCGGAGGCCACGATGAAGGCGGTGCGCCGGGCCATCGCCGACATCACGCCCGAGCAGAAGAAGCGCGTTCAGGCGATCCTCACGCCCAAATGAGCTCGCCCCAAAACTGAGCGCGTGAGCGGGCGCGGCCCGCGCAGGTTCGGGCGCCCGCCGCGCCCGAATCAATGCTAAAGGTCCTTCCATGACGACGCGCGCGCGCCAGGGGGACCTGCTCGACCCGTCGGCGACCGATCTCGTCGCCGACGTGCTGGCGCCCGTGGCGGTGGACGTCGCCTATTCCTATCGCGTGCCTGCGGGGCTTTCCCTCGCGCCGGGCGATTTCGTGGAGGCGCCGCTGGGCGCGCGCGAGGTCACGGGCGTGGTGTGGGAGGTGCGGCCCGCGACGGGCGGCGCCAATCTCAAGACCATTCTGCGCAAGCGCGACCTGCCGCCGTTGAAGGCGCCCCTGCGCGATTTCATCGATTGGGTGGCGCGCTGGACGCTCAGCCCGCGCGGCATGGTCCTGCGCATGGCGATCCGCGCGCCGGACGCGGCGGGGCCGGAGCCGGTGCGCGTGGGCGTGCGGCTTGCTGGCGATCAGGCCGGGCGGGCGGAGCTGCGCGTGACGCCGGCGCGCGCGCGCGTTCTCGCGGCCGCGGCGGGCGGCCTCAGCCATGCGAAAAGCGCGCTCGCCGAAGCGGCGGCCTGTTCGCAGGGCGTGATCGACGGGCTGATCGACGAAGGCGCGCTGGAGACGGTCGCCCTGCCGCCCGCGCCCGTCGCGCAAACGCCCGACCTTGATTTCGCGCGGCCGCGTTTCGAGCCCGACCAACAGGCGGCGGCGGACGCGCTCGCCGCCCGCGTCGCCGCGCGCGCCTTCTCCTGCACGCTGCTTGAAGGCGTGACGGGCTCGGGCAAGACGGAGGTTTATTTCGAGGCGGTGGCGGCGGCGCTCGCGCAAGGGCGTCAGGCGCTCATCCTGGTGCCCGAGATCGCGCTCACGGCGCAATTCCTCGATCGTTTCGCGCAGCGCTTCGGCGTGCGTCCCAGCGAATGGCATTCCGGCGTGGCGCCGCGCCGGCGCGCCCGGCTGTGGGCGGCGGCGGCCTCGGGCGAGGCGCGCGTGGTGGCGGGCGCGCGCTCGGCCTTGTTCCTGCCCTTCGCCGATCTCGGCCTCATCGTCGTCGACGAGGAGCACGAGGGCGCCTACAAGCAGGAGGACGGCGTGTCCTACAATGCGCGCGACATGGCGGTGGTGCGCGCGCGCCATGAGGGCGCGGCCTGCGTGCTCGCCTCCGCCACGCCCTCCATCGAAACGCGCGTCAACGCATCGTCGGGACGCTACGCCCATGTGCGGCTCGAGAACCGCTATGGCGGGCGCGCCATGCCCGATCTCGCCGCCATCGACATGCGCGCGGGCGCGCCGCCGCGCGGACAATGGATCTCGCCGCGTCTGGCGATGACGATGGAGCAGACGCTCGCGCGCGGCGAACAGGCGCTCCTGTTCCTCAACCGGCGCGGTTATGCGCCGCTCACCCTGTGCCGCTCGTGCGGCCATCGCTTCCAATGCGCGCAATGCACCGCATGGCTGGTGGAGCATCGCTTCCGCCGCGCGCTCGTGTGCCATCATTGCGGCCATGTGGAGCGCAGGCCCGATCAATGTCCGCAATGCGACAGCGTGGATTCGCTCACCGCCTGCGGGCCGGGCGTCGAGCGGCTGGCGGACGAGGCCGCGCAGCGTTTTCCCGACAAGCGCATCCTCACGCTGTCCTCGGATTTTCCGGGCGGAACGGAGCGGCTGAAAAAAGAGCTGGAGGACGTGGCCGCCGGCGCCTTCGACGTGGTGATCGGCACGCAGCTCGTCGCCAAGGGCCATAATTTCCTCAAGCTCACCCTTGTGGGCGTGGTGGACGCCGACGTGGGCCTCGCCAGCGGCGATCCGCGCGCCGCCGAGCGCACGTTCCAGATGCTGCAGCAGGTGACGGGCCGCGCCGGGCGCGGCGAGCGGCCGGGCGTGGGGCTCGTGCAGACCTATCAGCCGGACCATCCGGTGATCCGCGCGCTCGTCTCCGGCGACAGCGAGCGCTTCTACGCGGAGGAGACCGAGCAGCGCGCCCGCGCCGGCCTGCCGCCGTTCGGACGCCTCGCCGCGCTCATCGTCTCGGGGAAGGACCGCGCCTCGGCGGAAGGCCATGCGCGCGCGCTCGTGCGCGCCGCCCACGCCCTGCCGGCGAGCGAACGCTGGAGCCTCACGCCGGTGGGCGAATTGCCGCAGGAGGGGGATCTGACGATTCTGGGGCCCGCAGAGGCGCCCATCGCCGTGGTGCGGGGGCGCCATCGCTTCCGGCTTCTGGTGCGCGCGCCCCGCTCAGCCGACCTGCAGGGGTTTCTGCGCGCCATGCTCGCGGGCGCGCCGCCGGAGCGCGGCGGCGTCAGCGTCGACGTGGACGTGGACCCGATGAGCTTCCTGTAAGGGATCAGCCGGCGGCCGCCGATCCCATCGGCCGGGCGGGGGTCGCGCCGGCGGGGTCGGGATAGAGGACCGGCGCGGCCTGAATGGCGTAGCGCTGGCGCTCGGTGCGCAGCTCCCAATGGTTCCAGGTCGCGTTGAGCTCGGCCAGTTCGCGCTCAAGCTCGGCCCTGGAGGGGCTCACCGCGAGCACGATGACTTCCGGAACGTATTGAATCAGCGCCCACATGCGCTTCGGCGGGCGGGCGGCGGGCGCGGACGGCGCGGAGACGGCGGCCGGCCCCTGCGCGCCCTTGAGGGGCAGCGCCGGCGCGGCGGACGCCGCCGTGGTCGGCTCAGGCGCGGGAACGCCAGCGGAAACAGGGATTTGCGCCTGTTCGACCGAATCGGGGGACGCGAGCCTGCGTCGCAGGCCGGGGAACAGGAGCGAGGCCAGCGCCGCGCCCAGGAGCAACACCGTCTTGCCGACCATTTTCTCGCCCATTCCAGCGCCCATGGACCCACCGCCCGGGAAGATTGGAGCCAGCGCCCATCCTAGCGCCAAATTCGGCGCCCGCGCCAGCGACCGGGAACGAAATTCACCGCCGCGCGTTGTCTAGGTCGCGCGCGCCCCCCGCGCGCCGACGCTTGCGGCTGACGAAAGCCGTAGTCGGCAGCAGGTTCCGGGGGTTGCCCCGCGCTGGGCCATATGTTAGTCGGACCTCGCCTTCGGGGCGGGGAGGCGCTTGCGCGTTTTTCTGGCCCGTTTTCAGACTGAAATCAGCCCCGGCGGCTGCGGCGAAAGCCGCAGGACGTCGCTGCGGGCGCCTGTTTTCCCCGACGCCGCAGAGGCCGACCTTGGCTCAAGAGGAAACCATCGTATCAGGCATGGCCGGGCGCTACGCGCAGGCCCTGTTCGCCCTTGCGCAGGAGCGCAACGCGCTCGATCAGGTCGCGAAGGATCTCGCCGCCTTCGACGCGATGATCGCCGAAAGCGCGGATCTCGCCCGCCTCGTGCGCAGCCCCGCTTTCTCCGCGGAGGAGCAGACGCGCGCCCTTGGCGCCGTGCTCGCGAAAGCGGGCGTCGGCGGTCTGGCCGCCAATTTCCTGAAGCTCGTGGCCTCCAAGCGCCGGCTGTTCGCCGCGCGCGACATGATTCGCGACTTCAACGCCCTTCTCGACAATTTCCGCGGCGTCTCGCGCGCTGAGGTGACCGTGGCCGAAGCTTTGTCGGACGCGCATCTCAACGCGCTCAAGGAGGCCCTCAAGGAGGTCTCCGGCGGCCGTTCGGTGGATGTGAAAGTGAAGGTCGATCCGTCGATCATCGGCGGTCTCGTCGTCAAGCTCGGGTCGCGCATGGTCGACGGCTCGCTGCGCACCAAGCTCAATTCAATTCGCACTCGTATGAAAGAGGTCGGCTGATGGATATCCGCGCCGCTGAAATTTCCGCGATCCTCAAGAACGAGATCGCCAACTTCGGCAACGAGGCCGAGGTCACCGAGGTCGGGCAGGTCCTGTCCGTCGGCGACGGCATCGCCCGCGTTTACGGGCTCGACAACGTCCAGGCGGGCGAGATGGTCGAGTTCGAAAACGGCGTGCGCGGCATGGCCCTGAACCTCGAACAGGACAACGTCGGCGTCGTCATCTTCGGCTCCGACCGCGACATTAAGGAAAGCCAGACGGTCAAGCGCACCGGCGCGATCGTGGACGTGCCCGTCGGCAAGGGCCTGCTCGGCCGCGTCGTCGACGCGCTCGGCAATCCCATCGACGGCAAGGGCCCGATCAAGGCCGACAAGCGCGCCCGCGTGGACGTGAAGGCCCCCGGCATCATTCCGCGCAAGTCGGTGCATGAGCCGATGGCAACCGGCCTCAAGGCCGTTGACGCGCTGATCCCGATCGGCCGCGGTCAGCGCGAGCTCATCATCGGTGACCGCCAGACCGGCAAGACCGCGATTGCGCTCGACACGATCCTTAACCAGAAGCCTCTCAATCAGGGCAATGACGAGAGCCAGAAGCTCTACTGCGTCTATGTCGCGGTTGGTCAGAAGCGCTCGACGGTTGCGCAGTTCGTGAAGGTGCTGGAAGACAACGGCGCGCTCGAATACTCGATCGTCATCGCCGCCACGGCGTCGGACCCGGCACCGCTGCAGTATCTCGCTCCCTTCACCGGCTGCACCATGGGCGAATTCTTCCGCGACAACGGCATGCATGCGCTGA
>CAZYBF010000114.1:0-6480 GCA_964645525.1 uncultured Beijerinckia sp.
TGATTGGCGAAGCGGGACTGGGCGTAACCGCCATAACTGGTGCCGGTGGCGGCCTCCACCACCTCCACATGATCGGCGGGAAGCTCATCGAGAAAGCGCGAGGGGATGGTCGTCTGCCACAGGCCATGGATGCGCCGGTTGGTGGCGAAAAAGATTTTCGCGCGGCGTTTGGCGCGCGTCACGCCGACATAGGCGAGGCGGCGCTCCTCTTCGAGCCCTGCCCTGCCGCTCTCATCGAGGGAGCGCTGGTGGGGGAAGAGCCCCTCCTCCCAGCCCGGCAGATAGACGGTCTCGAACTCAAGCCCCTTGGCCGCATGGAGCGTCATGATCGACACATGGGCGCCGCCCTCGCGATTATCGACATCCATGACCAGCGAGATATGTTCGAGGAAGCCGCCGAGATCCGGAAACTCCTCCATTGAGCGCACAAGCTCCTTCAGGTTTTCGAGGCGCCCCGCCGCATCGGCCGAACGATCCTTCTGCCACATGTCCGTATAGCCGGACTCCTCCAGAATCATTTCCGCCAGTTCGCTGTGGCGCATGTTGTCGACCAGCGAGGACCAGCGGGTGAAATCATTGACCAGCGCGCGCAGCGACCCGCGCGCCTTGGGCTTCAGCTCCTCGGTCTCGACGATGACGCGCGCCGCCTGCATCAGGGGAACGCGCGAGCTGCGCGCATAGTTGTGCAGCACCTGCAAGGTGGCGTCGCCAAGGCCGCGCTTGGGCGTGTTGAAGATGCGCTCGAAGGCGAGATCGTCAGCGGGCTGGGCGATGCAGCGCAGATAGGCGAGCGCGTCGCGTATCTCCGCGCGCTCGTAAAAGCGCGGGCCGCCGATCACGCGATAGGGCAGGCCCAGCGTGATGAAGCGCTCCTCGAACTCGCGCATCTGGAACGAAGCGCGCACGAGAATGGCCATTTCATCGAGCGAATGGCCGCGGCGCTGACATTGCTCGATGTCCTCGCCGATGACGCGCGCCTCCTCCTCCGAATCCCATACGCCCTGCACGGTCGGCATTTCGCCGGCCTCGCCGTCAGTGAACAGCGTCTTGCCGAGGCGGCCCTCGTTATGGGCGATGAGATGGGCGGCGGCGGCGAGAATATGGCCGGTGGAGCGGTAATTGCGCTCAAGACGCACGACGAAGGCGCCGGGAAAGTCCTTCTCGAAGCGCAGGATGTTGTCCACGTCCGCGCCGCGCCAGCCATAGATCGCCTGATCGTCGTCGCCCACGCAGCAGATGTTGCGCGGACCTCCGCCGGCCGATTGCGCGAGCAGACGCAGCCACAGATATTGCACCGTGTTGGTGTCCTGATACTCGTCCACGAGGATGTAGCGGAACCGGCGCTGGAAATCGGCGAGCACGTCGGGATTGTCGCGCAAGAGGCGCAAGCCCTCGAGCAGGAGGTCGCCGAAGTCGACCGCGTTCAATTGCTTCAGGCGGCGCTGATAGAACTCATACAGCGCGCGGCCCTTGCCGTTGGCGAAAGCCTCCGCCTCGCCCGCCGGCACGCGGGCAGGCTCGAGGCCGCGGTTCTTCCAGCCGTCGATGAGAATGGCGAGCTGACGCGCGGGCCAGCGCTTGTCGTCCACGTTCTCCGCCTGCAGCACCTGTTTGATGAGGCGGATCTGGTCGTCGGTGTCGAGAATGGTGAAGCCGGACTTCAGCCCCACAAGCTCCGCATGGCGACGCAGGATCTTCGTGCCGATGGAGTGGAACGTGCCAAGCCAGGGCATGCCCTCGCCCACAGGGCCGGCGAGCGCGCCGATGCGTTCCTTCATCTCGCGCGCGGCCTTGTTGGTGAAGGTGACGGCGAGGATCTCATGGGCGCGGGCGCGGCCGGTGGCGATGATATGGGCGATGCGCGTCGTCAGCACGCGCGTCTTGCCGGTGCCGGCGCCCGCGAGCACCAGAACGGGGCCGTCGAGCGCCTCCACGGCCGCGCGCTGCTCGGGATTGAGCGCCTCCACGTAACGCGGCGCGCCCGCCATGGCCGCCTGCGCGCGCGCGGCGATGCCGCCGGGCCGCGGCGCGGCCGCGCGGGGGATGGGAAGCTCCGACTCGTCGAGGTTGAATGGATCTGTCACGGGCCTGGCGCGGAAAACGGAACGAAAGGCGAATCGCCTGCCCCAATGTGGGGTGCCGCGCTCGGAATGTCGAACAGCGCCCTGCCCTTTGGCTTGGCCGCAACGGACGCCCGCGCAAGCGCGGCCATGCGCATGGCCCGCGCCCGCGCGATATGCTAAAGCCCGTCCATGCTTGAAGGACTGCCCCCCAACAACGCCGCCCATATGATGTCCGTCTCCTGCCCGGAGGACGATGCGCGCGCCATCGCCGACCTGATCGTCGAGATGTTCGACCCGGCCGACGCCGCCGCCTCCGCTTTTGAGCGCGAGCCGCAGACGCGGGACTGGTCTGCGGGCGAATGGATCGTGGAGGCCTATTTCGGCGCGGAGCCCGACGAGGATTATGTGCGCTCGCTGGTCGCCGCAGCCGGGGGCGAGGAGATCGCGGCGCGCGTCGTCTTCTCGCGCGTCGCCGAGAAAGACTGGATCGCCGCCTCGCTGGAAGGGCTCGCCCCCGTGCGCGCGGGCCGCTTTCTCGTGCATGGCTCCCATGACCGCGCCGCCGTGCGCGCCAATGACGTCGCGCTGGAGATCGAGGCTGCGCTCGCCTTCGGCACCGGCCATCACGGCACGACGCGCGGCTGCCTCCTGATGCTCGATCACGTGCTCAAGCAGCGCCGCCCCTACGCCATTCTTGACGTGGGCACGGGCACGGGCGTGCTCGCCATCGCCGCCGCAAAGGCGCTGCGCCATCGGGTGGTCTGCGGAGACATCGACCCGATCGCGGTCGAGGCCGCGCGCGCGAACGCGGTGCTGAACGGCGTCGCGCCCTGGGTGCGGCCGGTGACGGCGCCGGGCCTTGAACATCCGACCCTGCGCCATGGGGCGCCTTATGATCTGATCTTCGCCAACATTCTCGCAAAGCCGCTGCGGGCGCTCGCCCCGTCCATCGCGCGCGCGGCCTGCCGCGGCGCGGACGTGGTGCTCTCTGGCCTGCTGGCGCGCGACGTGCCGGGCGTGCTGTCGGCCTATGGGGCGGAAGGCTTCACGCTCGCGCGGCGCATCGATCTCGAAGGCTGGGCGACGCTGCTCATGCGCGTGGGCGGCGCTGCGCCGCAACCCTGGCTGCGTCGATGATCTTCGAGGCCCGCTTCCAGACGTTTTCGGATACGGCCGACCCTTCCCATGGCGCGGCGCGCCTCAAGGCCCTGCGGGCGGAGCTTGCGCGGCGCGACCTGCACGGCTTCATCGCCCCGCGCGCCGACGAACACCAGAACGAATATGTGCCCGCCAACGCCGAGCGTCTGGCCTGGCTGACGGGCTTCACCGGCTCTGCGGGCCTCGCCATCGCGCTGCGCGAGCGCGCCGCGATTTTCGTGGACGGGCGCTATGGCCTGCAAGTGCGCGATCAGGTCGATGCGCGCGCCTTCCAGCCGCTCGACGTGAGCGAGCGTCCCCCGCATGAATGGCTCGCCGCAAACGCGGGCAAGGGCGAGCGCATCGGCTTCGACCCCGCGCTGATGACGCCCGCGAGCGTCGAGCGTTACGCGAAAGCCGCGCGGCAGGCGGGCGCGGAGCTCGTGGCCGTGGACGACAATCCCATCGACGCCATCTGGGCCGACCGGCCGGCCGCGCCTTGCGCGCCGATCCGCCTGCACCCGACGCGCCTTGCGGGTCTCGCCGCGCCGCGCAAGCTCGCCGCCGTCGCCACCGCCCTCGAGGACGCGCAGGCGCTTGTCGTCAGCAATCCGCACAATGTGGCCTGGGCGTTCAACATACGCGGCGCGGACGTGGCGCACACGCCCCTGCCCCTCGCCTATGCGCTCATTCGCGCGAACGGCCAGCAAACGCTTTATGTCGCATCCGCGAAGCTCGACGCGCGCACGCGCGAGGCGCTGGCGAAAATCTGCGAGCTGAGCGCGCCTGCGGATCTGGTTTCGGACCTCGAGGCGCTTGGGCGCGCTGGCGCGCGCGTGCGCTTCGACGCCGCCACCGCCTCGGTGCGCCTTGTGGAGAGCCTGCGCGCGGCGGGCGGACAGGTCGATCTCGGCGCCGATCCGATCACGCTGATGAAGGCGCGCAAGAACGCCGCTGAAATTCGCGGCGCGCGGGCGGCGCATCTGCGCGACGGCGCGGCTCTTGCCGAATTTCTCGCATGGTTCGCGCAGGAGGCGCCCAAAGGCCGCCTCACCGAAATCGACGCAGTGAAAGCGCTCGAGAGCTTCCGACGCGACACCGGCGTTTTGCGCGAAATCTCCTTCCCCACGATTTCCGGCGCAGGGCCAAACGGCGCCATCGTGCATTACCGCGTGAGCGAGCGCACGAACCGGCGCATCGGCAAGGGGCTCTTCCTGCTCGATTCCGGCGCGCAATACGAAGACGGCACCACCGACGTCACGCGCACCATCGCGGTCGGCGTCCCGAACGCGGAAATGCGCGACCGCTTCACCCGCGTGCTCAAGGGCCATATCGCCATCGCGCGCAGCGTGTTTCCCAAAGGGACGACGGGCGCGCAGCTAGACGCTTTCGCGCGCCGCGCCCTGTGGGAAGCGGGCCTCGACTACGACCACGGCACGGGCCATGGCGTGGGCGCCTTCCTCTCGGTGCATGAAGGGCCGCAAAACATCTCCAAGCGCGGCTCATGCGCGCTGGAGCCGGGGATGATCGTCTCCAACGAGCCCGGCCATTACAAGGCCGGCGCCTATGGAATCCGCATTGAGAATCTCGTGCTGGTGGAGAAGCGCGAGATCAAAGACGCGGAGCGGGAGACCTTAGGCTTCGAAACGCTGACGCTCGCGCCCATCGACCTCGCCTGCGTCGAGCCGAAGCTGCTCACGCGCGAGGAATTGCGCTGGCTCGACGCCTATCACGCGCAGGTGCGCAAAGCGCTCAGCCCGCTCGTGAGCGCGCGCGCCCGCACATGGCTGCGCGCCGCCACGCGTCCGCTGACGCGCGGCTGACGCCGCATGTTGGAACCATAAACACGCGCCTCCGTTGTCGCTCGAACCTGTTCTCGAGCGTAAGGAGGCGCCCATGCGCCGTCTGCATTTCGCCCTGCTCTGCTCCACGATGATGATCGGCGCCGGCGCGTTCCCTGTCGTGCCAGCGCTTGTCGCCTCGCCGGCTCTCGCGCAGCAGCAACGCGTGGAGATCCGCGCGGACTTCCGCAGCGCGCTTGAGCCCTACGGACATTTCGAGCGGCATGAGCGCTTCGGCGAGGTCTGGCGCCCAGGCCGCCTCGCGCGCGACTGGCGCCCCTATACGGTGGGCCGCTGGGTCTACACCGAGGATTGGGGCTGGTATTGGAACGCGGCCGACGCGGAGGCGAACTGGGGCTGGGTCACCTATCATTACGGCCGCTGGTACAATGATCCGCGCTTGGGCTGGGTGTGGATCGCGGGCGACGAATGGGCGCCTGCGTGGGTGAACTGGCGGCGCGGCCAAAGACAGAACGCGCGCTATGTGGGCTGGTCGCCTCTGCCGCCCGACGAAGTGGTGGTGGAAGTGCGCGACGATCCCGACGCCTGGATCTTCGTGCGCGCGCAGGACATGATCGCCCCGCGCATCGCCAGCGTCGTGGTGCGCACGCGCGAACGCAC
Organism: uncultured Beijerinckia sp.; assembly: GCA_964645525.1. Taxonomy (GTDB): domain Bacteria; phylum Pseudomonadota; class Alphaproteobacteria; order Rhizobiales; family Beijerinckiaceae; genus Terripilifer. Next base: position 5,663 of record CAZYBF010000114.1, read on the forward strand.
GGAATTGATCCGCGAGACCGTGATCGTCAACCGCACCGTCGTGGTGCGCGAGCGCGGACCCGTCGTGGTGGTGAATCCGGGCATCGAACCCGCTTTCGTGGCCGCCGTGATCGGCAGGCCGATCCGCGCCTATGACGTGCGGCCGCGCGTCTTCGCAGGCACGGCGAATGTCGCAGGCGCGATCGAAGTGCGCGCGGAGGATTTGCGCGACCGCCGCCGGTTCGAACAGCAGCGCGTGCAGGTGCGCCAGACGCAGACGACCATTCGGCCCGCCCAGCAGATCACCGAGCCCAAACCGCTCGAAGCCAATGAGGAGGGACGCCTCGGCGACCGGCCGCCGCGCGCGGCGGAAAGCGCACGCGACCCGCAGCGCCGCGACGCCCAGCAACCCCGCCCGACGCCGCGGCCCGGCGAGGCGGCGCCGCCCGCCCGCGACACGGCGCGCGATCCCCAGCAACGCGATCCCGCCGACCGGCAGGGGCGCGGAACGCAGCCCGCGCCCGACGACAAGCCGACCGGCACGACGACGCAACGACCTGCCGGAGCCGCAGGCGAGAAACCTGCGGCTCCGCCCGCAGGCGCTGGCGCGCCCGGGCGCGACGCAACGCAAAAGCCGCCGGGCGCCGAGCGCAGCACCCTGCCGCCGGGCGAACGCGGCCCTGCCTCCGACCGCGGACGCGAGCAGCAGCAGCGCAGCGAAGAACGTCGCGAGCTGCGTCAGGAGCAAAGAGAGCAGCGCCCGCAGCCGCAACAGCAGCAGCGGCAAGAGCGCGGACAAGAGCGCGGACAGGAGCAGCGGCGGCCGCAGCAGGAGCCGC
>CAZYBF010000115.1:0-6393 GCA_964645525.1 uncultured Beijerinckia sp.
CCCTCTAACTCTTCGGTGCTGATCAGGGCAAACATCAAATCCGCCGTAGCCGGCCCCGATCACGATCACGTCATGCAGCGCGCCTTCGTCCATCCGCCCGACATAGGCATGCGGGGAAAGCGCGTAAAGCGCGAGAAAAATATTGCCAAGATCAAGGTGATCGTATAGCTTGAACGTTGCTGCGGTTCGCCGGGGCGCGCGGGGGCGTTCTATTTTCAGCCTTCCCGCGTTTTTTGACCAAGTCTTGTTCAATCGCTTTAGGTGCGGGGCCGCGCCTTCCCTGTTCGGGCGCGGCGAGCCGGCTTGCTCGTCGTCGTCCCGCCGACGGCGAGCGCTTTTCTCCCGTACACGTTTCTTGCCGGCCTCTCTTGCCGGCCTCTCTTGGCGGCCTCTCTTGCCGGCCTCTCTTGCCGGCCTCTCTTGCCGGCCTCTCTTGCCGGCGTCTCTTGCCGGCGTCTCTTGGCGGCGTCTGTTGCCGGCGTATCTTGGCGGCGTATCTTGGCGGCGTATCTTGGCGGCGTCTGTTGCCGGCCTCTCTTGCCGGCGTCTGTTGCCGGCGCTTCAAGAACGCTACGACCAGCGGGCCGATGACTCGCCCCGCCCCGTAAACCTCCCCATGGCGTTCTGGGGAGCGCTTGCTATCGTGGGCGCATGAGCAGCTCGGTTCGGTTTCTCCTGAACGGCCTCGAGGAGACGGCGGTCGCCGCGCCTCCGGACATGACGGCGCTGCGCTGGCTGCGGCTGAACGCCCGCCTCACCGGAACCAAGGAAGGCTGCGCGGAAGGCGATTGCGGCGCCTGCACCGTGGCGCTGGCCGAGCCGGGCGAGGACGGGCTCGTGTGGCGCGCGGCCAACGCCTGCATTCTCCTGATGGGCCAGCTGCACGGCAAATTGCTCGTCACCGTGGAAGGGCTCGCCGACGGCGAGCGCCTGCACCCGGTGCAGGAGGCGATGATCGCGCGTCACGCGAGCCAGTGCGGCTTCTGCACGCCGGGCTTCGTGATGAGCCTGTTCGCCGCCTATCGCAACCGCACGCAGCCGCAGAGCGAGACGATCCACGATTCCATCGCCGGCAATCTGTGCCGCTGCACCGGCTACCGGCCCATCGTGGACGCCGCGCGCGACGCTTTGTCCGGCGACGGCGCGGATCGCTTCAGCGCGCTTGAGCCCGCCATTCTCGACGCCCTGCGCGCCATCGCAGGCGCGCCCGCGCTCGTCTGCGAGACGCCGGAGGGCCGCTATCTGGCGCCGCGCGACAAGAACGAACTCGCCTGCGCGCTGGCCGCCGATCCGCAGGCGCGCATTCTCGCCGGCGGCACCGATCTCGCGCTCGAGGCGACCAAGCGCCATCGCAGGCTCCCCTCGCTTATAGCTGTGAGCGCCGTGCGCGAGCTGCGCCGCGTCGAGGAAGACGCGCACACGCTCACCCTTGGCGCCGCCCTGCCCTATGAGGATCTGCTCGCGCGCCTGTCCGCGCTCAGCCCCTCGCTCGGCGTGCTGCTGCGCCGGCTCGGCTCCGCCCAGATCCGCGCGCTGGGCACGATCGGCGGCAATCTCGCCAACGCCTCGCCCATCGGCGACACCGCGCCGGCGCTGATCGCGCTCGAGGCGCGGCTGCGGCTGGAAAGCGCGGCGGGCGCGCGCGAGATCGCGCTGGAGGATTTCTTCACAGGCTATCGCAAGACCGCGCTGGAGCCGGGCGAGTTCATCGACAGCGTGCGCCTGCGCAAGCCTGCGGCGGACGCCTTCTTCGACGTGGAGAAAATCTCCCGGCGCTTCGATCAGGACATTTCGGCCGTCTGCGGCGCCATCCGCTTCACGCTGGAGGCGGGCCGCATCCAGGCGCCGCGCGTCGCCTTCGGCGGCATGGCGGCGACGATTGCGCGCGCGCGGCGCGCGGAAACAGCCCTCGCCGGCGCGCCGCTGAGCGCCGAAACGTTCGAGGCGGCCGCGCAGGCGCTCTCAGAGGATTTCGCGCCGATCACCGACTTCCGGGCGAGCGCCGACTATCGCCTGCGCGTCGCGCGCAACCTGTTCGCGCAATGGGCCGAGGCCGCGCTCGCACGCACGCGCGCAGGAGAGGCGCCATGACCCCGCCCGATGACGCTCAAGACATGGTTCAAGACGTCGTCGGCCGCCCGCACCCCCATGACAGCGCGCGCGAACACGTCACCGGCGGCGCGATTTACCTCGACGATCTCGACCTGCCTGCGCGCGCGTTGCACGCAGCGCTGGTGAAAAGCCCGCACGCCCATGCGCGTATCCTGCGCATGGACCCCAGCCGCGCGCTGGCGCAAAAGGGCGTCGTCGCCTTCATCACCGCCGCCGACATTCCCGGCCGCAACGACGTCGCGCCCGCAGGACGCGGCGAACCTGCGCTTGCGGAGAGCGTCGCCGATTACGCCGGCTGCCCCGTGGGCGCCATCGTCGCCGAAAGCCACGACATCGCGCGCCGCGCCGCCGATCTCGTGGAGATAGAATGGGAGCCCCTGCCCGCGATCCTGTCCATCGAGGACGCGCTGGCGGCGCGATCTTTTGTCTGCCCGCCGCAGGTGATGCGCCTTGGCGACGCGCAGGCCGCGCTCGCCAGCGCGCCGCGCCGGCTCAAGGGCGCCCTCGCGATTGGCGGGCAGGATCATTTCTATCTGGAGACGCATATCGCGGTCGCGATTCCGCAGGAGGGACGGCGCTGGCATGTGCTGACCTCATCGCAACATCCCACCGAAGTGCAGAAACACGTCGCGCAGGCGCTGGGCGTGCCGCAGGCCGCCGTCGTCGCCGAGGTGCGGCGCATGGGCGGCGGCTTCGGCGGCAAGGAGAGCCAGCCGAGCGTCGTCGCCGTGATCGCCGCCATATGCGCGCACAAGACCGGCCGGCCCGTGAAACTGCGCCTCGACCGCGACGACGACATGATCGTCACCGGCAAGCGCCACGATTTTCTCGTGGACTGGGAGGCGGGCTTCGATGAGACGGGCGCGATACAGGCGCTGCGCATGCGGCTTGCCGCGCGCGGCGGCAATACGGCGGATCTGACGGCGGCCGTCGTCACACGCGCCCTGTGCCACGCCACGAATTGCTATTTCATTCCCCATGTGGAGCTGGAAGGCCTCAGCCTGAAGACGAACACCGTCTCCAACACGGCCTTTCGCGGCTTCGGCGGCCCGCAGGGCATGCTCGCCTGCGAGAACGTGATCGATGCGGTGGCGCGCGAACTCGGACTCGATCGCGACGTCGTGCGCGCGCGCAATTATCTCGCGCCCGCGCGCGGCCTCACGACGCCTTACGAGCAGAACGTGGAGGACATGATCGCCGACGCGCTGATGGCGCGCCTGCATGAGGACGCGCAGATCGCGCGCCGGCGCGCGGAGATCGCCGCCTTCAACGCGCGCCACGCCACCCGCAAGCGCGCGCTCGCCACCATGCCGGTGATGTTCGGCATCAGCTTCAACATGCCAAGCCTCAATCAGGGCGGCGCGCTGGTGCATGTCTATGCCGACGGCTCGATCCAGGCCAATCACGGCGGCACGGAAATGGGCCAGGGGCTTTACGTGAAAGTGGCGCAGGTGGTGGCCGAGACGTTCGGCGTGCCGCTCGACTGCGTGGCGGCGACCTCCACGCGCACCGACAAAGTGCCCAACACGTCCGCGACCGCCGCCTCCTCGGGCTCCGACCTCAACGGCGCGGCCGCGCGCAGGGCCGCGCTCGAAATCCGCGACCGCATGGCGCAGACCGCAGCGCGCCTGTGGGGCGTGGAGGCGCAGGACGTCTTGTTCCGCAACGGGCGCGTGACAAGCGGAAACCATGCGATGAGCTTCGCCGACCTGGCGCACGCCTGCTGGCTGCAACGGGTCTCGCTCTCTGCGGCGGGTTTCTACGCGACGCCGAAAATCCATTGGGACGGCGCGCGCATGAAGGGGCGGCCGTTCTATTACTTCGCCTATGGCGCGGCCGCCTGCGAGGTGGAGGTGGATGGGCTCACCGGCGCTGCGCAATGCCTGCGCGCGGACGTGATCCATGATTGCGGCGCCTCGCTCAATCCAGCCATCGACCTTGGACAGATCGAAGGCGGTTTCGTGCAGGGCATGGGCTGGCTGACCATGGAGGAATTGTGGTGGGACAAGGAGGGACGGCTGCGCACCCATGCGCCCTCCACCTACAAGATTCCCGGCAGCCGCGACGTTCCGGCCGAGTTTCGCGTGCACGTGCTCGAGAACGCGCCCAATCGCGAGGAGACGATCTTCCGCTCGAAGGCCGTGGGCGAGCCGCCCCTGATGCTGGCGATCGGCGTCTGGCTTGCGATCCGCGACGCGGCCGCGCAATTCGCGCCCGAGGCGCCGCGCGCGCTCGCGCTCGACGCGCCGGCGACGCCGGAACGCACGCTCGCCAGGATTGATGAATTACGCAGCCTGCGGAATTAGCCGCGGCCCACGCGCGAGGCGCCGTCGCGGGCGAGCCTGTTGCCGGGATTGACCACGAGCGCGCGCTGGTAGGACTCCACCGCCTTGGCGCGATTGCCCTGCCGCTCATAGGCGAGGCCGAGGCCGGCCCATGCGTCGGAGTTCTGGTTGTTCACGTTGAGCGCGGCGTTGAAGTCTTCGATAGCGGCGTCGAACTTGCCGACGGCGACGAGGCTTTGTCCGCGCGCGTGATAGGGCGCGGCCACGAAGGGATCGCGGTCGATGGCGTTGTCGAAATCGGTGATCGCGCGCACATGGTCGCCGTTGCGCTGGTGGATGAGCCCGCGCGCGTGGAAGGATTGCGCGTTTTCAGGATTGAGCCGGATCGCCTGATCGAGATCGGTCATGGCTTCGGAGAGCTTGTTCTGGGAGCGCAGCAGATTGGCGCGCGCGATATAGGCGGGCGCATGGCGCGGATTGGAATCGATGGCGGCGGTGAAATCGCTCAGCGCCTCAGCCTCGCGCCCGATCTGGCGCTGGGCGAGCCCGCGATTGGTGTAGGCGGTGAAATGCGCGGGGTCGATCCGGATGGCGGCGCTGAAATCCGCGATGGCCTCGCGGAAGGCGCCGCAGCGCGCATAGGCGGCGCCGCGCGTGTTGTAGCCCTGCGGATCATTGGGGCTGCGCTTGATGACCTCGCTCAGCGAGGCGATGTTGATCTGGTTGTTGGCGCAGTCTTCGCTCGTCTCCACGAGAGGGCCGGAGGTGCGCGCCGCGCCAAGGCCGCCCATCTCGCAACCGCCGAGCGCAATCCCCGCCAGCAGGAGGCCGGCGGCGACGCCGACGCGGCGGGCGCGCATGGAGACGGCGACGATCGGAAGAGCGCGATTGAGCGAAGGCTGCGACGTCATTCTCAATCAACCCTGACTTGTTGCGGCTGATCCTGCGGCGGAACGCGGCACATTCGCCGAACCATGCGGCGACAATTGGACACGTCGGCGGAAGGCGCGCGCGGAGGCTCTCAGCCTTAAGCCCTAAACGATACGGCGCCGACCGGGAGGGCCCGGGGCGCCGTTTCAATCACCACGTTCGCAGTTAAAGCGACGTTAACTCAGCGGCCGCCCATCGCGGGCTTCGGCTTCATCGGCAGCAGGCCTTCGCGCTGCATCTTCTTGCGCGCGAGCTTGCGGGCGCGGCGCACGGCTTCAGCCTGTTCGCGGGCGCGCTTCTCGGAGGGCTTCTCGTAATGGCCGCGGAGCTTCATCTCGCGGAAAATGCCCTCGCGCTGCATCTTCTTCTTGAGCGCCTTGAGGGCCTGGTCAACGTTGTTGTCGCGGACGAGAACTTGCACGCGTCGATCCTGTCTTGCGGCTGGTCCGGCGGAGCCGGCTGCTGGCCTGTTCGAGGGAAAACATAACGGGGCCTCTCAGGACCCCGTGCTTGAGGCGGCGAAATAGCAGACTCGCCCGGGCCTGTCCAGCGCGACCGTGGCTCAAGGCCCAACGATTCGAGTCACGTGGCCCATCTTCCGGCCGGGCCGGGCCTCGTGCTTGCCGTAGAGGCGAACGCAAGCTCCGCTGTCGCCCAGAAGGTCGCGCCAGCGGTTCACGTCCTCGCCGATGAGGTTGCGCATCTCCACCTGCCCGTGGCGGCGGGTCGAGCCCAGCGGCCAGCCGCAAATGGCGCGCACATGCTGTTCGAACTGCGACGTGACCGCCCCGTCCAGCGTCCAATGGCCGGAATTGTGGACGCGGGGGGCGATCTCATTGACGACGAGCCGCTCCCGCGCGCCGCCCTCCGCCTGCTCCTCCACCAGAAACATCTCGACCGCGATCACGCCCACATACTTGAGCGCGTCCATGATCTTCTGGGTCATGGCGACGGCGGCGGCGGCGGTCTGGGCGCTGACGCGAGCGGGCGCCCGAGTCAGGGAGAGAATGTGGTTCTCGTGCTCGTTCTCGCACAGGTCGAAGGCGGCGTAGGACCCGTCCGCCGA
>CAZYBF010000116.1:0-6253 GCA_964645525.1 uncultured Beijerinckia sp.
TCCATCAGCAGATAGGTGCGGTTGCCGTGCAGCACGCCCGGCTTGCCGCCGGCGAGCGATGCGCAATGGCCGTCTTTCGTGTCGAGCCCATGGCCCGCCGCCTCGACGCCGTAAATCTCGACGGAGGACTCGTCGAGGAAGGGATGGAACAGGCCGATCGCGTTTGAACCGCCGCCGATCGCGGCGATCAGCGAATCCGGCAGGCGGCCTTCAGCGGCCTGCATTTGCGTGCGCACCTCATCGCCGATCACGCATTGGAAATCGCGCACCATGGCGGGATAGGGATGCGGGCCCGCCGCCGTGCCGATGCAGTAGAACGTGTCGGACACGTTCGTCACCCAGTCGCGCAGCGCCTCGTTCATCGCGTCCTTCAGCGTGCGCGCGCCCGATTGCACGGGAACGACCGTCGCGCCGAGCATTTTCATGCGGAACACGTTCGGCTTCTGGCGCTCCACGTCCACCGCGCCCATGTAGACGACGCATTCGAGCCCGTACTTCGCGCAGGCCGTCGCAGTCGCCACGCCATGCTGGCCCGCGCCCGTCTCCGCGATGATGCGCTTCTTGCCCATGCGACGGGCGAGCAGAATCTGGCCCAGCACATTGTTGATCTTGTGCGAGCCGGTGTGATTGAGCTCGTCGCGCTTGAAATAAACCTTCGCGCCGCCGCTCTTGCCCTGTTCGCGGGCGCGGGCGCGCAGAAACTCGGTCATGCGCTCGGCGTAATAGAGAGGGCTCGGACGGCCCACGTAATGGGTCGCCAGATGCGCCAGCTCCGCCTTGAAAGCGGGATCCGCCTTGGCCGCGTTATAGGCCTTCTCGAGATCGAGGATCAGCGGCATCAGGGTTTCGGCGACGAAGCGGCCGCCGAAAATGCCGAAATGGCCGGTCTCGTCCGGGCCGGTGCGGAAGGAATTGGGGTTGGCGTGCTGCACGCGTCGCTCCTCTGTCGCCCGGCTGTTTACGCGCTCGCGGGCGCGGAACCAAGGGCCAAACGCGCATGGGCCGCCCGGGCCCGCGCGACGAATCGTCCGATCAGCTCCACGTCCTTCACGCCGGGCGCGCGCTCGACGCCCGAGGAGACGTCGATCCCCGCCGCGCGGGTGCGCGCGAGCGCGGCCTCCACATTGTCAGGATCAAGGCCGCCCGACAGCATCCAGGGCGTGCGCGTGGCGACGCCGTCCAGAACGCCCCAGTCGAAAGCCGCCCCATTGCCGCCGGGCAGGACGGCTCCCTTGGGCGGGCGGGCGTCGAAGATCAGCCGGTCGGCCGCGCCCTCATAGGCGGCGCAGGCGGCGAGGTCGGCGCGCTCGCTCACATGGATCGCCTTCATCACCGGCAGGCCCGTGCGTCGCTTGAGCTCGAGTACGCGCGCAGGGCTTTCCTTGCCGTGGAGCTGGAGAATATCCGGGCGGGCGGCGGCGGCCATCGCATCGATATAGGCGTCGTCGGCGTCCACCGAGAGCGCGACCTTGAGCGCCCGGCCATCAGCCTGCGCGCCCAGCGCCCGCGCCTGCTCCATGGACAGGTTGCGCGGACTGGGCGGGAAGAAGACGAAGCCCACCATGTCGGCGCCCGCGTCGAGCGCGGCGGCCAGCGTTTCGGGCGTGGAGAGCCCGCAGATCTTGATGAGCAGGGTCATGGGTGAGGTTTATAGGGCAGGCGCCCGTCCGTGTCGCGCAAAACAGCTCCGCAAACGACCTTGGGCGTTTCTGCGGATTGCGCCGCGCCCGCCAAGCGCCACCTTCGCCCTTCGCGACCACGCCACGCCCCGCTCCGGCCGGAGAAGGAGAAAGACCGCATGCACACGCCCGCATCGCCTTGTCCCGTCTGCGAGGGGTGGACCGTCGAAACGGCGTCACGCAGCGACCGGCGCGGGGCGCCTTTGCTCACGGTGGCCTGCACAGGCTGCGGACATGTCTACAACGACCCCATTCCGGGCGCGGCCGAGCTGGCCGCCTTCTATGCGCGCGACTATCGCCTCGCCTACAAGGGCGCGCAGCGTCCGCGCGGGCGCCAGATCGTGCGCAATTTCGCCCGCGTTGAATCTTTCTGGCGTCGCTGGGGCCATGTGTTGGCGCGCCAAGGTCTCGGCCGGCGCGCGCGCGTGCTCGACGTGGGCGCAGGGTCAGGCGAGTTCCTCTATGTCGCGCAGGCGCTCGGCCATGACGCGCGCGGCGTTGAGCCCAACGAGGCCTATGCGCGCTATTGCCGCGAGGCGCTGAATCTGGACGTCGCCACCGCCGGCCTTGAAAGCCTCGAGGCGGGCGCGCTTTACGACGTGATCCGCCTCAATCATGTGCTCGAACATCTGCGCGATCCCGTGGAGGCGCTCGCGCGCATTTCGCAATCGCTGGCGCCCGACGGCGTGCTGCATGTGGAGGTTCCAGATATTTTCGCCTATGCGCGGACGAAGTCCCGCGGCGGCATGTTCCACTACGGCCACATCTCGAATTTCACGCCCTGGACGCTGCGCGCCGCCGCCGCCCGCGCAGGCTTGCGTGAGACGCAGGAAAGCGCTGCGGCGCTGGGCGATCACACATCCGGCTTTTTCCAGCGCGCCACGCCGGCCGACGCCCGCGAAGCGCTGAATGCGCAAAACGCGGCGCGCGTGCGCGCGGCGATCGCGGCCCATTACGCCGATGCGCCGCGCGGAACGCAGACGCTGCCGCGCGCCCTCTCGCGGCTCAGGCTGCGCGCGCAGGAGACCCTGCTCGCCGCCCGGCTCGGCTCGCCCGCAGCGGCAGGCGATTATTTCGTGCGGCGTCTGAGGCGCGAGAGCGGCGAAAGCCCGAACGAGCCGCCGCGCGCGCTCACGCCTTCACGAATTTGAGCAGGAAGCGGTCGCTCTCGCCAATGGCGGCGTATTTCGCGCGGTTCTTGTCGCCGGAGCGGAAACTGGGCGGCAGCGACCACACGCCGTCCTCGTGATCCTTCGTGTCTTTCGGATTGGCCTTGGCCTCGGAAGAGCCCACGAGACGGAAGCCTGCGGACTCGATCAGCGCGACGGCGAAATCCTGACGCACATAGCCGCTGCGCATCTGCGCCTGCTGGGTGAGGTCGTTGCGGCCGCGATGATCGGCGACGCCCAGCGCGCCGCCCGGCTTCAACGCCTTGTGGAAGGCGCGCAGGGCGCCGTCGATCTCGTTGCGGTCGATCCAATTGTGCAGATTGCGGAAGGTGAGCACGAAATCCATCTCGCCGGCAGGCGCGACGTCATGCAGCCCGGCGTTGAACTTCGTCACCTGCACGCGATCGTAGCGCGCGGGATCAGCGGCGAGCTTGGCGAGCAAGCGCTTGTGGTCCTCAAGGTAATTGGCCGGCGCCGCCTCATCGCGCCCTGCGGCGACATATAATCCGCGTTCGCGCAGATAAGGCGCGAGAAACTCGAGCCAGTAACCCGCCGCGCCGGGCAGGATCTCAACCACTTTGTGATGCGGCTCGACGCCAAAGAAGGAAATCGTCTCGCGCGGCTTGCGCCAGACGTCGCGCGCGGCGTTGGCGGGCGTGCGATGGGGGCTGGCGATCACATCGTCGAGCGCGTCGGCGAAGGCGCGCGCGGGAGCCAGAAGCGCGGCGCCGGCGCCGGCGAGCACGAGACGGCGCGACAAGCGTGTCCCCTGCCGCAGGGGTGCGTCATGCGGCAAATCGCGCTGCGCGTGAAGATGTGCGTCGTGCTGCGTGTTTCGTCCCATGGTCGCCTCCCGCGCGCTCTCCCGGCCCGTCCGCGCGAGCTTAGGACAGGGGCTGCGGCGGCGCCAGCGCGACGGGTGGCGCTTCAGGCCGCGCGGCGGCCTTCCGACGCGGGCCCGGCGAGGGCGACGAGGGAGGATTGCTGCGCGCGCAGCCGATCGTTCTCGGCGGCGAGACGGGCCGCCTGGGCGCGCGCCTCGCGCGCCGCGCGACGGTTTTCGCCCTGACCGAACCAGACCCCGATCCCGCCGAGGACCACGCCGGCCATGAGCGAGGCGAACACCACTGCGAAAAGAGGCGCCGTCACCCGCAGGTCGGAGACAAGGCCGAAAGGCTCGAAAACGAGCGTCGTCTCCTGACGATTGGCGATGGCGAGCGTCACCGCCAACGCTGCGACCGGGAGCAGGAGGAGCCATTTGAGGAAGGTCGCCATGGAGGCTCCGCGGAGGTTTGGCGCCAGCCGGCGCGCGGCGCGGCGGATCAGCCCGCGATCAGGACTGCGACAGCGGCTTGGCGTTCAGACGCTCGCGCATTTCCTTGCCGGTCTTGAAGAAGGGAACGAACTTCTGGTTCACTTCCACATGCTGGCCCGTGCGCGGATTGCGGCCCACGCGGGCGTCGCGCTGCTTCACGGAAAAAGCGCCGAAGCCGCGCAGCTCCACGCGATCTCCGCGGGACAGGGCGTTCGTGATCTCGCCAAGGATCGCATTGACGATGTTTTCGACGTCGCGCTGGTAAAGATGCGGGTTCTTGTCAGCGATGCGCTGGACGAGTTCGGATTTGATCACGAAACAATCCTCTGACTGACGCAGGCGCGACAACCCTCTGAGAGAGGAAGCCCTGCGGCCAACGATCGCAGCACAGCCTGCCGCGGCGGAAACATTACTAGCTAATTGTTCAGCTGAACATGCCAAAGCGCCAACAGCCCGTCAAGCGCGAGCGCTTCGGCCTGCCCCTCGTGGCGCCGCAGCGCCGCAGCGGCGCCCGACTGGCCGAGCGCATCGGCGGCGAGCGCCGCCGCGCTCCAAATTCCAAAGCGCCGCGCGGCGCTTGGCCGTTTCCACTCGCGCACAGGCAGCCCCGCCTCCACGCCCTTTTCCTTCTCCAGCCAGGCCTGCGCGTCGCGTTCGCCGCCCAATTGATCGACGAGGCGCAGCGACAAAGCCTGTCGCCCTGTGAACACGCGCCCGTCCGCGGCCTGCGCAAGCTCGTCGTCGGAAAGCCCGCGGCGCTCGCGCACCAGCCCGCGGAACCAGTCGTAGGAATCCGAGACAAGGGCGGCGAGCGCGGCGCGCGCTTCCGGGCTCGCCGGCTCGAAGGGGTTCGGCGCGGCCTTCAGCGGCGAGGACTTCACCTCCTCAACCTTCACGCCCCAAGTCTCGAGAAGGCGCGCCAGATTGGGATATTGGAACAGGACGCCGATGGAGCCGACGAGCGAATTGCCATGGGCGAAAATCCGCTCCGAGCCCATGGCGGCCACATAGGCGCCCGACGCGCCGGTCGCTCCAATCACCGCGACGACGGGCTTTTTCTCGGCGAGCCGGCGCAGTTCCGCATAGACTTTTTCGGCCCCCGTGGTGGTGCCGCCGGGGCTTTCAATCGCCACCAGAACGGCGCGGGCCTGCGGCGCTTTCGCGACGTCCTCGATGATTTTCAGGGTCTCCCGGTCGCCGGTGATGAGGCCCGAGATGGAGATGCGCGCCACATGGCCGGCCTGCGCGCGCTCGCCCGGGGCGAACAGCGGCCAGGCGAAATAGCCCGCCAGCGCGACGACGGCGAGCGCGCCCAGCACGCGCCAGAAACGCAGTTTGCGCCGCAGGCGCTGACGGTCGATCACGTTTTGCGCCGCAGCCGCGGCCACGGCTTCGATGTCCTTCGCGTCGCGCTCGGTCATGGCGTCCTCGTCGTGCACAGAATGAGTGAGTTAGCGCTGCGCCGGCCCCGCGCCAAGGCCGGGCGCGCGAGGGAGCGCGGACGGGCGCGCCAAAACAAAAAGCCCGCGCGGGGGAACCGCGCGGGCGCAAGGGCGCGCCGCAGCGCGCCCCATTCGCGAAAGATCACTTCTTGCCTTCGCGCGCCTTGAGGGCCGCGCCAAGGATGTCGCCGAGCGAGGCGCCGGAATCGGCGGAGCCGAACTGGGCGATCGCCTCCTTCTCCTCGGCCACTTCGAGCGCCTTGATCGACACGGAGACCTTGCGGGCCTTGCGGTCGAACAGGGTGACGCGGGCGTCGACCTTCTCGCCGACGGCGAAGCGCTCGGGGCGCTGGTCGGCGCGGTCGCGCGCGAGCTCGCTGCGCTTGATGAAGGCGGTCAGGTCGGTGCCGACGATCTGCACGTCGACGCCGCCTTCCTTCACCTCGGTCACTTCGCAGGTGACGACGGCGCCCTTGCGCAGGTCGCCCGCCGCGCCGCCCTCTTCAGCGCCCGCGAAGGGGTCGCCGCCAAGCTGCTTCACGCCAAGCGAGATGCGCTCCTTCTCCACGTCGACGTCGAGCACCTGAGCGCGAACCATGTCGCCCTTCTTGTATTCTTCGATCACCTGCTCGCCCGGACGCTTCCAGT
>CAZYBF010000117.1:0-6214 GCA_964645525.1 uncultured Beijerinckia sp.
ACGGCACCTGCCTGAAGTGCGACACCTGCGGCTCGACGACCGGTTGTTCGTGAGCCGTCTTCGTCCGTGACGGATCAAGCCCGGGACATGCTCCCGGGCTTTTTCTTTTGGCGCGCGTGGCTGCTTTTGCGCGCGGGGACGCGCGCGGTCCAAGGGGGCGCGCGGTCCAAGGTGCGCGCGCGATGCAAAGAGCAGATGACTGGACCGCGCGCGTCCTCGCGCGCTTGCCTAAGAACGCCAAGCGGGCCGCGCGCATTGCCTCACCCCAAGCTCTCGCTTAAGATAATCCCATGAGATCATCCGTCCTGCTGATCGCGGCGATCGCCGCCGCCCTGCCCGCAGCCGCGCGCGCGCAAACGCAGGGATTTGGCGCGAACGCCACGTCCACAAGCGGCGCCTATCGGCAGGGATTTGGGCTGGGCTCCGCGCCGGAGCGCCATCACGTCGCCCCGGATTTCAACCGCAACGCCGGGCAGATCGACGGCGCCCGCACGCCGCCTGGCGGCTATGGCGCGGCGGCGACTTTCGGCGCAAGCGGCGGGTTCGGAGACCGGAGCGCGCGCATCGGCGCAGGGAGCGCGACCAACGCGCCGAACGTGACGAACGCCGGCGGCGCGGCGGGGCGCAGCGAAGCCGCGCGCACGCCCGCGCGCGGCGGGCTCCTGCCGGACATCGGCCCGCCCTCCGAACAAAAGCCCGAGATCTTGTTGCAGACGCGACCGCGCTAGGCCGCCGCCTCGTCGTCGGCGCGCGCCTTCTCGCGCTGCTTCTCGACGAAGCCCACGGAGAAGATCGACAATTCATAAAGCGCCCAGCCCGGCACCGCGAGGAACATCATGCTCATGATGTCGGGCGGCGTCAGGATCGCAGCCAGAACCGCGACGAGGAAAATGGCGATGCGCCGTTTCTCGCGCAGGAAAGCGGAATCAATCACGCCGATGCGCCCGAGCAGCGTGAGTACGACCGGCATCTGGAACGTGACGCCGAAGGCGAAGATCAGCGTCATGATGAGCGAGAGATATTCCGACACGCGCGGCAGAAGCTCGATCTGCGCGCGGCCGGGCTCCTTCGACTGCTGCATGGCGAGGAAGAAATGCAGCAGGTTCGGCATGACGAGGAAATAAACCACCAGCGCGCCGAGCAGGAAGAAGACGGGCGTGGCGATCAGATAAGGCGCGAAGGCCGCGCGCTCATGGCGATAAAGGCCGGGCGCGACGAAGGCGTAAATCTGCGCGAAGATCACCGGACAGGCCGCGAAGGCGGCGGCGAACATCGAGACCTTGATCTGCGTGAAGAAGAATTCCTGCGGCGCCGTGTAGATGAGCTTGGCGTCCGGTCCGGCCGCGCGCTCGAAAGGAATGACGAGCAGGTTGTACACTTCCTTCGCGAAATAGAAGAACACGACGAACATGATGAGGAAGGCGATGAGCGCCTTGATCAGCCGCGTGCGCAGCTCGATCAGATGCTCCATCAAAGGCGCCTTCGTGGCTTCGATCGCGGCTTCGTCCTCCGCGCGCGCGGCTTTCGTCTCGCTCATCTCAGGCTTCTCGCGCGGCGGAAGACGGGGAAGCGGGCGCAGCCGACGCGACGTCCGCGACGCGCGCGGGCGCGGGGTCGGGCGCGGGCGCAGGCGGGCCAGAAGGCGTCGTGCCGGGGCCGAAGGCGGCCGCGTCGATGATCTGCGGCGGCGACGGCGGCTCAAGCCCCAGGGCTGGATCGGCGGCGCCGGCTTCGGGCGAAGAGGCGGAGGATGACGCGTGCGCGGAGGCGGGCTTATCCTCCAGCGCGGCGCGTATTTCGCGATCGGTGGCGGCGATGGGATCGTAATTGATGTCCACCCGCGCGGAATCGGCCACTTTCTCGACGCTCTTCTTCAGCTCCTCCATCTCCGACTGGCGCATGGCCTCGGCGAACTGGCCCTGAAACTCAGCCGCCATGCGGCGCATCTTGCCGAGCAAATTGCCGATCTGCCGCAGCACGCGCGGCAATTCCTTCGGCCCGAGCACGACGAGCGCGATCACGCCGATGATGAGGAGTTTGCCCGCGTCGATGTCGAACATGAAACCATTTCGCTGCGCCGGTCAGGGCCGGCGCGTCGCGGCCGCCCTGCGGCGAGAGACCCGGCCGCATGGCGCGCGCCGGGACGTGTGAAGGAGCGACGCCCGCGGGCGTCGCGTGACCTCAGCCAGCCTTGCCGGGCTGCGAATTCTGCGCGGGCGCGGCCTGCGGCGCGCCAGCCACAGGCGCCGCCGGCTGCTGGTCGATCGTGCGCGGCTGTTCGGCGGGAGCGGCGGGCTGCTGGGCCTTGTCGTCGTCCTCGGCCATGCCTTTCTTGAACGACTTGATGCCCTTGGCGACGTCGCCCATCAGATCGGAAATCTTGCCCTTGCCGCCGAACAGGATCAGCGCCAGCGCACCGACGATCAGCCAGTGCCAAATCGACATGCTGCCCATGAAAACTCCCTCCTGAGCGCGCACGCGCGCCGCTCTTGGCTGGGAAACTATGCAACCCGCACGGCAAAAACAAGGACGACGGGAGCGCCCCCGCCCCTATTTATGCCAGTCGCGCCGGGCGCCGTTTCGGCTCAGACAGGCTTCGCCTCGCCGGAGGCGTGGTCCGGCCCCCGCTCGGCGTCGGGGGAAGGTTCGTCGGCGGGTTCGTCGTCCGCGCCGGTCTGGCGCTCGGAGGCGGCGTCCTCCGCCTGTTCGGCGAGCATGCGGGCGGCGCTGTCGGCGGCGGCGGCGGCTTGCGCTCCGGCCTCGGACAATTCGCTCGGCCCCTCCTCCTCCTGCGCGGCGGCGGGCGCGTCGTCGAACAGGTCGCCGGGCTCGCCCTCGAGCGGGTCCTCGTCCTCGCGCAGTTCGGGACTGTCGCTGGGCGTGGGCACGCCGAAGCCGGGCGGCAGGCGGCCGTCGAACAGGCCGGCGCCCTTCAGCTCGTCGAGGCCCGGCAGATCGGTGATCGCCTCAAGGCCGAAATGGATGAGGAAGTCGTCGGTCGTGCCGTAGGTGACAGGACGGCCCGGCGCCTTGCGGCGGCCGCGCAGGCGCACCCAGCCCGTCTCCAGCAGCACGTCCATCGTGCCGCGCGAAATCGCGACGCCACGGATGTCTTCGATCTCGGCGCGGGTCACCGGCTGGTGATAGGCGACGATGGCGAGCGTCTCGAGCGCGGCGCGGGAGAGCTTTTTCTGCTCCTGCTGCTCGCGCGACAGCAGCCAGCCAAGATCGGAGGCGGTGCGGAAATACCATTTTTTGGCGACGCGCGAGAGGTTCACGCCGCGATGAGCGTATTGGTCGCGCAATTCCTCCAGAGCGGCGGAGAGTTTCGCGCCCTCGGGAATGTGGCGCGCGATGGCGCTCTCCTCCAGCGGCTCGCTGGCGGCGAACAGCAGGGCCTCGGCGATGCGCATGGCCTCGATCTGGAGCAGGCGCTGGGGGTCTTCGACGGGCGCGTCGGACTCTTCGGCCTCGACGGCGGCGGCGGCGAGCGCGGCGGCTTCCGCAGCCGCCTCGTCGTAGTCGTTGGCGGGGTCGAAGGAATCCTCGGCCTCCGCCTGGGCCTGCGCCTCCATCCGCGCGATCGCCTCGGCGTCGTCGAGGGCGGCCTGCTCCTGCGCCGTCGCCTGGTCAGCGACCCCGGCCTGATCCTCGACCTCGGGTTTGGGGAACAGTCTTGCGACCTTTGCCAATGGACTACCTCGTTTTCAAGTCAGGCGGCTTCGCCGCGCGTCTTCGGGCCGCTGCGCACCCAGATGGGCGCGAAAGCGCGGTCCTGACGCAATTCGATGCGGCCCTCGCGCACCAGCTCCAGCGAGGCCGAGAAAGTGGATGCGCGCACGGTGCGGCGCATTTCGGGCGTGGTGAAATAACCCGCGAGGATCTCGTCCATCACGTTCCATTCAATAGCGTGGCCGGCCAGACGCTCGATCGCCTGACGCGCCTCGGCGAGCGACCAGACCACCCGCTGCTTGAGCGTGACCTTCGACAGCGCCGTCTTCTGGCGCTGCTGCGAATAGGCGCTCAACAGGTCGTAAAGGCTCGCCTGAAACGTGGAATGAGTGACCACGCGCACGCCCTCGGGCGCGCCGCGCATGAACATGTCGCGCCCAAGGCGCGGACGGTTGACCAGTTTCTCGGCCGCGGCGCGGATCTGCTCCAGCCGGCGCAGGCGCTCGGCGAGCGCGGCGGCGAGGTCGGCGGCGGCAGGCTCCTCGCCCTTGGGCGGCTCGGGCAGAAGCAGGCGCGATTTCAGATAAGCCAGCCATGCGGCCATGACGAGGTAATCGGCCGCCAGCTCCAGACGGACGCGGCGCGCCTCCTCGACGAAGGCGAGATATTGCTCGGCGAGCGCCAGAACGGAGATCTTGGCGAGATCCACCTTCTGACGGCGAGCGAGTTCGAGCAGCAGGTCGAGCGGGCCCTCGAAGCCGTCCACGTCCACCAGGAACGCAGGTTCGGCGTCGGCCTTGTCGACGCTGGACTCAAAAGGCAGTTCCGCCACGCGAATCACTCCGCAAACGCCCTGCGCGATCAGGGCGAAACGGAGAATGGGGCCCTCGCCCGCCCATCGCAAGCGCCTCAGACCCGTGAAAACGCGGAGGTCCACAGGAACAAGCGCGCTTTACGCCCGCGTGCCGCTCCCGGCTGCCGACCGGCTCAGGCTTGCGCGCCGCCCTCCGGCCCCGGCGCGGCGAGCGACCGCAGGGCGGCCAGGGCGAGCGCCTCGTCGAAGGGCTGGGGCGGACAGATCCGGGCGAGCGCCTTGCGCGCGCGCTCGGCGCGCCGCCCGTCGAGGATCGGCGCCGCGCGGGCCACCTCCTCCGCCTCCTTCAGGTCGGCCCAGCAATAGAGCGCCATGTCGAGCCCGGCGGCGAAGAGGCCCGCCGTCTTCTCCGCGAAGGAGCCGGACAGGGCCTTCATGGACAGGTCGTCGCTCATCAGCAGGCCGTCGAAACCGATCTCGCCGCGGATCACCTCGCTCACCACTTTCGGCGACAGGGTGGCGGGCCGCTCAGGGTCGATCGCCGAATAGACCACGTGGGCGGACATCGCGAGCGGCATGTCCGAAAGCGCCTGAAAGGTCGCGAAATCCGTCTCGAGGGCGCGCAGGCTCGCGGAGACGACCGGCAGGGCGAGGTGGCTGTCCGCCCCGGCGCGGCCATGGCCGGGCATGTGCTTGATGACCGGGAGAACGCCGCCGTCGAGCAGGCCCTCGCAGGCCGCGCGCCCGAGCAGGGCCACCATGCCCGGATCGGTGGAATAGGCGCGGTCGCCGATCACGTCATGCCCGCCGGGAGCCGGCACGTCGATCACGGGCATGCAGTCCACATTGATCCCGACCTCCGCAAGGTCCTGGGCGATCAGCCGGGCGCCCTGCCGCACGCAATAGGCGCGCTCGCCCTCCGGCGCCGCCGAAAACTCCGCCGCCGCTGGATAGCGCCGCCATTCCGGCGCCTTCATGCGCTGGACCCGACCGCCCTCCTGATCGACCAGGACCGGCGCGTCCTCGCGACCGACTATTTCTCTAAATTGTGAAGTAATCTCTTTGACTTGCGCCCTGTCCTTGATGTTTCGCCCGAACAGGATCAGCCCCCAGGGGCGATGCAGGCGCAGGAAGTCCCGCTCGTCCTGCGTGAGGGACAGGCCGGCGCATCCGCTTATGAAGGCGCGAACTTCACGCAATGGTTTAACTCCGCCGATATGAAAAAGGCGCGCCGCATGGGCGCGCCCTGAAAACCGATCCGCCGCGGCTCAATTGCGGGCCACGAAACAGGACCCTCCGCTCGCCTTAAGCCGGTTGCAGAGGGCGTTCGCGCCATCCTGCGAGAGACCGACGACGCGCACGCGATAGATGTCGCGCCCGTTCACGCTGGCCTTGGCGGTAGTCGGCTGAAGGGAGCCCAGAACCGACCCGTGCTGCTGGCGGATGCGGGCGATGGCGGCGCGCGCCTCAGCCTCCGAACCCGGCGCGGCGAGCTGGACCGCGTAACCTCCGCCCGCAGCCGCGGGCGCGGCCGCCGCAGGCGCCGGCGTTGTGGAGGCGGTCTGGGTGGGCGGGACGAGATTGCGCGGGGGCGCGCCGGCGCCCGGCGTGGCGGAGGACGGCGTCACCGCGCCCGCGCGTTCCGTGACCTTGGGAGCGGCGGGGGCCGCCGGCGCCTGCTGCGGGCGCACGGGCGCGGCGCCGGGCGGCTGCGGACGGGCGGGCGGA
>CAZYBF010000118.1:0-6180 GCA_964645525.1 uncultured Beijerinckia sp.
ACCGTGCGCGGCGACCTCATCCGCATCATCGAGGGCCTGATGAAGCGGCGCGGCAAGTTCGACGCCATCATCGTCGAGACGACCGGCCTCGCCGATCCCGCGCCCGTCGCCCAGACATTCTTCGTCGATCAGGACGTGCAGGATCAGGCGCGGCTCGACGCGGTGGTGACGGTGGCGGACGCCAAATGGCTCTCGGACCGTCTGCGCGACGCGCCGGAAGCCAAGAACCAGATCGCCTTCGCCGACGTCATCATCCTCAACAAGCAGGATCTCGTCAGCGAGGAAGAGCTGCGCGAGGTCGAGGCGCGCATCCGCGGCATCAATCCTTACGCGAAACTGCACAAGACGACGAAATGTCAGGTGCCGCTCGACGCGGTGCTCGGCCGCAACGCCTTCGATCTCGACCGCATCCTCGAAATCGAGCCGCAATTCCTCCAGGTGGACGACCACGACCACCACGATCACGATCATCACGGCCACGATCACCATCACGGCCATGACCACCATCACCACGGCCACGGGCTGAAGGCCTATCACGACGAGGAGATGCAATCGGTCTCCTTCCGCATCGACGGCGAGGTGGACCCTGCGCGCTTCATGCCGTGGATCAATCTCATCGCGCAGCGCGAGGGGCCGAACATCCTGCGCTCCAAGGGCATCCTCGCCTTCAAGGGCGAGGACAAGCGCTTCGTCTTTCAGGGCGTGCACATGATCCTCGACGGCGACCTGCAGCGCGAATGGCGCGCCGACGAGAAACGCGAGTCGAAGATCGTCTTCATCGGCCGCAACCTGAAGGAGGAGGAGCTGCGCTCCGGCTTCATGGCCTGCGCGGTGGAGAAGAAGGCGTAAGATGGCCGAGCAGAACCCGTTCGGCGGCGCGTATGATTCCTCGCTGACCGCCTCCGTCCGCTCTTTCCACGCCGGCGCGGAGGTCGTCGCGGCCGGCTTTCCCGGCGGCGCGCCCGCCCTTGCGCTGGCAGACGGCGGCGTGCTGTTCGTCGATACGGGAACGCGCGTCACGCCCCATCCCGACGCCGCGATCCTGCTCGCGCAGATCGACGGCGAGCGCATCGTGACCGGCGGCGACGACGGGCGCGTGGTGGAGACGCGCCCCGACGGGACCATGGTCGAGATCGGCGACGAGAAAGGCAGATGGATCGACGCGCTCGCGCTGCGCGCAGACGGTTCGATCGCATGGTCCGCCGGCAAGCAGGTGCGCGCGCGCGACCCCAAGGGCGTCGTCAAGAATTTCGAGGCGCCCTCCAGCGTGCGCGGCCTCGCCTTCCTGCCCAAGGGCTACCGCCTCGCCATGTCGCACTACAATGGCGTGAGCCTCTGGTTTCCCAATGTGGCGGGCACGCCCGACACGCTCAAATGGCAGGGCTCGCACCTCGATCTCGCCATTTCGCCCGACGGCGCCTTCTGCGTCACCGCCATGCAGGAGAACGCGCTGCACGGCTGGCGCATCGCCGACAAGAAGGACATGCGCATGACCGGCTATCCCGGCAAGACGCGCTCCTTCTCATTCTCCAGCGACGGGCAATGGCTCGCGACATCGGGCGCCGACGCCTGCGTGGTCTGGCCGTTCCAGACCAAGGACGGGCCCATGGGCAAGCCGCCGCGCGAATGCGGCGTGCGGCCCAACAAGGTCTCGCGCGTAGCCTTTCACCCGACGGGGCCGGTGATCGCCATCGGCTATGAGGATGGATGGATCCTGTTCTCGCGCATCGCCGACGGCGCGGAGCTTCTGGTGCGCAAGGGGCTCGACGAAAACGAGACCGCGCCGGCGCGCGCCAAGCCAATCGTGTCCGCGCTCGCGTGGGACGCGCCCGGCAAGCGGCTTTTGTTCGGGCTTGAGACCGGCGAGGCGGGCCTGTTGCCGCTGCCCCTGTGACGATGACGGGGCCCGACCGGGCCCTTACTCCACCATGCCGAGCGCGGTGAGGTAGAGATCGAGCATCTCTTCCTCCTCGATGCGCTTCTGACGATCCATGCGGCGCATGGAGACGATCTTGCGGATGATCTTGGAGTCGAAGCCGTTGCCCTTCGCCTCCGCATAGACGTCCTTGATGTCGTCCGCGATCGCCCGCTTCTCCTCTTCGAGCTTCTCGATGCGCTCGATGAAGGCGCGCAGGTGCGAGGCGTTGACGGTGGCGGAATCCATGGCTTTGACCCGGGCTGGAGCTGGGGGAGCGGGGGCGGGACGTCCGCCGCGCGGCGGCGGAGACGCGCCCTCGTCGATCCCGAAGGCTTGCGGCGCCGGCGGGCGCGGGTCAATCAAGCCCGCCCCTTAATCCCCATTATCCAGACCCGGGCGCCGGGCGCGCCCAGAAAAGGCTTGCGTTTCGCGCGCAGGCTGCGAAGGCCCGGCTGGGCCCGGCGAGGCCGGATCGCGCCCCTCAGCCGTGCTTGCCCTGCCCTGCGGGCGTCTGGGCGAAGGCCTTCATCTGCTCGGGCGTGGCCGCGCTCTGGTGCTTCGCCTTCCACTCCTCATAGGGCATGCCGTAGACGAAGGTGCGCAGCGCCTCCTTCTCAAGCCCCAGGCCGCGCTCGTCGGCGGCGTCCTTGAGCCAGTTCGACAGGCAATTGCGGCAGAAGCCGGCGAGATTCATCAGGTCGATGTTCTGCACTTCGGGGCGATTGCGCAGATGGTTCAGCAGCCGACGGAAGGCGGCCGCTTCGAGTTCGGTCTGGGTCTTGGCGTCGATGTTCATGCCGGTCTCCTCAGGCTCGGGCGCTGGCCGCGCGCGCCCGCGCGGCTGCCGTGATGGGCGATCATATGGCATTGCGGGAGCGCCAGCACAGGGGCGAGCGCGTCGCCGACGATCCGCGCCCATTCCGCCTGGCCGCCCGCGTCGGCGATCAGATCCTGCCGCAGCTCGATCAGCACATGGGGCAGGCCGCGCGCGGTGGCGAGGTCGTAGAGCGTGTCGCCCTTGAGCGCGCCGTCATAGGGCTCATTGTCGCCCACAGGCCCAAGCCCCGCCGCCTCGAGCCCCTCGAGCAAGGGCTGCGCCATGCGCGCGTCGAGGTCCCACAACAGGCCGACGCGCCAGGGCCGCGCCGCCCCGCGCCACACAGGCGTGAAGGAATGGAGGGAGACCACCGCGGGAACCGGACCCTGCGCCTGCATCTCCTGCGCAAGCCGCGCCGCCGCATCGCGATAGGGCGCCCAGAACAGACGCCGGCGCCGCGCGACCTCCTGCGCGTCCGCGCCCGCGTTGCCGGGCACGATCGCACCGTCGGAGAGCTTCATCACGAGCGTGGGATCGTCCGCGCCGCGATTCGGGTCTATCAGCAGGCGGGTGAAGCGCGTGAGCAAGGCCGGCGCGCCGAACCGCGCCGCCAGCGCCTGCGTCACCCCCGCCGCCCCGATGTCGTAGCCGATGTGGCGCTCAAGCGCGCCTGCGGGCAGGCCCAGATCGCCATAGGCGGGGGGCAGCGCGTTCGAGGCGTGGTCGCACAGAAACATCACGCCCGCATCCATCCGTCCGGGGACGGATTCGAGGGGGGCGAAATCGGCGCGGGAACTGGCTGAGGAATCGGGTTCGGCTTGCACGCGCGCAGATTAGCGGCGAGGCTGGCGGCTGTCATGGTCCCGCCAGACTGGCCCGCTAAAAGAGCGCCTGCGTTGACAGGGGCGCCCCGCGCTCCGATCAATGCGGCGTTGCGCCGATTTCGGCGATTCGCACATTTGCCGACCGAGCCGATTTGATCCCGATGCAAAACGCTGGTTTCAGACGAATGACTTTACGTCGCGCGACGTTCCTGGCCGCGCTGACGGGCGGCCTTCTGACCGCCGAATCCGCGCGCGCGGACCTGCGCCTGTGCAACAACGCCACCAGCCGCGTGAGCGTCGCGCTCTCCTACACCGACGGCAAGGGCTGGGTGACGGAAGGCTGGTGGAACCTCAAGAGCGGCGCCTGCGAGACGCTGCTGCGCGGCCCGCTCGCCGCGCAATATTACTACGTCTATGCGATGGATGAGCGCGGCGGCGAATGGAAGGGCAAGGCCTTCATGTGCACCCGCGACCGCGAATTCCGCATCGAGGGACGCGAAAACTGCCTCGTGCGCGGATACGATCGCACGGGCTTCTTTGAAGTGGACACCGGCAAGGACGCCAAGAACTGGACCGTGCAATTGACGGATGCGAACCAGCCGCAAGGTCCAAGATGACGAGGGCAGATGAGACGGCATAGACGCGTAAAGATCCTCGCCACGCTTGGGCCCGCCTCCCAGGACCCCGCGATGGTGGAGAAACTCTTCCTTGCGGGCGCGGACGTCTTCCGCATCAACATGAGCCATTCGACGCATGAGGTGCTGCGCGAGCGCGTGGAGACGATCCGCGCGATCGAGAAGAAGCACCATCGCTCGATTGGCGTTCTGGCCGATCTGCAAGGCCCCAAACTGCGCCTGGGCGAATTCCGCGACGGGCCCGTGACGCTGGAGCGCGACGCGACGTTCATTCTCGACAGCGATCCCGCGCCCGGCGATTCCACGCGCGTGCGCCTGCCACACCCTGAGATCCTGCGCGCGCTTGAACCCGGCCACGTCGTGCTCGTCGACGACGGCAAGGTGCGCCTCCACGTGCTTGAGGCGAACGCGCAGCGCGCGATCGCGAAAGTGGACGTCGCAGGCAAGGTGTCGAACCGCAAAGGCGTGAGCCTGCCCGACACCGTGCTGCCGGTCTCCGCCATGACCGACAAGGACCGCGCCGATCTCGATGCCGCCCTCGCCGCAGGCGTGGACTGGATCGCGGTCTCCTTCGTGCAGCGGCCCGAGGACATCGCGGAGGTGAAGAAGATCGCGCGCGGGCGCGCAGGCGTGCTCGCCAAAATCGAAAAGCCGCAGGCCATCGCGCGCCTCGACGAGATCGTCGAAATCTCCGACGCGCTGATGGTGGCGCGCGGCGACCTTGGCGTGGAGATGCCGGTGGAGAAAGTGCCCGGCCTGCAAAAGCGCATCACGCGCATGGCGCGCCGGCTCGGCAAGCCCGTCGTCGTCGCAACGCAAATGCTGGAGAGCATGATCTCCTCACCCGTGCCCACGCGCGCGGAAGTCTCCGACGTCGCCACCGCCGTCTATGAGGGCGCGGACGCCGTGATGCTGTCGGCGGAAAGCGCGGCCGGCCAATATCCGGTCGAAGCGGTGCGGACGATGAACGACATCGCAACCGAGACCGAGAACGATCCCAACTACCGCGCGATCATCGATTCCCAGCGCACCGCGCCGGAGGCGACGGGCGCCGACGCCATCGCGGACGCTGCGCGCAGCGTCGCCGAAACGCTCGACCTGAAGGCGATCTGCGCATGGACCTCCTCGGGCTCCACCGCCTATCGCATCGCGCGCGAGCGTCCCAAGCCGCCGGTTCTCGCGCTCACGCCCAACCGCGACACCGCGCGCCGCCTCACGCTCGTGTGGGGCGTGCACCCCATCGTCACCAAGGACGCAAGCGACGTCGAGGACATGGCCAAGCGCGCCGGCAAATTCGCCAATCGCGAGGCCTTCTCGAAGGAAGGCGACCGCATCGTCGTGGTCGCTGGCCTGCCGTTCGGCACGCCGGGCGCGACCAACATGCTGCGCATCGCCTTCACCGCCGCCGAGAAGTAAGCCGCTTCACGCCAGCGTGAGGCGCGCTTCGCCGACGCCGCCGAGACTGGCCTCGATCAACACCGGCGCTGCGAGCGGCGCCTGCACGAGCACGGGTTCGTTCAGCGTGCCGGTGGAGAGGAACTGGCCCGCGCGCAAGCCGCCCAGACGATCGACCTGCGCATTCGCCCAGGCGACGACAGGCACGAGCGGATCGCCGTCCGAATGTCCGCCCCTGCGATCGTTGCGCAGCTCGCCGCCGACCACGAGCCGGCAATGCAGGCCCGCAAGATCAAGCGCGCGCACGTCGCGCGAACGCGCGCCGATGGCGTAGGCGCCATTGCTGAAGGAATCGCCGACGCGCGTGACGAACCCGGTCTGCGCGGGATCGACGAAACGGCTGATGATGAGTTCGATGCCGACGAAGACCTCGCCGATCGCATCCAGCACGTCGTCGCGGGAGAGCGCGCGGCCCTGCGGCGTCAGATCGCGCGCGAAAAGAATTCCAAGCTCCGCCTCGATCTTCACGAGCCCGCCCGGCGCCATGCGATGCACGCCGCCGTTTTCGCGCATGTCGCAATCAAGGATCGG
>CAZYBF010000119.1:0-5501 GCA_964645525.1 uncultured Beijerinckia sp.
GAAGGTAGAGACGCTGCCGCGCGATTTGTGTGATGAAGTCTGCGCTCGATTAGTCGCGCTCTTTGAATGATACCTGATGAAAACGTTTGCCTATAGGAAGACGCTAATCCTTGGCTGGGATACGCACCGCGGAGCTTTGCAATCCACGAAGTGCAAATTGCCTATTCCTGAGTAATTTTCTTCGCTCGTTCAACGACAGGCGCGGGAGCGGAAAACACCTTAGCGACCAATTCCTGAACGTCTTCGCCTGATGTAGGGCTTATATCAATACGCGCCTTCTCAGCATCTGCTAGAAAAGCCTTGTCTTCAAAGACCGCACTGAACGCCTTGCGCAATGTGTTCACAGACTGCGCAGGCGCTTCTGGGGCGAGCACATAGGGCCTGCCAAAAATCTGTTGAGCGAGAATGAGCTCCAGCGCCCCCTTGTCCTGTGAAGAGGAAACGAAGGACCAGACATTGGGCACTTTGACAGCGTCGAGTTCGGGCTCGCTGTTCAGCCCTTTTTGCAATATCACGTTGACCATACCGTCACGCACCCAGGTGGGGCGCTGCGCCTTAAGGCTCGACCAATCAAGGCCGCAGGTGCCATCCACCTCTCCTTGTTCGATGGCGAGGAAAATATCGACCGTGCCCTTGTATCCACTCACGATGTCAAACTGCGCGCCGACGGCATGTTTTAGCATGTAAGCATAGTCACGACTTGATCCACCCGCCGCACTCGCCCCCATCACTGCCTTGCGGGATAAGGCGTCCTGCATGGTCCTGACGCCAGAATTACGCCCCGTGACGCAGACGCGCGTGCCACTGTCAGCACTCGCTATATAGATGAATTTCGCAGGATCGAAGGTTAGGCGCGACTGCGGGTCGAGAATGGGCCCCATGATGACGCCTGGGAATAGAACGCCCACCCATGTGCCATCCTTTGGTGCTGTGTTGTAGATCGTTGCGGCCGCTGTTCCGCTGCCGGCGCCTGGCTGATTGCGTACCACCACCGGCGGCGCTCCACCGATATGCCGCGTTATGTGACGCGCGATGGCGCGTGCGTAAACATCATAGCCGCCACCCGCGTTGCCTCCTACGAGGAAGGTGATGGTTTTTCCAGTATAATAGTCTTGCGCCAATACGCTCGTAGGCGCTAGGCCGCCGCAGGCCGCCATCAGCGTCCACGCCGCCGCAAGGAGGCGCCATGCGTTTCGCTTGACCATAGAATCCTCCTTCGGCGTCAGACCGACGACTGCGCCCCGGATCGCGCCTCCCCGGAACACGCAATCCAGCGCAGCGCAAAAAACAGCGCGAAGCCTGCTGCGAAACATCCACCTTGCAGTAGACGGTCGGGAACCATCATCGCGACGGTCAGCACGGCAAAGACAACGCGCAATGGCACCGCAATCGCCATGCGCCGCACGTGGCCATGCAGGAACACGCTGGCGAAGAAGACAATCGCCATGCCGATGCTAGTATCCCAGACCACAGCATCCCAGCTACCCACCTGCAATATGCCCTGGTTGAACAGGAAGAAGAAAGGCAATGCGAAACCGCCGACGGCGAGTTTCACGGCATAAGGCCCGAGACGGAATGGATTGGCTCCTGCGATGGCGGCTGCTGCAAAATTTGCAACCGCCACCGGCGGGGTGATCGCGGACAAACAGGCATAGAACAACAGGAACATATGCACGGGCATGGTTGGCAAACCGTATTTGCCCGTGAGAACCGGCGCGAGCAGCGCGACGCCCATTATGTAGACGCCTGTCGTCGGCATGCCCATACCCAGCAAGATCAGGATCACGCCAGAGAGAACGAGAGAAGGAATGAGATAGCCGCCCGAAAGCTGGAACAGCAACAACGTGAACTTGCCTGAAAGACCTGTCAGCTCAATGCAGCCGATCACCATGCCCGCCGCAGCGACAGCCGCGGCGAGCGGCACCGAGGACATGCACGTCTCCACGCAGCCTTCCACCATTTTGCGCGGTCCGATGCGGTTCTCCCGCGTCGAAAACCAGCTTGCAACAATGACAGAAAGCGCCGACCCGCCGGCTACGAAAGCCGCCGAATAACCTTTGGTCAGAAGCCACATCATGACAGCGATGGGAACGAGGCTCGTCCAGTTGCGTTGAAGCGCCAAGCGCAGACCAACGATCTGGCTTTCCTCCAACCTAGGTAGGTTCAGGCGCACAGCTTCGAAATGCACGAGCAGGAACACGCCAAGATAATAACCGAGCGCCGGCAGGGTCGCGTATATGCAGATCTGCAGGTAGGGAATGCCGGTGAAATCGGCCATGATAAATGCGACCGCACCCATCACCGGCGGCAGCATAGAGCCGCCAGTGGAGGCAGCTGCCTCAATGGCGCCAGCGCGTTCGGGCGAAATGCCGATTTTCTTCATGATGGGAATGCTGACAGGCCCGGTCGTCGCCACATCAGCCACAGGACTCCCTGAGATAGAGCCGTAAAGGCCGCTCGACATAACGCAGGCCTTCGCCGGACCTCCCACCATCCGTCCCGTCAATGCGGCTCCCAGATCGAAAAACAATTGCCCGCCGCCGCTCAGCACATAGAAATTACCGAAGAGCACAAAAAGAAAAGCGTAGCTAGCGGCCACATAAAGGGGTGAGCCGAATACGCCGTCGGTCGTGATGACCTGCATTTCCAAGAAATATGGATAGCTGACGGGCGGGTGCCGAAAGCTACCCGTGAGAAGATGGCCCCATGCCACATAGGCGAGAAGCAGGAATAAAACCGCGGTGAGACCAACGCCAACCGTGCGCCGGCAGATTTCAATGGTGAGGCCGACGAGAATGGAGCCGGCGAGAAAGTCGCCGGCCTCCAACTCAGAGAAGCCCGCCATCCAGTTCGAGATGCGCGGCTCGTGAAACGCAAACCAGATCGCCGCCGCGCTACCCGTGAAGCCCAGCAGCCAGTCCAGAGCCGTCACCCGCTCGATGCGGGCGTGCAGGGTTGTGGTGACGAAACAGATCGGCAGCATCAGGGCGAAAAAGATCGACACCTGATAATGCTGCGTCGCATGCGCGAACAGCGCGTAATAGGAAATCGCGACAGTTGCGACGACCGATAGCGCCGCAACCAGAACATTGCACGTTCCAACCGGCTTGACGCGCCGCGTCTCGCCGATCAATTCCCAGAAACCCCGCAAGGCCCCCCAAAGGAGGCCTTGCGTGCCCGCTGCCGTCTGGCTCGTCATTGAAGATGCGCCTTACTTGATGATACCTATTTCGCGGTAATAGCGCTCCGCCCCTTTGTGGACGGCAAGACCAGTGGCGTTCTTTGCTGCTTCCGTGCGCGAAAAACCCGCGAGCGTGGGATGAATGCCGCGCATGCGCACCTCGTTCTCCATAAGCGCCCGAGTGAACTTGTACACCGTCTCCTCGCTGACGTGATCGCCGGCGACGATGGCGTTCCAGATGGCAAGCGTTGGCTCGTCTTTGGTCAGGAAAGGATATGCACCCTTCGGAACGTTGACCACCTTGAGGCCCCACTTGCGCGCCTCTTGCTCGAGCTTCGTCGGGTCGGACGACAGCCATTGCAGCGCACGGCCGCGCGACACCTCTGTCACCTCCGCCGTTGGCACAAAGCCGCCGTTGATGAACACGTCCACCTTGCCATCGCGCAGCGCGTCGAAGCCAGTCGCGGAATTGCCGCGGATCATCGACTTGCCGCCGTCCGTCGCCTGCGTCTCATTGATGCCGAAGGCGGCGAAGAAGAGCTGGTACATCGTGACGGTGGATTGCAGGTTAGCCGCCAGGTTCACGGTGACGCGCATAGGCGGTTTCTTGGCTGCGATGTCGTCGAAAGAGGCGACGCCGTGCCGGTCCGCCCATTCCTTCGTCATGAGATTATGGACGATGAGCCCCTCATGCAGCATCATGACGAAGTGGAACTTGCCCTTGTAGGGCTCCTTGAAGGGCGCCTTTCCCTCGTTGGCGTATTGAATTTCGACGGGCGAGGCATTGAAGGCAAAATCGGACCGTCCCGTGCTCAGATTAAGGACACCTCCGGCTGGCGAACCTGGCTTATAGGTTGCGTCCGTCCCCGGATAAGCCTCGCGCACGATGCCGTTGATTGCCTCGGTGACGACCTTGAAATAGCCAGTAGCTGTGGCGCCATCAACGGAATAGCTGATCGGCTTTTTGTCATTAAATTGCGCCTGCGCCCCCGCGCTCACAAATGTAGCGGCTGCGGCAGCGATTATCGTATTGAATGTTTTGTTCATGACGTCTCCCCTCCCAATGATTTTATTTCTGCTCCTGGACTTGCTCCGCAGCAGGCATGTCAGGTCGCATGCTCACGCACCACCACTGTGCGCCGCATTAATCGGCGTTCGGAGGCGTCGAAATCGCTGCGCGCATGTAGGGCACTTCGGTTGTCCCACATGATGAGATCGCCCGGCGTCCAAACGTGGCGATAGAGAAAATTGTCCTGCTCTTGATGATCGAACAGGCGCGCGAGCAGATCGTCACTCTCCTGCGCGTCCATGCCCACTACATGATGGGTCATAAGTCGATTTACGTAGAGCGCCTTCCTACCCGTGAACGGATGCGTTTTTACCATAGGATGAGCATAAGACGGCACGCCCTCGCGCGGCGTCGATCCGCGCATGGTTGCTGCATTCTGATAGTCATAAACGTTGAGCGCGAGGCGCCCTTCGATTTTCGACTTCAGATCATTGGAAAGCGCATCATAGGCAGCGAACATATTCGCAAAGATCGTGTCACCGCCACGCGAGGGAACTTCCATGGCGTATAGCATTGTGCCCACGCTGGGCTTTTCTATGTAGCACTGATCGGAATGGAAATACATTTCTCCATCAGGCAGCGCGCCGATGAGCTTGCCGTTCTCCCGGATGTTGGAAATGTACATGACCCCGGGCAGGCTGGAACGGCCCTCATGGGCATGCAGCACCTTGCCGAGATCACCGAATAATTGGGCGAAGCGCACCTGCGCTGCCTCATCCAGCGTTTGTCCCCGAAGCAAGATTACGCAATTAGTGCGCCAGGCGTCTCTTATCGCCTCGAACATGGTCTGGGGGAGATCTTCGCGCAGATCGAGGCCGACTATCTCCATTCCGATAGCTTCACTCAACGGCTGCATCGTGACCAATGGCGCGAGCAATTTTCCGGCTGTCGGAGCCGCTCGAGCATTTTCCATGGTCCCCTCCCTGTTTCTTTGAGGAGAACCCAGAGCTATGTGGGCGTCAAGTCTTTGGCTTGGGGCCGCGGTGCGACCACGAGTACAAAAGCAAACAATGAAGTTATTATAGTCAAGCTACGCGCAGCAGAGCGGGCAGGCGCTGTAACGGCCAAAATTACCCTGATCCTGCGCTGCCATGCGGCCCCCTCCTCAGTCGGCCTGACTAAACTAAACTATTTTGTCTTATTTTTTGCTGACGGGGGCGAGGGGATACCGTTCGCATCATCTTTGCGAGACCTCGCTTATTTTGACGACTTCGACTTCTTTCGCGACAGATTTTGCGACAGCGGTGTCGC
>CAZYBF010000120.1:0-5449 GCA_964645525.1 uncultured Beijerinckia sp.
CCTGCACGATGCCGGCCTTCTCGACGCGGAACTCGACGGCGCCGCCCTTGGAGGCCTTCACCGCGGCCGCCACGTCGGTCGTCACCGTGCCGACGCGCGGGTTCGGCATCAGGCCGCGCGGGCCCAGAACCTTACCGAGGCGGCCGACGAGGCCCATCATGTCCGGCGTCGCGATGCAGCGATCGAAGTCGATCGTGCCGCCCTGAACGACGTTCACGAGCTCCTCGGCGCCCACCACGTCAGCGCCCGCGGCCTTCGCCTCGTCCGCCTTCGCGCCGCGGGCGAACACCGCCACGCGCACCGAACGGCCCGTGCCGTTGGGCAGGTTCACCACGCCGCGCACCATCTGGTCCGCATGCTTGGGGTCCACGCCCAGGTTCATCGCGATTTCGACGGATTCGTCGAACTTCGCGCTGGCCGCGCCCTTAACGAGCTTCACGGCCTCATCGATCTTGTAGAGCTTCGTGCGCTCGACGTTCGCGCGCGCAGCCTTGATGCGCTTTCCGATCTTCGACATCGCCTTACTCCACGACCTGCAGGCCCATGGCCCGCGCAGAACCTTCGATCATCGACATGGCCGATTCAATCGTGTGGCAGTTGAGGTCGGGCATCTTCTTTTCGGCGATCTCGCGCACCTGCGCCTTCGTCACCTTGCCGACATAGCCGCGACCGGGGGTCTTGTGGCCGGAAGCCGGCTTTTTGCCGAGCTTCAGGTTCGCCGCCTTCTTCAAAAAGAAGGTGACCGGCGGCTGCTTCATCTCGAAGGTGAAGGAGCGGTCTTGGTAAGCGGTGATGATGACGGGGATGGGCGTCCCCTTTTCCATCTGCGCGGTCTTCGCGTTGAAGGCCTTGCAGAACTCCATGATGTTCAGGCCGCGCTGACCCAGCGCGGGGCCGATCGGCGGCGACGGGTTGGCCGCGCCGGCCGGCACCTGAAGCTTCACGTAACCCGCGATCTTCTTTGCCATCGTTCTCTCCACAAGCCGCATACCGCCCTCAGGGCGGCGCGGCGGTTTGAAGTCCGTGGTGCGACGCTCCCCCGGGCGTGGCTGGCCCGGCGCGTCTCCCACGTTCGCGCGGACCGCGTGCGATCCGCGTCCCGCGACGGGCGACAAGCGCCCGATGCGGGGTCTCTAGCCGCCCCGCTCTGGCAGGGCAAGCCGTAAGCTTTCCGGCTCAGACCTTCTCGACCTGGCCGAACTCGAGCTCGACCGGCGTCGCGCGACCGAAGATCGACACCGCGACCTTCACGCGCGAACGGCCCTCGTCGACTTCCTCCACGATGCCGTTGAAGGAGGCGAACGGGCCATCGGCCACGCGCACCGTCTCGCCGACCTCGAAGGACACCGACGCCTTGGGATGCTCCACGCCCTCGGCGACCTGACCCTTGATGCGGTCGGCCTCAGCCTCGGAGATCGGCATCGGCTTGTTGTCCGCGCCCAGGAAGCCCGTGACCTTCGGCGTGTTCTTGATGAGGTGATAGACGTTGTCGGTGAGGTCGCATTTCACCAGCACATAGCCGGGGAAGAACTTGCGCTCAGAATTCACCTTGCGCCCGCGACGCACCTCAACGACGTTTTCCGTCGGCACGAGGATTTCGTCGAACTTGTCGGCCAGACCGCGCTGGGCGGCCTGTTCGCGGATCGATTCCGCCACCTTCTTCTCGAAGTTGGAATAGGCGTGGACGATGTACCAGCGCTTGTTCATGTGCCCCTCGTCAGCGCCCGATCGAC
Organism: uncultured Beijerinckia sp.; assembly: GCA_964645525.1. Lineage (GTDB taxonomy): Bacteria > Pseudomonadota > Alphaproteobacteria > Rhizobiales > Beijerinckiaceae > Terripilifer. The sequence continues at coordinate 1,734 of CAZYBF010000120.1, forward strand.
AGGATGAAGCCAAGGCCGACGCGGATCGTCTGGTCCACAGCGATGAAGAACGCGCTCGCCACGATCACCATCAACACGACGAGCGCCGTGGTGATGAGCGTCTCGCGACGCGTCGGCCAAGTGACCTTGGTCGCCTCGGCGCGCACCTGCTGCAGAAATTCGAACGGATTGGCCATCGAACTGTCCCGAAAGTCATTGCGTCCGGCAAGCCCGGCACCGGACAGGCGGCGCGACGGACTCCCGAAAACGATCGCGGCGCGGGACCGGTCGGTCGCGCGCCACTGGCAGGCTTATAGCGAGGGGCCGGCCGTTCGCCAAGGAAAATCTGCCGGGCCCGGGGGCGCGGGCCGCCGACCGGCGCGCCCGAAGGCCGGCTAGTGCCGGTCCGCCGCCTTCCAGATCTCCTCGGCCACGATCTGCGAGCCCAGCGAGGTCCAGATTCCGCTCGCCACCTTGTCGCCGGAGACGTGATAGACCGCGACGCCAGGCCGGGCCGGCCCCACGGGCGTGAAGACGATGGACAGGACGTTGTCCATCAGAATGCCGGTGCCGATCTGCTGCGTCTGTCCGATCCGCCAGACGATCGTGTAGGTGCGCCCCGTCTGCTTGATCTGGGCTTCGCCCTTATAGACGCCGGGCTGGCCGGGGTTCTGGCCTTCCACGGTGTAATAGCCCTCGATGGCGGAAGCCGATGCGCAAGCGCCGAAGACGAGGCCGGCCGCTATGCACAGCGTCCGCGCCGCGCGTGTGATGCAAGTCATGATCGGTTCCGTTCTGACCTTGTCGGGCGAAGATAGGCTTCATGCGAGTTTCCGCCAGCCCGCCGATCCTGTCGAGCGCAAATGCGGAGCGGCTCACTCGATGCGGAAGCTCATGGGCGCCGTAAGCGTGAGCGCGGCCCCGGCGCCGACCGGCGGCGCAGGAAAGGGCGCCGCGCGGCGAACGGTCTCGAGCGCCGCCTGATCCAGCGCCGAGAATCCCGAGGAGGACGCGAGGCGCGCCTCGCCAAGAGCGCCGTCGCGCCGGATCGAGAAACGCACGACGGCGCGACCTTCCTCGCCGCGCGCGCGCGCCTGTTCTGGAAAGCGCTGCGCGGCCTGCAAGCGCGCCATCACCTGCGTGACGTAATGGGGAGGCGCGGCCGCCGCGCGCTCCTGTCCGTTGGAGGCCGCGCGCGGAGGCGGCGCGCGACGCTGCGGCGCAGGCGCTTGCGCAGAAGCTTGCACAGGCGATTGCGCGGGTTCGGTGCGCGCAGCCGTTCGCACGGGCGCAATCGCAGCCGGCGCATTTGCAGCCGCAGCGGCGTCATGCGCGTCGAATGTCTGCGGCGCGCGCGCAAGCGCGTCGCCGGCCGGCTCTATGCGCGCATGCGGTTCAGCGTCGGCGATGGACGGCGCAGGCTCAAGTGAGGCGAGCACGACGTCGCCCGCGAAGAGCGCCACGATCTCCGCTGCGCCGGGCGTAGGGACAGGCGCTGAGCCGCGCCACACAAGCGCGGCGAGCGCGCCATGGGCGAGCAGCGAAGCGAATGCGGCGGCGGCAAAGCGCAGGCGACGGCGGACGCGGCGCGGAGCGGGCGCACGGGGCGCGGCGTTGGGCGGCGCCACAGCAGGAGCTGCAACGAGCATGCGTCCGGGCTCGGGCGCGATGACGGGAAAGGGAGGAACGACGGGCGCGCGGGCGCCGCGCGCTTCTGCGCGCAGCGCGTCGTGCCAAGCGCCGGAATTGCCCCCCGCGTCCATTCGCGCGCCCCGATTCCCACAAGAGCGCCTTGGTCCGATGAAACGACGCCGCTGACAAGAGGGCGCCCGCGCAGGGCCCGCAGCCGTCGCTTGTCGCGCACGGCCGCACGTTCAGCTCACGTTCATGCTGGCCGCGCGAACATGCCCGCATGACGACTTCAGCACCGCTCAACCACGCCCAGCGCGCCCGCCCCGCCCTCGCGGCCCTCGCCCTCGCCGGCGCTCTCCTGATCTGCGGCGCCGCGCCCGCCATCGCGCAGGAGGACGTGACGAACGCGCGCTGGCGCATCGAGGCCATCGGCGGCGCGCCGACGCTGGAGCCCGGCAAGACCCATTTCACGGTCCTGCCGAACGGACAGATCTCCGGCTCAGCCGGATGCAATAGTTTCGGCGGCGCAGGCTCCTTCAAGGCCGGCGGCGTGAAAATCGGCCCTCTTCACGCCTCGCAAATGGCATGCCCCCGGCCGCTCATGGAGCAGGAAGGCCGCTTCATCGGCGCGCTGAACCGGAGCGTGCGTTATGAGCTGCGCGACGGCGCGCTCATCCTGCGCGACGAAGCCGGCGCGGAAACGGCGCGCCTGCGCCGCCAGTGACGCCCCCGCCGGCGCGTGCGCGCAAGCGCGCGTTCGACCCGCCGCGCAAGCCCGCCCGCATTTGACTCAAGCGGAACCTATTCCTAGTTTCAAAACAGGGATCGGATGGGGCGCGTGACGTGCGGACAAGCGGGAACAAGCCACGGATTCATGCGGGAGCGCTTTTCGCCTGCGCCGCTTTTCTCGCAGCGGCCGGCGCGCAAGCCCAGGCCCTCCCGCCGCTCGCCATCGACAAGGTCTACGAACGGCCCTCTGGCTGGGTGGTCGGCCAGAACGACGCTGGCGGTTGCCTCGCGGCGGCGAGCTACAAGGACGGCACCTCCGTCTGGATCGGCTTTGATCGCGCAGGACGCTCCGTGCTCGCCTTCACCAATGAGGCCTGGAGCGGCGTGCGGATCGGCGAGAACTACACGTTGCAGATGCGCGCGCGCGGACAGGGAAACTGGCGCGGCTCCTTTGTGGGTTTCGAGCGGCGCGGCGAGCGCGGCTTCATCGCCACCGGGCTGAAATCCGAGTTCCTGCGCGACTTCGCCAACGCAGGCGGCATCTGGGTTTACCTCGGCGAGCGTGAAATGGCCCGCCTGTCGCTGAGCGGCAGCCGCGCGGCGCTCAATTCCACCATCGATTGCCAGAAGATCGACGCCGTCGCGCGCGCCCCCGCCGCGCCGCAAGCGCCCGCCCCCGGCGCCCAGGCCTCCGCCGCGCCGCCCGCGCGCGAGCCGCTGAAGCCGCAGCGCGAAGAACGTTCGAGCAGCGGCACAGGCTTTTTCGTGTCGCAGAACGGGCACGTGCTCACCAACGATCATGTGGTGAAGGAGTGCCGCGTCTATGAAGTAGGCCTCGCCGGCGGCCCGCGCACGAGCGCAACCCTCGTCGCGCGCGACACGACCAACGACCTTGCGCTCCTGCGCACCAACCTGAAGCCGGAGGCCGTGCCCGCCTTCTCATTGCGCCCGCGCATCGGCGAAAGCGTTTACGCCTATGGCTTCCCGCTGGTGGGCGTTCTCTCCACGTCCGGCAATTTCACCATCGGCAACGTCACGGCCACCGCGGGTCTGGGCGACGACACGCGCCACCTGCAGATCTCCACGCCTGTGCAGGTCGGCAATAGCGGCGGCCCCCTGCTCGACCAGTTCGGCAATGTCGCAGGCGTCGTGGTCTCCAAGCTCAACGTGCTGGCGGCGGCGAAAGTGACCGGCGACATCGTTCAGAACGTCAATTTCGCGATCAAGTCCGCCATCGCGACCAATTTCCTCGACGCCAACGGCGTCAGCCCCAACGAAAACCGGCGCGCCCAGCCCCTCGACCCGGCCACGATCGCGGAAGGGGCCCGCGCCTTCACCGTCCTGGTGACCTGCAAATGAGGGCGCGAGCGATGCGA
>CAZYBF010000121.1:0-1510 GCA_964645525.1 uncultured Beijerinckia sp.
TCACACCTTAAGCGAGCAGGCGGCGCAAGCGCTTGCCATCATCGCTATCGGCATTAGCGGCGCAGCCTATCCCGCGTTCGCTCAATCTCCGTCCCAATCCGGCGTCGCGGATTTTTTCAAGGGCAAGACGATCAGCGTCAGCGTCGGCGGCACGCCGGGTGGAGGCTATGATCTGGATGCGCGCGTGCTCGCGCGTCATCTGGGCAAACATATCCCCGGCACCCCCGCGCTTGTCGTGCAGAACGTTCCCGGCGCACGGGGATTGACGAACGTCAACAGGCTTTACGCCTCCGCACGACGCGATGGCACTGCCATGGCGGTGATCCAGCGCGGCCTACTCACCGCGCCATGGCTCAATCCGAAGGGCGTGCAATATGATGTGATGAGGCTCAACTGGCTGTTCAGCTCAGCGGCGGAGCCGGGCGTCGCGATCATGTGGCATACGAGCGGCTTTGGCAGCGCCCGCGACGCGCAGACGCGCGAGGCCGTGATTGGTGGAGCCGGGGATTCCGCGATCATTCCGCAAGTTTATAATTTCACCGCCGGCATGAAATTCAAGATCGTCAGCGGTTATCCCGGCACGGCTGACGTGGTTCTCGCCATGGAGCGCGGCGAGGTGCAGGGCATCGGCTATTATTCATGGAGTAATATCGCGGCGAAAAACCCTGAATGGCTGAAGGAGAAAAAGATCAGCGTGCTATTTCAGACGGGCGAGAAGCGGCGGTCTGATCTCCTTGGTGCGCCGCTCGCTTCAGAGCTTGCGACTAGCCCGCAGATGCGGCAGGTGCAGGACTTGTGGCTCGCGCCGCTTGAGACCGCGCGTCCTTACGCGATGCCACCGGATACGCCGCTGGAGCGGGTTGACGCTGTGCGCCGGGCCTTCGATGCCATGCTCGCAAACATGGCGTTTCAGGAAGACGCGAGGAAATCCGGCATGTTGATAGATCCGCGCAGCCATGCACAGATCGAGACCATGCTCAAGCGCATCAGCGCGACGCCTCAGGACGTGATCGAGCTTGCGCGCAAGGCCGTTACGGAAGAGTGAGAATCGTTTGAGGTTCATGTTCATGCGCGCCGCAGCCGTCTTGGCGCTTTGCTTCTCCGTCGGCGGCGCGCGCGCCGCGGAGCAGGGAGGCGATGTTTACAAGGACGCGGTTGTGTCGATCATCGTCCATTATTGGCCGGGCGGCGGCTATGATCAGGCGGCGCGCGTTCTGGCGAACATTATCCGCGCTTCATTCCCGGTGAGCCGGGCGTGATCGTGCGCGATATGTCCGGCAGCGGCGGCAATGTCGCTTTCGCCCATGTCTATGGGCTTAGTGCCAAAGACGGCTCTGTCATGGCGGCCCCCTCCTCCGGCTCGCTGCTGGACTGGCTTGCCGCCCCGGAAAAGTGGTCCTCCCTAATGTATGGCTTATGCGCCTTGAGGAGGAATGCGCATGGTCAGGAAAAGGCGCAAGGCGGAAGAGATTGTCGCCAAACTGCGGCAGGTGGAGGTTGTTACAGCAAA
>CAZYBF010000121.1:1520-2956 GCA_964645525.1 uncultured Beijerinckia sp.
GAGATCGATAGGCGTGACGGAAGTTACATATTATCGCTGGCGGTCAGAATATGGCGGTTTGAAAGGCGATCAGGTTAAGCGGCTGAAAGAGCTTGCGGCAGAGAATAATCGCCTTCGCATAGCCGTCTCAGACCTGACCATCGAGAACTGATTTTGAAAGAGGCCGCAGGGCGAAACTTCTAAGCCCCGCACGTCGCCGTGCCCGCGTGGAGCATGTGGTTGCCAAGCATGGTGTCTCTGAGCGGCTTGCTTGAGCAGTTGCGCAATCTCCGGTGATTATGGACGAAAATGTACTCAAAAACAAAGACGTTGTTCTTTCGGCGATTAAGCTGGATGTAGTCTTTAGACGCTCATCTGGATTCAAAGCTGAAGAACAAAGTCAGGAAGATGCATGCTATTTTTTGTTCTTCCTCCAAAAGCTTCTATAAAATTGATCCATGCAAGAGGATTTTTGATCTTAAGGGCCATGTCGATGCCCTAAATATCTCTGCGTCAATCGTCGAGGGCCAAGATTTCTATATCGTAAATTGGCGATAAGGCTATCATTAAGGTTTTGAATCAGCCTTTTTGCTGGACTTCTTTTCCCTTCCGAGCATTCCTATTCGCGCCGCGACTGACCCGATTGAAAGCGATGAGCCCCGTGAGTTCTGATCCGGGGCTTGCCCCAGTGGGGGCGATAGCGTTGGCCCCTTCTTGAACCAAGGGGCCCGTCATGTTGTTGAAGGTCAGTAAAATCCAAAAAGAACTTCTGCTCGTTGCAGCGCAACGCAAGGATCGTTGCATTGCGACACCACGAACGCTTGCGTCTCCGGGCGTGTCGGCTGCGATTTCAGATTTGATCGCGCGGGGCTTCATTGCTGAGGTGGCCGCGAAGAATAACGCCTTCGTCTGGCGGCGGGACGATAATCAGGGGACGGCGTATGGACTTAAACTCACTACAGCTGGCCGCAAGCTCGCCGCCGCATTAGCCATTCCCCCTGATGCTGCTGAGGTGGGCGAGCAAGCCGACGTAGCGCATAATTTTAAAGCGGTCGGGCAGATCCTGAAGGCGCGCACACGCAAAGCGATTGATAGCGAAGGAGCGGCTCACGTAGTGGAGCCTGGGAACCAAGGTCTTAGGGATACTAAGGCCACGAAACCTCATAATGTCTTTTCAGCCGCCGACATGTCGGCGCCACGCAAGAGCACAAGGGCGTCCACTCTGATCGAGCTTTTGAGCGATGGGTCCGGCAAGAGCGTTTCGGAGCTTGCTGCGGCCATGAACTGGCTCCCGCACACGACGCGGGCGGCGCTCACGGGCTTACGCAAGCGCGGCGTCCCTCTGCTGCGTGAGCGGACGGAGGGCGCAGCGGTCTCTATCTACAGGATCGAGAGCGCACGACCTGATCGGAGCCCTGCCGCGAGTGATGGAGCGAGGCTCAGGCCTTTGGGCTGAT
>CAZYBF010000121.1:3056-5411 GCA_964645525.1 uncultured Beijerinckia sp.
GTGAGCCTCCGCGATTGAGCCGGGACCTCACGCTCAGGGCGCTCGCCTACGCGATCCAAAAGGAGGCGTTTGGCGGGCTGTCGCGGCAGGCCGCCAAAAGGCTTCAAGGATCAATCGGCGACGGGGAGGGGGCTGGCGCGCTTTCGCGGGCATCGAGGCTTAGCGCAGGGGCAAGGCTCGTACGGGAGTGGAGAGGGCGCACGCACACAGTCGAGGTTCTCGATCAAGGGTTCCTCTATGAGAGCGTGACCTACAAATCCCTGTCCGAGGTCGCGCGCCGCATTACGGGGGCCCATTGGTCTGGTCCGCGGTTTTTTGGGCTCTCAAAGCGCCAAAGTGTGGCTGTCCAATCTCCCTCCGCATCGCCCGCTGGAGCGGGCGCAGGGTCCCCGTCTACTCGCTCGCATGATGATGAGAAGACACAAGGCGATGCCCGGTCCTCTCGACGAGCGGACCTTCTTGTTGGCTCGACGGGCTCGTTAAGCCTGCCGCTCTCAGGCTCGCGTGGTTCAGCTTCCACGTTCGAGGAGGCCGGTCATGACTGACACTGCGCCCGCGGCCGGTCATCGGACCAGAGCCTCTTCGGGTGGTGGGGTCCCAGGATCTCGAAAAAGGATCCGCTGCGCCATTTACACACGCAAATCATCCGAAGAGGGGCTGGAGCAGGAGTTCAGCTCTCTCGACGCCCAGCGCGAGGCTTGCGAGGCCTATATCAAGAGCCAGCGCCATGAGGGCTGGATCGTCCTTCCCGCCCTCTATGACGATCCGGCCTATTCAGGGGGCAATATGGATCGCCCCGCCCTCAAGCGCCTTCTGGCCGATATCGATGCCGGCCTTATCGATAATGTGGTCGTCTACAAGGTCGATCGTCTCACGCGTTCGCTCGCCGACTTCGCCAAGATCGTGGAGGCCTTTGACGCGCGCACGGTCTCCTTTGTCTCGGTCACCCAAGCGTTCAACACGACCACGAGCATGGGCCGCCTGACCCTCAATGTCCTTCTGTCATTCGCCCAGTTCGAGCGCGAGGTCACAGGCGAGCGCATCCGCGACAAGATCGCAGCTTCCAAAAAGAAGGGCATGTGGATGGGCGGGCTTCCCCCGCTTGGCTATGACGTCAGGGATCGCAAGCTCGTCGTCAACGAGTCGGAAGCCGATACAGTCCGCCATATCTTCCGGCGCTATTGTGCGCTGGGCTCCGTGCGGGCCCTACAAGAAGAGTTTGAGGCCTGCAATTTGCGCAGCAAGCAGCGCGTGGCGTCAGATGGGACGCCTTATGGGGCAAAACCCTTTTCCCGCGGCGCCCTTTATCAATTGCTGCAAAACCACCTCTATCTTGGCGAGATCACCCATAAAGGAGCTTCTTACCCGGGCGAACATCAGGCCATCCTAGACCCCGAACTTTGGGCATCAGCGCAAGGCCTACTACAAAGCAACCGCATTGAGCGCGGGGGACGTAACGGCTCCAAGGATAATAAGCCTCTCACCGGGATTTTGTTTGACGCAGATGGCGCTCCGATGAGCCCGTCGCACGCCGTGAAGAAGGACGTGCGCTATCGCTATTACGTGTCGCGCTCGCTCATCCTTGATAAGCAGCAGGAGACCTCATCCGGCCAGCGGATCCCAGCGCCGGCTTTGGAGGCCTTGGTCGTCGAACGGATCGCGGGCCTCTTGCGAGAGCCCAAAGCGGTGCTCGACGCATTGTCAGCTTTTTGTAGGGAAGCGACGCGGCAGCAGACGATCCTTCGCAACGTTCCTGTGGTCAGACGCGCTCTGGAGCAAGATTCAAATCAAGTGTGGCGAGTTCTGCGAACACTTCTCCTGCGGGTTCAGATCCACCCGCACCAGATCGAGATCGATCTCAGCAGAGAGCAGCTCGCCAGCTTATTAATTGATGCAGGCAGCGAAGAGGAAAGCATTAAAAATAGCCTCTTGGACTCTAAGCGACGCACTCTTGCCGGAGAGGTCCGCGCATTGGAAAACGCAAGCGGCGATGCCATCATCATGGACGATGTCGATGATGAGGCCGATGACGTTTTGAAACTCATCATGCCTGCGCAACTCAAGCGGACAGGCAAGGAGCTGAAGTTCGTCATTCCGGGCGCGCCCAGTGCCGCGGAGCCAGACGCCTCTCTGGTTCGTCTTCTTGTTCGAGCGAAGATGATCCAAATCGAGATGGAAGGCGCCGCTTCAGCGACGATCGAGGAGATATCAAAGCGCCAGGGCGTCACACCTTCCTATGCCGCACGCCTCGTTCGTCTGAACTATCTCGCCCCTGACATCGTTGAGGCGATCCTTGCGGGCGCTCACCCCGCCGATCTCACCGCCAACAAGCTCATGAAGGACACACGCTTTGCC
>CAZYBF010000122.1:0-226 GCA_964645525.1 uncultured Beijerinckia sp.
AGGAGGCGGGGAGTGGCTGGCATGACTACCCGTGTTTGACTCGAACATCACCGTGCGCCCGGCTGGGTCTTATCCAAAATAGAACGAGAGATGCCCTGCAACTGTATCGCTCTACCTTGGCTAAATTGTCAGAGCACGTTGTTATAGAAGTAGACGTTGTCGATCCAGAGGCTCTCGCCCGAGCCAACAGGCGCACCGTCGCTGCCGTACTTGTGGCTCGACAGGA
>CAZYBF010000122.1:326-4665 GCA_964645525.1 uncultured Beijerinckia sp.
ACAGCGACTTGACGTCGGCCTGCAGTTCAGTCGGTGCCGCCGGCCCACTCGTCGGCTGCGTAGGTGCAGCCGCCTTGCTGAAGTAAACGTTGTCAACCCACAGACTCTCGCCCGAGCCAACAGGCGCACCGTCGCTGCCGTACTTGTGGCTCGACAGGATCAACTGCGCCAAATGACCTTTGCTCGTCAACCCCGTGAACTGGCTCAGCGGAATGTCCAGGCTCACCCACTGATTGGCCGCAACCGCATTGCTGTTGGTGACGTTAAACACCAGCTCGTGCTCAACGTTGTCACCGCCCTGCTCCCAGACCCCATTGGCACCAAAGTCCACCAGCTTGATCTTGAAGTCAGCCGTCGCATCCGTCCTCCACACATCAATGTGGAAGGTATCCATGTCACCCACGTTCAGCGTCTGACTGGGCTCAATGCCGATGTAGCTGACCCCGGTGTACTTCTTGGCCGCATTACCACCGGCCAAGCTCACGCTCTCAGGGCCTGTGACTTGGTCCCAATCTGTCGACCAGGTCGTGCCCCCTGCCGGCACTGAGGTGTAGCTGTCGCTGTACAGCGACTTGACGTCGGCCTGCAGTTCAGTCGGTGCCGCCGGCCCACTCGTCGGACCAGTAGGCATCTGATACACCCTCACATAGTCCACCACCATCTCATAGTCAAAATCCCCACTAGGCACAGTTCCGCCCAGCGTTCCACCAATAGCCAGGTTGAGGATCAGGTCCATCGGGCCGGTGAAAGGCCAGTTGGCCGATGTGGCGTTGGCGGGCTTGTTGTAGGTGTAGTAAGCGTTATCGCTGTTGGCATCCACGCCAAAGCGGATGTAGTCCTGGGTCCACCAGACTTGGTAGGTGTGGAATTCGGTGACTGGCGTGCCGAGGGTGGTGATGCCTTTTTTCTGGGTATTGCCGTAAGTCCATGCCTCCGGCATGCCCTCGGGATTATTCTGGCCCCTGAAGTGGAGTGCAGATTGCGTCTGGCTGGGATTGAAATATGCCGACGACCATTCCATGATGTCGATTTCGCCTTTGTCAGGCCACTGGCCTTGACCCAGCAGCCAAGCCGCAGGCCAAGCACCTGGCCCCACCGGCACCTTGGCGCGCACTTCTACATAAGCGTTCGGCCCGACATCGGGCACCGACTTCAGACGAGCCGATGTGATGGTGCTGCCCGTCTTATCAGCCGCAATGTACAAAGCCCCGTTTTGGGTGTACGCGTTGTTGATCGAGTCGGTATAGGACTGAGACTCGCCATTGCCCCAGCCTCCATCGCCAAGGTCCTTGCCCCAAACACTTGAATCAACCGGCGCCTTAGGGGCGTTAGCTTGACCAAACTCGTCGCTCCAGGCCAAGGTGTAGCCACTCGGAACAGCCGGCGCGACCTCAATCGCAACGTCAGCAGGCGCAGCACCCGGAGTCGACGTGAAATATCCCAGCTTGTCAAAGTAGTAGGTCTGATCGGCGCTCTTGGCCTTGCCCAGGTCGAAGAACACGCTGAGCATGTCATAGGTCACGCCAGGCTTGATCTGGGTTGCTTTGAGCACGGCTCCGTTGGGGTTGCCCTCGGCCACATAGCGCTCGATCGGATTGCCAAAGTCAAAACTCAGGTACTCCCATCCGGCCTTGGTGGTCACTGCACGGGCAGCCACGAAATTCAGGTCTTTCGGATACCCACCACTCTTCGAGTCGGCCACCTCCAAGGTGACAGTGGTTCCAGCCAGGGATGAATGAACCCACATGCCGAGCTTGCTTTGAGACACAAGATCCAACGGAGCAACAGTCTTCAGTGAGCCGACGGTACCAGTCGAGACGCTAAGACCCGAAGCGTTGTACTGATCGCCCACCGCCGGCTTGATGACCTTGACGACCGTGTTTCCAGAAATCGTTTCAGCCGTTGCCGTCGCGCCATTAAACACTGTCAATGCGACGTTCTGCGACGCTTCAAAATCCAGCGTCTTGAAGGCCTGCACGGTGACATCAGCATCCCTTACAGCGTCACTCAGGTTCAGGTTGTTCAAATTCGCAACGGTCGTCGGATTCTCTGCCACCGCCTTGACCGCTTCAGCCACGGTGGACTGCACGGCCTTTTCAACCTTGGCCATGCTGGTCAGCGCGCCCATGACCTCGCCAGCACTGGCCACCGTGCTCTGTGCGTTCAGGCTGGTCGTGGCCGCTGACAGCTTGTCAGCCGTACTGGCAATCACGGCAGTGAAGCTCGATGCGGTCACCCCAGCGGTGGATGCCGCCTGAGTCAGGATGGATTCCACCGCCGTATCACTACCCAAATTTAAAGGGGCAGAGGCCGTCTGGATGGTGCTGACCAAACTGCTGACCACCGCCGCTGAAAAATCGCTTGTGCTTGAGGCTGCACCCTGAATCAGGCTGCTGCCTACATCCATCAGGTTGGAGACGGTGACGTTAGCCGCCTTGAGCTTCAGAGCCAGATTGGCCGCCGCCAAATTCCCGGAATCGGCCGCATCCTCAATGGCCCGCACCGGGTCAAAATCCAGCAGGTCTACATTGGGGTCAATACCGAAAGCAGTCTTGAGCTGCGCCTCGGTCAGGCCAGTTTTGCTGCCTGCCTCCAACAACGTAGACAGCGGTGAAATCACCGTCGCGTCGGCCGGCGCCTTGAACACATTGGTCACCCGCAGGCCAGTGGAGGTATCGGTCGTACTGGCCGTAGGCCTGGCGATGAGTGATCCGCCGCCGGCTACCGCGCCCACCAAATTAAATGCACCGAACGCATCGGTCAGAGCCCAGGGCTCCTCACCTGGTTCAACGAACTCGTCTTGGTCGTTATCGAGCACACCGTTGCCGTTAGTGTCCTGAAACACCTCGGCGTTTTCGATGTAGCCATTAACCAATTGACCCTGGAGGCTAGGCGTGTAGGTTCCTGCGAAGTAGACATTGTCGAAGTGAAAGCTGCTCACCGTACCGCTGGCACCGCCACTGACAAACAACATCTGGATGATCTTGCTCAAGTCGACCCCATCGAACTGAGCCAGGTTGATGTCCAGACTGTTCCAGCCGGCAACGCCGGACAACAGCACACCGTCTTCCTGCGAGCTGGCGGCGCCGTTCTTCGATACCAGCTTGAGAGTGAAGGAGCCGGCCGCCTCTAACCAGAAATCGATGTGAAGGTAACCCTTCGCAGAAACGTCGAGTACGCCAGAAACTGGCACGTTATTGGCATTTAGCGTTGCTATCTCCACGCCTTGAAAGTTCAGCTGAGTCACCCGCTTGACGTTGTTGCCAGCAATGGCCCGGCCGTCGGAGAGGTCTCCGGTTTGCCACTCCCACTGCGGATCCCAGCTTTTGACCGGGACGTTGGTGTAACTGTCACTGAACAGTGAAATCACGTCGCTGGCCGCAGCCGTAGGCGCGGGCGCAGCCGTGGTGGGCGCCGGCAAAACCACCGGGCTGGCCGAGCCGGCCGATTTGCCCCCACCGCCACCGCCGGCCGCCAGACCCAAGCCGGCCACGGCGCCAAATACGCCGCCCAGCCCCCCGAAGGAACCCAGCGCGCCCGTACCCGCTGCACCACTTGCACCACCAGCGGCAGTGGCCCCCGACGAAGCCGCGCTAGGCGATGACGGTTGTGTGGGCAATTCAAGTTGAGCCACCTGCACTGGCGCACCGATATCGGCGATGGTCTGACCGACCAGGTCCAGGCCAGGCATTAGGGACTCAGTTTGCGCTTGGGCCAGTTGCGTGGCCTGATCGCTTTGCACCGCGGCTTCGATGGTTTCAGCCAGGACTGCGTCCTGAGCGCCCTGGGCGAGAGCCGTCTGCTGCTCTTGATCCGCCTGGGCCTTTTTGCGACTCCAAGGCCTGAGACCCGCATTTCTGGCGGACGCAAGCCGATCTGACGGCAGCGCCTGGGCCTTGAGGCCTGAGACTGGGTCTGGGGCGCTCTTGACCGAGGCGGCAACCGCCTTGGGATCAACGGGAAGGTCCAATTCGAGTTGCGGGGTCCGGGCCATGGGCGTCCTTGGGGAGATAGGTGAATCTTTGGTGAGGGAATCGGTCCCGAAAGCGACTTTCACCAAGGAAGGCACGCTGAGCCACCTGGGAACATGATGAAAGCGATTTCAAAGACTGCACGATAAGTGCCCTATACGCTTCATTCCATTGGCGTTTTCCCTAAATTTTCGCCGATGCTTGCCAGCTTGCCGATGAAGCCTTGCCATCGCAGCGAGAGCCTATCGTGCGAGCGACCGTAAGACCTCGAATAAGCCACTTTTGCCAATCAAAACCGCGGTGGCACAGCGCACCATCAAAACAAGGGTTTTCTCTAGGATGCAATCAAAAACATCTGGTTGACGACC
>CAZYBF010000123.1:0-4663 GCA_964645525.1 uncultured Beijerinckia sp.
CGGTCTCCAGAAATTTGGCGACCGAGATCGGCTTCGACAGATAGGCCTCGCAGCCACCCTGACGGATCTTCTCCTCATCGCCCTTCATGGCGAAGGCGGTGACCGCGATCACCGGAATGGCGCGCAGCTCTTCGTCCGCCTTGATCCATTGCGTGACCTGCAGGCCCGAGACTTCCGGCAATTGGATGTCCATCAGGATCAGGTCGGGCTTGTTCTTGCGCGCGAGCTCCACCGCCTCCACCCCGTTGCGGGACTGGAGCGTCGCATAGCCGTGGCCTTCGAGGAGATCGTTGAAGAGCTTCATGTTCAGCTCGTTGTCTTCAACGATCAGGACGGTTTTGGTCATGGGACTCCTTGCGTCCTGTTAATCCACAGTTCGCGCCCCCCGGCAAGGCGCCGGCCGCCGACGCGCCCTCCTGCAAGGCGCCTGGCGAGACGCGCCCCGGACGGCTCGCGCCAGCCCGCGGAATCAGCCAAGATCCCCCCTGCAGGAAACAACCTGAAGCTTGCGATTCGGTTTACGGCGGCGAAGACGGAGCCTGAATGATCGGCGGCGGAAAGTCAGGCGGCGCGCGCAGGCCGCCCTCGGGCGCGGCGCAGGCCGAGCAGGCGGAGGCGCTCGCCATCGCCGCGCTGGGCTGGCTCGCCGAGGACGGCGAGCGGCTCGAACGTTTCCTTGCGGCAAGCGGGCTTGACCCTGCGAACCTGCGACGCGCGGCCGCCGGGCCCGGCTTCGCCGCCGGCGTGCTCGATTACGTCTGCGGCGACGAGGCCCTGCTCCTCGCCTTCGCCGATCATGCGGGCCTGCGGCCGGAGGCGGTCGCCGCCGCGCAACGCGCGCTCGCCGGCCCCTCCGGAGAGGATTGGTGAACGCGCAGCCCGCGCGCCTGTTCTGCCGCGATTGCCTGACGACGGCCGCAGGGCGCGAAGGCGCGCGCCGCTGCCCCGCCTGCGGCTCCCCGCGCCTCCTCGCCCATCCCGAACGCGACGCGCTCGCCATCGCGCACGTGGATTGCGACGCCTTCTATGCGGCCGTGGAGAAGCGTGACGATCCGAGCCTGCGCGACAAGCCGGTGATCGTGGGCGGCGGACGGCGCGGCGTGGTGGCGACCTGCTGCTATGTGGCGCGCACGTTCGGCGTGCGCTCCGCCATGCCGATGTTCAAGGCGCTGGACCTGTGCCCGCACGCCGTCGTCATCCGCCCGCGCATGGATCATTACGTCGAGGTCGGCCGACAGGTGCGCGCGATGATGCTCGACCTCACGCCGCTCGTCGAACCTTTGTCCATCGACGAGGCGTTCCTCGACATGTCGGGCACCGAGCTCGTGCATCGCGCGCCGCCCGCGCTGGCGCTCGCGCGTTTCGCGCACGACGTGGAGCGGCGGATCGGCATTTCCGTCTCCATCGGCCTCTCCTATTGCAAGTTTCTCGCGAAGATCGCCTCCGATCTCGACAAGCCGCGCGGCTTCGCCATCATCGGCCGCGCGGAGGCGCGGGCCTTTCTCGCGCCGCGCCCGATCGGCCAATTGTGGGGCGTGGGCGCGGTGACGGAAAAGCGCCTCGCCGCGGAAGGCTTCCACACGCTGGGCGACATTCAGGCGATGGACGAGACCGCCTTCATGCGGCGCCTCGGCTCCTCCGAAGCCCAGCGCCTGTGGCGGCTTGCGAACGGACGCGACGACCGCGTCGTGAGCCCGGACCGCGAGACCAAAAGCGTGTCGAGCGAGACGACGTTCGACGCCGACGTCGCCGATCCCGAAACGCTCGCCGCCGTTCTTTTCCAACTGAGCGAGAAGACCTCCGCGCGGCTGAAGGCGCAGGAGATCGGCGGCGCGACGGTGACGCTGAAACTCAAGACCGCCGACTTCCGGCTGCGCACGCGCTCCGTGAGCCTGCACGAACCCACACAACTCGCCGGCCGCATTTTTGAGGCTGCGCGCGCGCTTCTCGCCAAAGAGGCGGACGGCGCGCGCTTTCGCCTGATCGGCGTCGGCCTATCGGTCTTTCATCCCGCCGCCGATTGCGACCGCGGCGACCTCGCCGACACGCGCGTGGCGCGCGAGAAAGCCGCGGAAAGCGCGGTGGACGCCTTGCGGGACAAATTCGGCGCCGACGCCGTGGTGCGCGGCATCGCCTTCCGCGGCGGCGAGAAATAGCGCCCCTATTTCGCGCAGGCTTTCGCCGGCAGGAGTTCGAGCCTGGTCAGCTCGCCCTTCATCTGAAAGTTGCCGTAGTCGAGCAGCAGGTCGCTCGACACGCCATTGTCCCACATGTGGAACGACAGGATGTAGACGGGCGGCTCGTCGGGCTTGGCCACGTCGAAATAACTCACCGTCACGCGCCAGCGCCGCATGCCCTTCATGGCGGGCGCGTCTTTCGTGGCGTCGGCCAGCGGCTCCGCGCTCGCGCGTCCGATCACGCTGAGCGTATGGAACACGCGGTCGCCTGAATTCGTGCCGTCGTACAATTTGGTCGCATAAGTGGACCGCCCCGCGCGCGCGGCCTCGAGCGCGCCGATCATCATATGGGTGGGGAAGACCGCCTCGTGATCGGTGTCGGATTTCAGGATCGCGGGGCGGCGCAAATCGATCGACAGGGAGCCGTCGGTCTCCCGCGACGCCGCGCCCTCGACGATTTCAGCCGGCCCGTTCACCGCGCCGCTCTCGATGCGGAAGGTGAAGGTCGCATGGTCGGCGCTTTCGAAAGAGGTCGAGCGCATCTGCGTCGAGAGCCCCTCGCCTTCCTGCGCGACGATGTCGGTCTCCTGAATGAAGCGCGTGGCGTAGCCCTCGCAGGCCGATCCGGTGAAGTCATAGGCGATGCTGCCGCTGGCGGCTGCCGGCGCGTTGGGGTCGCTCGAGGTCTTGACCAGCCTCAGTTCATAGAAGGCGCGATGGGGCGCGAGCCCGGGCGCGGCCTGCGCGGAGGGCGGCGTCTGGGCCTGCGCCCCGGCGCCAAGGGCGAGGCAGGCGGCAAGCCACAGGGCGGGGCGGGCGCGCATAAGGGATCGAAACGAGGACGTCATCCAGCAAGCTCCAGGCAGGCTCCACACAGGCTCCAAGCAGGCTCCAGCTTGATGCCGACTCGCCATGGCGAAAATAGGGTTGGGCCCTGCGGAAGCAATCGGCATACTCCTGCAGCCGCCGGGCGCCGCCCTCATCAATCCCGGAACAGGTTAAGGAACGCTCCATGCCCTCCATCGAAGCCCGTCTGAAGGAAATGGGAATCGTCCTGCCCACGCCGCCCGCGCCAGTCGGCTCCTACGCGGCCGCGGTGATCGCCCGCGGCATGCTGTTCGTCTCCGGGCAATTGCCGCTCGGGCCGGACGGCTCCATCGCGCCCGGCCACAAGGGCAAGCTCGGGCAGGATCTGTTCAATGAGGCGGGACAGGAGGCCGCGCGCCTGTGCGCGATCAACGTACTCGCGCAGGCGCGGCTCGCGCTCGACGGCGACCTGTCGCGCATCCGCCAATGCGTGCGCCTGTGCGGCTATGTGAACGCAGGGCCGAAGTTCCACGCCATTGCGGCGGTGGTGAACGGCGCGTCCGATTTCATCGCCGCCGCGCTCGGCCCCGGCAAGGGGCGACATGCGCGCGCGGCCGTCGGCGTGGCGGAACTGCCGCTCGACGCGGCGGTGGAGATCGAGGCGATCTTCGATCTCGAACAGGATTGAGCCTTGTCGGCGCCCGACTGGCTGACCGCGCGGCCCATCGCCCATCGCGGCCTGCATGACAAAGCCGCGGGCCGCATAGAGAACTCGCGCGAGGCCGCGCGCGCCGCCATTGCGAACGGCTTTGCGATCGAATGCGACGTGCGCCTGTCGCGCGACGGCGAGGCCTTCGTCTTTCACGACGACGATCTCGACCGCCTCACCGGCGCAAGCGGGCCGTTCCACGCGCGCGACGCCGCAGAACTCGCGCAGCTGCGCCTCACAGGCGCGCAAGGCGAGGCGAGCCTGCCGAGGCTCGCCGATTTCCTGTCGCTGGTCGCCGGACGCACGCCGCTGATCATCGAGATCAAGAGCGCCTTCGATGGCGACATGCGCCTGTGCGAGCGCGCGGCGCATGCGCTCGCCGGCTATGACGGACCCGTGGCGCTGAAGAGTTTCGATCCGGCGGTCATGGCGCATCTGCGCCAGCGCCGCGCGGCTCTGGGGCTCGCCGCCGTGCCGCTTGGCATGGTGGCGCAGGCGACTTACGAGCAAGCCGAATGGGCGCATCTCGCGCCCCAGCGCCGCGTTGCGCTCGCGCATTTCCTGCACTGGCGCGAGACGCAGCCCGAGTTTCTCTCCTGGTGCGTGGACGATCTGCCCCACGCCGTTCCCAACCTGCTGCGCACCGCGCTCAACGCGCCGGTGATGGCCTGGACCGTGCGCACGCCCGCGCAATGGGCCCGCATGCGCGCCTTCGCCGATCAGGCTGTTTTCGAAGGCGCGCCCGCCTGACACAGCACGGCCATTGCGAGAACGCCCGCCCCGTTCGTGGCCTAATTGCGGCGGCGCAAAGGCATAACTGTAACCAAATTATGGACAAATGCTCCCGCTTACGTTACGAAAGGGCAGGCTTGAGCTGCGCAATTCAAGCCGCTTCAGGGAGCGCCATCATGAAATTTCCAACAAAAACTTTGATGTGCCTGATTGCCTCGCAAGCACTTGTCGCAACGGC
>CAZYBF010000124.1:0-4451 GCA_964645525.1 uncultured Beijerinckia sp.
CAGAAGGCCGCAGGCCTCCGCAAGCCGATCGCTCCCGGAGGGATGGCCCACGCGGGTCATGATCGCCTCAATCCCATGCGCCGCGCAGGCCTCGCGAATGCGCTCATGATCCGTGACGACCACGACGCGGCTTGCGCGCGAAAGGCGCGCGCGCTGCGCCACCCGCGCCACCATAGGCGCCCCGCAAATGTCGGCCAGCGGCTTCTCTGGCAGGCGCGTGGACGCCATGCGCGCGGGAATAAGAACGGTGAAGGACGAGGAGGACATCAAGGAAACATCCTGTCTTTGCGATGAGGCGCAGAGGCCATGGCGGAGATCGACCTCATCATGACGCGCCCGGCAATCTCGGAAGAAGGCCGACGTCGCCTGCGGCGATGAAGTCTGGATTAAGGAGCGGCCGATCGAGCCCATACAGAAGCGGCGCGCCAAAAAAATCCGTCACAGCGCCGCCAGCCTCCTCAAGAACCGCCTGCCCCGCAGCGGTGTCCCACTGGCTGGTGGGGCCAAAGCGCGCGTAAAGATCGGCGCCGCCCTCAGCGATCCTGCAAAACTTCAGCGCGCTGCCAACCGCGACGAAATCATGAGCGTAAGGAAGTCGCGCGAGCCAGCTAGTCAATGCTTCAAGTCCGTGGGAACGACTGCCGACGATGCGCAGCGGTTGGCCTTCCGCCTTGCGTGCGCTCACGCGCACGGCGCCGCCATCAACGATTTTCCACGCGCCACCGCCGCGCATGGCGTAGAAGGTCTCGCCGAGCGCAGGCGCATGAACGACGCCAGCCATCGGACGACCTTCGCGCACAAAAGCGACGTTCACCGTGAACTCTCCGGTGCGGTCCAGAAACTCCTTGGTTCCATCAAGCGGGTCGACGAGGAAAAACTCGCCAGGGGCTCCGCCCCCGCTCGACTGGGATTCCTCCGAGAGGATGAACACGCCAGGAAAAAGCGACGTCAGGCGTTCGCGAATGAGGCGATCGGCGCGCAGGTCGGCTTCCGTCAGCGGCGAGGAATCCGCCTTGCTCCAGACGGCGCCGCCCTGCTCATAGACCGCCATGATCTCCCGACCCGCCGCCTCGGCGACGTCGCGCAGGAGCTGGAGATCATCCGCCGCCAGGGGCGAGTGTGCCGAAAAGCGCATCAAGAATCCGGCTAAGGCAATCCCCGGGACATGTCAACTTGCCCCCGCTTGTTAGATTTCCAAGATTGTCAACGACATGCGGCCGGGCGATAAAAGCCTGCGCGCCGGATGGCCGTGCGCGCCGCCTCGTCGCAGATCTCATGATCACGCCATGTCAACAGCGCCCGTCCTTCTCGCCGCGACCCCAGCCCCCGCATCGACGGCCGCAACGCTTTCGGCCAATGTGTTCTTCCAGTTCTCGGAGAATGTGCGCGCAGGCTCGGGCCTGATCTCTATCCGGGAGAACTCGCCCGCCGGACGGCTCATTGAGAGTTTCGACGTCGCCACAAGCCCGCGCGTGCGTTTCGACGGCGCACGAATGATCGTTGATCCCAGCGAGGATCTCGCGCCGCTCGCCACCTATTACGTGACCATACAATCAGGCGCCGTGCGCGACGTCAGCGGAGAGGCCTTCGCCGGCCTGACCTCCTATTCCTTCCAGACGCAGGCCCTGCCCTACTGGATCAACGCGCTCATTCCCGACAGCGTTGAGGATGGGAAGTTCACGCTCCTGCCCCCCAACAATCAATATTTGTACTCTTTTCCAACCACCCTGCCCGCTTATAACCAAAACCCCGACGACGCGCGCGGCTACGCCGCCTTCAACGCCGCGCAGATCGCCGCCGTCGAATCGATGCTCGCCCTTGCGCCGA
This sequence comes from uncultured Beijerinckia sp., assembly GCA_964645525.1. Lineage (GTDB taxonomy): Bacteria > Pseudomonadota > Alphaproteobacteria > Rhizobiales > Beijerinckiaceae > Terripilifer. Next base: position 1,828 of record CAZYBF010000124.1, read on the forward strand.
CCATCGTGGATCTTTCTTTCCAGCGCACCAGCAACGCGACGCAACTCTATACGATCGCCTTCGCCAACAACGCGCAAAACGGAAGCAACGGCTGGGCTTATTATCCCAGCAACGCCTATACGGCCCACGACGTCTTCATTGATTACGACCGAAGCAATCTAAATCCGCAGCCTGGCCAATTCGTCGCCTCAACGCTCGTGCACGAATTGGGACATGCGCTGGGCCTCCGACATCCCTTCTCCCATGCCGACGCCAGCGGCGAAACCGAAGAGCCGCCGTATCTTTCCGGCACTGAAGACGTGTCCACCTGGACGATCATGACCTACGATACGTTGTCGCAGCATTATTACTGGGAGTTTCGTCCCCTCGACATCGCCGCGCTTCAATATCTCTATGGACCAAGCAGGACTGCTCGCACCGGGTCGGACGTTTATGAAGTCAGCGAGAGCGGGCCGAATTTCATTTGGGACGGCGCGGGCGTCGACACGCTGAGCGCCACCGGCGCGACCGCATCTGTCAACATGAGCCTCGCGCCCGGCTATTGGGGCTATGTCGGCGCCAAGGCCAGCCTCATCACCGCACCTGGACAGATCACTGTCAATTTCGGATCGCAAATCGAGAAGATCGTGGGCAGTCGTTTCTCGGACGTGCTCTACGGCGATGACGCCGACAATATGATGCTGGGCGGCGCCGGCGCTGACCGGTTGAACGGCGCAGGCGGCTCAGATTCCATCGATGGCGGCGAAGGCTCGGACACGGCCTTCTACGCAGAAGTCCGCGCGGACGCGCAGATCGCATGGGACAGGACAACGGGCGCCATCTCCGTCGCTATGACGACTGGGACCGACGTTCTCACCGCGATCGAACGCATCGACTTCGCGGACGGCGACTTCGTTTTTGATGTGGCGAGCGCGCGAGCGGCGGCCGCTTATCGTCTTTACGGCGGCGCGTTTGACCGCACCCCGGATGAAGGCGGATTCCGCTATTGGACGAATGTGCTCGATGCGGGCGTTGCCCTGCGGGACGTGGCGGCGACTTTCATCACGAGCCCGGAATTCGCCAGCCGCTATGGCTCGCTTTCAAACGCACGCTTCATCGATCAATTGTACCAGAACGTTCTGGGCCGGCTCGGCGACACGGGCGGAACGGCGTTCTGGAATGAGGCGCTTGACACACGTCGCGGTTCGCGCGCCGACGTACTTGTGGAGTTCACCCAATTGCCGGAATATGTCGGCCTGAGCCTCGCCGACATCCAGAACGGCTACTGGGTCGTTTGACAGAGCTTTCTCAGGTCTCGTCCTTATCAAGACCGAAGTGGCTTTGCACAATTTCGGCCCCCTGCATAAGCGTGTTGAGCGAAAGGTGCGCATAGCGCTCAGTCGTGCGCACATCGGCATGGCCAAGCAGCTTTTGCACTTCATAGATCGAACGGCCGCTATTCACGAGGGCGCTCGCATATGAATGCCGAAGATCGTGCAACCGAACGTCCTGCAGGCCGGCGCGCCTGCGCGCGGCGTCCCACCCGTGAAACAGATCGCGAAAAGGCTTCCCCGTTTTCGGATTAGGGAACACATAAACGCTGCGCCGTAATTGTGAACGTTCGATGATTACCCGCGCATCGTGCATCATTCGCACCGCGCCCTGCGACAGGGGCACGTGACGTGGCTTGCCCGACTTTGACAACGGGATAGTCCAGGCGCCGCTCTCCAGGCGCACGTCTTCCCATCGCATCGATGCAGCCTCGGACTTCCGGGCCCCTGTCAGAAGCAGAAAGCCCACGAAAGGAAACAGCATCTGGTTTTCGCTGAGCCTGAGCGCGGCGATGAGAGCGCTGGCTTCGCGCGGCGTAATGAAGCGTTCCTTACGCGCATGATCGGGAAGGTTCTTCACGCCGCGCGCGGGATTACGCTCCATGCCGACCACTTCCCATTCCACGGCCTTCGACATTGTGGCCTTGAAAAGGTTTAGCGCTCGGTTGACCGTTCCCGGCCTATAGCCGGCAAGACGCATAGAGCGCACCCAATGCAAAATCTGCGCTTTGCTGATCTGAGACATCGGCGTTGCGCCGAAGGCTGGCAAAATATGGCGCCGAAGGTAAGACAGCTCCTGCGCGAGGCCCCGATGCGAGCCCGCCGCCTCCGGCAGATAGCAGCGCGCGATGTACTCCTCGTAAGCCGCCCCGGCCGCCAGAGCTATGAAAGGCGCAGCGCCTTGCATTGACCGACGCTCGCGGCTCTCGCTTCCACTCATACGCCACTCCTCTGCTGACCAGAGCTGAGGCGAGCATCCCGCGAAACGGATAAATCCGCCACGCATGGCTCGACAACGCAGCCATGCGCTTTTTCATGAGCGCCGGCCCAAGAAATCTCATAATCGAAACTCCATTCTTTGAGATTGCATCGCGATAACTCCATTTAAATCAATTATTTCCAGACAGCCCATTCGCAAGCGTCAAACAGGCGCCCATCGCAGACGCTCTGCGAGAGGGGCCGGTGCGCGTGCGCGTTTTTCCCACGTCCAAACTTCCAAAGCAGGGAATTTTTTCTCTGCGTCGCGCCCTCTTCCCGTTGCGAGCGAGGTGACGCGCTGAGCTTTCCGCCCGGCCTGACGCGAGGCCGATCTCT
>CAZYBF010000125.1:0-4373 GCA_964645525.1 uncultured Beijerinckia sp.
TTACTAGCGCGCGGAGATACGCGACGCGCTCGCCTATCTGCGCTGCGTGGCGCAACCCGCCGACGATCTCGCCTTCGAGCGCATCGTCAACACGCCAAAGCGCGGGCTGGGCGACGCCGCGCTGCAGACGCTGCACGATTACGCGCGGCGCGCCGACGTTCCGCTGATGCAGGCCGCGCGCGTGATTGTGGAGACGGAAGAGCTGAAGCCCAAACAGCGTCAGGCGCTGCGCGCGCTGATGGCTGATTTCGATCGCTGGTCCTCGCTCATGGACGCAAAGCCGCACAATGAGCTCGCCGAAATGGTGCTGGAGGAATCCGGCTACACCGACATGTGGCAGAAGGACCGCTCGGCGGATGCGGCGGGCCGGCTTGAAAACCTGAAAGAGCTTGTGCGCTCCATGGAGGAATTCCCGGACCTCGGCGCATTCCTCGAACATATCTCGCTCGTGATGGACGCGGAGAATGCGGAGGGCGGCGCGCGCGTGAGCGTGATGACGCTGCACGCCGCCAAGGGCCTTGAGTTCGACACGGTTTATCTGCCGGGCTGGGAGGAGGGACTGTTTCCCCACCAGCGCGCGCTCGATGAACAGGGCCGCTCGGGCCTCGAGGAGGAGCGCCGCCTCGCCTATGTCGGCGTGACGCGCGCGCGCAAGCGGGCGAAGATCTATTTCGCCACCAACAGGCGCATCCGCGGTCTCTGGCAAACAACGATCCCCTCGCGCTTCCTCGATGAACTGCCCGCCGACCATGTGGAGGTGGTGGAACAGGCGAGCGCGAGCTACGGGGGCTATGCGGCCTCGCGGTTTCATTCCATCGACGCTTTCGGGTCCTCCTATGACACGCCGGGATGGAAGCGCGCGCAGACGCGTGCGCCGGGTCAGGGCGCTTCGGGCGGCGCCGGCGCCTATGCTGAGCGTGGCGGCTACAGTCGCGGCCCCGGCGCCCGCCGCAGCCCCGCCACCATCGAGGGCGAGCTCGTCGCCAAATCCGCCTCGCCCTCAGGCTTCGCGGTAGGGGCGCGCGTGTTCCATCTCAAGTTCGGCAACGGCCGGGTGGTGAGCGTGGAAGGCAACAAACTCACAGTCGAGTTCGACAAGGCCGGTCGGAAGATGGTTCTCGACAATTTCGTCCAGCAGGCCGGCTGACCGCCTCGAAATCGACAAGCTTTTGGCCTCAAACGGCGAAGTCGCGGCTTTTTGCGTCGATTCGCTTGCCGCGCCGCTGTGGATGACGCTCCATTCAGGGTTTGTCCGGTGGCGCGGGCATCCGCCAGCGGCTATAGCTGGCTTACCTTCGCGGCGTCGGCATTCCGCCCCGACGTCGAATCAGTCGACGCAAGTCGAGACGCCCGCGCCCTGGCGGCGTGAGGTTCCAGGCGGCGAGGAGAGAGTTTAGATGACGACCAAGACCAAAGCCGACGGCGGCGCAAAGAGCGGTGGATCGGCTCTGCAGAAGCCGGTGACTCCCTCCAAGGAACTCGCCGTCGTGGTGGGCGCGGAGCCGATGCCCCGCACGGAGGTCGTCAAGAAAGTGTGGGACTACATCAAGGCCCACAAACTTCAGAACGAGAAGGACCGTCGCGCCATCGACGCCGACGCCAATCTCGAGAAGGTGTTCGGCAAGAAGCAGGTCACCATGTTCGAGATGACCAAGCTCATCAACCAGCACCTGAGCTGATCGCTTCATCCTCGCGTGAAAGGGCCGCGCCATGCGCGGCCTTTTCTTTTTGAGCGCAGCTCGCGCGCGCGCTTTTACGCGCGCCTTACTCGATCGCCTTGCGCGCCTTTTCCACGATGTCGGCCGGCGTGGCGAAAATCTCCTCGACCTTGCGCTGCAGCTCCTCGCCGGAGACAGGGTCGGCGTCGACTTGCATCTTCGCCGCCTCCGCCACCAGATCGGCGTCGGCCATCGTGTCCATGAAAGCCTTGCGCAGCGCGGCCACGCGCGCCTGCGGCGTCTCCCACGCCACCACATAGGGGCGGCTGAAAGCCGTCTGGCTGTAGACGAGATCGAGGATGCGCTTTTGCTCGTCGGTCTTCGCGAAACTGCGCGCCAGCGGCACGCCCTGCTTGTTCAATTCGGGATAGCCCGCGGAATCCTCCTGCACCAGCGCCTTCAGCCGGCCTTCAGCGAAGGCCTGCTTGTAGATCGCGGCGACCGACGACCAGCTCTGCCCGCATCCGCCCTGCACCTCGCCCTTCTCAATGGCGAGGTTGATCTCGCGCGTGCCCGGATAACCCGCCACGATCTTGAACTTCGCGCCCAGCACGTTCTTCAGCAGCAGCGCGAAGTCGCGGGTGGAGGCGCCGCCGGCGCTGGCGCCCAGCACGAGCTCCGTCTGCAGCGCGTCCGCGAACGTCTTCACCGGCGCGTCGCCGCGCACGATGCACACGTAATAGTCCGTGTTGGCGCTGCCGATATAATGGAAGCGCGTGGGGTGATGGGTCGCGCGCTTGGTCGCGCTGAACAGCGGCTCCACGACCGCGCCCATGAAGATCGCGCCGATCGCGGTTCCGTCCTTGGGCGCCACATTGGCGATATGGGCGGCCGCCACATTGCCGCCCGCGCCCGGCATGTTCGAGACCACGAAGGTCGGCGCGCCCGGCAGATGCTTCGACATGTGGCGGCTGATCAGCCGGCCATACAGGTCATAGCCGCCGCCCGCCGATGAGCCCACGACGATGGTCACCGTCTTGCCGCGATAGAAGCTCGCCGTGTCCTCCTGCGCAAAGGCGCCCGCGCCCGTCGCGCAAAGCCCCGCCAAAGCGAGCGAAAGCCCCCGTTTCCTCATGTCCGCCTCCCTGCCGGCCGCCGCATGCGACGGCGTTTCCCCCCTGTCATCCGGCATCCGCGCGGCGATGGCAAGCGGTGAGCGGAACAGGCATGGACATCCGCGCGCCGGCGATTAAATTGCGGCCGCCTCAGATACGAAAGGGAGAGAAATGAGCTTGACCGTCAAGCCGCTCGACGCGCCTTTGGGAGCGCAGATCCTCGGGCTGGACGCGCGCGCCATCGACGCGCAATCCGCGGCTGCGCTGCGCGAAGCGTTCCTCAAGCATCATCTTCTGGTTCTGCGCGACCAGTCGCTCACTGACGCGCAGCTCGTGGCGTTGGGCGAATGTTTCGGCTCCATCGCCAAGTCGCGCATGGTCTCGCCCCTGTCGGGCCGCGACGACATTATGGTGATCTCCAACATCCGCGAGGACGGCAAGCCGCTCGGCCAGCTGCCAGACGGCGAGATGGCTTTCCACATCGACCAGATTTATCGCGACGTGCCCTGCAAGGGGGCCGCCCTTCACGCGGTCGAGATCCCCGACGCCGGCGGCGACACGATGTTCTCCAACAATGTCGCGGCCTATGAGAGCCTGCCGCAGGCGACGAGGGCGCGCATCGACGCGCTGCGCGCGACCCATTCGTTCCAATATGGCGAGACTCTGCGCGAAAACCGCTCGCAGCTTGAGGATCGTCCCCACGCGACCCATCCGATCGCGCGCCGCATTCCCGAAACCGGCAAGCGCTCGCTGTCGGTCTGCCGCCTGATGACGGACCGGATCGAGGGTCTGGACGATGCGGAAAGCCGTGCGCTGATCGATGAATTGTGCGACGTTCTGGAGAATCCGAAGAACGTTTACAGCCACAGCTGGAAGGTGGGCGATATTCTGATCTGGGACAACCGCTGCACGAGCCATGCGCGCACGGATTTCCCCTCCACCCAGCGCAGGCTCATGAAGCGCGTGACGATCAAGGACGAGATCGGCCCGCAGCCCTGAGCGCGGCGCCAGCACTTCAGGGCGAGGCGCGCGCCTCGCCCGCGACGAGGGAGACGCATGTGGAGCCTGCCCCCGCCGCCAGCCTTCAGGCCACCCGTCCGTTCAAGCCGCAGGAGCGCGGCCTGACGCGGGTTTTGCGCGTCGTCGAACTCGTCATCATCTATCTTGCGCTGGAATGGGTGAGCGCGATTCAGGAATATCGCGGCGTTCCCGTCACGGCGTGGAATCCCGGCCTCGGCGTGATCTTCGCGAGCCTCGTCAGCGGCCGCAAGACGGCGGCGGTCGCGCTGTTCTTCGGCGCGTTGCTCGCCGATTCCCTTGTGGGCACCGGCATCGGCGATCCGTCGCACGCGGCTATCGTCGCAGGCATTATCGCGGTCGGCTATTTCGCCGTCGCGCAGGTCGCCCGCTCGCTTGATCTTGATCCGCGGCTTGATCGCATGCGCGACGTGGCGCTGCTGCTCTGCGCCGCCCTTGTGGGCGCCTTGTTCGTCGGGCTTGCGCTAAATCTCTTTCTGGCGGCCGTCGGCAGCGTCGGCGTCGAACAGATCGCGCGCGAGACCGTGCCCATGCTGGTCGGCGACCTCATCGGCATCGCCGT
>CAZYBF010000126.1:0-4358 GCA_964645525.1 uncultured Beijerinckia sp.
CGCCATCCCGGATGGGGCGGCGCGCCCACGCCCGGCGTCGTCGTCGCTCCGCAGGCGGGGCCCGGCTGGGGCGCGCAGCCCCTGCCGCCGGGACAGGACAAGATGCCGAAATTCGCGCGCGAGGAGTTTCCTGTCGCCGTCGATCCGGAGAATCCCTTGCGCTTCTCCGCTTCGGGCAAGCTGATGGGCCGCGCTGCGCCCGCCGCGCAGGCGGCGCCTGCGGTGGCGGCCGCCTTCGCGCCCGAGCCATGGCGTCATGGCCGGCAATTGGTCGCGCGGCGCGTGCCTGGCGTCGGGGCCATGCCCTATGAGCGCTGGGGCTTCGCGCTTCTGCCCGGCGGCAACGGCCTGCAGACGCCCGACGCGCCCCATTCGGCGCAGCAGGCGCCGCAAGGCACCGCCTGGGCCGCTGAACAGACGAGCGGCGCGCTCGCCAATCAGGCCGCCGCGGCGGGATTGGAGGATCCCTATCGGCTCGCCGCCTATGTGGCTGGCCTGAGCCGCGTGCCGAGCCCCAACGCCCTGCGCAATTCGGCGCCGGGCTGGTTCCGCGCCGCGGAGGCGGAGGCTGCGAAGGACGGGTCGCGCGCTGCGATGCGCCCTGCGTTCGCGGGCGTGGAAAGCGACCCCACGCCTACAGGCTCCATTGATCCCTCTGCGCCCGGAGATCCTGTGCCGGAGCAAGAGCCCGCGCGAGACGATTCCCAGGAGTTCGCGCCAGAGCCCGCCCTGCGCGGCGCGCTGGAGGCGAGCGGGCAAGCGCGCGCGGATCGCGTCTGGCTTGATCGTCTGCTGGCGGCGCGCATGCGCGAGCTTGCGGGCGGCGCTGAGGCGCCTGCCCTGGCGTCTCCCGCCGAGGCGCCGCGCGACGAGGAAGGGGATCGCTGACATGAAGCGCATTCTGAATCCGGCGCTCGCCGCTTCGTGCGCACTGCTTCTTGCAGCCTGCGAGCGCGCAAAGACGTTCGATTATGAGCCCACCGCCTCCACGCGCGCCGTCGCCTCCGCGCCGCTCACGCGCGTGGTGGGCGCGCCGCTTGCGCCCGTGACGCCGCTTGACGTGGCGGGACAGGTGGACAGCGTCGATGCGCTGATCCTGCCGCCGCCGGAGGCGGGCGCCATCCAGCGGATTCGCGAGCGTCATTTCGTCAATGGCACGCGGCAGGAGATCGTGTTGCGCGGCGATGCCTACGGCGAGAACGTCGTCGAGGTGAGCCTGCGCACCCATTCCGGCCCGCAGGGCGGATCGGGCCTGCTGCAGATCGGCCCGCCTTCCGAGCGCGGCGTGCGCGGGGAGATCATCGGCCGCTTTCCCAACATGGCGATGCATATCGTGACGCGCCCGCTGTCGAACGCGCTGGGCCCGATCGGCGTCGCGGTCGGCCGTCGCGAAGACGGCGCGCGCTGCGCCTTCGCATGGCAATGGGTCGAAGACGCGCGACAAGTCTGGCCGGGGCCCGGAGGTCTGGCGCGCATGGGCGCCCTGTTCGCCGCCGACGCGCCCGCCTCGATCCGCATGCGCCTGTGCCGCGCTGATGCGACGGCCGATCAGCTCGTCTCGATGATCGAAGGGGTGAGCGTCGGCGCGCGCGAGGCTCTGGAGCGCGTGATGCGCATGGATCGGCGCGCCTACGCCGCAGGGCCTGGCCCGCTTGCGCCGGCGATCGAAGATCAGCGCTTTGGCGCTGATCGTTTGGGCTCCGATCTTGTGCCCGTCGGTCGCAGCCTCGACGCGGCGCTCGGCGCGCCTGCGCCATTGGCGCGGGTCGCCGCTTCGCCCGCGCGCGTCGCGGTCGCTCGGCCCGCGCCCGCGCCCGCCAGAAAGGCGAAACCCGCGCCGCCTCCGCGCAAGGCGGAGCGCGCGCGTGACCGCGAACAAGAGCGCGAACGCGTGCGCGAGCCTTCTCCTGAGCCTGCGGCGCCCCTGTGGGGCCAGACGCAGAGCGGACCGCGCTACATGGCGCCAGTGTCGCCTGGCGCGGGCGCCGGCGCCGTCGCGCCTTCCCCGGCGGCGGTTGCGCCGCGGCTCAATCCGTCGCTGCCGCCGCAGGCCTATCGCGGCCCCGCCTCATCGGAGAGCTGGCGCGGCCGCTGAGCAAAGAAAAAGCCCGCCCCGCGATGCGGGACGGGCTTTCGCGCGCATTGCGCGCAGGCGTTCAGACGATGGTGTTGCGCAGCACGCCCACGCCTTCGACATAGGCTTCCACGACGTCGCCCTTCTGCAGCCACACAGGCTCCTTCATGCCGGCGGCGACGCCCGAGGGCGTTCCGGTGGCGATTACGTCGCCGGGCTCCAGCGTGAGGGCGGCCGAAAGGCTCTCGATGATTTTCGGCACGCCGAAGTAAAGGTCGGACGTGTTCGAATCCTGACGCACCTTGCCGTTCACGGTCAGCGACAGGCGGTGGCCGCCCGGCTGGCCGAACTCGTCCTTGGTCACGATATAGGGGCCGATGGGGCAGAACGTGTCGAAGCTCTTGCCCTTGAAGAACTGGCCGTGCAGGCGCTGCGCGTCGCGCGCGGTGATGTCGTTGACCACCGTATAGCCGAACACGTAATTCTCGAATTCGCCTTCCTTGATGTTGCGACCCTTCTTGCCGATGACGACGGCGAGCTCGACTTCGTAATCGAGCTTCTCGGTGTGTTCCGCGTGGCGCTCCACGCCGTCCTCATGGCCCACGATCGTGGTGGGCGGCTTGGAGAAGAATTCCGGCGCCTTGGGGTAGTCGACCGCGCGGCCGAAGGAGGCGGCCATCTCCTCGATATGCGCCTTGTAATTGCGGCCCACGCAGAAGACGTTCTTGCGCGCGCCCGGCAGCGGAGTGGCGACTTTCACCTTGTCGGCGGGCGTGAACAGGCCGTCGGGCTTGCCCTGCGCGGCCTTCAGCGCCTCGCGCGCGAGCGCCAGCGCGGAATCGCCGCCTTCGATGATGCCGCGCAGGCTGTCGGGCAGGTCCTTGCCGAGCAGCGTCTTGGCCGCCTTCACGAGGTCGAGCACGCCGCGCGTCTCGTCGAGCGCGCCCGCGCGCAGGTTCGCGCCGTCCTTGTAGGTGAGAAACTTCATGCCGGTTTTCCTTGCTGTGCTTGGGTGATGGATCTTCGCTGAATGTCGTCGAAAGGGCCGTGGTCAGCTCCACGGGCCCATGAACGTCTCGCCGCAGAAGGCGTCGCCATGGGCGGGGACATACTCGGGCCAGGCGTCGTTGTCGATCCTCGGCCGCTGCGCCTGCGGCCGCGGACGTCCGTCCCAGCCGATGGTCTCCATGTAGTAATAAAGCTGCACGAGATGGCCGTCGGGATCGACGGCGAAGGCGGTGTAGTCCACGCCGGGGAAAAGCTCCGGCGGCAGTTTGCGGATCTGCGTCTTGCGGCCTTCGAGAAAGCCGAGCGCGTCTTTCAATTGCTGGTAATCAGCCACCTGCATGCCGATGGAGAACAGGGTCGTGTCCGCCTTCAGGCCCAGGTCCGCGCGCAGTTCGATCGGGTAGAGCGCGAGCGAATGGTGCTCGCAATTGGCGCGCAGGAAGGCGCAGCGCCGCCCGTTCCAGACGATCTCCTCCGTGAGCCGCAGGCCCATCTGGCGCATGTAGAAGTCTTTCGCCTTCTCCACGTCCTCCACGAAAATGCGCACGGGGCCGATCTTCACCACCTTGAAGGGGCGGCCCAGAAGCACGCCGCCCACGTCGTGGGTCTCCAGAAGCGGCTCCTCGCCATGGTTGCCGCTTCCCACATTGATCCCCTGCGCGAGCCCCTCCATCACTTCCGCATATTCGGAGCGATGGGGCAGGGCGGGCGTCGTGTGGTAGTCGCGGCGGTGCATGCCCGGCGGCTTGCTGAAACCGTCCCAGCCGATCTGCTCGATGCCGTAATAGATCTCATTGGTGTGACCATCGGGATCGAGCGGATAGGCGTGCCAGTTGGAGCCCGGATTGTCGCGGCCCGAACGCGCGATCTTCACGCCGCGCCCGTTGAGCCAGTCGAAACCTTCCACCACTTCGCGCAGAGAGCCCACCTGCCAGGTGATCTGGTTGATCGTGGTGCGCGTGTTGTAATGCGGCAGAAGGCGCATGCGCAGCTTGCGCGGAAAGATCACGAAGGAATGGTGATCCGTGCCGTGGCGCATGAAATAGCCCGTGGTCTGGGCGAAACGCGGGCGCTCCTCCTCGGGCAGGCGCGGGCCGAAGTCGATGGGGTCGGCGACGCGGAAACCGAAATTGCGCGCATAGAATTCGCGGCTGAGCTCCACGTCCTCGACGTCCATGCCGAAATGGCCGAGGCGGCGAATATGGAACGGCCGCTCCAGCGCCACGCCGCCGACGATCCGCACGTTTTGCGACGCGCTCGCGGCTTGCGCCGCGCC
>CAZYBF010000127.1:0-4081 GCA_964645525.1 uncultured Beijerinckia sp.
GACTTTCCAGCGTGGGAAACGAAACATGGGCGCGTCCGTGCGAGAGCGGGTCTGGGCCGGTGGGGCGGGCGCGGCCTTGCGCCGCGCCGCGCGTCAGGTCAGGCGGCGTCGCCTTTGGCGCGCACTTCCGCGATCATGCCGCGCAAGAGGCGCACGCGAGTCTCAGGCGCGAGCTCGATCTCGATCTCGTTGTCGTCCACCACTTTGGTGACGCGGCCGATGAATCCGCCGGAAGTGACCACCGTGTCGCCGCGGCGTACGGCCTTCACCATCTCCTGATGCGCCTTCGCGCGCTTCTGCTGCGGACGCAGGATCAGGAAGTACATGATGACGAGAATGATCGCGAAGGGGGCGAGCTGGACAAGGATGTCCGGCTGGCCGGCGCCGGGGGCCTGAGCCCAGGCGGGCGTGATGAAATTCATGGACGTGTCGCTCCGAACTCGAGCGAGGCATGGGGCTCGCCGAAGTGGCGCGGACTATAGCGGCGCCCGCCTCGAAAGCAATGCCGCCCCCCGCCCCGCCTGCGCGTGGACGCCCGCCCCCGGAGCGTCTAGACAGGGCCCGCGTCATCGCCTCGCCAGAACCAGCCCCGCGCCCTCATGTCCCAGAGCCCCGCACCCCTCGATCCCGCCCTCCACGCCCTGCTCGCGCGCATCGCCGACGCTCTGGAGCGCATCGCCCCCGCGCACGCCGCGCGGGTCGACTTCACGGCCGCCGACGCTTTCGTCTGGCGGGCGAATCCGCAGGGACTTGTCCCGGTGGCGCGCGTCAACCGGGTGGCGTTCGACCTGCTCAAGGGCGTGGACCGCGTTCGGGACCTTTTGTTCGACAACACCCAGCGCTTCGCCAGCGGCCTGCCGGCCAACAACGCTTTGCTCTGGGGCGCGCGCGGCATGGGCAAATCATCGCTGGTCAAGGCCGTGCACGCCCGCATCAACGAGAGCCTGCCGGCGGACAAGGCGCTTAAACTCGTGGAGATCCACCGCGAGGACATCGAGAGCCTGCCAGCGCTGATGGCCTGCCTGCGCGACGCGCCGTTCCGCGTCCTCATCTTTTGCGACGACCTTTCCTTCGACGCGGAGGACACGAGCTACAAATCCCTCAAAGCCGCGCTTGAAGGCGGCATCGAGGGCCGGCCCGGCAACGCCTTGTTCTACGCCACGTCCAACCGGCGCCACCTCGTCCCGCGCGACATGATGGAGAACGAGCGCTCCACCGCGATCAACCCGGGCGAGGCGGTGGAGGAGAAAGTCTCCCTCTCCGATCGATTCGGCCTGTGGCTCGGGTTCCATCGCTGCAGCCAGGACGATTACCTCGCGATGGTGTTCGCCTACGCCGAACGCTTCGGGCTGCGGGGGATGGATCATGAGACGATGCGCGCGGAGGCGATCGAATGGGCCGCCACGCGCGGCGCGCGCTCAGGCCGCACCGCCTGGCAATACATTCAGGACGTCGCGGGCCGGCTTGGCGTGCGCCTCGATCAGGGCTGAAACGGCGCCCGCGCGGTTTATGCGATCGCGCCGATGCGCGACAGCGGACAATGGAAAGAATAGCGCAAGCCCGACGACTCATACGCAATGGCGGGTTGCGCTGAGATCGCCGAGCCCAGCAGGCGGCGCAGCAGCGTCTGCCCAAACCCATCCCGGATCGGCTTGCTCACGGGCGGCCCGCCCATCTCTCGCCAGGCGAATGAGAACCATAGCTCGCCGTCACGCTCGCTCACGTCCCATTCCACGCGCACCGAGCCGCCTGGCTGCGAGAGCGCGCCATACTTGACCGCATTGGTGGCGAGTTCGTGCACCGCCATCGCCAGGTGCTGCGACATCTGCCCATTCACCCGCACGCGCGGGCCAAACATGACTACGCGCGCGCCGAAGGGCGCAAGTTCGCCATGCACGAGGTCGCCCAGCAAAGCGCCTGTCCATTGCGCATCGATCAGCGCCGTATGCACGCGCGCAAGAGCGGCGATGCGATCAGCGAACACCTGCCGCGCCTCGCCCAGCGAACGCCCGTCGGCCAGACTGCGCGAGGCGACCGACTGGATCACCGAGAGCAAATTTTTCACGCGATGCGACATTTCGCGCGCGATGATGTCCTTCGTGCGCGCGTTGGCGGCGTGTTCGCGCTGCCGGGCGACCATGACGCCCGCCAAAGCGCCCATCAGCGCTGTGATGGCGAGACCGCCGAACAGAATCGCTGTGCGCGCGCGCGTGTCGAGGCTTCGTTCAAACGCGGGCAACGCGCGCAACCGCAAGCGCCAGGAATGCCCGAACCGCACATAGGCGATCTCACGGCTGCGCGCGCCGGCCTCCGCCTGCTGCGCGCGCGCGGCGAACAAAAGCGATTCAGGCCCGCCGCCAGCGCCGTCGAAAACCTCAACGCTGAGGAAGGGGCCCGCTTCATTCTCGAAGCGCGCCATCAGCGAGGTTCCGAAATCAACCGCGCGCACTGGCGAATAGACGAAGCCGCGCAGCGTGCGCCGACGATCCTCGACGCTTGGCGCGTCGGGCAACGGCCCGTAGATCGGCGCGTAGAGCAGAAAGCCCGGCTGCACGTTGGTGTCGGTTTCCTGAACGAGCGTGACGCGTGCGCTTGAAGCGATGCCGCCCGTGTCGCGCGCGCGCTCCATCGCCAAGCGTCGAACGGGCTCGGAGAACATGTCGTAGCCATGCGCGCGGCGGTTGCGCCAGTCGTAAGGCTCCAGATAGACGATGGAGGTGACGGTCTCGCGTTCGCCCGCAGGATAAATCGCGTATTCAAGAAAACCCTGCGCGCGCATGTCCTCGATATGCGCCGCGCGCGCATGGGGCTGCACGACCATCGCATAGCCGAAGCCCTGCACGCCGGGATGGCGTTCGGCGATGCGCAATTGTTCGTAGATGGAGCGCCATTGCGACGCGCGCACGTCTCCGAGCACCGTGACGAGCGCCGCCCCCGAGCTGAGCGTTTGCGCGTGGACCTGCTGACGCTGCTCGAGAAGGTCGATGAAACGTTCGACGATGTAGGCGAAGCGATCGTCGGCGGCGCGCTCGTCAAGCTGATCGACGGCGCGCCAGGCGGCGAAGGTGAGAACCGCGCCGGCGGCGACGACAAGCGCGGCCGCCGCGATCGGCGACGCAAGACGCCCCGCCAGCCTCCTCAAACCTCCGGTCAGCGCCTCCGGGCCGTCCGGCCCAAAGCTATTTCCCGACCCCCTCAACAAAGCGCCCTCGCGATACGTATGTAATCGTCAAGATTACAGCTATTCGCGAATTAGCTACATTGATCAAGCGCAAAAAAGCGAAAGGCGGCGAGCACTTCACAGCGCTCGCCGCCTAGCTGAAGGTCAAGGCTCACGTGTCTCGCGGAAGCCCCGGCCCCATTTCCGGAACCCGGCCTCACAGGCCGGCGAGATATCCCGTGGGATCGACGGGCGTCGAACCCTTGCGCAGTTCGAAATGCAGTTGCGGCGAAGAAACGTTGCCGCTCTGCCCGGACTTGGCGATCACCTGACCGCGCTTCACCGAATCGCCCCGGCGCACGCTCACTTCGCCATTGTGGGCGTAAGCGGACACGAAGCCGTTGGGATGGCGGATCAGCACGAGATTGCCGTAGCCCTTCAGCTCGCTGCCGGCGTAGGCGACGACCCCCGCCTCCGCCGCCTTGACGGCGGTGCCCTCTGGAACGGCGATCTTGATGCCTTCGCTCGCGCCGGGCTTGAAGCCCTGAATGATGCGCCCGCGCGCGGGCCAGCGGAACTCCGGCTTGTCGGCGGCGGCGGACGCTTCAGCCTCCGGAGCGGCCTTGGCCGGCTCCTCGACCTTGGCGACCTTGGCGGGCGCGGCGGCCACAGGAGCGGCTGCGGTTTTCTGGGCGGCGACGGCCGCGGCTGCGGCTTTCGCTTTCGCGGCCTCCTCAGCCTTCTTCGCCTGCGCGGCCTTGTCCTCGGCGGCCTTCTGAGCCGCCTGCGCGGCCTGAGCCTGCGGGGCGAGCGCCGCCTGCTGCTGGAGGGACGCCGTCTGACCGGCGCGCGCGAGCGTCTGCTGACCGGCGGCCTGCGCCTGCGTAGAAGCCCGCCGCCGCCGCTGCACGCCGCGAGGCG
>CAZYBF010000127.1:4091-4221 GCA_964645525.1 uncultured Beijerinckia sp.
CCTGCGTAGCCGCGCGGGCGGCGACGGGCGCGGCGGCGGCGGGCGATCCGCCGGCGGCGTTGTAAACGGGGATCACGAGCCGGGCGCCCGGGCGCACCTGCGCGGCCGACGTCAGGCCGTTGACGCGCAG
>CAZYBF010000128.1:0-4064 GCA_964645525.1 uncultured Beijerinckia sp.
TCGGTCAACAGCGCCCGAAGCATGGCCCTTCAAGCAGGTCTGCAGCGCGCTCTGCGCCTGCGGATCGTCACTGACGGTCGCGCAGTCGCAACGGTTCGGCGACGCAAAGAACGTGGCTTGCAGTGCCGCAGCCCTCTGACTGTGGACTAGGGTGTCAGTGCTGCTCATAGAGGGCAAAGTGCACGCGGGCTGCAGCGACCTGCTCAGGATCGAACGAGACCGTCACGGCCTCTTCATTAAGCGCTACACCGCTTTCTGTCAGATTCATCGAGCCGTCTATCAGAACCCGGTCTGTCCAGACGCCTTTGGTGTGCAGCAGTGCATTGCGATCGGCCCAGCGCAGTTGATCGAGCAGACCGGCATCCCCGAGAGCTTCTTGAATGCGGCGCTTGAAGTTTCTGTTGTGATCGTCCGGACGGGTGTGGATGTGCAGTGTGGTGCCGTTGGCAGCGATGGCCACCAAGACCTCAACCAAACGAATCTCGCGCTTTGCCCACTCGGGATTGAGGGTGGCGTACTGGCCGATTTGACTGTCGAAGACGACGATGTTGCTTATCCAGGGCGCGACGAGGAAGACTTCTTTGCTGGGCGCCAACAACTCCTGGGCGAACACCATCGTCAACACTTCCCTGACGGCATGCTGCGAGGTCACCGCGCCCTTGTATATCTTGCGGGTGCCGCTCATGCCGTGGCCTCCAACTCAAAGTGGAGGGCTACGGATCCCAGTGCACGGACCACAGACGTCAGGCGAGGATAGACATTCAGGTACTCGAGTTGCACGGGCACCGTGGCGGCCAGACAGATGACTCGCTGGATCTGCGCCGGGTCGGGGCCCGCCGAAACGATGGCCTGACCGGTTTGCTTGAGTTGCTGGTGCAGTTGCTCCTGCAGATCGGCAGCATCGGCGGCCAAGGCACGTTGGGGCGGCGACAGCCACGGTGCCAACAGGAGGCGGTCCGTAGTCATGGGCGTCTCGGCGAACCGCTCTGTGACCGGTAAGGCATGGGCCCGCAGTCCGTGGCCCCTGGCCCAGAGAACGCCCAGCAGCATGCTGAACCGCCAGGTCACGAGTTGTGCGGAAGGGACCTGGAAGTCAGCGGCCGCAAATGCCGCATCAATACGGGGGTCTTGGCTGAACACGGCGCACATGACGCGTGCATCGACTTCGACACCCAGTCGCGCCTCCAGGGCCTCCCATGCCTGCAGCAACTCAGCAAGGAGTTGGTCCAGATCAGGAGGGCTGTTCGGACGAAGCAGTCGATTGCTGATCGCTGAAACGTAGCCGTGGAATACACCATGGCCTTGGGCCGCCAGGAACTGTCGCAAACACAGCAGGCTTGCCTGAGCCTCTTGAGTGGACGATGCCGAGCGGACCGCCTGGGTTGCATCGATCCAGGCGGTCTCGGGCGTCGGGCCTCCGATTCGCTGGAGATAGTCCTGCAACTGGATGTCGATCTGCTCAAACTCCGAGGGTCCCAGCGCGGCTTCAATGCGGCGGAAGAAGTGATCCGCCCGAGTGGCCATGGCCTCAACCACCTGCTCGATGAGCCCGTTGCCGCCCGGGTTGGCCTCCGAGATCCACAACTGGACTTCAGCTCGCTCCTTGCCTTCCTCCGTTGGACCTGGATCGGTGTCGACCATGAGGTCGTCCGGGTCCACCTGGGGGCAAGCTTGCTGGATGGCATCCATGAGGGCCGCTGCAAAGGTCTGCAGTTGGGCCCGTCGGAGCCAGTCATCCCAAGCGGCATCAATGGGCTCGGCCAGGATCTGGTGCGCCAAAGTGGCGAGGGCGTCGCGTGTCACAGCGTCGGCAAGCGCGTCGGTCAACTTTGAACGGAGGCGGGGTTCCCTTCCCGGTACTGGGTGGTCGTCGTCAGGCGCATCTGGAGACTGGAAGATCGTTACCAGGACGTCCCTTAGTCTGGGTTGCTCAGCCGGTTGTCGCAGCAGGTCAATCGCCTGCCCCAGTGGTAGCTCGCGCTCCTGAGCGAGGACTACCGCAGCCACCTTGAAGATCTGTGCCAGCCAACCTCGAAGGAAGACGTTGCCCACCGTGCCCGCCAGCGCTGGGCCATGCTGGGCTTCCCATTGAAAGCGCGCGCTCCGGGCGGCGCGAAGAATGGAGGGGTCCTCCTGCAGCAGAGTTGCGCTTGGGGACGCTGGGAGATTCATGTGGAGGCACAGTGCGTCGGCCTCGACTTCGAATCCGATGCCGCAGGGCTTGCCGCCCTGTGTAAAGTGCCACAAGGCTGCGTGGTCGACTGTTTGGTTGCCTGTCGCCACGCGCAGATTGACGCTGGAGGCTACGGCGTAGCGTCGCACCGTAGCTGCCGACTGGCTGGCGTGGGTGTGAACAGAGACGCGCTGCACCAGTCGGGCGATGCCGACTCGGTCCGAAGGAGCCTCGAAGACATTGCCCACGCGAACCCCAAACAGTTGGGTCCGCCAGATCAGTCGCGCGTTGGAGGTGTCACGCAGCTCCGGCCGCCGTGGGGGCGAGACAAGTCGGATTGCCGCGGGGCGAAAGGCAGCGCAGGCGCTCACCCGTCCGCTTTCGGAACGATGAAAGTCGAACTGGGGATCGAGGTCGTACCAGAGTGCGACGTCGACCTCACGCGTCATCGTCACGGCCGCGAGATCGGCCGCGAGCTCAGCGTCTGAAAGTCCGATCCACAACGGCTGGTCCAGACGACGGGAGACCTTGCCCGGGGCCAATTCGTTCAAGGCCTGCAGCACGGGCAAGGCCACGTCATCGAATGGACCGCCCTGAAGCTGGACCTCCGGCAGAGACAGGTCGGCAAAAAGCGTTCCCGGCATGAACTCGGGAAGCGGGTGGCTGTTTCGTCGGTCGCTGGCCGGTTGACCATGGGAACGCCAGTTGGTAGCCAAGCGTCTGAAGGCGGTGGGCACGACGGTCAGCAGCAGCGGGCGTGGATGCTCCCACAGCAGGGTGTCCACTTCCTCGCGCGAAAGGGCAAGCGCTTGAACGAGAAAGCGTGTGAGGTCTTCCAGCTTGGCTGGATCCCTGAGCAGGTTGACCAACTGCTGAGTGAGGTAGGCTCGACGCAGGCGATCTTGCAGCCAGTTACTACCAGCAAACTTATGTTCGCCTGCAGGGCCGATCCGAATCGCCTCACTCTTGACTGCATTCCACTGACTTGGACTCAGCGGAAAGCTCGACTTGTTCCGCTTAATCTGGTCCTCTGCCGGACGCGACCAGCCCTCCAAGCGTGTGGACTGTGGTCCAGACAGGTCCCGCCACACCGAACCTGCAGGCTCGCCTTGCTGCATGGCCACGCCGAGATAGTCGATCAGTGCATTGGCCGCCTGCATACGCCGGATGTAGCGGTTGCTCAAGGGCAGTTCACGGGGCGGCAGTTCAGGGTCGAAGAACTGTTCGTATGCCTGATAGGCCAAGCGATCGCGCCCGTAGTCGGACAGCACCATGATGGTCCAGGGGCGCATGTGACGCGTACGGCCCGCGCGGCCCTTGCGCTGCAGGAACTGCGCCATGTCTCGAGGGGCCTTGTGCTGCAGGACGACACCGACTGCCGGATCGTCATAGCCCACCTCCAGCGCCGCGGTAGCGACGACGATTTCGGCGTCGTGGCTGACACCGGTATCGAGCGCCGTGGTTCTCTCCACGCGATGCCGGGTGGACAGTACATGGCCATTGGCTTCGAGAGCCCTCCAATCTTGCCCCCCCTCATAGCGGCGAAGGCTCCCACCGGCGCGGCGCAAGTGGGCCAGGCCGCCGTTGGGGTGCCGGCGATTCGCGGGGTGTCCCTGTTCTGTGCGGCCTTCCGCATCCCGGAGGTCGTAGAAAAGGCGGTTGGTTGCGTCCAGTTGGTCCGTGAAGGCGAAACTGCGCCAACCGGCAAACGGCTTGGCTCCCTTGGTAAAGCCTTCGCGGGTGTCCAACAGGCGCGAGGCGAGCATCAGGGCCTGGATCGATGTCGACAGAAGCGCAGCCTGGGATACAGGGTCACCTCGCAAGGCCAGCATGTACTCGGCGCCCTCACTGACCATGTGCTCAGGGTGGGGCGCAATCTCCTCGACAACGC
>CAZYBF010000129.1:0-3875 GCA_964645525.1 uncultured Beijerinckia sp.
GGTTCTCGTGCTCGTTCTCGCACAGGTCGAAGGCGGCGTAGGACCCGTCCGCCGAGCGGGCGGCCACCACGGAGACCTCCTTGGCGAAGGGCACGAAGCCTTCGAGGATGCAGGGCGCGCCGCCGAGGCTGCGGTGGATGGCGGCGAGATCGGCGCCCTCGCGGATCATCGCCTGTCCCTTGCCGTCGTAGCCGAAGCGGCGGGTCTTCAGGATCGCGGGCCGGCCGAGCTGGGCGAGTGCGCGGGCGAGGCCGTCGGCGTCGTCCACCGCCATGAAGGGGGCGGTGGGGACGCCGAGCTTGTTGAGGAAGGTCTTTTCGGTCAGCCGATCCTGGGTGATGGCGAGCGCGTCCGGCCCGGGCAGGACGGGGCGGCGTTCGGCGAGAACGGCGGCCGCGCGGGCGGGCACGTTCTCGAACTCATAGGTCACAACCGCCACCGATTGCGCGAAAGCGGCGAGCGCCGCCTCATCCTCGTAGGACGCGAGGGTGCGCTGGGTCGCCACGTCGAACGCCGGCCCGCCGTCAGGCGCGAAGACATGGGTCTTGAGCCCCAATTGGGCCGCCGCCTGCGCGATCATGCGGCCGAGCTGGCCGGACCCGAGCACGCCGATCACGGAGCCCGGCGCAACGGGCGTGTTGGGCGCGGGGCTCATTTCTTCTCCGCGGCAGGCTCATCCACGGGGACCAGCGCGACCGCCTGCGTCTGTTGCGCGCGCCAGGCGTCGTAACGGCCCGCGAGCGCCGCATCCTCAAGCGCCAGAACGGCGACGCACATCAGCGCGGCGTTCACCGCGCCCGCGCGGCCGATGGCGAGCGTGCCCACCGGCACGCCCGCCGGCATCTGCACGATGGAATGCAGCGAATCCACGCCGGACAGGGCCTTGGACTCAACCGGCACGCCGAACACGGGCAGAGGCGTCATCGACGCCGTCATGCCGGGCAGATGAGCGGCGCCGCCCGCCCCCGCGATCACGCATTTGAAGCCGCGCTCGCGGGCGCCCTTGGCGAAGGCGACGAGCCGGTCCGGCGTGCGATGGGCGGAGACGATGAGCGCCTCATAGCCGACGCCGAGCGCATCGAGCGTCTGCGCGGCGTTGCGCATGGTCTCCCAATCGGACTGGGAGCCCATGATGATGGCGACGGGTTTCGCGTGCTGGACCAATGTACGCCCCTGCTTTCGCCCGCGGGCGGCCGGAGAAGGAAGGCGGAATAGACGAAGGGGCCGGCGCCCGCAAGGCGCAAAAGCCCGGAGCGCGCCTCAGGCGATGATGTCAGGCGTCAGCGCGTCTTCCAGCCAGGCGAGCCGGTCGCGCAGGACGAGCTTGCGCTTCTTCAGCCGCTGCACCTGCAATTGGTCGGAAGCGCTGGCCCCCTGCAGGGCCTCGATCGCCGCGTCGAGGTCTCGATGCTCCTGCCGCAGCGCCTCGAGTTCGCTTTCGAAGGCGGCGCGTTCCTCGTCGGTCAGGCTTTCGGCCATGGCGGGCTTTCAGTGGGGTCAGGCGCGGCGACTATGGCCCCGCTCGACCTTGCGGGCAAGGGACCTCGCAGAAGCGGGCGCGCAAAGCCGCAGCGCCCGCGATTGAGCCGACCGGCGCGCCGGCATAGCCTCGCCCCAGTTCGATTCGATCCGGAGCCCGCCCATGCCCCCTGCCCGCGCCTTCGTTCTTCCCGCTATCTTGCTCGCGCTCGCCGGCTGCAACGCCCCGCGCGCGACGCCGCCGCAGGCGTCTTCCCTTCCGCCCGCGCCTGCATCGACGCCCTCAGGCGTGACGCCGCAGGGCTTCCGCATGCCCGAGGGCGCGGGCTGCGCCGGCGAGGTGGCGCGCTGGCGCGCCATTCAGGACAATGATCTGGCGACGGGCCATGTGTCGCGTCAGGTCTACGAGCGCATCCAGAAGGACATCGCGGCCGCGCAGGCCGCCTGCGCCGCCGGACGCGAGGCGGAGGCGACGAACATCGTGCGCGCGAGCCGCGTGCGCCACGGCTATCCGGCGAGCTGAGCGGCGAAGCGGCGCGCGAGATAAGCGCGCGTGAACGGCGGCATTTCAGGCAAAAGATCCTGCGGCCCGCGCGCGACGTGAAGGCCGCTCAGTTCCGGCTCGCGCTGCGCGCGCAGGAAAGCTTCGATGCGCGCGACAAGGACGTCGGCGGAAGCGTCGACGCGCACGATCTTCATACAGGCGAGACGCGCGCCCTCGAAGACGATCGTCCAGCCCGCGTCGCAGGCGACCTCATCGGGCCGCAGGCCCGTCTCCTCCTCAAGCTCCCGCAGCACGCTGCCGGCGAGATCGACGCGCCCGTCGCGCACGTCATCCATGTCCGGCGTGCCGCAGGGGAAATAAACGCGGCCCGCATTGGCGGTGTGCGCGCCCATGCGGCCCAGCACATAGGCGCCGTCGCGCGCAAGAAGAACCGCGGCCGCGAAGCAATTGCGCACGCTGGCGTCGGGAAAGCCGAAATCGCGCCAGGCGAGAAAGGCGCTGAAGGGCGCGTCGAAATGACGGGTGACGAGAACCTCGGCGTCCGCGCGCCGCTCAACCTCCCAGGATTCGGCGAGGAGAACGCGGCCATCGAACAGGCCGGGACGCTGCGCGCGCTGCAAGGCCCAATGGGCCGCCACGTCCTGCGCGCGCGCCACAGCGAAGGGCCATGCGCGCGGACGATAGACGCTCTCGATCGCATCCGCCTCGGCGAAGGCGATGGGGGACAGCGCGTCCTGCGCCGCGCTCATGCGTCAATCGTTCCTTGCGCGACGATCACCGCGCCGCCGCCGATCTCCGCGCCCGCGAGCGCGCCCGCCTCCACATGCAGCGTGAGCGCGATCTGGCTCGGACGGCCCATGTCATAGCCCTGTTCGATCACGACGAGATGGTCGCCGTCGCCGGGCTGTTCGAACGCCATGCATACGCCTGCGAAAGCGGCCGCCGCGCTTCCCGTGGCGGGATCCTCCGCAATGCCGAGAGACGGCGCGAACATGCGCGCGCTCACATGGCGGTTCGGATCGAAGGTCTCGCGCGCATAGGCGTAGACGGCGGGATGATCCCCCGGCCCCACGACGCCCCAGTGCGCCATGTCGGGGCGCGCGCGCGCCAGCGCGTCGCGGCTTGCGAGCGGCACGAAGGTGAAGCCGACGCCCGCGCTCCAGGCGCTTGGCGCATGGCCTTCAAACCCGATGTCAGCTTCGTCAAGCGAGAGCGCGCGCGCGAGCGCCGCGCGGGACGCCGCCTCGCCCGCGGGCTCGGGCAGGCGCGGCAAGGCGAACGAGGCGCGCGTCGCGCGGCCCTGAACGCGGCGCACGGTGCACCGCACGAGGCCCACGCCCTCCTCGAGCACCACGTCCACGGGCTGCGCCTCCAGCATGGCGCTCGCATCGACCATGCCGATGAGAACGGCGGCGCCGACGGTGGGATGGCCGGCGAACGGCAGTTCGCGCCTTGGCGTGAAAATGCGCGCGCGCGCGGTGTTCAGCGGATCGCGCGGGCTTTGCAGAAAGACGGTCTCCGACAGGTTGAACTCGGCGGCCACCGTTTGCATGCGCGCCGCGTCCATGTCGTCGCAATCGCGCACGACGGCGAGCGGATTTCCGGCGAAGGCTTCGTCAGTGAAAACGTCAAGAATGAAATAGGGACGGCGCATGGATCGCTCCTTGCGCCCCATGTGGCCGCAGGCGGGCGGCGCGGTCAAGGCGCCGCGCGTTCGGGGAGAAGGAGCGCGCGAGGACGCGCGCGGTCCAAGGTTGGCGGTGGACGACTTGCGCCAAAAGAAAAGGCCCGGGGAAGCCCCGGGCCTGATGAGTTCGCGATGAACGCAAACTTAGTTGCGGGTCTTGTCGACCAGCTTGTTCTTGCCGATCCAGGGCATCATGGCGCGCAG
>CAZYBF010000130.1:0-237 GCA_964645525.1 uncultured Beijerinckia sp.
CTCAAAGTCCTCCGGTTCATCGCCCCAGTTGCGGATATTGCCGAACACGCTCAGCCGCCGCGTGAGGTTGAACTCGGCATTCACGTCCACGAGCCGGCGCGGGGTCGCGTAGGTGAACGTTCCCGGGCCGACACTCAGGCCATTGATCTGCGCCAGCTTGCGCTCGCTCTGGTAGGTCCAGTTCGCCCGGACATTGAAGCGGGGCCGCGTCAGCACCAAGCCCACGCTGGCCGTGCG
>CAZYBF010000130.1:247-3680 GCA_964645525.1 uncultured Beijerinckia sp.
GCGGGATGAGCCCGTTGAAGTTGTCGGCCTCGACGCCCGCGATCCGCTGGCTCGCCCCGCTGGCGATGACCTGCACCCCCCGCGCCCACGCGGGCAGGAAGGTCAGCGCCTGCCGGTATTGGAAGTCCAGCCCCTCGATATGGACGATGGCCGGCAGGTTGTACTGGGTGGCGACATCGAAGCGCCCGTATTCCGCGGCAGGCAACCCGTGGATCGCGAGGAACTCGGGCGTGGCCCCGAACACGGTGCTCCCGAAGAAGTTCTCGAACTGCCGCCGGAAGGCGCCGACCGAAACCAGCCCCACCCCCTCGAAGTAATGCTCCAGTGCCACCTTCCCGGTCCGCGCGCTCCAGACCTTGATCGCGGTGTTGCTCACCACGATCCGGTTCGAGGGCGAGGGCGCCGCCTCCAGATCGGGCAACGTGATCCCGCCGGCATACTGGTTGTAGTTGGGGCGTCCGACACTGTGGTAGTAAGCGGCACGCAGGAGGGTGTTGGTCCGCAGGTTCCACGCCGCATTCAGGCTCGGGAACCAACGCAGGTACTCCTTCTCGGTCCGGGAGCCCCGCTCCAGGTAGGTGCGGCGCGAGATCTCCAGCGCGGTGCCCGGCTGTTGCAGGGGCTGCCCGTTGGCCCCGCGCAGCACGCGGCCCGCGGCATCCCGCTGGTAGTTGCGCGAAAGGTCCTCCAATGGCCCCTCGGCCTCGATGTTGGTCTGCTCCGCCCGCAGGCCCCCGACCAGCTTCAGCCGGTGGTTGAACAGGGCCACGTCCGCCCGGAGGTAAGCGGAGGTGGTCGTCTCCTGGGCGAATTTGGACAGGCCGAGCGTCGAACGGTAATGGGTGTTCTCGTTGGACGTGAACCAGCTGGGCCGCGAGGCCAGCAGCTCCAGCAGCTCCGCGTTGGAGGCTCGCTGCGTCGCGGGGAAGCCGAAGACGCCGGGACGGCGCGAAAACACCTCATCGAGGATTTGCGCCGCGTTGTCGTCGGCCGTCCCCGCCCGCCCGTCCGCCCCCACGAAGGTCTGCACCAAGCTGCCACCGATCCGGTCCCGCCAGTTCTGGCGCACATCCAGCCCCGCCTTGAGCGTCATCGGCGCCGGCCAGTTGAAGTCGCGTGCGGCAAAGGCGTAGACGCTGCGCTTGCCGTCGCGGGTCACATCATCGAAGCCCCGGCCGTGGATCGCGTTGCCCGATCCGCTCACGATGGAATAGCTGCCGAGGGCGTGCGGGTCCACCGGCGCCCCGGTGGCCGCGTCCGCGACCAGAATGCGCCCGGGCTGTTCAAACCCGATGTCCTCAAAGGCGATGGTCAGACCGGTCCGCTGGACCGTCAGGCCGCCAAAGTACCCGCGCGAATAATTGCTGGAGACGCTGCGGGCACGGGAATCGCCAGACCGGGCCCGCGTGCCGGTGGATGAGACTCACGCTCAGATTGCGGGAATCCTGGTCGCGGTCCGCGTTCGCCTGCGTCAGGATGCCCCCGCCCGAGGCGCCCCGGGTGAAGGTCGGGCCGAAACTCCCGGCCGTCACGCGCGTGATCGAATAGGTGAGGTCACGGCTGCTGTAATCCCCGTTGAACGCCGTGGCTTGGAGCGAAAGCGCGATCCGGTCCCGCGGTCCCAGCTTCCAATCGAGGGTGGCGCCGGCCGACTTCCGCTTCGTCAGGCGCGGGAAGTCCCGGACGAGAAAGTCGGTGAGGTACGGCTGGTCCGGAGTGGTGTTGGGCAAGGTGCCGCCGTTCGTCGCCGCCGCGGCCCCGCGCCAGGTCGTCTGGATGAAGGTGGAGGGCTGGTACTGGGTCGAGCCGCCGCCCGAGAGGGTGAACCCGAAGCGCTCGCTGACGGGTTTGACGTAGGAGAACTCGAAGCCCGGCTGGACCTTGGGCGATGTCCCGCGGCCCGGACCGGGGGTGCGGGCGAGGCTGCGGTCGCCATCGCGCAGCAGCAGGTAAGAGCTGAGGTTGAGGGCAGGCCGCGCGCGATCGAAGGCGGAGCGCACGACGAGGTTCACGGTCCCGGCCAGGGCGCTGCCGGGGGAATCGGGCGTGGGGGAGAAGCGAACCTCGATGCGCGAAAGGTTATTGGTGGCGACATTGGTCATCTGGATGTTGCGGGCCGTGTTCGCCTGGGCGCTCGCCTGCTCGAAACCGTTGACCGTGACCGGGGTGTAGTCCGCGGGCACCCCGTTGAGCTGGATGTTCATCGCCTCGCCGCCCACCCACGCCACCTGCACGCCCGGCACCGTCTTGAGCAGTTCGCCGACGGAGCCGTCCGCGGTGGTGCCGAACTCATCCGCGGCGAGCACCTTGCGCATATCGGGCGCGAAGCGCTGGTCGTTCACGGCGATGGCCGCACCGTCCATCTCCCGGGAGGTCGCGACCACGAAGCGTTCGAGACTGACGACTCCCGGGGCCGGCGCCGGCGCGCGCTCCCCGGCAAGCGCGAAGTCGCGGCGGGTGCTCTGACCAGCCACAACCGTCACCACCGCCATATCCCCGCCAAGCCCCGTATAGAAGACCCGCAACCGGACCTCGCCCGCGGGAACCTCCGCGAACTGGTAGGTTCCGGCCGCATCGGTGAACGCTTCCCGCCCGGTACCCTCCAGCGTGACCCGCGCCAATTCCAGGTATTCGCCACTGGCGGCGAAGGAGACCCGGCCGGTGAGGACGCCCGTCGCGATCGCCGCGGCCGACAGGGCCGGGGCCGTCAGCAGCACGAGAATTGCGGCAAGCGGGATCGGCAGCAGGGCAAGACCGCGTGGCAGGACAGCAAGCTTGGGGTGGGGCATCGAGCAGGGTTGAGGCAAGGCCGGGCCCGTTGACAGTTGAGCAACGGGAAAGCAGCCGGCGCTTCGGACGACAGATTCCAAGGTCAGGCCCCTGGATGGCAAGCGTGGTTGGCCTTCTGCGCCGGAAGCGGCAGCCCCTTGCCGCCGGCCCCGAAGGCCGCCACCTTCCGCGCCGTATGTCCGTCCCGTCGTCCACCCCGCCCTCCGGACTCTGGCAGCCCGTGCTCCTGGCCGACGAACGGGTGACCCTCGCGCCGCTCCGCGCGGAGGACTTCGAGTCCCTTTACGCGGTGGCCGCGGATCCCCTCATCTGGGAGCAGCATCCGAATCCCGACCGCCACCGCCGGGACGTCTTCACGACCTTCTTTGCCGGCGCGATGGCTTCGGGCGGGGCGCTGCTGATCCGCGACCGAAGTTCCGGTGAGATCCTGGGGAGCAGTCGCTTCTACGATCACCGCCCGGAGGATTCGTCGGTCTTCATCGGCTACACCTTTCTCGCGCGACGCTGCTGGGGTCAGGGCCACAATCCGGAGGTGAAGCGCCTGATGCTCGGCTGGGCCTTCCAGCACGTGGCCCAGGTCTTCTTCCACGTGGGGGCGCCAATTTAAAGTCCGTTCAGAGGTAAATCGGCCAAGTTAAAGAGG
>CAZYBF010000131.1:0-3558 GCA_964645525.1 uncultured Beijerinckia sp.
CCGGCGGCAATGTGGAGTCGATCCTCTCCTCCATGCCCCCGCGCGTGCGCTGGCCCTGATCAGAGAGCTGCTTTCACCGCTTTCGAGAGGCGTTGCGCGTCGGCTGCGGGCAGCGGCAGGTAACGTGCGCCGAGCGCCTGCGCGAATGCGGCGGCGCGCGGCTGCGGCCGTGGCGATGTGTCCACCACAAGGCAGGGATGACCCGCGTCCCTGAGCGCTTGCGCGCAGGTCCTGGCGTCCGCGTCCGCGCGCGTGCGGTCGCCGGCGCCGTCGAGCGCCACATTCGCCTGCCCATCGGTCAGGAAAACGAGAACGGGCGCATCGCCCTTGCGCGCGACCTGTTGCGCAAGCTCCTGCGCGAGACGCACGCCGGCGGCAAGCGGCGTTCCGCCGCCGCCCGGCAGGCGGGCGAGCGATTTGCGCACGCGGGCGAGCGAACGCGTCGGCGCCAGCAAAATCTCTGCGCCGCGCCCGCGAAAGGCGATGAGCGCGGCTTCGTCGCGCCGCACATAACATTCGGCGAGCAGATGCTGCACGGCGCCCTTGGCCTCGGCGAGCCTGTGCAGCGCAGCGGAGCCTGACGCATCCACGACGAAAATCGTGGCGACGCGCCGGCGTTCGCGAAAGCGCGTCACGCGGAAATCTTCACGCCGCACCAGAATGCGCGCGCGCGCCTGCGGCGTCAGCCTGCGGCGGATGCCCTGGAAGGGCGCGGCCGCACGCAAGGTGTCGAGCAGGGCGAGGCGCGCGCCGCTGCGCGGATCGCCGGGTCGCGCGCCGATCGGCCGGCCGCGCGTTTTCGAGGCTGCGGCCGCAGCGCTGCGGCCAGCGGCCCCGGCGCGTTGGCGCAAGGCGCCGCCGGCCAGCAATTGCGCCAGAACATCCGCGGGCAGGGCCGCGCGCATCGCCTCCGCGAGCGTTTCACGCGCATCATCGCCCGCGCGCTCCTCCTCGCTGTCGGGTTCGGGCGCCTGAGCGTCGCGCGGGGGTTCCTGTTGCGCCTCATCCGCCGGTTCGGGCGCCTTGTCCTGCGCGGCGTCCGGCTCTTGGTTGTTATCCTGTTGCGGCGGCAGCCGGCGCGCGCGCGGCGCAAGCACCAGTGCGGCGGCCACGCGGACGTCCTCCTCGTCGGCGTGCGTGCGCGCGTGCAGGGCCGCGTGGGCGCGCGCGGCGCGCACGGCGTGGGAGAGGGCGCGCAGGGACTCAATGCCGAACGCCTCCGCCGCCTGCGCGAGGTCGCTCACCCAGCGCGCGTCCACTTCCACGGATGGCGCGAGGCTGCGCGCGCGCGCGAGATCTTCCGGGTCGGGAATGTCGGCGGCGAAATCTTGCGCGTCGAGGCTCAGCGCGCCGGCGCTGTCATCCGCCTCCTGCCGCCAGTCCTCGCTTGAGAGATGGAAAGCGAGCCTGTCGCGCAGCGCCTCATGCGTCGTCTCGTCATCCACGCCCTCATCGAGGGCCACGAGCCCGAAGCGCGCGCTCGCCACAAGGCTCATGCCGTCGCGTTCCGCGCGCGTCTCGCCGCAATCCATCGCGGCGGCGATTTTCGAGACGAGGCTTGCGGGCATGCGCTCGGCCATGGGCGCGACGATCACGCCGCCATCGGCGTCCGCAAGCAGGCCGCGCAGGGCGACGGGGCGGCCTGCGGCGAGGGTGGCGGCGAGATCGAGCCCGCCGAGCAGGCGTGCGTCGTCGATGGAGCCGGGCAGGCGGCGCACCGGCGCGTCAGGCGGAAGCAGGGCGCGCAGCGTTCGCAGCATGGCCTCGCGTTCTGGGCCGGCGCGTCCGCGCAAGGCGACGCCGCCGAAGCCGGCGGGATCGAGCGCGAACAGGACGAGCGCGAGGCCGGGACTCATGCGGCGGCGAACAATTCGCCGAGCGCCCGCTCCACCCGCGCGCCGGTGTCGATGTCGTCGGTCGGCGCGCGGCGCAGGCGGTGGCGCAGGGCGAGCGTGGCCACTTTGCGCAAATGCTTGTCGTTTACGGATTTGGCGCGTTCGAGCGCGGCGAGCGCGCGCGCCGCGCGGATGAGCGTGATCTCGCCGCGCACGCCGTCCGAGCCCAGCGCCATGCAGATCTGCACCGCGCGCTCCAGCGTCGCGGAGGGCGTCTCCACCTGCGGCAGCGCAGCGCGCGCATGGGCGATCGCCGTGCGCACTTTCGTCTCCTCCTTGCGCCATTTGGCGACGAAGGCCTCGCGGTCGGCCTCAAACTCCTCGCGTCGGCGCACCACCTCCACGCGCGTGGCGAGGTCCTTTGGCGTCTTCACTTCAAGGCACAGGCCGAAACGGTCGAGCAATTGCGGGCGCAGCTCGCCTTCTTCCGGATTGCCGCTGCCCACCAGAACGAAGCGCGCCGGATGGCGCACGCTCAGGCCTTCGCGCTCGACGACGTGTTCGCCTGAGGCGGTGACGTCGAGCAGGAGGTCCACAAGATGATCCTCAAGCAGGTTCACCTCGTCGATATAGAGGAAGCCGCCATGGGCGCGCGCCAGAAGGCCGGGCTCGAACGCCTTCTCGCCCGCGGTGAGCGCGCGTTCGATGTCGAGCGCGCCGACCACGCGATCTTCCGTCGCGCCGAGCGGCAGGTCGATCACCGGCGTGGGCTCGAGCTGGGTTTTGGACGCCGCTTTTTTCTTGCCCTTCGCGGCTGCGGGCGCGCAGCCCCCGCACAGGCCCGCCTCCTTGCCCGGCGCGCAGCCATAGGCGCAGCCCGCGACCACGGTGCGCCGGGGCAGAAGCGCGGCCAGCGCCCGCACGGCGGTGGACTTGCCGGTGCCGCGATCGCCGAACACCAGCACCCCGCCCACCCCCTGATCCACGGCGGCTATGGTCAGGGCGAGTTTCATCTCCTCCTGACCGACGATGGCGGCGAATGGATAAGCCAGTTTCATCGAAAGCCCGCCCATGGAAGAATTGGTTGACACATATTGGTGTCAGGTTGTCTGATCGGAGCCGCAAGATCAACTGCTAAGCGGCGTTCGCCCCCGTCTTGCGGGCCGGAAGGATGGGAATGGAAGGCGTTTCAAGCGTCGCCGGGCTGGCCGTCTTTGTCGGCTTGAACGTCGCTGCGGCCTTTTCGGGGGCCTATTTCCGCCCCGGCCAATGGTATGAGGGGCTGGCCAAGCCCTGGTGGCGGCCGCCGAACTGGCTGTTCGGCCCCGCCTGGGCCGTGCTCTACGCCCTGAACGCGGCCGCCGGCTGGCTGGTCTGGCGCGAGGCGGGCCTGTCGGGGGCTGGCCGGGAGCTCGGGCTTTATGTCGCGAGCCTCGCGCTCAACGCGGCCTGGTCGGGCGTGTTCTTCGGCCTGCGCAGACCGGACCTCGCCTTTTTCGAACTCGTGGCGCTTTGGGCCTCCATCGCGGCGACGATATTCGCTTTCGCGCCAATCTCGCCTGCGGCCGCGTGGCTTCTGGCTCCTTACCTGTGCTGGGTGACTTTCGCCGGCGCGCTCAACTGGGCGATCTGGCGCATGAACAAAAATGAGGATCGAACGGAATGGCGTTGAGAATCGGAACGCGCGGCAGCCCGCTTGCGCTCGCCCAGACGCGGATGACGC
>CAZYBF010000132.1:0-3507 GCA_964645525.1 uncultured Beijerinckia sp.
CACGCATGATGGAAACCTCTGCATTGCTGATTGCAGCCACCCTGCATGCGGGCACGGTGCTGGCCATTGCCTCGCTGGGCTTGTTGATCAATGAAAAGGCCGGGGTGCTCAACCTGGGGGCCGAGGGCATGATGCTGTGTGCCGCCATTGCCGGCTTTGCCGCTGTGGTGCACACCGGCAGTGACCTCATGGGCTTTGTGGCGGGCATGACAGCGGGCGCGGTGCTGGCGGCCATTTTTGGCTGGCTGGTCATTTGGCTCAATACCAACCAATACGCCAGCGGCCTGGCGCTGAGCCTCTTTGGCGGCGGCTTTTCGGCCTTTGTGGGCACGGGGTATGTGCAGTCCAAATTGCCCGAACGCATGAGTTTTGAAGTCCCCTTCCTGAGCGACATCCCGCTGGTGGGACCAGCGCTCTTCAGACACCACCCCATGGTCTACCTGACCATTGTCATGGTGGTGGGGCTCATCTGGTTTTTCTACCGCACGCGAGCCGGGCTGGTCTTGCGCTCGGTGGGCGAGTCGCCCGAATCAGCCCATGCCCTGGGCTACCCGGTTCGCCGCATCCGATTCGCTGCGGTGGTGGTGGGCGGTGCCTTGTGTGGTTTGTCCGGGGCCTACATCTCGGTCATCTACACCCCCTTGTGGGTGGAGGGCATGATTGCAGGCAAGGGCTGGATTGCCTTGGCCCTCACCACCTTTGCCACCTGGCGACCGGCGCGCGTGCTGCTGGGGGCTTATCTGTTTGGCGGCGTCACCATGCTGCAATTTCACTTGCAATCGGTGGGGGTGGAGGTGCCCAGCCAGTTCCTGTCCATGCTGCCTTATTTGGCCACCATCGTGGTGCTGGCGCTCATTTCAAGAAACCCTCAATGGTTGCGGGTCAACATGCCCGCCTCCATTGGTAAGCCGTTTTTCCCTGGCACATAATCGCTGCCATCCTCATCCCTCACCCCAACTGAAAGGACCTTCCCATGACCGATTTCTCCAAACGCAGCCTGGTTCGCCTGGCCGCTCTCACCACGGTGGCAGCCGCTGCCCTGGTGGCCTGTGGCAAATCCGAGGCGCCCAAGGCCGAAGCCCCCAAGGCTGAAGCCCCCAAGGCCGAGCCCCTCAAGATTGCATTTGCCTATGTTGGCCCCGTGGGCGATGGGGGCTGGACGTTTGCGCACAACAATGGTCGTTTGGCCGTTGAAAAAGAATTCGGCGACAAGGTTCAGACCTCTTTCGTGGAAAACGTCCCCGAGTCGGCTGATGCCGAGCGCGTGATCCGCGACATGGTGGGTCAGGGCAACAAGCTCATCTTTGGCACCACCTTTGGTTACATGGACCCCATGCTCAAGGTTGCAGCCGACAACGCCAATGTCAAGTTTGAACATGCCACCGGCTACAAAAAGGCCGCCAACCTGCGCACCTATGACAGCCGCACCTACGAAGGGGCCTACATGGCGGGCGTGATCGCTGGCAAGATGACCAAGTCCAATACCCTGGGCGTGGTGGCCTCCATTCCCATCCCCGAGGTGATCCGCAACATCAACAGCTTCACCCTGGGCGCTCAGTCGTCCAACCCCAAGGTCAAGACCAAGGTGGTGTGGGTCAACGAGTGGTTCAACCCGCCCAAGGAAACCGAAGCCGCCACCGCCCTGATCAATGGCGGCGCCGACGTTCTTTTCCAGAACACGGACTCCTCGGCCGTGCTGCAAACCGCCGAGAAGATGGGCAA
Organism: uncultured Beijerinckia sp.; assembly: GCA_964645525.1. GTDB lineage: Bacteria > Pseudomonadota > Alphaproteobacteria > Rhizobiales > Beijerinckiaceae > Terripilifer. The sequence continues at coordinate 1,723 of CAZYBF010000132.1, forward strand.
GCGCGCCTTTGGATGGGATTCCGACATGACCGCCTACGGTCCCAAGGCTCACCTGGGTTCAGCCATCATCAACTGGGCGCCTTACTACATCAAGGCCACCCGCGATGCACTGGAAGGCACCTGGCAGACCGGCAGCGTCTGGTGGGGTCACAAGGAAGGCGCTATCGACATGGTCTCAGTTGCCGACGATGTGCCTGAAGACGTCAAGAAGAAAGTCGACGGCATCAAGGCGGGTCTGAAAGACGGCAGCCTCGCCATCTGGAAAGGCCCGGTCGTGGGTCAGGATGGCAAGGAAGTGCTGGCCAAGGATGCGGTCGCTGACGACAAGTTCCTGGGTGGCGTGAACTTCTACGTCAAAGGTGTGGAAGGCAAGATCCCGGGCGGCAAGTAATTGACTGATCCGCGCTCGACGAGCCTGTGATCATGCATCGCCGCTTGCGTGCGATGAGCGCAGCGACTCCTGCCGAAGCCGGCGGGGTCGCTGTGCAGGCGATCCCGCCCGAGCGGGAAGCCCTGATCACGCTGATCGAGGGCAGCCCCAAGGCCGAGCTGCATCTGCACATCGAGGGCACGCTCGAGCCTGAACTGATTTTTGAGCTGGCGCAGCGCAATGGCGTGCGCCTGCCTTATCCCGATGTCGAAGCGCTGCGGCGGGCCTATGCCTTCACCAACCTGCAGAGTTTTCTCGACCTGTATTACGCCGCGGCGAGCGTGCTGATCCACGAGCAGGACTTTCATGACCTGGCGTGGGCCTATCTGCAACGCGCAGCAGCCGATGGCATCGTGTGCGCCGAAATCTTCTTTGATCCACAGACCCACACGGCCCGCGGCATCGAGATCGGCACCGTGATCCGGGGGCTGCGATCGGCCTGTGATCGCGCGAAGCACGAACTCGACCTGCACGCCGATCTCATCCTGTGCGTGCTGCGTCATCTGAGCGAAGACGAAGGGCTTGAAACCGTGGAGCATGCTCTGCCCTATCGCGAGCACTTCATCGGCCTGGGGCTCGACTCCAGCGAGCGAGACCATCCGCCCGAAAAATTCGAGCGCCTGTACCGGCGAGCCCACGAGTTGGGCCTGCACTGCGTGGCGCATGCCGGCGAAGAAGGGCCCGCCGCCTATGTGGCCTCGGCCCTCGATCGCCTGGGCGTAGTGCGCATCGACCATGGCGTGCGCAGCCTCGAAGACCCTGCACTGGTGCAGCGCCTGGCCCGTGAGGGCACACCGCTCACAGTGTGTCCGTTGTCCAATGTGCGCCTGTGCGTGGTCGCCGACATGGCTGCTCATCCCTTGCCCGACATGCTGCAGGCTGGCCTCAAGGTCAATGTGAACAGCGATGACCCCGCCTATTTCGGCGGCTACCTCAACACCAATTTTCGCGCCTTGTTCACGGCCCATCCTTCGCTGAACCGGGAGCACGCGTACACCCTGCTGCGCAACAGCCTTGAGGCGAGCTTTGCCCCGGCAGCGCTCAAGCAGGTCTGGCTTGAGCGCCTTGACGCCCGATTCGAAGGGCAGCACTGAACTCGCTGCCGATCCTGCCCACGGACCTTGCTCGCTGACCGTGTTGACTGATCTCCTCACCGACCCTGCTTGCCGACCTCGCTGACCTCGCTGACCAACCCCCTCCTCCCCGCTGCGAAACACACCATGAAACCAACCAACCTCCTGCGTCGCACCCTGATCGTTGCCTTGGCCGCAACCGGCGCGCTCGTAAGCCTGCCCGCCTGGTCCCAGACCCCCATCAAATTCCAGCTCGACTGGCGCTTCGAAGGCCCGGCCGCG
>CAZYBF010000133.1:0-3382 GCA_964645525.1 uncultured Beijerinckia sp.
GTAGATTTCTCGAAGCCGAGTGAGCCAGAAGCGTAGAAGAAATTACCCACCTCCAGCGAGAAATCACCTGAGGCGCGTACCAATGTGCCATTACGTCCATTGAATTCGATATCGATCGTTTGATCTTCGTAGCCAGTCGCAACTTGTAATGCTGTGTCGCTGTAATCGACTACATTTTTTCCGTCCGAGCCTGCGTTTATTGCTATTGCAAGATTGGAGGTGTCGAGCGCAACCAAAGGCAAACCAACTTCCGTTGCAGAGGCTGCATTTGCAGAAACGCTGACCCAGCTGCGTGGATTGGTGGTGACACCATTAGTGGCTTCTTCACCATCAATAATCATTGCTGACGGCAGCTCGAGGTAGAGCGCCAAACCAACATCGACGCCACGCAATTCAAAACCGGCGGCTGTGGAATTGATTTTTTCTTCGTCTAGGTTACCGTCGTGGTCGGTATCCAGTCGATACGGACCATTCAATCCCACAAAGGCATCGAGATCAGCGCCACCGATCAACCAACGACGCGTTTCCACCATATCGCCATCAGCTAATTTCACGGTCTCGAGATCATTACGAACCACGAAGCGGCCATCGACGGTTAAGAAACCACTCGAGGTCAGCGTCATACCCACTTCATACGCGCGGTCACCGAAATAGTCCGCATTGAAGAACATGCCTAACTCATCGGCATCGGCTTTTGTATGTGCGTTGACCGTAACTAAATCGGCGACTGCACGTTCCACCACAGTGAGCGATACGTGATCCAGTGACTGACGAATTTCGAGAACAGTACCTCCATCGTCATAACCAAACAGACCAGTGGCATCGTTAAATTTTCCGATGATTGCATCAGCCGAAATAAGATCAAATGTCTCATCCAGCGAAGGGACATAATCATCATTGGTGAGCACATCCAACGCTCCCTTCAGTGTCAAGGTGCCGGTCACCTCGAAGCGATCATTCAGACCAGCGCCGTTCAATGTCAGTGCCAAACTCTGATTGGCGGCGATGGTCTGATTACCCTCGATACGTAACAGCCCTGGGCTCGTGCTACGACCAAAAATTGCAGCTACATCATTGTTGTTGGCGTCGACTACGCGTAAGCCCTCTGCAGCGGAAATCGTAATGGCACCACTGGTGACCAGATAACGACCTACCTCTGCTATACCAGTAGTATTCGTATCAACGATGTTCACAGAGTCTGATGCAGACAGGTAAATATCGCCGCCGTCGCTGCTGTGTAGGCCCTGATGACTGTTATTGCTACTTACCGTCAGTTCATCGGCGCTTGCCAAACGTACATTTCCGGCGGCGACACCCGACACGTAGGCTGTATTCAGGTCCAGTCCGTTGGCAGTAAGGCCTGTCGGCGCCACCAAGCCGCCCGCGAGAATGTTTTCGCCGATGGATTCGCCAGCGCTGATCCACACACTGCCGCCTATCAAATCGGTGTCATCGGTGTCATCGGCATCCGTGATCGAGCCCGTGCGAGCAGCCAACATCAACCGCTTCGCACCCGCATCCACATTGCTCAGCGACAGCGCATCACCCGCATCCAGATTCACGCCGGAACCCGTCAGGCTGGCGCCGGCCAGCTGACTGATCGTGCCTCGCACAGTGCTCACACTCAATGCGCCACTCGCCGTCACCACGCTGGCAGCAGCTTGCGAGATCTCACCGCGCGCGCTGAGGTACAGGCTACCGCTGCTGCTGACAGTACCGGTGAGATTCAGGTCGCCGCGCGAATTAACTCTCGCAGAAGCCTCAGCGCCGCTCACGGTCAGGGATGATACGACCGCAGATCCTTGGGTCGCGAGGAGTACGTTGCCGACGCCACTGGCCGACAAGCTGCCGACATTCAGTATCAGCTCATCACCCTCCGCACCAATGGCTGCCGCCGAGGTCAATATCGCTGTACTCGCCGTCAAGTCGGCATAGCCAGTCTGCGAAACACCCAAAATTCTGCCGTCAGTGGTACCAATAGAGGCCAGTCCTCCAACCCGCAGTCGTTTGAGCAGCAAGTCATTACTGATCTCATTGATATACGCTGCACCTGCAACGCTTCCTCCCAAACTGGCATCGGCACCGTGCAGGTCGATGCGCAAGGCAGAGGAGGCAGAGCCAACATTGCCACTGGTCGTATTCATGCTCAGCTTGTTGGCTCGCACCAATGCGCTTGCATCACCACTGATGGATTCCGAGGCCTTCAGCATCACCTTCGCTGCCTGGAGCTGACCACTGATTTTCAAGGCTCCAGCAGCGTCAAGCTCAATGCGATCTAGCTCGGTTGTGCTTGCCTGCCAATCGATGTTTCCGCTGACCTGCAGTTTTAGCGTCGATGAACTGCCCAGGTTAAGGCTGCTGAGCCAGCTGTCGGTGACAATCAGGTTCCCGCTGACTTTCATTACATCGGACGCAGTCACACTGACTGGCAGAATCGTTACCCCGGCGGTAGTGACAGCGATCTGGCCGGGGATCATTGCGCCGATACCAAAGCTGGCTTTCGCTAGGGCATTGCCCGAGGTAGCCGTCATCAGCACCGATGTCTTGCTCCCGTTCCAGAACAACCTGTCATCACCGGACAGCCAATTGTTCAACGCAGTGACAGTGCCGTTAAGAACTAAATCATTACCTTCCATCGCAGCAGTCACCCCACCACCTGCGGTGAACTGCCAGCTGCCCGTAGCACTGGAGGCCAGCTTCAGTGATACGTTGCCACTGATACCTTGTGCTGTCAGGAATTGCTGACCCAGCGAAACAGCAGAAGAGCTGCCTTGCAGAGGTACCGAGCTCGGAACATGAAGGGCCAGAGTCGGCGCCAGCGCCTCGTCCGACGAGGCATACAGGGTGGCTTGGCTGGTGCTTGCAAACTGCGTCAGATTATCGGCTGCACGCTGCTGTACAGTGACTTTGAGTACGTACTGACCCGCTGCGCCGCTGAAGAGCAAGCGGCCCGGCGAGCTAAGGAAGGTACTGAGATCTGTCTGAGTACCGCTGAGTACAAGACGGCTCACCGCAGTGGCCCCACCAATTGCGGTGACGCCCGTCGTCGCCATGTCTGCGGTCAGGTGACCATCTGACACATCGATGACAACCGTACGCAAGCCTGATCCAGCACCCACGACGCCGGGTGGCATGATCAAGTGCTGGTTGGCGGTGGACACCATGAGGCTGGCCGGAATCGCAAGGGTGGGAGCCTCGCCCTGAATGGCTGTGCCACTACTGCCCAGCGTTGGCAACTCCACCGCACTGAGGCTTGCTGTCTTGACCGTTTCCGTCGTCGCCAGACCGCCATTTCGTTCCTGTGACTTGACGGTGAACACATAGTCACCCGCAGCACCATTGAACAGCAGCTTGCCTGCGCTGGCCAGATACGTACTCAACG
>CAZYBF010000134.1:0-3280 GCA_964645525.1 uncultured Beijerinckia sp.
CCGCCGGCGATGATGCCGGTGCCGGCCGGAGCGGCGCGCAGAACGACGCGGCCCGAACCGTGACGGCCGAACACGTCGTGATGCAGCGTGCGGCCTTCGCGCAGCGGCACGCGGATCAGGCCGCGCTTGGCGGCTTCCGTGGCCTTGCGGATGGCTTCCGGCACTTCGCGCGCCTTGCCGTGGCCGAAGCCAACGCGACCCTTCTGGTCGCCGACGACGACGAGGGCCGCAAAGCCGAAGCGACGGCCGCCCTTCACCACTTTCGCGACGCGGTTGATGTGGACCAGACGATCCACGAACTCGCTGTCGCGCTCTTCGCGATCGCGTTCGCGACGACCGCCTTCACCTTCTCGAGCCATTATTCTCTTCCGTCACTTGCGCGGACCGCACGCGGCCCGCTCGCTGGGATGCGCAGGCGCCATGCGGCGTCTGCGGATTAGAAGTTGAGGCCGCCCTCGCGCGCGCCCTCGGCCAGCGCCTTCACGCGGCCATGGTACATGTAGGAGCCGCGGTCGAAGACCACGTCCTTGATGCCCTTTTCCGCAGCGCGCTTGGCGATCAAAAGGCCGATCGCCTTGGCGGCGGCGGTGTCCGCCCCGGTCTTGAGGGAGGAACGCTGATCCTTCTCCAGCGAGGAAGCCGCCACGAGCGTGGCGCCCTTCTCGTCGTCGATGATCTGCGCGTAGATCTGCTTCGAGGACCGATGCACGGAAAGCCGCGGCTTGCCGTAGGCGCGGGCGCGGATCGCGCGGCGCACGCGCGCCTTGCGGCGATCGACCTGGGATTGGTTGGCCATTGCGCTCTCCAGTTACTTCTTCTTGCCTTCCTTGCGGAAGATGAATTCGCCCTCGTAGCGCACGCCCTTGCCCTTATAGGGCTCGGGGCCGCGCATGGCGCGGATTTCGGCGGCGATCTGCCCGATCTGGCGCTTGTCGACGCCCGAGATGGTGATCTCGGTCGGCTTCGGCGTCACGATCTGAACGCCCGCCGGGATCGGATAATTGATGTCGTGGCTGTAGCCGAGCGACATCTGCAGGTTCTTGCCGACGACCGCGGCCTTGTAGCCGACGCCCGTGATCTCGAGCTTGCGCTCGAAACCCTTGGACACGCCGGTCACGAGGTTGTTGATCATCGCGCGCGACATGCCCCACATCGCGCGAGCGCGCTTGGAGTCGTTGCGCGGGTCGACCTTGATGAGGCCGCCGTCCATGGAGACGGAGACTTCGTCAGGGACGACGAAATTGAGTTCGCCCTTGGCGCCCTTCACGGCGACCTGCTGGCCGTCGATCTTGGCGGTGACGCCGGTGGGCACGGGAACGGGTTTCTTACCGACACGAGACATGAATCTTCGCCTTCCGATCAGAAGACCCGGCAGAGCACTTCGCCGCCCACGTTCTGCTCACGCGCAGAATGGTCGGCCATAACGCCCTTCGGAGTCGATACGATGGTGATGCCCAGGCCGTTGGCGACGCGAGGCATGGCGGCGACGGCGCTGTAGACGCGACGTCCGGGCTTCGAGACGCGCTCGATCTCCCGGATCACGGGCAGGCCCTCGTGATACTTCAGCTCAATTTCGAACTCGGTGCGGCCATTGCCGTAATCCGTGGTCGAATAACCGCGGATGTAGCCCTCGTCCTTCAACACGTCGAGGACGTGCTGACGAAGGCGCGAGCCAGGCGTCGTGACCTTGTTCTTGCGACGCATCTGCGCATTGCGGATGCGGGTGAGCATATCGCCAAGAGGATCGTTCATGGCCGCTCCTTACCAGCTCGACTTCAACAGGCCGGGGATCAGGCCCTTCGAGCCCAGTTCCCGGACGGCGATGCGCGACATCTGCATCTTGCCGTAGAACGCGCGCGGACGACCCGTCACCTCGCAGCGCTTGCGCACGCGCGTGGTGGACGAATTGCGCGGCAGCTGAGCCAGCTTAACGCTCGCCTCAAAGCGCTCGACGACGTCGAGTGACTTGTCGTTGGCGATCGCCTTCAGGCGCTCGCGGCGCGCGGCGTATTTCTTCGCCAGCTTCGCGCGCTTGTTGTTTTTCTCGATAGAGCTCTTTTTAGCCATTGGTTACCTCATGATTCCGCGTTTGAGGGCGGGTTGCCCCGACCTCACTGCCGGAACGGGAAGTTGAACGCGCGCAGCAGCGCGCGCGCCTCTTCGTCGGTCTTAGCCGTGGTGCACACGATCACGTCGAGGCCAAGAACGGACTCAGCCTTGTCGTAATCGATTTCAGGGAACACGATGTGCTCCTTGATGCCCATGGCGTAGTTCCCGCGGCCGTCGAACGACTTCGGGTTCAGTCCGCGGAAGTCGCGAATGCGCGGCAGCGCAATCGTGACCAGGCGGTCCAGAAATTCATACATGCGCGTGCGACGAAGGGTGACCTTCGCGCCGATCGGCATGTTCTCGCGCACCTTGAAGGTCGAAATGGCCTTGCGGGCGCGGGTGATCACCGGCCTCTGGCCAGCGATGAGCGCGAGATCGGCGGCGGCCGTCGTCACCTTCTTGGTGTCGTTGACCGCGTCGCCCACGCCCATGTTGAGGACGATCTTCTCGATCGTGGGGACTTCAAGCGCGTTCTTATAGCCGAACTGCTTGATCATCTCCGCGCGGACGATGTCCTCGTAGTGCTTCTTCATGCGCGGGGTGTAGCCCTCGGGCGTGCCCAGCGAGTCGGCGGTGGCCAGCACCGCGGGCGCCGGCGCTTCGCCGCGCTTGGCCTTGGGGGCCTTGTCCTTAGCCTCAGGCATCGATCAGGTCTCCGGAACGCTTGGCGAAGCGGACCTTGCGGCCGTCTTCGAGAATCTTGAAACCGACGCGGGTCGGCTTGCCGTCCTTGGGGTCGATCAGCGCGAGGTTCGACAGGTCGACCGGGGCCTCCTTGGAGATGATCCCGCCTTCCTGGTTCTGCGTCTGGCGCTGGTGACGACGCACCATGTTGAGCCCGCGCACGAGGGCGCGGCCCTCGCTCGGCATCACTTTCACGACTTCGCCGGAGCGGCCCTTGTCGCGGCCGGCGATGAGGACGACCTTGTCGCCCTTCTTGATCTTGGCGGCCATTACAGCACCTCCGGAGCCAGCGAGATGATCTTCATGTGGTTCTTGGCGCGCAATTCGCGCGGAACCGGCCCGAAGATACGGGTGCCGATCGGCTCGGACTGGTTGTTGATCAGCACGGCGGCGTTGGAGTCGAAGCGGATCACCGAACCGTCGGCGCGCTTGATGTCCTTGGCCGTGCGAACGACGACCGCCTTCATGACGTCGCCCTTCTTCACGC
>CAZYBF010000135.1:0-3160 GCA_964645525.1 uncultured Beijerinckia sp.
CGGACGTGTCCACCTGAAGGAGGACGCCGCGCCCGTCCTCCTGCGCGCAAAAGGCGGCGGCGCAGACGCCGAGCGCCTCACGCACCGCGCCCGCGCATAAAATCCGCAGGCCATCGCCCGCGCCGAATTGAAGCTGATCGCTCACGACGTTTCCCCCCGCCGCAGTCTAGCGGGCGCGACGGACGGGGGAAAGCTCAGCGCACGGGAGAGCGCGCGCCAAGCGCGGGAGAGGCCGCCGACGCCGCCACCAGCCGGCGCGCGCGCACGAACCAGACGAAGCCCAAGAGCACGAGAAGGCTCGCCAGGAAAAAGGCCGCGTCGAAAAACAGGCCGTGATAGCCGGCCCGATGCGCGACCTGCCCGATCGCGGACAATATCGCCGCCATGCAGAACGTGTGCAGCGAATAGCGCCCCAGAATGGAGACAGAGACCCAGGCGGAGGGCGCATGGCGCGCGATCCATGCGCTGGCAGGCCCGCTTGCGCGCGCGACCACATAGGCGAGCGCAAGGAAATGCAGGATCCGCATCGGCCCAAGATCGCCCTTGTCCCATAGCGCCGCCTCAAGCGCGCCACGCGCAGCGACGCGCTCATCCGGCACGCCGAAAAACATAGCGATCGCTCCGATCGCCAGCACGAGCAGAGCCGCCGTAAGCCATGCGGAGGATCGCGCCGCCCGCGCGAAGGCCTCGCGCGCGCCGCCACAGACGAAGCCGAGCACGAACAAAAACTGCCATGCGAACGGATTGAAGTACCAATGACCCTGCTGGGGCCATGTGGCGACGTCGAGGCCAAAGCCGCGCGCGCTTGCGTAAACGCAAAAGGATACGAACAGCAAGACCGCTGGACCACGCTGCGCAAGATACAGGATGAGCGGCGAAATCAACGCCATCACGACATAAAGCGGCAGGATGTCGAAATAGCGCAATTGATGGGTGAGGAGAAAAACGCCCCCCAGAGTAGCCACGTCAATCTGCGCGGTTCCGTTTTCGGCGAGAACGCCTGCGTCGCCCTTCATGCTGGCGATGAGATAGACGCAGATCAGCACGAAGCTGAAGACGACGTGCCAGACATAAATGCTCCACGCCCGGCGCCATTCCTTGCGCAGGCTGCTCGCGGCGCGCTCACGGCGCAGAGCGAGCGCAAGGCCCGCAAGAAAGATCAAGGTCTCGGCCGCGTCCGACCATCCGTACTGACGATGCGTAAAGCGGGAGAGCGCATTGCCCGGCACGTGATTCACGAGAATTTCCATGAGCGCGAAACCGCGCAGAAAATCGACCGTGTTTGGTGAGCGCATGGATTCATGTTGCAGGCCAAAACTTGCGCGCCGCTTAATTCCCTAACGGATGACGTTGCAGGCGCGAGGACGAATTGCAGTTCAGATCAAGCGCGCCTTCCAGTTGCGGAATGCGCCGCCGCAGCGATAGTGTGCGCCGGAGAGCGCGCCAGCGACGCGCCGGGAGGGATGAATGAAACGCTATTGGACACGGGCGGCGTGCGTCCTTGGGGGACTGGCGGGACTTACTGGCCTTGCGGGTCTTGCCGGAGCGCCGGCCCACGCGCAAAGCCCTGCGGACTTCTACAAGGGCAAGACGATCACCATCGTCGTGGGCATCGAACAGGGCACGGGCTTCGATCTTTATGGTCGGGCGCTCGCGCGGCACATGGGTCGCCATATTCCGGGCAACCCCACGATGATCGTGAGCAATATGCCGGGCGCGAGCGGACTCGTCGCCTTCAACTGGCTCGCAAACGTCGCCGCCAAAGACGGAACAGTCTTTGCGACCGCCTCCTTCTCCGTGCCTTTCGAGCCGATGTTCGGCAATGACGCGGCGCGCTTCAAGGGACCGCAGTTAGGCTGGGTCGGCAATATGGACGCAGGCGTCAGCGTCTGCCTCGCGCGTAAGGATTCAGGCCTGGAGACATGGGCGGACGCGCGCACGAAGCCGCTGACGGTGGGCGCAGCCGGCCGCGGCGGCGCCATCAGCCAGGCGGCGCGCGCGTTGATCGAGCTCGACGGCGCGAAGCTGAACCTGATCGAAGGCTATGTCGGCACGGCGAGCGTGAAGCTCGCCATCGAGCGCAATGAAGTGCAGGGCATCTGCGGCATCTCGCTCTCCACCGTGCGTTCGCAATGGCAGGACCTCTACGACAGCGGCCTCGTGCGCAATCTGCTGCAATTGGGCGCCAAGCCCGATCCCTCGCTCACGGGCGTCCCCTTCGTCTTCGACCTCGCGAAATCCGATGGCGACCGACAGGTCTACAACCTCATCTTCGGACCGCAGGGTCTCGGGCGCTCCTTCGCCGCGCCGCAGGGCGTGCCGCCTGAGCGGCTCTCCGCGCTGCGCGCCGCATTCACAGCGACGATGAACGACAAGGTCTTTCTTGAAGACGCGCAGAAGTCGAAGCTCGACATCCAGCCGCAGACCGGCGAAGAAGTTCAGAGATTCGTCGAAGCGACCTACGCCTCTCCGCCCGAAGTGGTGGAGCGCGCAAAGAAAGTGCTGGGCCGCTGAGCGCCCGCGCGCAAGGACTACAAAAAAAGACCGCCGGCGAGAGCATCGCCGGCGGTTTTTTCTTGCGCGCTTATAGCAAGGATCAGCGCGAGAACTTCTTGTACTTGAGCCGATGCGGGATGACGCTGTCCACGCCGAGCCGGCGCTTCTTGTCTTCCTCGTAATCGTGGAAATTACCCTCGAACCATTCCACATGGCTGTCGCCTTCGAAGGCGAGCATGTGGGTGGCGATGCGGTCGAGGAAGAAGCGATCGTGCGAGATGATGACGGCGCATCCGGCGAATTCGGTCAGCGCTTCTTCAAGCGCGCGCAGCGTCTCGACGTCGAGGTCGTTGGTGGGCTCGTCGAGCAGCAGGACGTTCGCGCCGCTCTTGAGCATTTTGGCGAGATGCACGCGGTTGCGCTCGCCGCCCGAGAGCATGCCCACCTTCTTCTGCTGGTCGGCGCCCTTGAAGTTGAAGGCGGAGCAATAGCCGCGCGAATTGATCTCGCGCTTGCCCAGATAGATCACGTCGTTGCCGCCTGAAATCTCCTCCCAGACGGTCTTCTTGTCGTCGAGCGCATCGCGCGACTGATCGACGTAACCAAGCTGCACGCTCTCGCCGATCTTGATCGAGCCGCCATCGGGCTTTTCCTGCCCGGTGAT
>CAZYBF010000136.1:0-3051 GCA_964645525.1 uncultured Beijerinckia sp.
ACGAAGAACATGACTTCGGAGGCGATGAACAGGATCATGCCGTAGCGGTGATGCAGCTGCACCACGCGGGTGTGGTAGCCGGACTCGGCCTCGCGCACCACGTCGGCCCACCAGGCGGCCATTGTGTAGAGCACGCCCAGCATGCCCGCGCCGAACATATAGGCGCCCATCTTCAATCCGAAGATCGGCATGCCCTTCATCCAGGCCACGGCGCCCACGGCGGTGACGAAGGCCGAGATGGAGCCGATCAGCGGCCACGGGCTCGGGTCGACAAGGTGGTAGTCGTGGTTGGGTTTCGCGTGGCCGTCAGCCATGTTCTCTTCCTCGTCGTCCTCAAGCCGCCCCGAAAAGGCGGCTCCCATGGGCCCGTGGGGGCCGTTTCGCCATTCGCCGCCCCGAAGTCAAGACGGCTTTCAGAATCACTGCACCCGCCCGCCCGCTGCGGCGACCGGCGTCTTGGCCTTCACCGCCATGAACGTGTAGGACAGCGTCACGCTCTCCATCCGCTTCATGGTCTCCGCCGACTCCAGCGCGGGATCGAGGAAGAAGACGACCGGCATCTCCATGCTTTCGCCGGGGCCAAGCGTCTGCTCCGTGAAGCAGAAACAGGAAATCTTGTTGAACCAGGGCCCGAACGCGTCGGGCGCGACGTTGTAGGTCGCCATGCCCACCGCCTCGCGGTTCGACTTGTTGGTGACCTTGTAGAAGATCGTGGCGGTCTCGCCGGTGCGCAGCCGGATCGAATTGACCTCGGGCTCGAATTTCCAGCCCAGCGACGGATCCACATTCGCGTCGAACCGCACGGTCAGCGTGCGCTCGCCCAGCGCGCCGGGCGCATGCTGCGCCACCCGCGGCGTGCCGCCGAAGCCCGTCACGCGGCAGAACATGTCATAGAGCGGCACAGCGGCGAAGGACATGCCGAGCATGAAAACCGCCGTGCCCAGAACGGACCACGCGACCCGTGCGTTGCGCCGGCCGTCAGCCCGGTTCGTCGCTTCGACGCGCCCGCTCTCCATGGCTCACCAGACTCCCTTGTTGAGCACGCCAAGACCCAGTTTCGCGATCGTCACCACATAGAACAGCACCACCAGCGCGCAGACGGCCAGCGCGATCGCGACATTGCGCGCGCGACGGCTCTTGATCTGCTCCGGCGTGAGCTGGACGATCTCGGTGCGGGGCGCTTCACTGGCCATGGCGAACCTCACGACACAACGGCGCGCGCCAGACGCGCGAGCGCCTGAGCCGGGCCGTTTTCGACCACGATGACGATGAACAGCGCGAACAGATAGAGGATCGAGACGCCGAACAGCGACATGGACGCCTTGCGCGCCGCATCGCCTTCGCGCTCACGCCAGACGCGGATCGCGTAATGGATCATCGCCGCCCCGCCGATGATGGCGACGGCGCCATAGACGAGGCTCGCGAAGCCCATCAGCCAGGGCGCGGCGCCCAGCGGCGCGAGCAGCACGGAATAGACGAGGATCTCCACGCGCGTGCGATCCGGGCCCAAAGCATTCGGCATCATCGGCACGCCGGCGCGCGCGTAATCCTCGCTCTTGACGAGCGCCAGCGCCCAGAAATGCGGCGGCGTCCACACGAAGATGATGGCGAACAGGACGAGGGATTCGATCGATACCGAACCCGTGACGGCGGCGTAGCCGACCACCGGCGGGAAAGCGCCGGCCGCGCCGCCGATCACGATGTTCTGCGGCGTCCAGCGCTTCAGCCACATCGTGTAGACGACCGCATAGAAGAAGATGGTGAAGGCGAGCAGCGCCGCCGCAAGCCAGTTCGCCAGCACGCCCAGCGTGAAGACGGACAGGACCGAGAGAACGAGGCCGAACGCGAGCGCCTCGCCCGGCTGCACGCGGCCCGAGGGAATCGGACGCTGCGCGGTGCGGCCCATCAGCGCATCGATGTCGGCGTCATACCACATGTTCAGCGCGCCGGACGCGCCTGCGCCCACGGCGATGGCGAGCAGAGCCGCGAAACCGACGATGGGATGGGCGGGCTGGGGCGCGATCACCATGCCGGCGAGCGCGGTCAGCACGACAAGCGACATCACCCGCGGCTTGAGCAGCGCGAGGTAATCCGCAGGGCGCGCATTGGAGACGCGCGCGGCGGACAGCCTGTCCTCATGGTCGCTGACGAAGCTCATGCACCATCCATTCGAGCGGCGCGCCGCTCCTGACTGTCGTTGACAAGCCCTCGTTGAAACGTCGTCGTGCGGCGCTTCAAGGAAGGCTCCGGCGACGCGCGAGGCGCCGCCGGAGGCTCAGTCTTTAGTGATCCGCGCCGGTGATGCGCGGCAGGGTCTCGTATTGGTGGAACGGCGGCGGAGAGGGAAGGGTCCACTCCAGCGTCGTGGCGCCGGGGCCCCACGGATTGTCGCCGGCCACGCGCTTCTTCGCGAAGGCGTCCCACACGATGAAGAGGAAGAAGATCGCGCCGGCGCCCGAAATATAGGAGCCGTAGGACGAGATCTGGTTCCACAGCAGGAACGCGTCCGGATAGTCCACATAGCGGCGCGGCATGCCCGCCAGACCCAGGAAGTGCTGCGGGAAGAACGTCAGGTTCACGCCGACGAACATGATCCAGAAGTGCAGCTTGCCCATGGCTTCCGAATACATGTAGCCCGACATTTTCGGGAACCAGTAATAGAAGCCCGCGAACAGCGCGAAGACCGCGCCCAGCGAGAGCACGTAGTGGAAGTGCGCCACCACGTAATAGGTCTCGTGCAGCTGGCGGTCGATGCCCGCATTGGCGAGCACGACGCCCGTCACGCCGCCCACGGTGAACAGGAAGATGAAGCCCACCGCCCAGAGCATCGGCGTGCGGAACGAGATCGACCCGCCCCACATGGTCGCGATCCAGGAGAAGATCTTCACGCCCGTCGGCACCGCGATCACCATCGTCGCAAAGACGAAGTAGCGCTGCGTGTTGAGCGACAGGCCTACCGTGTACATGTGGTGCGCCCACACGATGAAGCCCACCACGCCGATGGCGACCATCGCGTAAGCCATGCCCAGATAGCCGAACACGGGCTTGCGC
>CAZYBF010000137.1:0-3034 GCA_964645525.1 uncultured Beijerinckia sp.
TAAATTTACTGCATCTAGACATCATTTCATTGGCAGTGAATGATAATTGCGATGCTTGCAGTCCAGGGGCTGTTATCGAAATCCGCGATTAAAGCTCATCCTTGGTCAAGAAGATTTTTTATAACTCAAGAAAAGTGCTATTGTGTCAGCGAGAAAATACAAAGTGTAAAAGCTTCATCATTGAAGAGCCCAGCTGCCCAAAAAACTGCCTCAAAGAATAGGATTTGGTTGTGACGGATACTGTTGAGATAGAGAAGCTACGCCGTCAACAAACCGCCATAGCAAACTTTGGTAGCTTCGCGCTCAGCGGTAGTGATCTTCAAGCTATTCTGAATGAAGCAGCTCGTGTATGCGCACAAGGGCTTGGAACTAAATACTCAAAGATATGTCGCTTCCGTGCTGAGGAAGGCGATCTTCTCATTGAAGCAGGCTTTGGGTGGCGCATTGGGTTAATTGGCAATGTGGTTTCAAAAGCTGACGAGAGCTCGCCACAAGGTAGAGCGTTTACGACTGGTGACCCCGCAATTTGCGAGGATCTTACGAAAGACGCAGCCTTTAAACTGCCTGAGTTCTATTTGGAACACGGAATTGTGTCGACAATTGATGTTCTCATTAAAGGAGCGCAGAAGGCATATGGCGTTTTGGAAGTTGATAGCGATAAGCTCATTTCTTTCGATCAACAAGATATCATTTATTTGACTGGATTTGCGAATGTTCTCGCTGAAGCGCTTGCCGCAACAGAGCAGAAAGCAAAAGAAGCTGAACTATTAGCAACTGAGCAAAGGCTGCAAGCGCAAGCACTAGAAAATAGAATAACTGCAGAGGCGGCTCAAAAAACAATCGAGGCGCGAACGACCTTTATCGCGACAATGAGCCATGAGATAAGGACCCCTCTAAATGCAATTGTAGGGTTTTCGGATCTTTTATCGAAGACCGAACTAAATTCCGAGCAGGCTGCATATTTGTCGGTTGTTCAACAGAATGCTTCACATCTCAAATCACTTGTCGGTGATATTTTAGAATATGCGAAAATTGAAGCAGGAAAGATCAAGATTGATAAGGACCCGTTTTCCATTCGAGACGTCACTTTTAGTATCGCATCCACAACAAAGGCTCTTATGTTAGGACGGCCTGTCGAGGTGGAAACAGTAATCGATCCAGATTTGTCGAGTGTCTTTTTAGGTGATGCAAAGAGAATTCGTCAGATTTTGTTAAATCTCTCCGCGAATGCGGCAAGTTTTACGAAACGAGGGACAATCACCATTAAGGTGTTTGAAAAGGTGAAAAGCGCAGATCGCCCGATAATTCGCTTCGAAGTTATTGATACTGGTCCAGGAATTGCGCCCTCATTACAAGAAAAGATTTTTGAGTTTTATGAGAGAGAAGATAATCTTGAATTATCAAGCGAAGGTTCCACCGGTCTTGGCCTAGCCATCAGTAAGGCGCTTGTGAAGCTGATGGAAGGTGAGATTGGTGTAGTTAGTGATGGCGAGAATGGATCAAGATTTTGGTTTGACCTACCACTCTATATCGCACAGCCATTAGCTATCGAAAATACAGAAGATCCAACCCAATTCACATTCGATTTAGCTGCCCCTAAGTTGAACATCATGATTGCAGAGGATTCCAAATCTTCGCGGCTCTTGCTAGAAACAATAATTCGAAAACTTGGACATAATATATTCTCCTGTAAGAACGGTCTGGAGGCGTTAGAAGCAGCGCGACTGAAGAGGTTTGATATCATATTCATGGACATCCAGATGCCGGAAATGGACGGTATCGATGCCACTCGAGCGATACGAAAAATTGCAGGCTATAAAGACGCATTGATTTTCGCATTGACTGCTGACACGTTTCTGGAAAAGCGGACGGACATTTCAGAGGTCGGGTTTAATCGGATTATTTTCAAGCCGTTTGATAGTGAGACGCTCGTGAAGATTATTTACGACGTACAAAAATCGGCTCAATGAAAGTTTGATGGGTGGATAAACGATCAACCTAGCGGCGCCACTACAATACCGTCGGGTCCCACTCATTGTTTCATTACAGGGAGCCAGCGCGGCGCCTCTCCTATGGCCGACTGCCTGACCCAGACCAGCTTAGCCCGCCAGACCCGGATTGACGCCGAAGCCGGCGGGGGAGTGACACACAATCCGGATCATACAGGGGGCGCTCGCCAAACGCCCTACAGAGACACGCGCTAGGAACTCTGGGACGTTAAACGCGTCATTAGATGAGCTTCGCAGAGGTCTCCACGGGCACACTGGGTTTTCATCTCATCCACTATTCGGGAGACCTGCGCCTCACCATTCAAATCGCAAAATCGTTCGCGGTCGTAGTTTCCTGTCCGCTGGCAAGGCTTACAGTTCACGATTAGGCGCTCCGAAAAGGTGTCAGCTTGTTCAAAACCAGCCATCACCCACTCCCCCGAATTGAAGCCCGATGTGTTCGACCCTCTTGACGTTACGCCGCAAAATGTCGGTTGGATTATACAGAATAGAAATCTGAGCTTTGTTATTGAAAAGTCTTCACTTCCCTATCTGCTATGGTAGCTTTTTACAGGCGCTTTTCGCGGAGATTTTGGTTTTGGGAACGCGATTTCCTACGTCCCGAGGCACCCTTTCTGACCTCTGGTATTTTATCGACAGTTGGGGGATCCATGGTCCGATCCAAAGGAACCATTTATTGAAGCAGCTGGAGAAAGGCTTCGTCCGACTTGAGACGCTCGTGTGGTCGGAGGGAATGGAGGACTGGGTTCCCTTATCAGAAACAGGCTTGCTGCCAAAAGAAGCGATTTTAAGAGACCGATCTGAGAAAAAGATTTCTGCTGAACTGTGAATTCTATTTTGTCTGCCCCCTGATACACGATCTCCTTCACGTATGGCTTTGGAGCCTTTTGGAGGACCTCAGAATGCCCAGCAAGCAAAACAAGCAGAAGAGATCTTCACCAAGCTCAGACATTTGCAGGCAGCGATCGCGCAGCCCGCTTGGGCGCTTTCAGAGATACTGATTGCAATTCCACGTTGATCCGGAA
>CAZYBF010000138.1:0-3000 GCA_964645525.1 uncultured Beijerinckia sp.
GGATGGTGACGCGGCACTTCTTGTGCGGACGCTCGATGATGATCTTCGAGACGGCTGCCTGCTTGAGCTCCTTCATGAGGACTTCGCGGATGCGCATGTCTTCATGCAAGAGCTTGCCGTATTCGCCGCGGGCGGCGAACCAGCGGGAATCCCAGGTCCGGTTGATGCCGAGGCGCAGACCGATCGGATTGACTTTCTGACCCATCGTTTTCTCCTCAGGCCTTCGCTTCGGGCTGCACTTCGCGAACGACGATCGTCAGGTTCGAGAAGGGCTTCTCAACCCGGCCGGCGCGGCCGCGCGCGCGGGCGTGGAAGCGCTTCATGACAAGCGCCTTGCCCACATGCGCCTCGGCAACGACGAGATCGTCGACGTCGAGGGAATGGTTGTTCTCGGCGTTGGCGATGGCGCTCTCGAGCGCCTTCTTCACCGGCAGCGCCATGCGCTTGCGCGAGAACTCGAGGTCGGCGAGCGCGGTCTCGACCGGCTTGCCGCGGATGAGCTGCGCCAGCAGGTTCAACTTCTGCGGGCTGACGCGCAGCATGCGCGCGACGGCCTTCGCTTCGTTGTCCTTGAGCGCGCGCGGGGATTTGGGCTTCGACATCGCGTCAGCCTCTCTTCGCTTTTTTGTCCGCCGCGTGACCGTGGAAGGTGCGCGTCGGGGCGAACTCGCCGAACTTGTGGTTGATCATGTCCTCGGTGACGGACACGGGGATGTGCTTCTGCCCGTTGTAGACCCCGAAGGTGAGGCCCACGAACTGCGGCAGGATCGTGGAGCGACGGCTCCAGATCTTGATGACTTCATTACGGCCCGAAGCCTGAGCGGCGTCTGCTTTCTTGAGCAGATAGCCGTCGACGAAGGGGCCCTTCCAGATCGAACGCGCCATGGATCAGCCCTTCTTCTTGCGATCGTGACGGGACGAGACGATGAACTTCGTCGTCGACTTATTGCTGCGGGTCTTCTTGCCCTTCGTGGGCTTGCCCCACGGAGTGACCGGATGACGGCCGCCCGAAGTGCGGCCTTCGCCGCCGCCGTGCGGATGGTCGATCGGGTTCATGGTCACGCCGCGGTTATGCGGCTTGCGGCCGAGCCAGCGCGAACGACCCGCCTTGCCGAGCGAGGTGTTCATGTGGTCGGGGTTGGAGACCGCGCCCACCGAGGCGAAGCACTGGCCATGCACCAGGCGCTGCTCGCCAGAGTTCAGGCGCAGCGTGACGTAGCCCTGGTCGCGGCCGACGATCTGCGCGTAGGAGCCGGCGGAGCGGGCGATCGCGCCGCCCTTGCCGATCTTCAGCTCCACATTGTGCACGATCGTGCCCACCGGCATGTTGGCCAGCGGCATCGCATTGCCGGGCTTCACGTCGACCTGAGCGCCCGCGACGACTTCATCGCCCACCGCAAGACGCTGCGGAGCGAGGATGTAGGCGAGCTCGTTGTCGGCGTAGCGCACGAGCGCGATGAAGGCGGTGCGGTTGGGATCGTATTCGATCCGCTCCACTTTGCCCACGACGTCAAGCTTGCGACGCTTGAAGTCGATGATGCGGTAGGTCCGCTTGTGACCGCCGCCACGGAACCGCACCGTAATGCGTCCGAGGTTGTTGCGGCCGCCAGCCGACGACTTGCCTTCGGTCAGGGTCTTGACCGGCTTGCCCTTCCACAGCTGCGAGCGGTCGACGATGACCAGCTGCCTGAGGCCCGGGGTGACCGGCTTGAAAGTTTTAAGCGCCATGATCGTGTCCTCGAACCCCGCTTACAGACCGGTGGTGACGTCGATCTTGTGGCCCTCAGCGAGGGTCACGACCGCTTTTTTCACGTCGCTCTGCGTTCCGCGCACGCCGCGGAAAACCTTGCTCTTGCCCTTGCGCACGAGCGTGTTCACGCTCTCGACCTTCACGTCGAACAGACGCTCCACAGCCGCCTTGATCTGCGGCTTGGTGGCGTCCTTGCGCACCTTGAAAACGACCTTGTTCTGGTCAGAAGCCATGGTCGCCTTTTCGGTGATCACCGGGGCGACGATGACGTCGAAATGGCGCGTATCGGCGAACCGAGCGGACTGGCTCATTTGAATCGCGCCTCCAGCGCATCCACGGCCGCCTTGGTCAGCACGAGCTTCTCGCGGCGAATGATGTCGTAGACGTTGATGCCGGCGACCGGCAGCACGTCGATCTGCGGAATGTTGCGGGCGGCGCGGGCGAAGCCCTCCTGCACGGCGGCGCCGTCGATGATGAGCGCCGAGGTGAGGCCCATCTTCGCGAACGAGGCCTTCAGGCCCTTGGTCTTGCCGGCGTCGAACGAAGCCTGGTCCCACACCACGAGGCCGCCGTCGCGCAGCTTGGCGGACAGGGCGTGGCGCAGCGCGAGCGCGCGCACCTTCTTGGGCAATTCATGCGCATGGCTGCGCACCTGCGGGCCGAAGGCGCGACCGCCACCGCGGAACTGCGGCACGCGGGCGGAACCGTGGCGAGCGCCGCCGGTGCCCTTCTGCTTGTACATTTTCTTGCCGGTGCGCGCGATGTCGGCGCGGTTCTTCACCGCATGGGTGCCGGCGCGGCGCTTGGCGAGCTGATAGCGGATCATCCGCGCGATGAGGTCGGTGCGCGGCTCGAGGCCGAACACGTCATCGCTGAGCTCGATCGAGCCGGCGGAAGCGCCGTCGAGAGACGTGACGTCGATCTTCACGGCTCAACCCTCCTTGTTTTCGTCAGCCGGAGCGGCGGCGCTCTCGGCGGTGCGGAACTTGCCGGGACGCGGAGCGTCCTTCGGCAGCGCCTTCTTGACGGCGTCGCGCACGGTGATCCAGCCGCCGGCGAAGCCAGGCACCGAACCCTCGACGAGGATCAGGCCGCGCTCCGGATCGGTCTGGACGACGCGCAGGTTGAGCGTGGTGACGCGCTCGACGCCCATGTGGCCGGCCATCTTCTTGTTCTTGAAGGTCTTGCCGGGGTCCTGACGGCCGCCGGTAGAACCATGCGAACGATGCGACACGGACACGCCGTGGGTG
>CAZYBF010000139.1:0-2979 GCA_964645525.1 uncultured Beijerinckia sp.
GGGGGCAGACCAGCCGCAGCGCGGGCACCGCTGAACGCGAGCGAAAGGGCGCCTGCGGCGCGTATGAAACGTCTCATCCGATGTGTCACCATCATTCCGTCACGGCTTTGCGCGCAATTTCGATCACATCGGGCGGGGTCATGCTGATGCGTTTGAGGATCGTTTCGATCTGCGCATGACTGCGCGGGTCGATAAGCATGCCCGATTTGCGCGCGTCATCCTGAAAGTCCTTATCGCCGAGCATGGCGTCAAACGCGTTGCGCACCGCCTCCACGCGCGCAGCCGGCGCCGCATCTGCGCGCTTGTCGCGACTTCGGAGGCGAGCGGAACGTCGACGAGATCGGGCTGCCGCTTCTCTCCGGTCTGGAATAGAACGCTGATCTTCTTGTCCTTCAGCCATTCGGGATTTTTCGCGGCGATATTACTCCACGAATAATAGCCGATCCCTTGCACTTCGCCACGCTCCATCGCCAGCACCACGTCGGCCGTGCCGGGATAGCCGCTCACGATTTTGAACTTCATGCCGGCGGTGAAATTATAGACTTGCGGAATGATCGCGGAATCGCCTGCGCCACCGATCACCGCTTCGCGCGTCTGCAAATCCTTCGCACTTTTAAAACCGCTTGTGTGCCACATGATCGCCACGCCGGGCTCGGCAGCCGTGCTGAACAGCCAATTGAGCTTCATCACATCATATTGCACGCCCTGCGGATTGAGCCATGGCGCGGTGAGCAGACCGCGTTGAATGACCGCCATGGCTGTCCCGTCGCGCCGCGCCGAGGCGTATAGCCTGTTGGCGTTCGTCAGCCCGCGCGCGCCGGGCACGTTCTGCACGACGAGGCCGGGATTGCCGGGAATGTATTTGCCTAGATGCCGCGCGAGCACGCGCGCATCGAGATCATAGCCGCCGCCCGGCGTGCCGCCGACGCTGATGCTAATCGTCTTGCCTTTGTAGAAATCGGCGACGCCGGACTGGGCGAAAGAGGGAGAGGCTGCGACGCAGACGCAGGCTGAAAGGAGCGCGAGCGCGCGCGCCGCCCGCAGACCAGAGGCTTCATGCATGTTCATCAGCCCTCCCGCTCGACGTTTACGATTTGATGAAGGCGTCCATCTTTGGCTCCACGCCATTGGCCTTCATCTCGTTGAGCCAAAGCGCATGAATGCGCGGATCCTGATCGGCGTATTCGATCTGCATCCCGCCTTCATCCACTTTCTTAGCGAATTTGCCGTCCGCCGCCCAGATGTCGCGCTTGCCCTGCGTCATGGGATAGCGAACGCTGCCCATCTGAATCGCAAGGTAGCGCGAGGGATCAGGCGACAGGTTAAAATGCTGATGGAACATGTCGTCCGGTGGCGCATAGATCACACCATGGCGCCAATCCGTGCGATGAAAGTCCTTGTCACCCTCATACCAGAGCAGCGAATAGCCATGGCCCGTCACCGCGTGGATGACGACGCCGTTCATATGGCGATGGCCCTTCTTGTACGTGCCCGGCGGAATCTCCGAGCAATGGCAGCCGATCGAGCCGTCGCCCAGAATGAAACGCAGGCTCGTCCCGCCCGCCCCGCGCGTCGGCATGGCCTTCAGCGTAAAGCCCGAAAGATCGGGAACGAAATTCGTCTCCCATTGATGCCGGCCCTGCAGCACATCGATGTGCTGGCCCTCGCCGGAGAAATATCCAAGCTCGCCCCAGCGCTCTGGAAACGGCGCCCCATTGTGGAAGATGAATTTCTCACTGCGGAACAGGTTCATCAGATAGGTGAGGTTGTTCGTCGCAGCAAGCCGCACGGGTTCGCGCCCCGACGTGTTGAAATGCCGATATTTCGCGTTGAGCGGCACGGTGAAGAGGGATTTCGGCCCCCATTCGAACGTATGGGTGCGATCCGCCGCCTCAACGGTCGTGGAGCCATGGCCGGATAGCACATAGACCACCTCTTCATAAATATGCTGCACGGGTGTCGTGGAGCCGCCGGGCGGCAATTCATAAAGAAACGTGGTGAGGAAATCGTCACGGCCCTTAAGATGGCAAATGGCGCCGCGCGCCCCGATCCGATCCCACGGCTTCGACTCCACCGCCAGCATGTCGATGGCGAAATCCTCGTGAATAGGAACACCCTGCGTCTCGGCCCAATCCAGATAGGGCTCAAGCATGAATTTGCGCGCCTTATCGCGCAGGGTCGGCGTCTGCGAAGCCTGTTCGTTCATTTCATATGCTCCTGCATTCAAAACCTATGCGCTCATTCTGGCGGTCTGGCTGCCTCGCGCGCGAGTTTCACAAGATCGGCGTCAAGCACGTAGAGTCCCTGCAGTAGGGACAGCACTTTCTCCCCACCGATGGGATCGATATCGAGCCCCTGACGTTCGGCCTGAGAAAGAAACTCTTTCTCGGCCGTCGTCGCCAGAAGCGCCTTGCGCAAGGCGGCGAGACGATCCGCCGCGAGACCCGGCGGGGCGACGATGGGCCTGCCCATCTCCTGCGGCGCGAGGAAAATGTCGAAAGCTTTGCGCGCGCGCTCATTGGGCGCGAAGGCGCCGACGAGCGGCACGCCTTTCAGCTCCGGCAATCCTTCAAGAGCGAATTGCACAAGCACCTTGATCTTGCCCTCGTTGATCCAGTCGGGTTTGCGCGTACGCAAGGAGGACCACGAGCCGGTGCCGATCTCGTTCTCGCCCTGTTCGATGGCGAGATTGATCGCGTCGCTGCCGCGATAGCCGGAGATGATGTTGAGTTTCGTGCCGAGAAGATTATTAGATAGCCGCGTGAACAGAGCGCTGTCGGCGGAAGGCCCCGTCACGCCCACCGTGAAGGACTTACGCTTGAGATGGGCGAAATCCTCCACCTGCGCGGCGGTCCATGAAAAGGCGATCAGCACTTCGCGATTCATGCTGCCGATCCACGACAGCGTCAGCGGATCAAACCGCGCGCCAGGCGCGCCCATGAGAGGCGCAAGCGGCACGCTGCGGCTCATGATCTGCAC
>CAZYBF010000140.1:0-2951 GCA_964645525.1 uncultured Beijerinckia sp.
GCGTTTATGGCGTCATCATGGGCGGCTGGGCGTCGAACTCGAAATATCCGTTCCTCTCCGCGTTGCGCTCGGCGGCGCAGATGGTGAGCTATGAAGTCTCGATCGGCTTCGTCATCGTCACCGTTCTGCTGATCGCGGGAACGCTGAATCTGAGCGCCATCGTGCGCGCGCAGGACACCGAATGGGGCGCGCTCGGCTGGTACTGGATCCCGCTGTTCCCGATGTTCGTGATCTTCTTCATCTCGGCGCTGGCCGAGACGAACCGCCCGCCCTTCGATCTGGTGGAAGCGGAATCCGAACTCGTGGCGGGCTTCATGGTGGAGTATTCCTCCGTGCCCTACATGCTGTTCATGCTCGGCGAATATGTGGCGATCATGACCATGTGCGCGCTGACCGTGATCCTGTTCATGGGCGGCTGGCTGTCGCCGATTCCTTTCGCTCCGTTCACGCTGGTTCCAGGCGTGATCTGGTTCGTTTTGAAGATGACGCTCGTCTTCTTCATGTTCGCGATGGTGAAGGCGTTCGTGCCGCGCTACCGCTACGACCAGCTGATGCGGCTGGGCTGGAAAGTGTTCCTGCCGATTTCGCTGTTCATGGTCGTGGCCGTGGCCGGCGTGCTGCAATATCTGCAAGTGAAGGGATTGCGCTGATGACCCTCGACCGGGCCGCCCAACAGCTCTTCCTGAAGGAATTCATCGGCGCCTTCTTCCTGTCGATGCGTTACCTTTTCAAGCCGAAGGCGACGATCAACTATCCGCACGAGAAGAACCCGCAATCGCCGCGTTTCCGCGGCGAGCACGCGCTGCGTCGCTACCCCAACGGGGAGGAGCGCTGCATCGCCTGCAAATTGTGCGAGGCGATCTGCCCTGCGCAGGCCATCACCATCGAGGCTGGGCCGCGCGGCAACGACGGCACGCGCCGCACCACGCGCTACGACATCGACATGGTGAAGTGCATCTATTGCGGCTTCTGCCAGGAGGCCTGCCCGGTGGACGCCATCGTGGAAGGGCCGAACTACGAATTCGCGGTCGAGACCCGCGAGGAGCTTCTCTACGACAAGCAACGTCTGCTCGATAACGGGGCGCGGTGGGAGCGTGAAATCGCGCGCAACATCGCCGCCGACGCGAAGTACCGCTGATGTCCGGCTCCGCCTGCGCGGAGTCCTGACCGAGGATTGAACGATGAACGTGGCCGCCGCCTTCTTCTACCTGTTTTCGGGCTTGATGCTCGCCTCCGCCTTCATGGTGATCGCGGCGCGCAATCCCGTTCACTCGGTGCTCTTCCTGATCCTCGCCTTCGTCAACGCATCCGGCCTCTTCATTCTGCTGGGCGCCGAATTCCTCGCGATGCTGCTGATCGTCGTCTATGTGGGCGCGGTGGCGGTGCTCTTCCTCTTCGTCGTGATGATGCTCGACGTGGACTTCGCCGAACTCAAGCAGGGCTTCCTGCAATATCTGCCTGTCGGCGCGCTGATCGGCATCGTGGTGGCGATCGAGCTTGCGCTTGTCGTTGGCGGGTTCACGCCTTCTCAGGCGACGCTGGCGGCCGCGCGCGCGCCTGCGCCGGGGGATGTGTCGAACACCATGGCGCTTGGCCTCGTGCTCTACACCAAGCACGTCTATTTCTTTCAGGCGGCGGGCCTCGTTCTGCTGACCGCCATGATCGGCGCCATCGTGCTGACGCTGCGCCACAAGCCTGACGTCAAGCGTCAGGACATCGACGCCCAGAACGCGCGCACGCGCAAACAGGCGGTCGAGGTCGTCAAGGTTCCCTCGCGGACCGGCGTGTGAGGAAGAGGCCATGATCGAACTGAACCATTATCTCACCGTGGCCGCGCTGCTCTTCACCATCGGCGTGTGCGGCATCATCCTCAACCGCAAGAACATCATCGTCATCCTGATGTCGGTGGAATTGATCCTGCTCTCGGTGAACGTGAACCTCGTGGCTTTCTCGAGCTTCCTCGGCGACCTCACCGGCCAGGTGTTCTCGCTATTCATCCTCACGGTCGCCGCCGCCGAGGCCGCCATCGGCCTTGCGATCCTCGTCACCTATTTCCGCAACCGCGGTTCGATCGCGGTTGAGGACATCAATATGATGAAGGGCTGAGCCGCATGTATACGGCTATCGTCTTCCTGCCGCTGCTCGGCTTCCTCGTCGCAGGTCTGTTCGGACGCCAGATCGGCGCGCGCGCCGCCGAGATCATCACGACCTCGCTGCTCTTCCTCGCGGCCGGCCTGTCGTGGATCGTCTTTTTCCAGATCGGCTACGGATCGGCGCCTGCCAGCGCGCCTGTGATCGCCGACTGGATCGTCTCCGGCGGGCTCAAGGTGCAGTGGGCGCTGCGGGTGGACACGCTCACCGCCGTGATGCTGGTGGTGGTGAACTCGGTCTCCGCGCTGGTTCACCTCTATTCCATCGGCTACATGCAAGAAGACCCGCATCGCCAGCGGTTCTTCGCCTATCTGTCGCTCTTCACCTTCGCCATGCTGATGCTGGTGACGTCGGACAATCTCGTCCAGATGTTCTTCGGCTGGGAGGGCGTGGGTCTCGCCTCTTATCTTCTGATCGGCTTCTGGTACGAGAAGCCGTCCGCCAATGCGGCGGCCATCAAGGCCTTCGTCGTCAACCGCGTTGGCGACTTCGGCTTCGCGCTGGGCATTTTCGCGCTGTTCTGGCTGACGGGCTCGGTCGCGCTCGACCAGATTTTCGCAGCCGCTCCGGGGCTCGCCGGCAAGCCGATCCACGTGTTCGGCATGGATGTGGACGCGCTCACCATCACCTGCCTGCTGCTGTTCATGGGCGCGATGGGCAAGTCCGCGCAATTCCTGCTGCACACCTGGCTGCCGGACGCGATGGAAGGCCCCACGCCGGTGTCCGCGCTCATCCACGCCGCCACCATGGTGACGGCCGGCGTGTTCATGGTGGCGCGTCTGTCGCCCGTGTTCGAATAC
>CAZYBF010000141.1:0-2935 GCA_964645525.1 uncultured Beijerinckia sp.
TCGTTGGCGGCGCCGGTCTGGATGAGGTTCGAACCGTTTCCGCCGCGGATGGTGAAGCGGGCCGATGCAGGAGCCGATGTCGTGTCCACCGTGTCGTTGCCACCGCCGACACTGATCTCATTCATCAGCGAGGCGCTGCCCCCGGCAACCGTGTACTTGTTGTTGCCGCCGGTGTCGTTGACCAGAACCTGGGCGGTGATGCCGTTGCCGATGTCGACCGAGGCCGCTTCATTCGCACCCTTGACCCGGATCGTCCGGACTCCGTGGAACACGAGGACCCGACCTTGATGGACGACCTCGAGGGACTGACCTCCCCCGGCGACGGAGAGTTGGCTCTGAGCGAGGCGCACCGTGTAATCCTGCTGGGTGCTGGTGGACCGGGTCATGTCGATGAGCAGTTCACCGGACGCACCGACCGAATCCCCGTTCTCCAGGTTGTTGCCCGAGGAGTCCCTGAGGGTTTCGATCAACTGCGGACCCGAGTCGACACCCTTCACCGGGCGCGCAAGGCGACCCAGGGACCAGGTGTTGGAGACCGCCCAGGTCTTGGTGACCCATTGGGCCTGCAGTTCGTAGATGGTGATCCAACGGGTGGTCCAGTAGCTGTTCCAAGGCGGCCAACGGACGACCAACTCCTGGATGGGCACCTCCTTCGGAACCCAGCCGAATTCAAGCACCTGATAGGACCCGGAAATGGACCCGGTCACGCTCAGCGATCCGGTCCCGCTGTCATAGTTCAGCTGCGCCGAGGCGTTGAGAGAGAAGAGTCCGATGTTGACCCGTCCCTGGATGGACCCGGTGAAGGCGAAGAAGTCGCTGGCGCCGTCGTAGCAGATCACCGCGGAGAGCCTTCCCTCCGCGTAGATGTCGCCTCCGCCGATCCGCACCGATCCGGTGGCGCCCACGCCGAAGGACCCGTTGGATTGCAACCAGACGGAGGCATCGACGGTGCCGATTCCGAAGAACGACATCCGGGTGCTGAGCGCGAGTCCCCATTCCCCGCGCCGCAGCGTGGCGGAGGAGGCGACCGAACCGCTGATGGCCCCCGCCGGCCTCGCGAAGGTGCCGCCCACCTGCATCCGCGCATCCAAATCCACTGACAGGACGTTGAGGAGCGTGGCGCGTCCCTTCAACTGGATGAAAACGCTGCCGGCGCCGAGCGACACTCCGGTCGCCGGATGCGTGTAGCTCGACTTGCGGGTGTTGATGTAGAGCTTGCCCGCGGCATCGATGGAGAAGATCCCGAAGACGCTCGAACGGATCGAGACATCGGCCATCAGGATCAGGCCGGCCGAGTTGAGGATGCCTGAGACGGACAGGTTGCCGTCGAGCAACCCTCCCGCGAGGACCACCCTCAACGCTCCGGCCACGGTGAAGGTCCGTGTGGCGGCGTCGTAGCGGAGCTCCAGGTCGCCGGTGCCGTCGAGCAGCCCGGCGAACACGAGGCTTCCGCTCATCCGGAGCAGGAAGCCCGGGGCGACCACCACGGCACCGCTGCTCAGGCTCACCGTCCGGTTGACCGAAGCGGTGTTCACCTCGAGCCGCAGGTTGCCATTGATCGAGAGGCCCAGGGAGGCTCCCACTCCGGCGTCACCGACGATGGTCAACGCACCGAGGACTCCCTGATTGTCGATGGTCAACCCGCCCGACGCCATACCCGTGCCGAGCGGCCCCAGCTTCACCGAGGCCGACACCTCTGCGGTCATGGCGGTGGAAGAGAGCGCGAAGGAGAATCGACCCGTCATCTCGAAGGCAGCCAACCTGATCGTCCCGGCCGCAAGGATCCTGACCGTGCCCGGCGCCAGTTCCCCATCCTTGAGGCCTCGCACGGTCCCTGTGGCGGCGTCGATGTCGAGCGTGCGGACGGTGCGGACAATAGATGTCAGGTTCACCTCGAGCTGGAAGGTTGCCGTGAGAGAAACGTTCGGAATCGTGGACGTACCCGCGCTCAGGCCGAGTTGTAGAGAACCGTAGAGACCGGCCTCGCCGGCCTTCCACGACAGACCCAACTCCCCGGAGACTGCAAACTGGGCGATCGGAGTGATGAATGTGCCGGCGAGCTTCACGTTCGCACCGGTCGAATTGATCAGGATCGAACCGGATCCCTGGATGTCGATCACATCCCGATAAAGGAGCCGCCCCGAGAACTCGAGGCCGAGGGTATAGGGCGCGATCTCCACCGTCCGCAGTTCCGACGCGACATGGAGCAGGCCGTAATCGTCGAGTTTCAGGAAGTAGACGCGATTCAGGTTGTCGTTGTCCTGGACCGTCCAGGTGCTTCCGGCACCCGGAGAGGTGCCCGTCCCCGCCACCACTTTCACCGCACGGAACATGACGTTCGTCCCGAGACGGTAGCCGTTGGATTGGAATACGTTGCGAAGAGCCGTCGGAATGGATGCCCGGCCACCGAGTCGCGTCTCGCTTTCGGTCGGGAAGGCGGTGCTCATTCCAGCCTCGGTGAAGCTGAAGATCTCATCGCCTTCGATGCCTTCCAATCGCAACGTCTGTTGCACGGAGCCTGCCGAGGTGTTGACCACCAACTTGGTCTGTCCTTCCAGCCGAACCCCTTGGAACTCGACCTTTCCGGTCATCAGCAACGCACCGGTCACTCGGATGCTCGATCCGATACCCAGGACCCCACCGCCGCCATCACCATCCCCGCCGATCCTGACAGTCAATGAGCCGGCGGCCGATCCCAGGTTGCCCAACCCGAACACTTCGACCGTCGCCGCGATCTGAAGCGTCCAAGACACCGCGTTCGTGAGCGATTCGGTCGTCAGAACGATCTTTCCGCGCAGACTGAGGAACGGATCGTTGATTCCGTCGCCGTCCAAGTCGGGAGTCATCTCGGCCCCCTGGATTTCGGCGAAGCCCGAGACGGTCAGCACGCTGCGCGGCAACCGCTGGTACACGCCGAACTCCACGGGCTGACTGG
>CAZYBF010000142.1:0-2852 GCA_964645525.1 uncultured Beijerinckia sp.
ACGGGATGTCCGAACGGGTGCGCGAGGCCGTACCTTGCGGAGATTGGGTTCGTTGGGAAGGCGCCGAACAAGTACGCGCTTTATCTTGGGGCCAAGTACAATGGGACTCGGCTGAATCGACTGGTTTCCCCGAGCATTACGATTGATGACGCGGTGACGTTGTTGCGTCCGACGATTCATCGTTATGCGAAGGAGCGGTTTGAAGGCGAGGGGTTTGGCGACTTCTGCGAGCGCGCGGTGATTCCGGGCGATGCGACGTTCCACAGTGTGGGGACGGTTGCCTGAGTTGGCTTGAGTGGGCCTGAGGCGGTGCGTCCCGCCTCGGGCTAGCGGGTTTGTGGCGTCCTTATTTGCGTTCGACAGGTTTGGAGCATGAGTGCTTTGTTTCCGGACACGTACAAAGGTTTGGACCGGTCGGATTCGTTGATGAACCGGTTGGCGGCGCGGTATGCGACGGAGGATCCGTTGTGCAGTCGGAGCGAATGGGTTTTTTCGTTTCACGAGCAGATGGGGCGTGGGAGGGAGCTGCTCTTTCGTCAGACCACGGACAGTTTGATTGCGTTTGCGTTTTGGGAGCATGCGGCTGTGGGTCCGATTTTGGAGCCGCTGGAGTATCACTGGCGGTTTACCAATCCGTTGTTGGGTCCGGATGCGGTGGAGTTATTGCGGGCGTTGTTGGCGGAGAACGACGGGGATTTGGGGGATTGTCTGATTCTTTTGAGCGGCCTTGAGGCGGGAGTTGAGCATCATCGTGCTTTCCTTCAGCCGCTTGTGAAGACGCATGAGATTCATCGGATGGACCAGAACTTGTTCTGTTCGGCATCTTTGGAGGGTGGGATGGACGGATTTTTGGGGCGGCGGTCGCCGAAGTTTCGTCAGAACTTGAGGCGCTCGTTGAGGATGGCTGACGAGCGCGGGGTGCGGTTTGAGCGGGTGGTTCCGCAGGGTGTGGATGAGGCGGAGTTGGCGTACGAGCGGATGGTGGCGATTGAGCGTCAGAGTTGGAAAGGGTTGGAGCGCGTGGGGATGGATGAGGAGCCGAGTCTTGGATTTTATCGACGAATGTTCCGGCGACTTTCGAGTGGCGGAGCTGCGCGCGGGTTGTTTGCGGTGGCGGACGGACGCGACATCGGATTTGTGTTGGGAGGTGTGGATGGGGTGAACTTTCGCGGGCAGCAGTTCAGTTTTGTGGCGGATTGGGGTCGGGAATCGATTGGGAACTTGCTTCAGTGGGAGACGATTCAGTGGCTGTGCGAGGAGGGGATTCGGCGGTACGACATGGGTTCAGTGCTTGAGTACAAGCTGCGTTGGACGGAGCTGCGGTTGCGGACGGAAAGTGTGATGCTTGTTCCGCGGAGTCGGGGGCGGTGATGGGGACAAAGAAAAAACCCGCGCGCACGAAGGCGGCGGGTTTTCTCTCACTGGAGTGACGAGGTGAAATCGCTGGGATGTTTAGTCCGCGAGCCACTCGGTGTGGAAGAACTCTCCTGCGGGTTTGTCGACGCGTTCGTAGGTGTGTGCTCCGAAGAAGTCGCGTTGTGCCTGCAAGAGGTTAGCGGGCAGGCGTTCTGCGCGGTAGCTATCGTAGTAGGCGAGCGACGCGCTGAAGGCTGGCACAGCGATGCCGTGAGCGATGGCGGTGCTGATGGCGTGGCGCCAGTTTGCCTGTGTTTTGACGATGATGTCGGAGAAGAACGGATCCAAGAGGAGGTTCTTGAGTCCGGCATTTCTCTCGTACGCTTGTTTGATGCGGTTGAGGAAGTGGGCGCGGATGATGCAACCGCCTCTCCAGATGGTTGCAATATCGCCGAAGTTGAGTTGCCAACCGTATTGATTTCCTGCGGCGCCGAGTTGAACGAACCCTTGGGCGTAGGAGACGATTTTCGAGGCGTAGAGTGCGTCGCGTACGGCTTGGATGAGGGCGGCGCGATCGCCGGTGAAGGCGGGTGCGGTTGGGCCGGGCAAGATTTTTGCGGCTTCGACTCGCTCGGATTTGACGGACGAGATGATGCGGGCTTCG
Organism: uncultured Beijerinckia sp.; assembly: GCA_964645525.1. GTDB lineage: Bacteria > Pseudomonadota > Alphaproteobacteria > Rhizobiales > Beijerinckiaceae > Terripilifer. Next base: position 2,021 of record CAZYBF010000142.1, read on the forward strand.
ACGGCGGAGGCGATGGTGGAGAGGGGGACGCCCATTTCGGTGGCATGGCCGACGGTCCACTTGCCGGTGCCTTTTTGGCCTGCCTTGTCGAGGATGAGGTCGACGATGGCTTTTCCGGTTTCGGCATCGGTTTTGGTGAAGATGCGCGCGGTGATTTCGATGAGGTAGCTATTCAGCTCGCCTTGGTTCCACTCCGAGAAGATGTCTCCGAGTTCTGAGGCGGAGAGGCCGAGCACATTTTTCAGGATGGCATATGCCTCGCAGATGAGCTGCATGTCACCGTATTCGATGCCGTTATGGACCATCTTGACGTAGTGGCCGGCGCCATCGGGGCCCATGTAACGGCAGCAAGACTCCCCTTCGACGTGCGCGGAGATTTTCGTGTAGATGGGGGCGAGAAACTCCCAGCCTTCCTTGGAGCCGCCGGGCATGATGGATGGACCTTTCAGCGCGCCTTCTTCTCCGCCGGAAACGCCGACGCCGAAGTAGCGAATGCCTTTTGCAGCGAGGGCTTTCTCGCGGCGTTGGGTGTCGGTCCAGAGGGAGTTTCCTCCGTCGATGATGATGTCTCCAGCCTCGAGGAGCGGGACGAGTTGCTCGATGACAGCGTCAACGGGGGCGCCCGCCTTGACCATGATTTGGGCCTTGCGCGGGCGCTTCAAAGAGCCAACGAACTCCTCGAGCGTCTTGGCTGCGACGATGTTCTTCCCTTTGGCACGGCCGGCTTCGAACTTTTCGGTGACGGAGGTTGTCCGATTGTAGACGGCTACGGTGAAGCCTTTGCTCTCCATGTTGAGAACGAGGTTTTCGCCCATGACGGCGAGTCCGATAA
>CAZYBF010000143.1:0-2763 GCA_964645525.1 uncultured Beijerinckia sp.
TGCACGTCAATGAAAAGATCGAAGGCTTCGGCCATCTGGTGCGGGAGATGCCGAACTATTCATTCTAGCGTCTGCGCCCGCAGCAGACACCCTAGGACGATTTTGTCTTCACATATCCTATAAGCTAAGGCTCTCAATCAGGCACTGCCTTCGAGATAATTTCTATTATACGTTTCTCGAAGGTGATTTCATTCTCGAGGAATTTTATATATCCCTCATCCTTTGAACTACGGATCTCTTGCTCGTATGATTCTATGGCTTCGCGTGCAGCGATCTTCCGCTTCTTCATTTTGTCCCATTTGGCTTTCTCTTCCGGTGTGATCGGCCCAGTAATCAACACCTGACCAGTTGAAAAATCGATCTTGATGTGGTCGGGATGAGGTACGGGATCTGGCGGCGTTATTCCCATAAGCTCGCAGCGTTTGATCTCTTCCTGCCAGCTGATTTTGTAATCAATCATCGTTTGCAGCAATTCATCGTGGGCCTTCTTGTCTTTGGCCTCTTTCTTGGAGACCAAATCCATGAATGTTTTCTGGGCGCGGAGATCTCCCCGCGCCGCGTTGACCGCTATGGAGCGCACGATGGCCTGCGCCATTGGGATCCGGACCTGTTTCGCGCCATCTTTCAGTTTTATCGTGCGGTAGGCCTCTTGCATGATGATGTCCCCAAGACGCTCTTCGTTCATGGCTGGCAGCTGGTTCTTCGAGCCCTTGGGCCGACCCTTCGGATTGCCAGACTTGCCCTTGACGAAGCGGGTCGCCTCAGGCGGCTTGCCATAGCCGACCTCATAGGAGCGGCCTGGCATGTTGTTCTTCAGCTTCTTTGTTTTCTTGGAGAGGTCGTCTTGGCTCATTGTCAGGCCTCCTCGATCTTGGAGACTGGCCCGATATTTTCCACGAACTCTGCGTCTTCATGCGCGAACGCCTCGAAGCGTGCGATGATCCGGTCGCAGTAGAGCGGATCGAACTCACACAGATAAGCGCGACGCCCTGTTTTATGGGCGGCTATCAGGGTGGAGCCAGATCCACCAAAGAGGTCGAGAACGATGTCTCCCCGGCCCGAAACATCCCTGATCGCGTCTGCGATCATCTGGACTGGCTTGACGGTCGGATGAAGGGCAAGCTCCTCGAGACGTCCCGCCTTGAATGAGTTCGCCCCGGCATATTCCCAGACATTGGTCCGGTAGCGTCCGTGCTGGCCTAATTCAAAGTTATTGAGGTGGGGCTCCGTGCCCTTCTTGTAGACGAAGATCAGCTCGTGCTGGGAACGGTAGAACGTCCCCATGCCCCCATTGCTTTTGACCCAGACATTGAGGTTCTTGAGCTCGCTATAGGGTTCCTGGGCCGCCTCTAGGACCTCGCCCATATGCCGCCAGTCCATACAGATGAAATGGATGGAGCCGTCGTGGCTGAAGGCCGCAAGGTTGGCACACGAGGACTTTAAGAAGTCCACGAACTCCGCCCGCGTCATCTCACCCGAAGCCATGGCGAATTCGCCGTGTTTGACCTTGCCCAGGCCACCCACATTGCCCTGGATGGGCACATTGTAGGGTGGGTCGGTGAAGACCATGCGGGCGAGCTGGCCGTGCATGAGCGCGACGACGGCTTCCCGGGCGCGCGCATCGCCACAGATGAGCCGGTGGGGGCCGAGCTGATAAATGTCGCCCGGCTTACACCGGCGGCGGACCTGGGCTGGATCCGGCAAGAGGTCGTCGCTGGGGTTCCCCGGCTTCTCAGGCTTGTGGTTCGCAATGAGCCCGTCGATTTCAGGGATCGAGAAACCCGTCACCGTGAGATCGAACCCAGGATCGAGGCCCATGAGGGCCTCTAACTCCTCAGCCAGCAAATCCTCGTCCCAGCCCGCTTTCTGGGCGAGCTGGTTATCGGCGATAACATAGGCGCGCTTTTGCGCCTCGCTCATATGGGTGACGCGGACGCAGGGGACAGATTGAAGGCCCGCCAGTTTAGCCGCCTCTAAACGTCCGTGGCCGGCTAGGATCCGATTGTCCTCGTCGATCAACGCAGGGACCGTGAAGCCGAACTTTTCAATGCTTCGCGCGATTTGACGAAGTTGCTGGCGACTGTGGGTCCGGGGGTTTTTGGGAGACGGCTTGAGGTTCCCGACCGGAACGAGTTCTAGGATGGGCGCGAGCTGAGCTTGCGCCGCGAACAACTGGTGATCGATCTTTGAAACGGAGTTTGGATTCTGCGCGAGCTTACGGTTCCTAGGCATGGGAGCCTCCAAGCTTGAACCTTCGTGCAGCGCGCACGTCGGTTCAGGTTTCGGATGCTGCCCAAGCCCACACCGGGGGGCCGGCCGCTAGGTTTACTCGTTCCCACGATGCAGCGCGCTTCGCGGGGAGGCGCCGGGCCTCTCAAACTTTCGACGATTCGTAATTTACGCCTGTGAGGCTGAACGTCAAGTTTCCTCCTGATCTGAGCGCCCGGCAAACAGTTGAGATCACGAAGGAAACCCTCCGCCCCGCCCCAAAAGCGCGCACCTAAAGACGCAGCGTTTCATTTACAAAAAACCCTGAAACGGACCTCAAAATCCCAGCTAACAGGAGAAAAATTCCCTGTTCTGAAATCTGGTCAGATAACAAGAAACGCCCGTCCCTAGCGGGAAAGTCGCGAATAGGACCCAAGTTCTCCGGGCCGGTTTTCAGGGATTTCCCTGTAAATTCCCTGTATTTCCAAAATGCAGAGACAGGTTCGCCCTGACTGCGCCCTCCGCCACTTCCTGACACATCGCCTTCAAAGTCAT
>CAZYBF010000144.1:0-2661 GCA_964645525.1 uncultured Beijerinckia sp.
CTCCTTTCATTTTTTGATAACGCGTCGCTTCTGCACCCTAGCATCGGGAACTCTCGCACTCAAAAAAGCAAACTGTTTCACACATCTCAGCGCCAAAATCTGAAGAAGCCTTAAATCGCTCCATGACCGCCCATGCAGTTGGCATTATGCATCCCTGATTTCGTTAATCCAAAGGACAATACCTTTTAATGCAAACAACTCGAAATATTAAAATACTATCAAAACCACTTTAGAGCAAAACACACAACAATAAACTTGACAAATGATATAATGTGATAAATAATCACTTATGAAAGCAAACCTGTCAAAAACGTTAGAATACGACTTAAAAGCCGTTCCCACCGAACTCTACACATTTGTAAATGAAAACATAGAATTATCTAATCAAAACCAATCCGTTTTGCTTTGGTATTTAATCAATAACGCTGTGCCGAGACAGTCAAAATCAATTCCCCTAAACTTCAGGAGATTACGGAGCTTTAACGGCGGAAAACAGACTTCAATCACCAAATTCTTGTATGATTTCAGAGAAACGATGGCCGCCAATGGAATAACGTTCACGTTTACAAACGCAGTAAACAAACAGAAGTGCAGGGAAGTAAAAAAGTTTGAATGTTCCCATCTATTTAACACAATCATACAAATAAAATGCAAGAAACATTCACAGTTCACTCGATTGAGCACAGGTGAAATCCTGGATTCTAAAAGCTATACTCAGCTCGAACACGAGAGGCGAAAACTCTACCATAAAGAATACAATGTAAACCAACTCCACCCAGATTTACTTTCCCTTAAAAAGCTCCAGAATCACCTAAATAATCTTCCAGCAAACACTTTTCAAAGACTCTTCAATAAAAACTCTTCGCAAGCACTTACCTATATAAACTCAATACCAGATAAGGAATCTCGGACATCAGCACTCATAACGTTCCGACAAATTGAACTCTCCCCCAAACCACTATATAACAACTTCGAGGAAACAGGGACCTGTCGTCTCTACACGAGTTCCTCCTTTGCAAACATCAAACGAGAAGTGCGGAAGATATTCTTTCAAACATTTGTAGAGGTAGATCTGGTCTGCGCACATCTAAGCATAATAGCATGTATGCTCGACTGCAAAAAACTTCAGGAACATCTTCAAACACCCAATCAGAAATGGGACATATTCTTACCGCAACACGACAACATTATTATACACGAGCTTAAACCCGTCGTTAAAGAAGCCGTATATTCTATTGTTTACGGTAAAGCGAAACCGTTTGTGAGAAAGTCTCTGATTGCTCAGTACTCAGAATATCAAAATAAGGCCTTTTCGAAGCCCATTAATAACGAATGGGCAAAAAATGAAGCGGATAAGTTACTCAACTCGGCAATTATATCTGAGCTATTATCGAAGATCCGTTCGTTTCTTGAAGCTATAAGAAAAAAAGCCTTCCTAGACGCCTTTGGCCGAGCTTATAAGGCAAATAACTCGGAACAAGCTCGAAGTTTTCTATCATTCATTTTACACAGCTTTGAATTTAAACTTCTCCTTCCAATCTTTGAAGATCTGATTCGGCGAAAAAGACAAAATATTGTTTTATATCAGTTCGATGGGTTTACAGTAAAGCTAAATAAGCGAAGTGAGTTAAAAGGTTTCAGCAATCGCATTTCCGGCATTCTCAATACCCATAAAGACAAAATATTTCAGGAAAGCTCGTTTAAGCCCAACTCTTCGATGAATGTTTCAATCGAATGTAATGCTCTATAAAAAAAACATCATGCACATCTCTAGATGTTTTCTTTCATCCTTTTTTTTAAACAATATATTATTATGGTTTTTGCTTAAAAAACATTGAAATGTTAGTTGTTTTGATCTTTTTATTTGTGAAAAAAAATCAAAGATAGTTTGGATAAGAGAGAGAAGGAAGAGAGAGAAGAGAGATAAGAAGGAAAGGATTCTTAAGGATGTCTGTAGGATGTCTGTATTTCGTTCTATTTATAATTAATCTTACAGAGAGAAACATTGAATCAGGACGAAAAAGTTGCGGAGACACATTAGTGTTTTTAAACTTTAGAAAAACAACACATCTTGAATAAATACATGTACACATATGAGTGTACATAATTTTCACACCTTACAAAAGATAGACGCACGAGCTTCTGCTGCAATTTTAAAAACAAAGGCAGCAGTCTTTGTCGAAACGAATCATCCCCACACGAGCATCGAGAAATGCAGAGATTTCTCGCGTTACCTTATAGCGCAAGTGAGGAACATTTTCCCCAACATTGAATACATCTCTGCAACCGATTATGGATTGCAAAACGTAACCGATCGCATCGTTTTTTTTGCTGCAAAGAACTGCAGAAGGTTGATGCAGTTTGTTAAAACCTTTTCAGCGGTGAAAGGTGCACACCTGTTGTCGCGAAAGAATATTTCACCTTTTATCAGTAAACTCCAGCTCACCTTTCATGATTCCACCATGAACAGAATGGCCCTGAGTAACTTAAAAAATCAGCGAACACGCGTTCGAAGTGTTGTGATCAAATGCTGATTTCACAGAGGATCGTTCACAAGGTAAAAAGCCTCACTTGGAGTTCTTTTGAATACAAAATACTTTCGGATAAAAACAATCTTAATTAAATCAGCTAAATCAAGCGCCCAACTTCTTCAATCCGCAT
>CAZYBF010000145.1:0-2595 GCA_964645525.1 uncultured Beijerinckia sp.
CCGGACGTGGTGAAGACCGTCACCAACGAGACCGTCACCGCCGAGGAGCTGGGCGGCGCCTCCGTGCACACGACGAAATCCTCCGTCGCCGACGGCGGCTACGACAATGACGTCGAGGCCCTGCTGCAGATGCGCCGGCTGATCGACTTCCTGCCGGCCTCCAACCGCGACGAGCCGCCCGAATGGCCCGCCTTCGACGCGACCGACCGGCTCGACATGTCCCTCGACACGCTGATCCCGGACAATCCCAACAAGCCCTACGACATGAAGGAGCTGATCCTGAAGGTCGTGGACGAGGGGGATTTCTTCGAGATTCAGGAAGCCCACGCGCGCAATATCGTGACCGGCTTCGCCCGCATCGACGGGCGCACCGTGGGCGTGGTCGCCAACCAGCCGATGGCGCTCGCCGGCGTGCTCGACAGCGACGCCTCGCGCAAGGCCGCGCGCTTCGTGCGCTTCTGCGACGCCTTCGGCGTTCCCCTCGTCACCTTCGTGGCCGGGCTTCCTGCCGGGCACGGCGCAGGAATACGGCGGCCTCATCAAGCATGGCGCGAAACTGCTGTTCGCCTATGCGGAGGCGACCGTGCCGAAAGTCACCGTGATCGCGCGCAAGGCCTTCGGCGGCGCCTATGACGTGATGGCCTCGAAACATCTGCGCGGCGACGTCAATTACGCATGGCCGACCGCGCAGATCGCGGTCATGGGCGCCAAGGGCGCCGTCGAGATCATTTTCCGCGCCGACATGGCCGACAAGGACAAGATCGAGGCCCGCACGAAGGAATATGAGGAGCGCTTCCTCTCCCCCTTCGTCGCCGCCGAACGCGGCTATGTGGACGAGGTGATCATGCCGCACTCCACGCGCCGCCGCATCGCCCGCGCGCTCGCCATGCTCCGCCACAAGGAGCTGGAGAACCCCTGGAAGAAACACGACAACATTCCGCTGTGAGGCTCCCCGCCCGCCGCTGCGCCCCTGTGAGGCGGCGGCCAGTCTGGCTGCCCCTGCGTTAGGGACTCGTTGACCAAGGGGATTCGGACGCCCTTAACTGTGCAGATTCCGACCCCTTTAACCGTGGAATCCAAGCATTTTTCGGATTCAGACTCCGGTAAGGCGCCTCCCCCCATGCTCTCCCCACGAACGAATGGAGAGCGTTATGTCCCTGCCCAACACCCTCGAGACCGCCCAGCCCGCGCTTCAGGCGCTGACGGACAAGGCGCAGATCACCGCAGCCGACGTGGCCGCCCTGCGCGCCGCCCTCGCCGAGCGCCCCCTCACCCGCGCCGACGCCTGCGCCCTGTTCGCCATTGAGGCCGGCGCCGAGACGCCGGCGGAATGGACCCCTTTCTTCGTGAGCGCGCTCACCGACCTCGTGGTCTGGAACGCCCGGCCCACGGGCGTGATCGAGCCCGCCGAGGCCGACTGGCTGATGGCGCAGGCCGACCGCGCCCGCACGCTGAACTGCTTCGCCCTGCTCGTGAACGTGCTGGCGGAAGCCCACCGCATCCCCGCCTGGCTGCCCGCCGCCGTGCGCGCCCGCGCCGCCCAGTGGCCCTGCGTGAAGGAAGCCCTGCGCAGCCATATGGCGCAGGCCGCGTAAGCCCCAAACGGCTCGCCCGATAGGCGAATGGACGGGAGGGCGGGCCCCTCCTAAGACTGGCTCTCCAGCGACGGCCGCCGCGGCGGCCGTCTCCATTTGGGCCGGGGCATATGTTCGAAAAGATCCTGATCGCCAATCGCGGGGAGATCGCCTGCCGCGTCATCAAGACCGCGCGGCGCATGGGCGTGAAAACCGTCGCCGTCTATTCCGACGCGGACAAGGACGCGCTTCACGTCGAAATGGCCGACGAGGCGGTGCATATCGGCCCGGCCGCAGCCGCTGAATCCTATCTCGTCATCGACAAGATCATCGACGCCTGCAAGCGCGCCGGCGCGCAGGCGGTGCATCCGGGCTATGGCTTCCTGTCCGAGCGGCAGGCCTTCGCGGAGGCGCTGAAGGCGGCGGGGATCGTCTTCATCGGCCCCAATCCGCACGCCATCGCCGCCATGGGCGACAAGATCGAGTCGAAGAAATTCGCCGCCGCCGCGAAGGTCTCCACCGTGCCCGGATTCCTCGGCGTGATCGAGAGCCCGGACCACGCCGTGAAGATCGCCGACGAGATCGGCTATCCGGTGATGATCAAGGCCTCCGCCGGCGGCGGCGGCAAGGGCATGCGCATCGCCCACACCCGCGAGGAAGTGGCCGATGGGTTCGCGCGCGCGAAATCGGAGGCGCAATCCTCCTTCGGCGACGACCGCGTGTTCGTGGAGAAGTTCATCGTCAATCCGCGCCACATCGAGATTCAGGTGCTGGGCGACAAGCACGGAAACGTGATCTATCTGGGCGAGCGCGAATGCTCGATCCAGCGTCGCAACCAGAAGGTCATCGAAGAGGCGCCCTCGCCGCTCCTCGACGAGGAGACGCGCCGCAAGATGGGCGAACAGGCCGTCGCCCTCGCCAAGGCGGTGAATTACGATTCCGCCGGCACGGTGGAATTTGTCGCGGGACAGGACAAGAGCTTCTACTTCCTCGAGATGAACACGCGCCTGCAGGTCGAGCA
>CAZYBF010000146.1:0-2586 GCA_964645525.1 uncultured Beijerinckia sp.
CGTCCCCGACGCGCCGGAATCAAAACCTCGGGCGCAAGCGATAGCATAACCCGCGGCCGCGCGCCCCCTCGCCTATCGGCCGCAATGGGGGCGAGATCATGGCGGGGCGCTCAGCACTCCGCCTGCGCGCGCCGACCGAGCGCGTGCATCTTCTCGCCGAAGGCCTTGGCGCGCGCCGGGCCCATGGCCTCCACCTCCCGCTTGAGGGCGGCGGAGCCTTCCCGAAGGCCCGCCAGCGCCGCCTTGCGCTCGCCGGCGTCAAGCCCGGCGCGGGCGAGCTTCGACTGGCAGGCGCAGGCGCCCTCGCGCCCGCCCCGCGCCATGCAGGCGGCGGCGAAGGCGTCCGGCGGCGCCGCGAAGGCCACAGGCGACGGGGCGATGGCGAGGCCGATAGCAAGCGCGGCCGCAAGGGCGGCGGAAAGACGGGTCATGGGGTCTCCAGAGGCCGCGCGAGGCGGCGGATCGGATCGGAACGGATCGGAACGCAAGAACGCGACGTCCGCGCCCCGGGCGCAGGCCCCGGCGCAGATGACTCAGGAGCGCGGAAACGCGGAACGCGGGCCGGGCTTACGAGCCCGGGGTCCAGGCCTTGTAGTCGCCCGTGGCGGGCGGACGCACGCCCGCCTTCAGGAGCGAGCCCTGCGGCCGGTAGGCCTCAGTCGTGCCCGTCAGGTTGGGCTGATGGGGCTTCTCCCAGTCGCGCGCGACATAGGTCTCGGCGGTGGGGGGCAGTTCGGCCGAATGGCGCAGCCAGCCGTACCAGCCGGGCGGGGTCATGGAGCCCTCGCTCTCGCCCGCATAGATGACCCAGCGGCGCTCATAGCCCAGCGCCGGGTCGATCTTGCCGCCCTTGGTCCGGTAATAGGAATTGCCGAACTCGTCCTTGCCGACGAACTCCCCGCAGCGCCAGGTGTGGAACCGGGTGTTGAGGGTCTGGCCGTTCCACCAGGTGAAGATTTGGAGGAGCCATTTCATCGGCGGCGAATCCTGTCGAAATCATGCGGCCGGAGCCGCCAGAGTCGCGCGGACTATGGCGAGCGCGGCGCGCGCTGTCCAGTAGACTTGCCGGCAGTTTCGCCGCCAGATCCGGCGACAAGGCGGCCCCGACCGGCCTTCGGCGCCCCTTCCCTGCGCGCCGGCGCCGGCGACTCGGCCCGCGCGCCGATTCGAGAATGCAAGGGACTGATCAGAATGAAGGTTTCCATTGAAGGGAACAGGCTCCGCGTCGCCCGGCCAGGCCGACGCTTCAGCGTGAGCGAAGGTTTCTGGCGCCCCTTTGGTCGGATTTAACCACAGACGCGCGGCGTGCGGACAGCCATGCAGCCGCGGGAACGGGCCGCATCGTCAGACACTTGCCTGTCTGGCTTGAGAACTCTCCCCGTTCTCCACAGGCAGACACGATATTTAGAGCGCGCCCCTGCGACGAACACTACATCTTGACGCCCCTGCGCCGAGCGGGCACATTTTCGTCACGATCTGACGAACGCGACTCCACTTGCGCGGCCAGGGCGCGCGCGCCGCCGGGGGGCGGCGAATCTGTCCGTCGTCGGATCGGTTGTGACAGTTTCTTTGAAAAACCCAGGGGCCGGGTCGGCGGCCTCGCGCGGACTCATGTCCGCGCTTATCCGAGGAAAAGAGATGCGGATCGAACGGCGATATACGAAGGCGGGTCAGTCTCCTTATGCGGGCATCGAATTCCGCAAGGCCAAAAGCGAAATCCGCAATCCGGACGGCTCGGTGGTCTTCTCGCTGGAGGGCATCGACGTGCCCGCGAGCTGGAGCCAGGTCGCCTGCGACGTCATCGCGCAGAAATATTTCCGCAAGGCGGGCGTTCCCGCGCGCCTGAAGAAGGTCGAGGAGAACGACGTTCCCTCCTTCCTGTGGCGCTCGGTCGCCGACGAGGCCGCCCTCGCCGGACTGCCCGAAGATCAGCGCTACGGCAGCGAGATGAGCTCGACGCAGGTGTTCGACCGCCTCGCCGGCACGTGGACCTATTGGGGCTGGAAGGGCAAGTATTTCAATTCCGAGGACGACGCGCAGGCCTTCTTCGACGAGATGCGCCACATGCTGGCCGCCCAGATCGCCGCGCCCAATTCGCCGCAATGGTTCAACACCGGCCTGCACTGGGCCTATGGCATCGACGGCCCCGGCCAGGGCCATTACTACGTCGATCCCTTCACGGGGAAGCTGACGAAGTCGAAGTCGTCCTATGAGCATCCCCAGCCGCACGCCTGCTTCATCCAGTCGGTCGCCGACGACCTCGTGAACGAGGGCGGCATCATGGACCTGTGGGTGCGCGAGGCGCGCCTGTTCAAATACGGCTCGGGCACGGGCTCGAACTTCTCGCGCCTGCGCGGCGAGAACGAGCGCCTGTCGGGCGGCGGCAAGTCGTCTGGCCTCATGTCCTTCCTGAAGATCGGCGACCGCGCGGCGGGCGCGATCAAGTCGGGCGGCACCACGCGCCGCGCGGCGAAGATGGTGGTGGTCGACGTCGATCATCCCGACATCGAGGCCTATATCGACTGGAAGGTGAAGGAGGAGGAGAAGGTCGCCTCCCTCGTCACCGGCTCCAAGATCGTCAAGAAG
>CAZYBF010000147.1:0-2543 GCA_964645525.1 uncultured Beijerinckia sp.
CCAACGCCAAGAAGACCGACATCGGCTGGGGCCACCAGATCCGCTCCTACGTGCTGCAGCCCTATCAGATGGTGAAAGATCTGCGCACGGGCTACACGTCCGGCACGCCTTCCGACGTGCTCGACGGCGATCTCGACGAATTCATGCAGGCCTCTCTCGCCCAGCGCGTCTATGGCGGCGGGCCGGGCCAGGTCGAGGACGTGGACTAGCTCGCTTCGCCCCGCAGCGCGTCGGCGAGGCCCCATGCCGCCAGCGCCAGCGCGCCGATCCAGATCGCGACGATCACAGCGCCGGCCCATTTGTTCTTCGGCAGCCGTTCCGCAGCCTCGGCCTTCGCGCGCGCGTCCTGCATCAGGTCCGCCGGTATGAGACGCAGCGCGACCCAAATGCCCAGCGGCACGAGGATCACGTCGTCGAGCAGGCCGAGCACGGGGATGAAATCAGGGATGAGGTCCACCGGGCTCAGCGCATAGGCCACGACGAACAGCGCGAACGCCTTGGCGTAAAGCGGCGTGCGCGGGTCGCGGGCGGCGATGGCGAGGGCGACGATCTCGCGTTTCAGCCGGCGCGCGGCCTCCCGCAGGCGGTTCATCATCGACACTCACGCAACTCCATGCTTGCGCCTCTCCATGCTGACGGATCGCCCGGCTACTTGCGCGACGCGAACCAGACGCCGCCGAGAATCAGCGCGCATCCGAACACATGGAAGCCTGTGAGCGTCTCGCCGAGCAAGAGCGTCGCGAGCACGGCGCCATAGACGGGGATCAGATGCAGGAACACGCCCCCGCGCGAGGCGCCCACCGCCTCCATGCCGCGGTTCCAGCAGATATAGGCGAGCAGGCCGGGGAAGATCGTCACATAGGCGAGCACGGCAAGGGTGAGGGCGGTCGGCTGGAAGACGAAGCCGCGCGCATGCTCCAGCGCCCAGAAGGGCGAGAGCGCGACGCCTGCGATGAGCGCGAGGCAGAAGGTGAAGGTGAGCGGATGCACCGGCGGGCGCAGGCGCAGGAACACGCTGTAGATCGCCCACACGACCATGTTCAGCAGCAAAAGCACGTCGCCGAAATTGAAGGCGAGGCTGCGGAACACGTCGAGGTCGCCGCGGCTGACGATGGCGAGCACGCCGGCGAAGGAGACCGCCACGCCGAACAGGTTGAGCGCGCGCAGACGCTCGCGAAAGGCGATGGCGGCGATGGCGACGATGATCGCCGGCGCGAAGGAGTTGAAGATCGAGGCGTTGAGCGCGCTTGTGTGCTGGAGCGCGACATATTGCACGCTTGAGAACAACGCGCCGCCGAGAAGGCTCAGCGCGAGCACGCGCCGCCAGCCCGCGCGCAGAACCGGCCAGTCGCGGCGCACATGGGCGGAGACGAAGGGCCACATGATCGCAGCCCCCAGAAGCCAGCGCAGGGAGCCGAGGCTCATCGGCGGCACATGGCCCGCGCCCGCGCGCCCGGCGATATGGTTGCCGCTCCAGAACAGGCCGGCGAGCGCCAGCATCAGCCAGGGATTGAGCAAGAGGCGGGAGAGGGCGGAAGCGGGCGGCGCGGCGTCCGCGGCGGGGTCGGTCGGCATGTCAGGGCTCCGCCGTATCTGGGCGCTGCGCCTTCCTAGACCCTGCCGGCGAGGCTTTGCAATGCGCGCGCCTTAGCCTCGGGCGAACATTCTCTGTCCGGCGCGCAGGAAGCGCATCGGATCGACCGGCTCGTCGTCGATGCGCACTTCGTAATGCAGGTGCGGCCCGGTGGAGCGGCCGGTGGAGCCCAGGCGGCCCACGACGGCGCCCGCGGGCACGATCTGGCCTTCAGCCACGTCGATGGCGGAGAGATGCGCGTAGCGCGTCGTCAGGCCTGCGCCGTGGTCGATCTCGACCAGATTGCCATAGCCGCCCGAGGGACCGGCGTGGGAGACGCGGCCGGCGCCGGTCGCGCGCACCGGCGCGCCATGGACGTCGCGGAAATCAACGCCTGAATGATGGGCCGGTCGGCCGAGGAAGGGATCCGTGCGCAGGCCGAATGACGATGTGATGTCCGCATGGGCGGGCAGGGGCCGACCCAGCGGCGCGTCGCCCAACGCGCGGCGCAGACGATCCGCCTGCCGCACTTCGTCCTGCATGCGCGCGACTTCGCGCTCAAAGGGCGAGCCGTCGGGATTGACCCGGAAAGGCACGAAGGGCCCGCCCGCGCCTTTGTCACGCGCCCGCGCCCGCCGCTCCTCAGCGGAGAGAAAGCGTTCCGCATGCACGCCCAGCTCCGCGAAGGCGAGGCGCAGGCGCGCGGCCTCGGCGCGGGCGAGCGCGCCGACGCCGGCAAGGGCGCGGGTCTGCACGGCCTCCGTGCGCGCGATCGAGTCGCTCAACCGGGCAAGCCGCGCGGCTGCGTGCATGGCGGTGAGTTCGGATCCGCGCAGGCCGGCGCCCGCGGGATCGGGCAGGGTCGGGTCGGGGCCGCCGATCGGAGGCGCGCCGACGCCGCGCAGGTCGAGCGCGGCCCCGCGCTGGGACGCGCCGGCGTTGGCGGGGGCGGGCGAGGGCGCTTGCGGGC
>CAZYBF010000148.1:0-2501 GCA_964645525.1 uncultured Beijerinckia sp.
CATGTTGAACAACAACTCGCGCACATGGGCGCAGCCCGTCGTGCCTCCCAGTTTTTCTTCGATGGTGCGCCGCCAGCCGGCGCTGAGTCGCGCCCCCACCAAGGTGTCCATGGGGGGCAAGGCGCGGGGACAGTCGTCGTGCGGAATGTCGTCCATCGCCGCTTGAACCGCTTGGACCACCAGTTGGGCATCGACCGTCAGTCGGATCGACATCTGGTGGATCGGTTCGTTGGGCGACCAACTGCGCTCACCGGGAACACTGAATGGAATCGGCTTGGTGTCGAGCAAGGTCGCTTCAATGTCCCACAAACCGTCTTCGCGCCGATGGCCGGTGTAGCTGACTTGACGGGTGTGCGCCAGCTGTCGGGGGGTGGGGGAGGGTAAAGGCAAGGTGCTCTCTCGTCGCTGAAAAGGGCCCGGTAAGTGTGGGCCGTGAAACCAAGTCAAGACCAAAAGCCCCATCGGGCAAACGCTTGATGACTGCTTCGATTATCGCACCTGGGCAGACCAGCATGGCCCTCGCATCCGCGCAGGGCTGGCGTCATGAACGCCTCAGCCAGCCCCCTCACACCGGTCCAAAGAGACCAAGACCGAGCTCAGATCTGCGCCTGAAAAATCGGGGCGCGGTGTCAGGGCTTCAAACGGCAATTCTTGTCGATTGACCCAATGCGTCTTGAAGCCAAACCAGGTGGCCCCCAAGGCATCCCAGGCATTGCTCGACACGAACAGCACTTCCTCTGGGGAAACGGGGATGGTTTTTTGCACCAGGGCGTAGGTTTCCGGCGCTGTCTTGAACAGGCGAATCGAGTCCACCGAGATGACATGGTCCAAAACACTCTCCATGCCCGCGCCACTGACTGCGCTGGCCAGCATGTCGGTGCTGCCGTTGGAGAGAATGGCCGTGATCCGCCCTTGGGCTTTGATTTTTTCCAGTACGTCCAAGTTTTCAGGAAATGGGCTCAGGTGCGCGTATTGCGCCATCAAACGATCCACTTGCCCCGATTGACGATCCAGCTTCAGTCGATCCAGCGTGTACTCCAGCGACAGGCGAGTCAACTCCCAAAACGGTCGAAAGTATCGGCTTCCGGCGACTGGGTCTGGGTCTGACTGCGTGATCACGCGCGTGTATTCGATTTGTTTGTCGCGCCACCGCCATGCAATCTCGGCCCCTTTGCCCGGGAAAAGCACATCCGCCAGAGCCTGGATGGAATAGACATCAAACAAGGTGCCGTAGGCGTCAAACACCACCGCTTTGATCTTCATCTCATGGGTCTCCATCCGGTTGTAAGGACTCAAAGCCCCACCGCGTGTCCGTTCACCAGCAGCGTCACATCTGGCCTCAAAGTCGCGCCCAATGCCGCGTGCAAGTAACAGGTTCGCGCCGACATCTGCACCAGGCGCTCCATCACCTCGTCGCTTTCCTCGGTGTGGACAAACACATGGGTGTCCAGCGGCTGGGCCACGGCCACCCCCGATGCGATCCGACAGGGGCTGAGTTGCACCAGGCGCAAGGCCCGGACCTTCATGTGGTGGTGCTCGACATAGCGCAACAGTTGCGTCATGAAGCAAAAGGCGATGCCGGCAAAGGCATGCGCCAAGGCGCTGGGGGCCTGCTCACCCGTGGGGCGGTCGTCGCTGGTGATCGCAAAGGCCGATCCCCCCAGGCGGTTGGCCCAGGTCACGCTGCGTCCGATGCCGTGGGCCGATTCACAGCGGCCATGGATCGGAATATCCACCCGGCCAGCGTCCCAGCCAGAAGGCGGTGTGGGGTTCTTGACCGCCACGGGCTGCGCTTTGCTGACGATGTCGTTCGGCCCATCGGCGGGGTTGAGAGGGGTGGGCGCTTGCGACCAGGCTTTGAACGGGTCATCGGCCGTGACTGGGCTGGGCGCCAAGTCACGCAGGGTCACCCGGCGGCCATTGGCATACAGGGCAAAGGTGTTGTGCAAAGGCGTGGTCCAGGCCGCCCACAGCGGTGAAGCCGCCAAGGCCTGTCGCACCAGTTGCTGCACCCGTTGGGCGGGGGCAGCGCTTTGCAGCTGAACCTGCACGCGGGGGGGGAAAGCGTGCCCGACCCCGGTGCCTTTAAAGAACGAACCCTCGAACCTGTAATCGTTTTCCAGTCCGCAGGACAGGCCTTGGCACTCAATGCCCAGGCCGGGGGCCAATTGGGCGATGCGTTGCAACAGGTCGGCTTGCAGCGCGGCCGACATATAGCCCAGCGGGAAGGGGGCCAAGTCGGTGCCCTTGAGGGCCGGGCCCTCGTCACTGACCATGCGCCAACTGGACCCCTGCCCCCCCTCGGTCACCACCGCCTCTTTCTGATGCCCCCCCATGGCACGGGCCTGGGTGACATACAGGTCTTGGGCGTCGCCACATCGCAGCGCATGGGGCCGGCTTGTACCGGCGTGGGTTTTGAAGCAAAGCGGATACCCACGACCATCGATGGTGTCGGTGCGGTGAATGCTGTCGGCCATGTTCAGGGTCCATTCAAAAAATCA